>CAZUGF010000004.1:12615-96287 GCA_964619705.1 uncultured Bifidobacteriaceae bacterium
TGAGTCGAATGGTAGGCACGGGCAGACTCGAACTGCCGACCTCCTGCGTGTCAAGCAGGCGCTCTAACCAACTGAGCTACGCGCCTATGAATCGCCCGATGGCGGCGAACTGGAAGAGGAAGTATAGCACCAGCGCGGGTGCGTGCGCCGGCGCCCGGCCCGTGCCGGACGCCGTGCAGGTGCTGGTCGAGAGGGCGGCCGGGGCGGCCGCCGGGATCAGTTGACCGCGCTCTTGAGGGCCTTGCCGGGCACGAACCGGACAGCCTTGCGCTTCGGGATCTTGATGGGGGCGCCCGTCTGCGGGTTGCGCGCGGTGCGCGCCTTCCGCTGCGACGTCTTGAAGGTGCCGAAACCCACGAAGGTGACGGTGTCACCCTTCTTGAGCGCCTTGGTGATGCTGGCGATGAGCGAGTCCACGGCCTTGCCGGCCATGGCCTTGCTGGCGCCCAGGTCCTTCGCGAGCCTGGCGATCAACTCCTGCTTGTTCATTCCTCGAAACCCTCCTGCACTCGTCGCGCGGATTGGAAAACGGTCAGTCAGCGCGCGCGAGCGATCGCATGAATGTCCGCGGTTATACGTGAGGGCGCGCGAGCGAGTCAAGCGGAAAGGCGCGATTTCCCGGCCTTCTCCGCGTGACAGGCGTGCGCGATCAGGCGGCCTTCTTCTCCGAGAGGGAGGTGATGGCGCGGTCGAGAATCGGATCGCCGGCGGGGGCCGGCTGACCGAAGTCGATGTCCGGCGATTCGACAGCGATGTCGGGCGTCAGGCCCTTCTGATGGATCGAGCCGCCGCCGGGGGCCAGGTAGAAGAGGTTCGTCAGCACGAGGCCGCTGCCATCCGGGAGCGTGACGAGCTTCTGGCGCGCGGCGCGCCCGAGCGTGCGCTCGCCGACGATCGTCGCGCGCTTGTTGCCCCAGAGCGCGCTGGCAAAGACCTCCGCGGCGCCCGAGGTGCCGTTGTCCGTGAGGATGGCCACGTCGAGCGTGATCGCGCCGTCGCCGCTCTTTGCCTCGATGGGCTCCTTGTCCTCGCCGCGGGCCTGGCGGAACGCGAGCGTCCCGGTCGGCACGAAGAGCCGGGCGGCGGTCAGTCCCTGATCGATGTCGCCGAACGCCGTGCCGCGCAGGTCGATGATGAGCCGCGCGGCGCCGCTCTTCGTGAGGGCCGCTGTCTCGCGCGTCAGTTGTTCCGGCGTGGCCGCGTTGAATGCCGGTACGCGCAGGTACCCGATGCCGGGCGCCGCCACGCGGCCGGAGACGCGTGACTCTCCCGCGGCCACGCGCGCCAGGTCCACGTCGTGCGGATCGGCGGCGTTCCCGCGCAGCACCGTGAGGCGCACCGTGGTGCCCGGGGCGCCGGCCAGCCGCTGCATGCCCTCGAACACCGATGTGTCGCGCGTGGACTGCCCGTCGATGGCGCGGATGTAGTCGCCCGGGAGCAGGCCGGCCTTTGCTGCCGGGGATCCGTCGCGCGCGGCGATGACGCGGAGGTAGTACTGCCGCGTCAGCTCAAGGCCGGGATCGGCGGTGCCCGCGGCCGCGGGCTTCCCGAACAGCGCCACCTGGCTGGCCTCGAGATAGGCCGAGTCGGGATCCAGCCCGTCGGCAAGGCCGTGCATGGCCCCGCGCATCACGCGCTCCATGTCCACGTCCTCGACGTAGTTGTTGGTGATGAGCGTGACGACGTCCTCGAAGATGCGGAGGTGCTGGTAGCTGTCCTGCCGCGCGGCGGCCGCACGGCTCATGAACCCGCCCACCACCGCAAAGGCGATGACGGCAATCGAGAAGGCGAGCACGACGAAACGGCCGCGGCGGTTCATGGTGAGCTCCTGAGCCATTGTAGGGGATTGACGGGCCGTCCGTCGACGCGGACCTCGAAGTAGAGCGCGGGCTGTCCCGCCGGCGTGGTCCCCGCCCTGCCGACGTTCTGGCCGCGGGCGATCGCCTGGCCGCCCTCGACGTCCGCCTCCTCCAGGTGGCCGTAGAGCGTGAACGCCTCGGCCCCATGGTCGAGGATCACGAGGGTCCCGAACCCGGCAAACGGCGCGGCGTACGCCACCCTCCCGCCGTGCACGGCCCGGACCTCGGCACCCGCCGTTGTCGCAATCTCGATACCGTTTCTGACGATGGTGGTGCCGTATCGGTTGTCCCGGCTCGGGCCGAAGCGCGAGAGGAGGCGGCCGGTGAGGGGCCAGTCGAGGTCGCCGCGGAACGGCCGGAACGGCAGCGCCGCCGCCGTGCCGCCGCTCTCGAAGGCGGTCCCGGCCAGCGCGTCGCGCGCGGCCTGCAGTTCGCCGAGGTACTGCGCCGCGAGATCGCGGCGCGCGTCCAGCGCGTCGATGGCGGCGTTCTGCGCGGCCACCGCGCGGTCCAGATCCGTGCGCGCGCCGGTGGCGGCCTGCTGCGAGGCCGCCACGTCCACGCGCCGCGCGTCCACCTCCGCCAGCGCGTCACGCTCGGCGGCAAGCGTCCGGCGGTGCGCCTCGACGCGCACGCGATCCAGCGTCGCCACGGCGGCGACGCCGCGGGTGAGCCGCCCGAACGAGCGCGGGTCTTCCGAGGAGAGGAGCAGCCGGACGTAGCCGCCGCGGCCGCGCTTGTAGATGGAGACCAGCCGCTCTTCCAGACCCGGCGTGTTGGCCACGCGCTCCGCTTCGAGCGCGGTCACGCGGGCGAGCGCCGCGTCGCGCTCGGCGGTCACCGCGGCCAGTGCCGCCGCGGTCTCCACGACCTGCTGCTGCGCGATGCTCCGCTCGATTTCGAGGCGGCGCAGGTCGTTCAGGACGGTCCGCGCGGCCGCGGCCAACCGATCGGCCTCGCGCTGCAGCACGCGGATGCGCTCCGCGGCGCGGGCGGCGAGATCGCGGGAGAGGTCGGCGGGCGTCTGGGCGCCGTCCTGCCCGGCCATCGCACCGGCCTGGACGGCCATCGCGCCGGCGAGCAGGATCACCACCGCCGCTACGGGCAGGAGGGACACCCGCGTCCCGAACGTCCACGTTCCCCGAGGCATCGTCCGACGATTGTAAGATCGGTTCATGACCACGCCACAGGATTCAGCCCCGATTGCCGTCTCGCGCGCGGAGTGGCTGTGGATCACCATCGGCCTCTGGGTCGGCGGCATCTTCATCCTCACGCTGCTGCCGATGCTCCTCATCCCGCGGCTCGGCATCCCCGGCGGCATGGGCCTGTCCTACCTGGTCTTCTTCCTCGCCTGGCAGCCCGTGCAGGTGGTCACGCAGCGGACCCTGGGGATGCGGGCCGCCGTCGTCCGGATGCTCGCCCTTGTCAGCAGCGCCGCCGTGATCGCCTATTACCTGCGCGAGGCGCTCCTGCTCGCCGCCCGCGGTTAGCACCTGTCTCATAGCCCCGGCCGACATTCGTCCGCCGCGGCATCCCGCCTTGCCGCCCTCGGTGCGGCGCCAGGGTTCATCAGATGGGTTCTAGTCCGGCGCCGGGCCCGACACGTTCGAGGGCGCGGCCTCGATCAGCCGGCTGCGGCCATCCAGTTCCGGCGGCACGGGCCGCTCGAAGTAGTCCAGGACGGTCGGCGCGAGGTCGAGGATGCTCATGTCCTCGGCGTCGACGGGGAAGCTGGACAGCCACACCCCCGGCACCGTGCGCTCGTCGGCCGACGCGTGCTCGGCGCTCCAGCGTTCCGTGTTCCGCGCCACGACGGCGGCGCCGGCGCCGCCCATCCGCGTGTCCCAGCTCACGCTGTATCCCGGCGAGAACGTGACGAGGAGATCCGGCGCGCGATCCGCCAGCGGGCCCGTGTAGATCTCGCGGCCCTCGCGCACGCGCGAGACAACGCGCCGTCCGGACACGGGGTCGGTGAGGACCTCCAGGCCGGCGCGGATGCGGGCCAGGAGCGCGTCGTACTCGCCGCCCGGCGCGACGATGCCGTTCGGGTCGCGGTCCTGGAGGTTGATGAAGATCTGCCCGGCGCCCATGGCGCGGGCGCGCGTCGCCGTCCAGTCCACGGTGTCGGACCAGGCGCGATCGTCGGTCAGGCCGGCGAGCGTGACCGGATCGGGCTCGCCTGCCCACACGAGCAGGCCCTCGCTCGACAGCCAGCGGTTGAGATCCACGACGTGGCGGGCCGTGTAGACGCCGTAGGGGGACATGACGACGAGCGCCGCGTCCGGGCCCAGGCTCGCGCGCACCTGGCCGACGAGCTCGTCCAGGCGGACGTAGAGCGTCTCGACGCGGCGGCCGTGCTCGCGCGCCAGCTCGGGGTCGTACATGGCGTGGCCGGGATCGAGCAGGCGCCACAGCAGGTGCTGCGCCGCGTCGATGGTCTCGATGCCCGCGACGATCACGTCCCAGTCGCGCGACTCCGCGATGTTCTGGAGGACGGCCGCACGATCGGCAAAGCCCTCGTCGAGGCTGGCGCCGAACCGCGCTTCGTCCAGCCAGCCGTCAGCGAGCGCCCAGCCGGCGCCCGGCCATGCGAGCGTGCGGTACACGCCGAGCCTGTCGAACAGCGCCTCGGCAAACGCCGCCGGCGCGCCGATCGGCGACGGCGGGCGGTGCGGGTGCCACTGCACGGGTGAGACGTAGATCGAGACGTCGTTCCCCGCGCGCGCCAGGTGGATCTGCACCAGGCCGTTGACGCTGGTGATCGGATTGAGGGCGAGCGTGACGTCCAGCCACCGGCTCGACTGGCCCTCGTCCAGGTGGACGAACGTGTCGCCGATGGTGATGTTGGCGCTGCGCGCCTCGGGGTTCCAGACGACGGTGATCGGCAGGTCCTTCGCCACCGGCGCGCGGATCCCGGTGATGGTGGCGTGCGCGACCCAGTGCTCGAACCCGAGCCGCACCACGCGTCCGCCGAACCGCGCGAATCCCGTGCGCTCCGGCGGCACGTCGGTCGCGAGCCACGTGTAGGCGCCCAGGCGGCCGCCGAGATCCGGCAGCGGCGCCCCGGCGACGAGCGCACCCGCGGGAACGGGCTCGGGCGGAAACGTACCGGGGACGAAGAGGATGCGGCTGCGCACGCCCGTCTCGCCCAGGCGCGACCAGAAGGGCACGCCCTGCCGCACGGGTGCATAGGCAGGCCCCTCGGACCACCACGAGCCGAGCCAGCGTGCCGACGGCCGCGGCACGAGCGTGGCGGCGCGCGGGCGTCCGGACACGGGATCGGGCGCGACGAGATCGAAGATGCCGTGCGTGCCGGCGGTCACGCCCGTCGCCAGCGAGGCCCACGCCGATGCGGGCTCCGCGCCCGGTGTGGACGTGACGCGCACGAGTCCCGAGGACTCGGCCAGCGCCGCGAGGTTGGGCAGCCGGCGGGCGCGCAGGAGCCGTTCGGCGACATCCGGGTCCAGCCCGTCCACGGCGATGACGACCAACTGGCGCCCCGTTGCCGGCGGCGCGGTCCCACACGCCGCGAGGGCGGCCAGCACTCCGGCGGCCAGGCTCAGGCGTCGCACTGCGCGCATCTTATACTGACCTGTGCGGGTGCTCGGCATCGACTACGGCTTGCGCCGCGTGGGACTCGCGTTGAGCGACGTGACGGCCACGCTCGCGTCGCCGTGGCGCATGCTCCAGCGGCCGCCATCGGAGGCCGAGACGCTGCGCGTCATCGCGGACGAGATTGCGCGGCTCGCGGGCGAAGAGGACGGGCTCGAGGCCGTCGTCGTGGGGTGGCCGCGGCGGCTCGACGGACAGCCGACGACCCAGACACCGATCGTCGAGGCGTTTGCGCGGGCGCTCGAGGCACGCGCGGGCGTGCGCGTCATCCTGCAGGACGAACGCCTGTCGAGCCACGAGGCGGACCTCCGGCTCGTCGAGATGGGCCAGCGGGACTGGCGCGTGCGGAAGAAAAAGCTGGACGCCGTGGCCGCGGCCATCATCCTGCAGGACTATCTCGACCAGCGGACGGAGCACCGGGCCTGATCGCCCGATTCACACGAACGGATTCCCGGACGACTGCATGCGCCTGATTCGACGTCTCGTCCTGATCGTGTTCATCGCCGGCGTGCTGGCCGCTGCCGGCGCCGCCTGGACGATCTACCAGCGGGTCCACGAGCCGTACCGGGGCTTCCAGGGCGACGAGCAGTTCGTCGAGATTGCGCCCGGACGCGGGGCGGTGGCGATTGGCGCGCGGCTGGCCGACGCCGGCGTGGTCCGCGATCCCCTGACGTTCCGCGCCGCGCTCTGGATGACGGGACGGGCCCGCGATCTCAAGGCGGGAGAGTACCGGTTCGAGCGGCCGGCGACGGTCCTCGAGGTGATCGATCGCCTGGCGCGCGGGGACGTCTACGAGCGGCTCCTCACGTTCCGTGAGGGGCTCACCATTCCCGAGATGGCCCGCGTGTTCGAGGAGCGCGGCTTCGGCGCCGCCGCGGACTTCGAGCGTGCCGCCGGCAACGGATCCCTCATCGCGGATCTCGATCCGGAGGCGGAGGATCTGGAGGGCTATCTCTTCCCGGAGACCTACGCGCTCGCGCGCGGGACGACCGCCGATCAGCTCGTGGCGCAGATGGTCGCGCACTTCCGGCGCGCGTTCGACGACGGGCTGCGCGCCCGTGCCGCCGACGCGGGCCTGACGACACGGCAGGTGGTGACGCTGGCGTCCCTCGTGGAGAAGGAGACGGCGCGCGCGGACGAGCGCGCGCAGGTGGCCGCCGTCTACCGCAACCGCCTTGCGATCGGCATGGGCATGCAGGCGGACCCGACGGTGATCTACGCGCTCGTCAAGGCCGGCCGCTACGCGGGCAACCTGACGCGGGAGAACCTGCAGTTCGACTCGCCCTACAACACGTATCGCTACCGGGGCCTGCCGCCCGGCCCGATTGCGGCACCCGGGCTGGCCTCGCTCGCCGCGACGCTCGCGCCCGCCGACGTCAAGTACCTCTACTTCGTGAGCCGCAACGACGGCTCGCACGTCTTCGCCGAGACGCTGGCGGAGCACAACCGGAACGTGCAGGAATGGCAGGTGCGGTACTTCAGGAATCGCCGCCAGCAGCCGTGACGCGCGCCGCCTACTGCCCCCACTTGAGCTTCTCGCGCAGGACCTCGAAGTAGCTGCGCGTCGAGGCGCGAATCAGCCGGAGCGGGCGCTCCGCGCGCGCGATCGTCACCGCGTCGCCGGCGCGGATGGGGAAGCCGGACTGCCCGTCGAAGGTCACGTAGGTCTCGTCGCCCGCGTTGCTGCCGATCGACGCGACCCGCACCTCGCGCGCCGCCGGGATGACGATGGGACGGTTGGTCAGCGTGTGCGGCGCGATGGGCGTGATGACGAGCGCGTCCATGGCCGGGTGCACGATGGGGCCGCCGGCCGACAGGTTGTACGCCGTGGATCCCGTGGGGCTGGCGATGATGAGGCCGTCCGCCCTGACCGTGGTGACGAACTGCTCGCCGACCCAGATGGAGACGTCCATCATGCGCGACAGGGCCGTGCGCGTGAACACGACGTCGTTCAGGACCGAGAGGCGCGCGGACGCGGATCGGTCTTCCGTGCCCGGCGCGGGCGTCAGCCGCGCGATGAGCATCATGCGCTCGTCGTAGGTGGCCTGCCCCGCGATCACCGCCTCCAGCGAGGCGAAAAGCTCCGGCCGCGTGATCTCGGTGAGGAACCCCAGCGACCCGAAGTTGACGCCGAGGATCGGGATGTCCCGGCCGGCCGCCGCGATGTAGTCCGCCATTGCGAGCAGCGTGCCGTCGCCGCCGAGCACGAGCACGAGATCGACGAGCGGCGGGATGTCCGCGCGCTCGGCAATCCGGCGCGTCCCGGCCGGCAGCAGCGACGCCGCCTCCGTCGACCAGACCACCGTCAGCCCGCGCTCGCCCAGCCAGCGCTCGAGCGTGACCAGCGTATCGCCGGCGTCGGCCAGTTCCGGCCGCGTGACCACGCCGACCCTCATGCCTCCGCCCCTTCCCGCCGCCACAGCATCAGGAACTCCTTGTTGCCCTCGGCGCCCGTGATCGGGGAGTCGATGATGCCGTGGGTAGCCAATCCTACCGCGGCGGCCGCGGCCGCCACCTCCTCGAGCACGCGGGCGTGCACGGCGGGGTCCTTCACGATGCCCTTCCGCCCCACCTCTCCGCGACCCGCCTCGAACTGCGGCTTGACGAGCGCCACCACCGCTGCGCCGGGCGCGAGCAGCGGCGGGAGCACCGGCACGATGTGGGCGAGCGAGATGAAGGAGACGTCGATGGTGACGAGGTCCGCGCCGCGGCCGAGGTCCGGCAGATCCGCCGGGGTGAGGCGCCGGGCATTGAGGCCTTCCACGGCCGTCACGCGCGGGTCCGTGCGGATCCGCCAGTGCAGCTGGCCGTGGCCGACGTCGATGGCGATCACGCGGCGCGCGCCGCGCTGGAGCAGGACGTCGGTAAAGCCGCCCGTGGACGCGCCGATGTCCAGGCCGAGTGCGCCCGTGGCGTCGAGGCCGAACGCGTCCAGCGCGTGCGCGAGCTTGATGCCGCCGCGGCTGGCCCAGGGATGATCCGGGCCGATCACGCGCAGGACCGCGGCCTCGCCGACCGGTGTCCCGGCCTTCTGCGCGCGCCGGCCGTCGACCTCGACGAGCCCCGCCATGATGAGCGCGCGCGCCTTCTCCCTGGACTCCACGAGGCCGCGCTGCACGAGCGCGCTGTCGAGCCGCGCGCGCGTGGTCATGCGCGGCGTTCGATCACCCACCGCGCGATCCCGGACAGGCGGCCGTCGGCCACCGCCGCCTCCGCCAGCGAAGCCTCGGCCCGCGCGAGCGAGTCGGCCGCGAGCTGCCGCGCGCCCTCCACGCCGTACAGGGACACATAGGTGGGCTTCCCCGACCGTGCATCCTTGCCCGCCGTCTTGCCGAGGTCCGCCGACGCGCCCTCCACGTCCAGGATGTCGTCCACGATCTGGAACGCGAGGCCGACCTCGCGCGCGTAGCCGTCGAGCGCGCGCCATGTCTCCGGGGCCGCCCCGGCCATCGTGGCGCCCGCGAGGACGGCCGCGCGAATGAGCGCACCCGTCTTCCGCGCGTGCATGTCCCGGAGGCCATCGGCATCGAGTACCGGCGCGGGCGTACCGTCAGCGCCCCCGGCGGTGTGGTTGGGATCCGCAGCCAGGTCGATGGCCTGTCCGCCCACCATCCCGGACGCGCCGGCGGCGTCGGCCACGAGGCCGAGCGTCCGGAGCTGGCGGAGGATGATGTCCGGGTCCGTCGCGCGCGGCTCGCGCGCGAGCAGCGCAAACGCCTCGGCCTGCAACCCGTCCCCGGTGAGAATCGCCATCCCCTCCCCGTACACCACGTGCGACGTCGGCCGTCCCCGCCGCAGCTTGTCGTCGTCCATCGCGGGGAGGTCGTCGTGGATGAGGGAGTAGGTGTGGATCATCTCGATGGCGCACGCGGCGGGCAGCGCCAGCGATCGGTCCGCTGTCCAGGCGGCCTCGCCGCCGACGGCCTCCTCCGCGGCCAGGGTCAGGATGGGGCGGAGGCGCTTGCCGCCCGCGAGCAGCGAGTAGCGCATGGCTTCGGCCAGGACCGGCGGACAGGCCGGGGCCTGCGGCGCCCAGCGCGCCAGCGCCGCGTCCACCACGGCCCGGCGGGCGTCGAGATACTCGTCGAGCGTCACGTGCCCGTCATTCCTCGTCGTCGCGATCCAGGCCGAGGGCGGCGGGCGCGCTCTTCGGTTCGCCGCGTTCGTTGAGCACGTCGATCCGCCGCTCGGCGGCTTCGAGGCGGCCGTGGCAGTAGCGCGAGAGCTGCACGCCGCGCTCGTACAGCTCGAGCGACGTCTCGAGCGGCATGTCGCCCTCCTCGAGCTTCTTGACGATCGCTTCGAGCTCGGCGATCGCGGCTTCGAAGTCCTTGATGGTCGGGTCCATGGTGACGTGTCCGGCAGAGGATGATGTAGGGCGCGTCATGGCTCCTCGTGAGCCGTGACCAAAGCGCGGAGCTCGCCGCGTTCGAGTGTGACACGGATCGCCTGGCCCGCCTTCACGGCCGCGGGGTCACGGATGATGGTCGTGCGCGCATCGTCCCAGCACACGGCGTAGCCGCGGGCGAGCACCGCCAGCGGGCTCAGCCCTTCCAGCCCGGCGGCCGCGGCGCGCAGGCGCGAGCGCGCGGCGTGCATGCGGCGGGCGGCCGCGGCGTCCAGGCGGCCGCGCGACTGGACGAGGCCCGTCCGGACGGCGGCCAGGCGGTGGCGCGGATCGCAGGCGGCCAGGGATTGCTGGAGCCGCTCGTGGTGGCGGCGCCGGGCCGCCAGGCGATCGCGGAGCGTGTGCCGCATCCCGCCGGCCAGTTCCGCGACGTGGCGTCCGCGCCAGGCGAGCCGCCCGGGAACGCCGGCGAAGCCGGGACGCGCCTGGAGCGCGTGCAGCCGTGCCTCGAGCCGCCGGAGGCGCCCGTGCAGCGCCCCGTGGAGGCGCTGGCCCAGGCGCTCGATGTGCATCGTGAACTCGTCCTTCTTGCGGACGACCATCTCGGCGGCGGCCGACGGCGTCGGCGCGCGCAGGTCCGCCACGAAGTCGGCAATCGTGACGTCCGTCTCGTGGCCCACGGCGGAGATGACCGGCACCGGGCAGGCCGCGATCGCGCGGGCCACGACCTCCTCGTTGAAGGCCCAGAGGTCTTCCAGCGATCCGCCGCCGCGACCCGCGATGACGACGTCCACCGCGTCGATGCGGGAGACGAGCCCGAGCGCGCGCGCGATGGAGGCGGCCGCGCCGTCGCCCTGCACGCGCGACGGCGAGATGACGAGGTGCGCGTTGGGGTAGCGGCGACGCAGCACCCGGACGATGTCCCTGAGCGCCGCGCCGTCGATGGAGGTCACGATGCCGATGCGGCGGGGAAGCGCGGGGAGCGGGCGCTTGCGCGCCTCGTCGAAGAGGCCCTCGGCCGCGAGCTTTTTCTTGAGCTGCTCGAAGGCGAGCTGCCGCGGCCCGTAGCCCTGCGGCTCCATGTGCTCGCAGACGAGCTGGTACTCGCCCTTCGGCTCGTAGACGCTGACGCGCCCGCGCGCCACCACGCGCAGGCCGTCCTCGAGCGCAAAGCGCAGGTTGCGGACGGCGGACCGGAACATGACGCCCTTGATCTGGGCGCCCGCGTCCTTGAGCGTGAAGTAGTAGTGGCCCGTGTTCCACACACGCCCGCCGGAGATCTCGCCCTCGACCCAGACCTCGACGAAGGAGGACTCGAGCGTGCCCCGGATGGCGGCGGAGAGCTCCGACACGGAGAGGACGGTCCGTCGAGGAGCGCGCGTAGCCACGGGTTCGTTGCTGGACGGCGACGGCGTGCGCCTGACGGGCGCGGGCGCAGGCTGCCTGGCCGCGGGCACAGGGCGGGTCGCGGCCGGCTCGGGCGCGCGCGGCGCTTCCTGATCGTCGAAGGGGAGCCGCGTCACGGCGCCACCGTGGCGGCGGGCGCGAGCTGATCCAGTTCCGCCGCGCTCAGCGAGACGCGCTCGATGGCCGTCGCGCGGCCCGTCGCCGGATCGGCGGTGATCAGGACGCCGTTCAGCCGCGGATCGCCGCCGGCCGTCTCGAAGCGATTCGGCATGCCGGTCCGGAAGCGGGCGATGACGCCGTCACGGTGCATGCCGATGACGCCGTCGTGCGGGCCCGTCATGCCGGCATCGGTCAGGCAGGCCGTCCCTCCGGGCAGGATGCGCTCGTCCGCCGTCTGCACGTGCGTGTGCGTCCCGACGATGGCGGCGGCGCGGCCGTCGAGGAACCAGGAGAGGGCGATCTTCTCCGAGCTGGCCTCCGCGTGCATGTCGATGAAGATGACCTGGGCGCCGGCCTCGCTGACCGCCGCAATCTCGCGCTCGGCCACCGTGAACGGATCGTCGATCGTCGAGAGGAAGATGCGGCCCATCAGGTTGATCACGCCCACGCGGACGCCGGCGGCCGTGGCGACGACGGTCGAGCCGCGGCCGGGCGTGCCCGGCGGGTAGTTGGCCGGCCGGATGAGGCGCGGCTCCTTGTCGATGAACTCCTGGATCTCGCGCTTGTCCCAGATGTGATTGCCGCCGGTGATGACCTGCACGCCGGCCTTGAAGATGTCGGCGGCGTTCTCGCGCGTGAGGCCCGCGCCCCCGGCGGCGTTCTCGCCGTTGGCGATGACCAGGTCCACGCCGTGGTGCTGCACGAGCGGCCCCACGCCGCGCTTGACCAGGTCCCGGCCGATGCGGCCGACGATGTCGCCGATGAAGAGGAGCCTCACGACGGCCCCGTTTCGATGACCACCATGATCTCCCGGCCGCGGCGTTCGACGATCTTCGGCAGCACGACGCGCAGTTCGCCGTTCGCGAGGCGCGCCTGCGCCCGTGAGGCATCGACGGCGGCGTGGATGCGCACGGCTCGTGCAAAGCGCCCGAAGCCGCGCTCGACGAGGTGATAGCTCGTCGGCGTGGGTGACGGCTCCGCGCGATCCTTCTCGCCCACGATCAGCACCGTCCCGTTCTTGATGAGGATCCGCAGGCCGTCGGCGCTCGTGCCGGGCACGTCGACGACGATCTCCAGGGCGTGCTCCGTCTCGAGGACGTCGAGGACCGGCGCGCACTCGCCCGACGTGGCCGCGCGGCCGTCCGGCCGGCGGCGGGCCAGGTCCTCGAACAACCGGCGGACCTCGTGCGCCAGGTCGGCCGCATCGGTGGCGTGGGGAAAAGAGGGCACGTCCCGATTCTAGGCCCAGGCGGGGGTCTGGCTCCAGTTTCCGTCGGTGTTGACGGCTACTCGATGAATATGAGTGTATATCACTAAGATAAAATGCTTGACAAACACTCAGCATGCGTCCACAATTTGTTCATGGCGAACAGCAAGGTGATTGGCATCGACCTCGGCACGACCAACTCGGCCGTGGCGGTCATCGAGAATGGGCAGTCCGTGGTGGTCGTGAACCAGGAAGGCGCCCGGACGACCCCGTCGGTCGTGGGGTTCACGCGGGACGGGGAGCGCCTGGTCGGTCAGGTTGCGAAGCGGCAGGCCGTGACCAACCCGGAGAACACGGTGTTCTCCGTCAAGCGGTTCATGGGACGGACCTTTGCGGAGGTGTCGGCCGAAGCGGCGCGCGTGCCGTACACGGTGGCGGCGGCCGCGAACGGCGACGCGCGGATCGACGTGCGCGGGACGCAGCACTCGCCGCCGGCGATCTCCGCGATGATCCTGCAGAAGCTCAAGCAGGCCGCGGAGGATCACCTGGGCGAGAAGGTCGGGGCGGCGGTCATCACCGTGCCCGCGTATTTCAACGACGCGCAGCGTCAGGCCACAAAGGATGCCGGGAAGATTGCCGGCCTCGAGGTCCTGCGCATCGTCAACGAGCCGACCGCGGCGGCCCTGGCCTACGGCCTGGACAAGAAGGCGGACGAGACGATTGCGGTGTACGACCTCGGCGGCGGCACGTTCGACATCTCCATCCTCGAGGTCGGCGGCGGCGTCGTGGAGGTCAAGGCGACCAACGGCGACACGCACCTGGGCGGCGACGACTTCGATCAGGTGGTGATGGACTGGCTGGTGGCCGAGTTCAGGAAGACCGAGGGCATCGACCTCGGCAAGGACCGCATGGCGCTCCAGCGCCTCAAGGAGGCGGCGGAGAAGGCCAAGATCGAGCTCTCGTCGGTGGCGGAAACCGAGATCAACCTGCCGTTCATCACGGCGGACGCCTCGGGTCCGCGGCACCTGACGATGAAGCTGACGCGCGCGGCGCTCGAACGGCTGGTGGAGCCGCTGGTGCAGCGCACGCTCGGGCCCGTCCGGCAGGCCCTGTCGGATGCGGGGCTGACGGCGAAGGACATCCACGAAGTGGTGCTGGTGGGCGGGTCCACGCGGATGCCGCGCGTGCAGCAGGTCGTGGAAGAGGTGTTCGGCAAGGCGCCCCACAAGGGCGTCAACCCTGACGAGGTGGTCGCGGTGGGCGCGGC
This sequence comes from uncultured Bifidobacteriaceae bacterium, assembly GCA_964619705.1. Classification (GTDB taxonomy): domain Bacteria; phylum Acidobacteriota; class Vicinamibacteria; order Vicinamibacterales; family UBA2999; genus VFZN01. The sequence continues at coordinate 26,475 of CAZUGF010000004.1, forward strand.
CCTCCAGGGCGGTGTTCTGGCGGGCGAGGTCAAGGACCTCCTCCTGCTGGACGTCACGCCGCTCTCGCTCGGTATCGAGACGCTTGGCGGCGTGACGACGGTGCTCATTCCCCGCAACACGACGATCCCGTCGAGGAAGAGCGAGCTCTTCTCGACGGCCGCCGACAACCAGACGTCGGTGGACGTCCACGTGCTGCAGGGCGAGCGGGACCTCGCGCGCGACAACCGGACACTGGGCCGGTTCCAGCTCGTGGGGCTGCCCGCCGCGCCGCGTGGCGTGCCGCAGGTCGAGGTGACGTTCGACATCGATGCCAACGGCATCGTCAACGTCTCCGCGACGGACAAGGCCACCGGGACGGCGCAGACGATCACCATCAGCGGCGCGAGCGGGCTCGGGAAGGACGAGGTCGACCGCATGGTGAAGGAGGCCGAGGCGCACGCGGCCGACGACAAGGCGCGGCGCGAGATGATCGACGCGCGCAACCAGGTGGATGCGCTCGCGTACTCGGTCGAGAAGACCGTCGCCGAGGGCCGCGACCGGCTGCCGGCGGCGGACCTCGCCGAGGCCGAGTCCGCGCTCGCGGCCGCGAAGGCGGCTGTGGCGGGCGAGGACAAGGACGCCATCGTCCGCGCGGGCGAGGCGCTGCAGGCGGCCGCCCGCAAGGTGGCCGAGGCGCTGGCGGCGCAGGCGTCGGGTGCCGCGGCACCCGATGGCCGTGCGGACACCGACGTCAAGGACGCGGAGTACGTGGAGACCGCGTGAGGAAGAGGGTGGCGGAACTGAAGTTCCGCCCTACTCGCTCGGCGGAACTGAAGTTCCGCCCTACCTACACGGCGTCCGCAGTACTGGAGCCAACACCACGTGCCCTGTAGAGGCGACCCTTCAGGGTCGCCTGGTTACTGATCAGAGAGCAACAGAAGGAGAAAGAGCCATGAGCATTGCGCGTTTCGAGCCGTTTCGTGACCTGGCCGTCCTGCAGGACCGGATGAACCGCCTCTTCGGAGACAGCTACGGTGCAAGGGAGGAAGGCGTGCTGAGCAACTGGGTGCCCGCCGTGGACATCTTCGAGAACGAGAAGAAGGAACTCGTGCTCAAGGCGGAACTGCCGGACGTGGCACGTGAGGACGTCTCGGTGACCGTCGAGAACAGCACGCTGACCGTGAGCGGCGAGCGGAAGCTCGACACCGAAATCCGGAAGGAGCAGTTCCACCGGATCGAGCGCGTCTACGGACGCTTCAGCCGGTCGTTCTCGCTGCCGGCCACGGTGGACGCCGGCAAGATTGCCGCGGAGGTGAAGAACGGTGTCCTGACCGTCCGCCTGCCGTTCCGCGAGGAAGCCAGGCCGCGGTCGATCGACGTCACGGTCGCCTGAGCCGCGACATTGCCGCCCGGGGCGCGGCGCCCCCTCCTGCGAGGGGCTGCCCCGGGCGTGGCTGCGCGTGTCCGCCCGGTTCGCATCCCGGCGCGCCGCGCCGGATCCACCGCCGCGCCTGTCGGCCGTCGCGCGCCGAACGTAGTAACCTGCCGCTCATGGGTGCATTCCTCATTCACTGGGTCATCGTCGGTCTGGGGCTCTGGGTGGCCGCCAACCTCGTGTCCGGTGTCACGCTCGCGTCGTGGACCTCGCTGGCGATCGGCGCGCTGGTCCTGGGGTTCGTCAACGCCGTCATCCGGCCGATCCTCACCCTTCTCACGCTCCCGTTCACGATCCTCACGCTCGGCCTGTTCTACTTCGTCGTCAACGCCGCCGCCTTCGCCCTGGCCGCCGCCCTGGTGCCGGGGTTTACCGTCGGCTCGTTCTGGGCGGCGCTCTTCGGCGCGCTGGTGGTCAGCCTGGTGTCGTGGGGCGTTGGGAGTTTTGCGGGAGGGAGACGGTAGGGGCCCCGCCGCCGAAGGCCTGCGGGCGCCGGGCCGCCTGGCCGGGACCGCCGTGCTACACTGACAGGCTATGTCCGACGTAGAAGTCCAGTCAGACCAGACGGCGGCCGACGAGGCCCCTGTCGTCGAGCGCGTGCCGGCGCCGCCCATCGAGAGCCGGTTCCTGTACGTGGACGTGGCCGCCCTGCGGGCCAAGCAGCTTCGCCGGGGCGCGAAGTCGCGCCTGGACCCGGTGGAGGACGAGGCCGTTCCGGCGTCGCAGGCCGTGGGCGCCGCCGGGCCCGTCACGCCGCGCCGCATCAAGGCCGAGCGCGTGGCGATGCAGGAGGTCCGCAAGGGGCTCGTGGACTGGGAACTGCCCGACTTCAAGGCCGTCTTCGACACGCGATAGGCACGCCGATGGCCGGGATCCTTCCCGGCCTCCGGAACCCTCCCGGCCGGGCGTTCGTCCACTCATTCGAGATGATCGAACTCCTGGTGTTCAGCGGGCTCATCCTCGGCGGCCTGGCCCTGGCCGCGGTCCTCGGGTTCGTGTTCCTGATCCTCAAGATCGTGATCTGGGCGGTGGTCCTGCCGTTCAAGCTCCTCTTCAAACTCCTGATGGTCCCGGTGTGGCTCACGCTCGGGGCCCTGGGCCTCGCGGCCGGCGCGGTGGCCGTTCCCGCCCTCTTCGTGGTGGTGGCGGCGGTCGTGGCCGTCAGCCTGCTCGGCGCACTCCTCGCGCTGCTCCTGCCCGCGATCCCGTTCGTGCTCCTCGGCCTGATGCTCTGGGCAATGTTCCGCAGCCGGCCGGCGGTTGCATGAACGTTGGGGGAGGTGCGGGGGAGGTGCGGGGGGAGGTTCTGGGGAGGTGCGGGAAGGTTCTGGGAAGGTGCGGGAAGGTTCTGGGGAGGTGCGGGAAGGTTCTGGGGAGGTGCCGGGAAGTGCGGGAAGTGCGGGAAGTGCGGGAAGGGGCGGCGAAAGAACCTCCCCGAACCTCCCCGAACCCTCCCAGCACCTCCCCAGAACCTCCCCGAACCTTCCCAGCACCTCCCCCAGCACCTCCCCCTCACACCCTCCTGCCGTGCCACGTGGTGTCGGCCTGGAACGCGGCGGCCGCGCCCAGCAGCGTGGCCTCGTCGAACATGCGTCCCGTCAACTGCGCGCCGATCGGCAGCGACTCCCGGCTGAAGCCGCACGGGAGGCTGATGGCCGGCAATCCCGTCAGGTTGGCGCTCACCGTGAAGACGTCGTTCAGGTACATCTGGAGCGGATCGCTCGTCTTCTCCCCGAGCCGGAACGCCGGCGTCGGCGTGGTCGGCGTGGCCACGACGTCGCACGACGCAAACGCCTGCTCGTAGTCGCGGCGGAGCAGGGTCCGCACCTGCTGCGCCTTCAGGTAGTACGCATCGTAGTACCCCGCGCTCAGCACGTAGGTGCCGAGCATGATGCGCCGCTTCACCTCCGCGCCGAACCCCTCGTCGCGGCTCCTGTCGTACATCGCCTGCAGTCCGTCGCCGGCGCCGAGCGCGGCACGGTGGCCGTAGCGGACGCCGTCGTAGCGCGCGAGGTTCGACGAGGCTTCCGCCGTCGCGATCAGGTAGTAGACGGGAATCGCGTGGGCCGCATGCGGCAGCTCGATGTCGACGACCGCCGCGCCGCGCGCGCGCCATACATCCAGCGCCTCCGCGAACGCCTGCCGCACGTCCGCGTCCACGCCCCGATCGTCCACCAGCGCGCGGGGCACGCCGATGCGCAGGCCGCGCACGCCGCCGGCCAGGCCTGCCAGGTAGTCCGGGACGGGTTCCGTCGAGGCTGTCGCGTCCTGTGCATCGTGGCCCGCCATCGCCTGCAGCACGAGCGCGGCATCTTCCGCCGTGCGCGTGAGGGGACCTACCTGATCGAGCGACGAGGCAAAGGCGAGCAGTCCGTACCGGGACACGCGGCCGTATGTCGGCTTGAGGCCGACCAGGCCGCAGAAGGCCGCGGGCTGACGGACCGATCCGCCGGTGTCGGAGCCCAGGGCCGCGGGCGCCATCCCGGCCGCCACGGCCGCGGCGGACCCGCCGCTCGATCCCCCGGGCGCGCGCTCGGGATCCCACGGGTTCCGCGTCACGCCGAGCGCCGAGTTCTCGGTGGACGATCCCATCGCGAACTCGTCGAGGTTCGTCTTGCCGAGGACGATGGCGCCGGCCGCTTCGAGACGGGCGACGGCGGTGGCCGTGTAGGGCGGCACGAAGCCGCGCAGGATGGGCGAGGACGCGGAGGTCGGGATGCCCGCGGTGCAGAGGTTGTCCTTGATGGCGACGGGGACCCCGTGGAGCGGACCGGGCGCCGTGCCCGCCGCGCGCGCGGCGTCGAGCGCGGCGGCCCGCGTCCGCGCGGCCTCCGCGGCCACCAGGTTGAAGGCGCCGATCTGCGGCTCCGCGGCCTGGACCCGCGCCAGGTACGCGTCGCAGACGTCCGCCGCCGATCGGTCACCGGCAATGAGATCCCGCGCGAGCGCGCGGAGTGTGAGGGACGCGACGCCGTCGCTCATCCGATGACCCGTGGCACCTTGAAGAGGCCCGCGCCGGGTGCGGCGTCGGGCGCGTTCGCCAGCGCGTCGGCAGGGGCGAGCGTCGGGCGGATCACGTCGTCCCGTTCGACGGGGCGCGCCAGGCCCTGGGACGTGGGCTCGACGCCCGTCGTGTCGAGCGTCCGGATCTGCTCGACGTAGCCGAGGATGTCGCCAAGCTGTCGCGTGAAGAGATCCACTTCGTCGGGTGTCAGGGCCAGCCGCGCCAGTTCGGCAATGCGCACCACGTCGGCGCGCGTCAGGGTCGTAGACATGGGCTCCGAACATCTTACAGGGTCGCGCAGGCTTCGGGCGCGAGCGGGCGCGGCCTGATAATACGAACGTGACTCCACCCATCCGGGGCTACAGCCGCGGCATGTATGCCAACTGGTTCTGGCACCGTCCGCTGCAACTCATCATCGATGCGGGCGAGGGCCTGCAGCTCGCGCTCGGCGCCAGCGTCTTCGCGCCGAACCTCGTCGCCATCACGCACGGGCATTCCGATCACGTGCTGGGCCTCCCCGGGTTTGTCGGCGCGCGCCGCTTCGGGAAGGGCGCGGTGGACAAACCGCTGACCGTTCTCTACCCGGATGGATCGCGCGGCGTGCTGGCGGTGCGCGAGTGGCTGGAGCGCGCCTATCCCGGCGTGTCGTTCCCCGTCACGTGGACGGCTGTGGGGGACGGCAGCGTCTTCTCCCTCGGCAAGGGCCGGGACATCGAGGCGTTTGCCGTCCGTCACGCGACAGGGGAGCCGGCCCTGGGCTATCGCGTGGTGGAGACGCGGCGCCGGCTGCGGGCCGAGTTCGCGGGCCGGCCGCAGGCCGAGATCGAGGCGCTGGCGCGGGACGGTCAGCGGGGCCGGATGACCGAGGCGGTACGCCACGTGCTGTTCGCCCACAGCGGGGACGCGATGCCCATCGCGCCGGCGCTGGTGCAGGGCGCCGATCTCCTGGTCCACGACGCGACCTTCCTGGTCGAAGCGGACCGGCGCCATCGCATTCATGCCACGACCGAGGAAGCGTTGGCGGTGGGGCGGGCTGCCGGCGTGGCGGACCTCGTCCTCCAGCACCTGTCCATCCGGTACGACCGCGCGGCGATCCTGCCGGCGCTGCGGGCGCAGGCGGCGCGCAGCGGCTTCGAGGGCCGCTGCTGGCTGCTCGACGACGACCGGTTGATCCGCATCGAGCCGGAGTGACCCGGCCGCGGCGGTCTGATCGGATTCTGGTAGCGCCGGTGTTCGGGGCGGGCGTCTACTGGAGGCGTGCGTGCGGACGCAGGGCGGCGCGCGTGCGTGTCGCGGCGGGACGTGGCGCGCGGTAGGGCAGGATGAGCGTTTCGAGGTCCTCGCGGACCCAGGTGTGCGCCGGGGCCTTCGATCCCGCCGTGCTCCAGGTGAGGAGCGAGCCCCGTGTGACGGCGATGACGGCGCGGGCCAGCGCGGGGATCGGACAGTCGATGATCTCCCGGGCCTTGCGGGCCTCCCGGAGCAATCCCTCGACTTCGCGTGCGAGGGACTCGGTGTGCCGGTGGGCCAGGCGCTGGAACTCCGGGTCCTCGAGGCTCAACTGCAGGAAGGCCAGGGCGTGAGACAGGGCCTGCGGCCCATCGACGAGCTGGCGCGTCAGGCAGTCCCCCAGGCTGGCGATGGTCTCCAGGGGGGAGGTCTGCCGGGCGCGGCGCGAGGCGAACTGGGCGTTCATGCAGGTGACGCTGTGGGCGGCGACGGCAAGGAGCAGGTCCCGCTTGCTCTTGAACCGCAGGAGCAGGGTCGAGGGCGACAGGCCGACCTCGCGGGCGACATCCTCCAGCCTGAGGCGGGCGGGCCCGAGGCGGGCGAGGACACGGGCGGAGGCGTCGAGAATGGCCGCGTCGGATCGGCCTTTGGGTCGCGGGGACATCGTGCGGCTACTTTACAATAAATGAACCTTCATTTATCATCCAGTGTTCCCGAGACTGCGCCGGACCACACCCGTGGCGCCCGGACGAGCCAGTTCGCCAGCGAGCTTCCATGTCCCAACTGTCCAATCGTGCCTTCGCTCCAGCCCTGATCCTGATCCCCGTCCTTGCCCTCGCGGCCCTGTCGGCGGCGTGCGGCGGCGGCAATGCCCCGGCCGATGCCGGCGGGACGGGCGGCCCCCCGCCGATGCCCGTCCAGGTGGTGACGCTCGAACCGCGGGATCTGGAGCGGACGAGCGAGTACGTCGCCAACCTGCGCTCGCGCAGTTCCACGACCATCCAGCCGCAGGTCGAGGGGTTCGTGACCCGGATCGCGGTCCGCTCGGGCGATCGCGTCCAGCGCGGCGCGGTCCTGTTCGAGATCGACGCGGCCCCGCAGCAGGCGGCGCTGGCCTCGACCGAGTCCCTGCGCGCCGTGCGCACGGCGGAAGTGGAGTACGCGCGCCAGCAGGCGGACCGCATGCAGGCGCTCTTCACGGCCGGCGCCGTCAGCCAGCAGGAACTCGAGCAGGCGCAGACGGCGCTCCGCACCACGGAGGCGCAGACGCAGGCGCTCGACGAGCAGCTTCGCGAGCAGCGGGCCCAGCTGGGCTACTTCCGCGTCACGGCGCCGACCGCCGGCATGGTCGGCGACGTCCCCGTGCGCGTGGGGGATCGCGTGACGGCCTCCACGGTCCTGACGACCGTGTCGGACAACGACCGCCTGGAGGTCTACGTCAGCGTGCCGATTCAGCAGGCGGCGGATCTCCGCACGGGCCTGCCCGTGCGCATCGTCGACGACCGCAACGAGGTGGTGGCGACCAACCCGGTGACGTTCGTGTCGCCGACGGTGGAGCCCACGCAGACGGTGCTGGCCAAGGCCCTCCTGGTTGACGGCGAGGGCCGGTTCCGGGCCGAGCAACTGGTGCGCGCGCGCATCGTCTGGCGGTCGGAGCCCGGCCTGACCATTCCGCTGACGTCGGTGACCCGCATCAACGGGCAGTACTTCGTGTTCGTCGCGGAGGCGCAGGGGGAGGGGACCGTCGCGCGGCAGAAGCCCGTGGCCCTCGGCGATCTCGTCGGTAACGACTACGTGGTGGAGTCCGGCCTGGAGGCCGGCGAGCGACTCATCGTCGGCGGCGTGCAGAAGATCGGGGACGGCGCGCCGGTGATGATCGCGCCGCCGGCCGGCGCGGGCCCGGCGGACGCCGCGGCAGAAACGAAGGCGTCCTAGCCATGCTCGCGGACGTCTTCATCAAGCGGCCGGTCCTCTCGACCGTCTGCTCGCTCATCATCATCCTCGCGGGCGCCATCTCGATCCCGACGCTGCCGATTGCCCGCTATCCGGAGCTGGCGCCGCCGGCGGTGTCGGTCACGGCGTTCTACACCGGCGCCAACGCCCAGACGGTGGAGAGTGCCGTCACCACGCCGCTCGAGCAGGCCATCAACGGCGTCGAGGGCATGCTCTACATGCAGTCGTCGAGCACGAACTCCGGCATGTCGACGATCACGGTGACGTTCGACATCTCGCGGGATCAGGACCTGGCGGCGGTGGACGTGCAGAACCGCGTCAACTCGGCGCTCGGACGCATGCCCGCCGACGTGCGCACCAACGGCATCATCGTCACGAAGGTGACGGCCGGGTTCATGGGCGGCCTCGGCTTCTTCAGCCAGGACAACCGCTACTCGAACCAGTTCATCAGCAACTACCTGGACCTGTACGTCCGCGACGCCATCAAGCGTGTGCCGGGCGTGGGCGACGTCATCATCTTCGGCGAGCGGCGGTTTGCCATGCGGTTGTGGCTGGATCCGACGAAGCTCGCGTCGCGCCGGCTGACGGCGGGCGACGTGCTGAACGCGCTCCGGGAGCAGAACGTCCAGGTGGCCGCGGGCGCGCTGGGCGACCAGCCCGCCGAGCCCGGGCAGATGTTCACGATCAGCGTCCGGGCCATGGGCCGGCTGACGGAGGTGTCGGAGTTCGAGAACGTCGTGGTCCAGGCCGGGCCGGACGGTGCGCTCGTGCGGGTCAGCGACATCGGGCGCGTGGAGCTCGGCGCCGAGCAGTACGCGGCCAACCTCCGCTTCCTCGGGCTCGAGGCCTCGGGTATCGGCATCACGCTGCTGCCGTCCGCCAACGCGCTGGACGTGTACGACGGCGTGATGGAGGTCATGGCGCGGCTCGAGCCGAGCTTCCCGCCCGCGCTCGAGTGGCGCATGGCGTTCGACAACGTGAGCGTGGTCCGGGAGTCCATCAGCGAGGTGGTGTGGACGCTCGGCGAGGCCATCGTGCTGGTGATCATCGTGATGTTCCTCTTCCTCCAGAACTGGCGGAGCACGATCATCCCGGCGGTGACGATCCCGGTCTCGCTGATCGGCACCTTCGCGTTCATCCGGCTCTTCGACTTCTCGATCAACACGCTGACGCTCTTCGGCATCGTGCTCGCCACCGGCATCGTCGTGGACGATGCGATCGTGGTCATCGAGAACATCGAGCGCCACATGCACGACTACAAGAAATCCGCGCGGCGCGCGGCGCTCGACGCGATGCGCGAGGTGTTCGGGGCGGTCATCGTCATCGGCATCGTGCTGGTGTCGGTGTTCGTGCCTGTCGCGTTCTTCCCCGGGGTGACCGGGCGGCTCTACCAGCAGTTCTCGCTGACCATCGCGTTTGCCGTGCTGCTCTCCGTGTTCAACGCGGTGACGCTGACGCCCGCGCTGGCGGCGCTGCTGCTGGATCGGGAGAGCCACACGCACGGGCGGTTCTTCACGCTCGTCAACCGGGTCATCGACGGCGGGACCCACCTCTACGTGCGCCTCCTGCGCGGCGCGCTCCGCTTGCGCTATGCGATGGTGATCCTCTTCGTCGGCCTCCTGTGGGTCACGTGGACGCTCTTCCAGGTCCTGCCCGCGGCGTTCGTGCCGGAGGAGGACGAGGGCTACTTCATCACGGTCGTGCAGGCGCCGGCCGGTGCCTCGCTCGAGTACTCGACCGAGATTGCCAAGCAGGCGGAGGCGATTCTCTTCGCGGACCCGGATATCGCCGCCGCGTTTTCGGTGATGGGCTTCAGCTTCTCGGGCGCCGCGCCCAACAACGGGCTGATCTTCGTCCGGCTCAAGGACTACATCGAGCGCCCGGGCGCCGATCACTCCCTCCGCGCGGTACTCAACCGGGTCAGCGGTCCGCTGTTCATGATCCCGGGCGCCATCGTCGTGGCGTTCCCGCCGCCGCCCATCCAGGGGCTGTCCACGTTCGGCGGCTTCCAGTTCGAGGTGCTCGACCAGACCAACAGCACGGACATCAACCAGCTGGCCGGCGCGACCTTCGGGCTGATTGGCGCCGGCAACCAGAGCGGGCGCGTGCAGGGGCTCTTCAGCTCGTTCCGCGCCGACGATCCGCAGCTCATCGTCGACATCGATCGGGACCGGGCGCAGAGCCTCGGCCTGCCGATCCGCGAGGTGACCGATGCGCTCCAGGTGTTCCTGGGCTCGTCCTACGTCAACGACTTCGACTTCAACAACCGCGCCTACCGCGTGTACGCGCAGGCCGACCAGCAGTTCCGCGAGACGCCGACGGACCTGAAGCAGCTCTACGCGCGGGCGATGGACGGCACGATGGTGCCGCTCGACACGGTGGTGCGCCTCCACGAGGTGACGTCGCCGCAGGTCATCAGCCACTTCAACCTGTTCCGCTCCGCGCAGATCACGGGGAACGCCGCGCCGGGGCAGAGCTCCGGCCAGGCGCTCCAGGCGATGGAGGAACTGGCGCGCGAGACGCTGCCCGCGGGCTTCGACTTCGCCTGGTCCGGCCAGTCGTTCGAGGAGATCAAGTCCGGCGCGCAGGCCGGCCTGATCTTCGCGCTCAGCGTCATGCTGGTTTACCTGGTGCTGGCGGCGCAGTACGAGAGCTGGGTGCTGCCGTTCATCATTCTCCTGGGCGTGCCGCTGGCGGTACTTGGTGCGCTCAGCGCCCAGCTCGTCCGCGGGCTGGCCAACGACGTCTTCTGTCAGGTGGGCCTCGTCCTGCTCGTGGGCCTGGCGGCGAAGAACTCCATCCTGATCGTCGAGTTCGCCGAGCAGATGCGGGAGCGCGGGATGTCGATCTTCGATGCGGCGGTCGAGGCCGCCCGCATCCGGCTGCGGCCCATCCTGATGACCTCCTTCGCGTTCATCCTGGGCGTGATGCCGCTGGCGCTCGCGACGGGGGCCGGCGCGGCGGCGCGCAACTCCGTCGGCACGGCGGTGGCCGGCGGCATGCTGGCCTCGACGTTCCTGGCCATCATCTTCATCCCGGTGCTCTACGTGATCCTGCGCACGCTGGTGCCGGGCCGCGCGCACCGCGGCCATGACGAGGACGAGGACGAGGGACCGGAGACCGGCGGCCACGGGCCCGCGCTCGGGGCGGCCGGCGCCGCCCTCCTGCTGGCCCTCGCCGCCGGCACGCCGGCGATGGCGCAGCCCCTGACGCAGGCCGCGTTCCAGGCGGGGATGCAGCCGGCGCCAGCCGCGGCGCAGGCGTCACCCGATCCGGCGCCGGAGGCGCTCTCGTTCGACGAGGCGGTGGCGCGTGCGGTGGCCAACAACCCGACCGTGCAGATTGCCGCGACGAGCGTGCTCCGGGCGGAGGCGATCCTGCAGCAGGTGCGGGCCGGCACGCTCCCCGCCGTCACGGCGTCCTTCAGCAACACCACGATCGACGGCGCCCGCGGCTTCGACGACCTGGTGACGCAGCCGCAGAACCAGTCACTCATCGCGGGCACGGTGTCCATGCCGGTGCTCGCGGCGTCGCGGTGGGCCGCGCGGGCGCAGCAGGGCGATCGCATCGCGCTGGCGCAGCTCAACACGGCCGACGTGCGGCGGCAGATTGCCGTCTCCGCCGCCACGGCGTATCTGGCCATCATCACGCAGAAGCGGCAGGTCGAGGTGCAGGAGCGTGCCCTCGAGACCTCGCGCGCGCAGCTCGATTACAACCAGAAGCGGCTCGAGGGCGGCATCGGCAGCCGGCTGAACGCACTCCGGGCCGGGCAGGTGGCGGCCACCGACGAGAGCCTGCTGGAACTGGCGCGCCTCAACGTGCGCCGCTCGCAGGAGGCGCTCGGCGTCCTCCTCGGCGAGGACCGGCCCATCGACGCGACGAGCGAGCCGGCCTTCGAGATTCCCGTCATCGGCGAGGAGTCGGAGTGGATGCCCACGCGTCCGGACATCCAGTTCTTCACCGCCGACCAGCGCCTCAACGAGCGCATCGTGCGCGACAGCTCGAAGGACTGGTGGCCGACGGCCAGCGTCTCCTTCGACCCGCAGTACGTGACGCCGGCCGGCCTCTTCCAACCCTCGCGGACCTGGCGGCTGACGCTCAGCGCCGTGCAGCCCATCTTCGACGGCGGCGAGCGCCGGGGCCTGCGGCGGCAGCGCGAGGCCGACCTGCGGGCGAGCGCGCTCACGCTGCAGCAGCGGGAGATCCAGGCGCGCGCCGAGGTGCGCAACGCGCGGGCGGCGGTGGAGTTCAACGAGCGGGCCCTGGCAAGCGCGCGGCTGGCCGCGCAGAACGCCAACGAAGTGCTCCAGATCACCATCCTCGCCTTCGACGCCGGCGCGTCCACGAACATCGAGGTGATCGATGCGCAGCGATCCGCCCGGGACCTGGAGACCGTGGTGACGCAGACGGAGGATCGCGTCCGCCAGGCGCGGCTGGACCTGCTGGTCGCGCTCGGGCGGTTCCCGCAGTAGGGACCGCGCCGATCAGGGCGCGATGAAGGGAAGGCCGCAGCGCTCGAGGATGCCGGAGTCGATCTGGAGGAGCCGCTCGCCCCAGATCAGCGCGCGGTCGTGGTCCCCGAGCTTCGCGTAGCGAGATACGCAGGTGCGTTTCGCCCGATGGGCCAGCCGGAGCGCGGGTAGTATGGACCGATGACACGACCGGGCCACGACCGCTTCGGCCAGTTGCTCTTCTACGGGATCGTGCTCCTGGTGGCCTACCTGGCCTACATCGTCATTCAGCCCTTCCTGGCGTCGCTGGCCTGGGCCGCGATCTTTGCCACGAGCCTGAACTCGGTGCAGCAGCGGTTTGCGGCCCGGATCGGTGCCGGGCGAGCGGCACTCGCGACGACGGCCCTGGCGGCCGCGCTCATCGTCGGACCGGTCGCGACGCTTGTGTCCATGCTGGCTGCCGACGTGCCCAAGGTCATCGACTTCGTCCAGGGCCTGCCCCAGCATGCGACGCCCGAGCGGATCCAGGAGGTCTGGGACATCATCCGGGATCGCAGCGCCATCGAACTCCCCGCGGATCCGACAGCGCTGCTGCAACAGGCGGCCCAGGCCGTGCTGACCTACATCGCGCCGCGGCTGGGCGGTCTGGCGGCCAACCTCGCCTCGATCGTCGGGAGCCTCTTCGTCATGCTCTTCGCGCTCTTCTTCCTCCTGCGCGATGCCGACGGTGTCGCCCGCATGGTGCGGCGCCTGCTGCCGTTCCCGATGGACGAGCGGGAGCGGCTGATCACGGAGACGCGCGACCTGGTCGTGGCCGGCGTCGGCGCGGCGCTCACGGTGGCCGTGGTCCAGGGCATTGTCGGGGCCATCTCGTTCTGGGCCCTTGGCGTGGCCGTACCCGCGGCCTGGGGCGCGGCGATTGCCGTGTGCTCGCTCATCCCCGTCGTGGGGACGACGCTGGTCTGGCTGCCGGTCGCGGCGTGGTGGCTGCTGTCCGGCGAGATCGTGCGCGGCCTGATCCTCGTGGCGATCGGCGCCGGCGTGATCGGGCTCGTGGACAACGTGCTCCGGCCCGTCCTGCTGGCGGGACGGACGTCCGCGAACGGACTGGTCGTCTTCATCGGGCTGCTGGGCGGCGTGGCGGCGTTCGGGTTTGTCGGCCTGGTGCTCGGTCCCATCGTGCTCGTGATTGCCGGCAGCCTGGTCGACGCGCTGACGCGCGAGCGGCGGGCGCCGCAGAAGGCCGCGGTGGAGTAGCGCGGCGTCAGGGGCAGAGGTGCACGCCGGGGACGAGCACCTCGCCGTCCCCGCACGGCCGATCGCTGATCGTCGGCGCGCCGGCGGCGGCCGCCTCGTCCGCGTAGGCCCGAATCCGGATGAAGTCGTCGGCCGAGACGCGCACGCGCTCCCGTGCGAGGAACGTGACATGGTACGCGACCCTGAACGCGGACCACGCGACGGGCACGCCGCGCCGTTCGAGCGCGGTGGCGATGGCCATGCGCTGATCGGCCGGCGGATCGACGAGATACTCCCGCCCGATCGCGACGACGTCGGCCGTGTTGAGCGCGCACCAGACAATCGCGGCGGCGGCCACGCCGGCCACGGCCGGCGGTGCGGTCCATCCGCGGAGGGCCATCATCAGCGCCCCGGGTACGACGAAGACGGCCAGCAGGTTGTAGCGCAGCGTCTCCACGCGGATGTCGCTGCAGGCCGCAAACCCGTAGATGGCCGTGGAGATCAGGCCGGCGAGGACGAGGTAGGCCGGGAACGCCGCCGGGCGCGGCGCATCGTGGGCCGGCACCGTGGGCCCGGCGGCCCGGCGTCCGGCGGCCGCGTGCCGCACGCCGGCGGCGAGGCCCGTCAGCGTGAGCACGGCGGCCCACGGGAACATGCCGGCCGTGCCCGACCAGCCGCGGGCGAGGATGCCGTAGTCGCTGAGGGGCGCCGCCAGGCCGCCGGTCAGCCGCGGGAGGTGGTTCCCGAACAGCAGCGCGGCGCGCGACGGCCACCGTGACGGATCGAGGCACACGCGACCGCTGAGGAGGTCCACGGTGCTGGCCAGGAGTGCGGGGTCCGTCCCCGTCGTGCCGGGACCGAGCGCGCTCGCGAACGGCTCCAGTGCCGCGGCCACCGCGCGGACGGCGAGCACCGCCGCCAGGGCGATGGACCAGCGGCGGACGACGCGCGGAATGTCCGGGCGTGCGCGCGCGCCGCCGGCGACCAGGCGCGCCAGGTCCATGGCGGCAATCGCCATCGCGCCGTAGAACGTGAACTCCCGATGGAGGCCTCCCACGCCCAGGACGATGCCGAAGACCCAGGGCCGCGCGCGCGCCGCCCAGAGCAGCAGGATGTACAGCAGGGGCTCCACGTTCCCGCCGTTGGCGTCCACGACGCGCGCGGCGACGCCGGCCGCCGGGAGCGCAAGCGGGAGGACGGCGACGGCCGCCAGGGCCGGCCGGAGCCCGGCGTCGCGGACCGCGAGGCGCAGCAGGAGCAGCACCGCGCCGATGTTGATGGCGACGAGCGGCGTCTTGAGCGCCATGACCGTCGGGCCGAGCAGCAGCATCACGGGTGCCGCCATCCACGCCTCGACGGCGAGCATGTAGCGCTGCCCGTAGAAGTAGAGGGGAAAGGCTCGCCCCTCGCTGACGTGCTTCGCCATCAGTCCGACGGTGCCCTGGTCGGCGTCGAACTGCGCGCCGGGCCACCACACGAACGGCCAGGCCCGGAGCAGGACCAGCGCGGACAGCACGGCGATGACCGCGAGCCATTCGGAGCGGCGTGACACTGGATGTGAGGATAACAACAGACGCGCGGCCGGACACCGTAGAATGACGGCCTGATGCCCGCGCTCTCGCGCCGGGAGGCCGGCCTCATCGCCGGTGTCGCGATCGTGCTCGCCCTGTGGACGGGCCTGTCGCGTGGATCGGCCATGCCGCCCGTGTCACCCATGGGCGATCAGCCCACCTACAGCGTTGCGGATCCGCCAGCCGTTGTCCTGATCGAGCCCGTGCTGCACGCGCCGTGGCTCGGACACGTGCCACCGGCCGCCGCGTCGGCCGCCGCGGTGATCGTGCTCCTCGCCGGCGTGACGGCGGGCCTCGCGGCCGGCGCATCGCCGCTCGCGGCCGTGCTCATCGTCTGCGTGATGGCAGCCGACCGCGCCTTTGCCGCCGTGCTGGGGCATGGCGGGTGGATGGCCCTCTCGATTGGCGCCATCTGGGCGGCGATGTCCCTTGCCGTGCTCGGCGGGCTCAGCGGCAGACGCGCGCGCGGCGCCGCGCACCGCTGGGGAGTCCCGCTCGGCGTCGTCGCGGCGTGGGTGCTGGCCGTGTGGTGGTGCTGGTTGTCGCTGGCGGCGTGGCCCGTGGTCGCGGCGGGGCTGTGGCGCATCGATGACCGCACCGTCAGGTGGACGGCCATCGGGCTCTCCGTGGTGCTCGGCGGGGCGGCCTTCATGGCGTACTTCGCGTCCATGGCGGCGCACGCGCAGTCGCTGTCGTTCATGCCGGGCTCGCTGTTCGACTGGCGAGACACGCTGGACGTGGCGTTCGACGCGCGCCCGCGCGTCCCGCCGGACAGTTACGTACCGCCGGCGGTCTCCACGCGCCTGCCGCACCTCGTGGTGTTCCTCATCGCGGTGGGCGGAGCGACGGCCGCGCTGCCGAAGGGCGGACGCCGGTCGCTCGCGATCGCCGGCCTCCTGGTGCTCGGCCTTGTCCTCGCGTGGCCCGTGTGGCGCGCGGAGGCCATCCGCTTCGCCCTGTGGACGGCCGCGCCGCTGGCGGCAGCCGGACTCACCCGGATGGCCGCGAGCCCGGGACGTCCACGCCTCGGCATGGCCATCGCCGTCGCGCTCGCCGTGGTGATGGGTGCGGAACGCGTGGCGACCGGGGCGCGCCCGCTGGCCGCGGACGACGCCCGCGGGTTCCGGGATGCACTGCAGCACGCCGTGGAGTCCCGCGGGGATGGTCCGGTGGCGCTGGTGGCCGAGGATACGCGCATCGACTCCGCCATCGTGTCGTGGATGCCGTCGCGCACGGGCACCTCGCGCCTCGTCACGGACGGCGCCGTCGTCGCGGCCGCCGCGGAGGACGGACGAGAGGTCCTGGCTGGATGGGGCGCACGCCGGCAGCTGCAGCTCCAGGGGCTGCACTTCGCCACGCGCGTGGACATCACCGATCCGCTGCCGTACACGCTGTCGTCGGTGGACGCCGCCTACCGCTGCACGCTGGTGCGGTCCGACAGGTGGAACATGCTCCCGGGCCTCGAGTACACCGGCCGCCTCGGGATTCAACTGCCGCCCGCCCTGGCCGGCGAGCTCCGGGTCGTCGTCGGCGATACGCTGCCGCTCCGGCTGCGGACCTCGATGGCGGATGGCCGGCCGTTCCCCGCGAGGCTGGAGATGCTGCTGAGCGGCCCCGCGGCGTCCGCCCCGCCGGCCGACTACTGGCTCGATGGCGGCGCGCCGGAGGCGGCCCCGGACCGCGTGTCCCTCGTGCACATCGCGCCGCACCCGGTCCTGACGACGCTGGTCAGCCTGCACCTCGGTCGGCGATCGCCGCACGTGCTGGCCAGGCTTGACGGGTACTCACCATCCGCGCGCGCGCGCATCTGCGCGGCGCCGGTGGCACCGGACCTGGCCACGGCCCGTGACGTGGACACGGTGGTCCCGCTCGCGGAGGACGGGTACTTCGGGACCGGCTGGTATGGCGTGGAGGGGCAGGACGCGGATCGCTTCCGCTGGGCCGACATGGACGCGGTGGTCCTCGTTCCCGTGACGTCGCGAGGACCGGTGGCCATCGAACTCGTGGCGTCGCCCGCGGACATGTCCGGCCCGGCGGCGATCACGCTGACGGTGAACGGGATCCCGCTCTCCTCGTCCCGGCCGATGGCGCCGGGGCCGCACGCGCACACGTGGACGGTGCCGGCGGGGACCTGGCTGGCGGGCGTCAACGAGCTGTGGTTCCACGTATCGCGCGCGGTGCGGCCCGCGGACACGGGCGGCACCGACACGCGTTCGCTGGCCATGGCCGTCACGCGGCTCACCGTCACGGCGCAGTGAGGATCGCCGATCGGCGACGGCGGTCACCGCGCCGCGCGATCCATCCGCGCCCGCGGCGGCCTGCTCAGGGGATGGAGACGAGCTCCACTTCGAAGAGGATCGTCGCGTTCGGGGGAATCGGGCCGCTGCCGGACGACCCGTAGGCCAGTTCCGGCGGGATGACGATGCGGCGGAGGCCGCCGACGCGCATGCCGGGGATGCCCTGGTCCCATCCGCGAATGACGCTGCCGGCTCCCAGCACGAACTGATAGCGGTTCGATTCGAACTGCGCGCCCTTGTTCTCGGCGGCCGTGTTGCTGTACAGCCACCCCGTGTAGTTGACGGTGAGCGCCTGTCCCGGTACGGCCGTGGCGCCGGTCCCGACACGCAGGTCCGTCGTGCTGAACGGCGCCGATCCGGTGGGCGGGGTGGAAGGGGACGTCGGCGAGTCCCCGCCGCACGCGGCGGCGAGCGAGACGGCCAGCAGGGCAACGAGCAGTCGTGTGTGCATAAGTGTCTGAAGCAGGCGCTCGTCCGATCATAAACGAAGGGCGGCGCGGGAGTTCCTCCCGGCCGCCCTCGAAGCGCTGGCGCCGGACCCGGCGCCTACTTGACGAACAGCATCTCGCGATAGGTCGGCAGCGGGTAGATCTCGTGCGGGATCACGACCTCCAGCTGATCGCCGAGGTCGCGCAGCGCGGCCATGGCCGGGACGATGGTGTCCCGCATGTACTTCGCGTGCCGGGCGGCCGAGCTGCTCGAGTGGTCCAGTGCGGCGGCCAGCGCATCCGTCCGGCTGCGGAACCGGTCCACCAGCCCGACGATGCGGCCGAGGTGCTTGGTGCCTTCGCGGCTGGGGACGCCGCCGGCCTTGGCGGCGGCCACGGCCTCGCCCACGCGCCGCTGGAACTCCAGGGCCGCCGGCAGCAGGTAGCGGTTGGCCATCAGGACCATCAGCTGGGCCTCGACGTTGATGGTCTTGGCGTAGCTCTCCAGGTTGATCTCGCACCGCGCGTGCAGTTCGCGCTCGGTGAGCACCTTGTACTGCGAGAACAGGCGGACCACCGCCGGCTTGACGATCTCCGGCAGCGCGTCCACGGTGTTCTTGAGGTTGAGCAGCCCGCGCCGGCCGGCCTCCTTCTGCCACTCATCGGCGTAGCCGTTGCCGTTGAAGATGATCCGCTTGTGCGCCTTGATCGTCTTCTGCAGCAGCGCGCCCACCGCCTCGTTGAAGCGCTCCCGGCGCGTGCCGGCCTTCCGTCTGCCGCCGGGGCCCGCTTCCATCATCGCTTCCAGTTCCGTGGCGAGCACGTCCAGCGACTCGGCCACGGCCAGGTTCAGGCAGGTGGCGGAGAAGGCCACGCTCTGGCTCGACCCGACCGCGCGGAACTCGAACTTGTTGCCGGTGAACGCGAAGGGCGACGTGCGGTTGCGATCCCCCGCGTCGCGCGGCAGCTTCGGCAGGACGGAGACGCCGATGTCCAGGAGGCCGCCGTTCTTCGAGCGCTTGGCGCGCCCCGTCTCCACCTGCTCGAAGACGTCCGTCAGCATGTCGCCGAGGAAGACCGACAGGATGGCCGGCGGCGCCTCGTTGGCGCCCAGGCGGTGATCGTTGCCGGCGTGGGCAATCGTCATCCGCAGCAGCCCCTGGAACGTGTCCACCGCGCGGATGACGGCCGCGCAGAAGAACAGGAACTGCATGTTGTCGTGCGGCGTGTCGCCCGGGTTGAGCAGGTTGTTGCCGAGGTCGTCGCAGATGCTCCAGTTGAGGTGCTTGCCCGAGCCGTTGACGCCGGCAAACGGCTTCTCGTGCGTCAGGCATGCCAGGCCGAAGCGCGGCGCCACGCGCTTGAGCGTCTCCATCGTCATCATCTGGTGATCGACGGCGACGTTGGCGCTCTCGAAGATCGGCGCGACCTCGTACTGCGACGGCGCCACCTCGTTGTGGCGTGTCCGGATGGGCACGCCCACGCGGTAGAGCTCCGCCTCGACCTCGGCCATGCACGCGAGCACGCGCTCGGGAATGGCGCCGAAGTACTGATCCTCCAGCTCCTGCCCCTTGGGCGGGCGCGCGCCGAAGAGCGTGCGCCCGGCGTTGATGAGGTCCGGACGCGCGAAGTAGAAGTGGCGATCGATGAGGAAGTACTCCTGCTCCGGCCCGCAGGTGGACGTGACGCGCGTCGCGCTCGACCCGAAGAGCCGGAGGACGCGGACGGCCTGCGCGGAGAGCACTTCCATCGAGCGCAGGAGCGGCGTCTTCTTGTCCAGGGCCTCGCCGGTCCAGCTCACGAAGGCGGTCGGGATGACCAGGGTGGTGCTGTTGCCGTTGTCGAGCAGCCACGGCGCGCTCGTCGGGTCCCACGCCGTGTAGCCGCGCGCCTCGAAGGTGCTGCGCATGCCGCCGGACGGGAAGCTCGAGGCATCCGGCTCGCCGCGCACGAGCTCCCGGCCGCTGAACTCGGCCACCGCGCGGCCGTCACCGGTCGGCGCGTAGAAGCTGTCGTGCTTCTCCGCGGTGATGCCGGTCATGGGCTGGAACCAGTGCGTGAAGTGCGAGGCGCCGTGCTCGACGGCCCAGTCCTTGAGCGCCGTCGCCACGGCGTCGGCCGTGGAGATATCCAGCGGCTTGCCGTGCGTGATGGTGTCCCGCAGGGACTTGTACACCGGGCGGGGGAGCCGGGCCTGCTGGACCTGGTCGGTGAACGCGCGCGACCCGAAGATCTCGCCGACGTTCACGGGCGCGCTCAACTGCTGCATGCCCTTCCGTGCCCATTCGTCGATGCCCTTGATCGCCTCACCCAGCGCTGCGGATCCCATGATGCTGTCCCTCCTGTTGGCCGGTCACGCCCGCCGGATCTACCAGTCGTCCAACGCGGCGTGCCGGAGAACTTGCAGATTATGCACGAAACAGATGGCACTCTGCAAGAATTGAGGGTTATGCCTGGCTAGTGCTGGCAGATAACTGCAAAACAGAGCCAATTTCGACGCGGCACGGTTGATCCAGGGCGCCCTGGGAGGCGCGCGCGCGGCCGGCTTCTTTGGCCTCGTTCAGAAGACGGGGACGAGGGTCCGGCCGGGGCAGGAGGCGGCGGGAGGCGGGGCGCCGCCGGTGAGGGCGGGGTAGGCCAGCTCGGCCATCAGGGCGTAGCCGGCGTCGCTCGGATGGAAGCCGTCGCCCGAGAAGCTGGAGGGCTGGACGATCCGCGGGTCGCACATCAGGTCCACCACGCCCACGTTCTGGCCCGCCAGCGCGTTCACGCGGTCGGCCAGGCCGGTCGCGATTCGCTGCATGATGCTGCGCTCCTGCACGGGCCGCCCCGCCAGGTAGGGTGCGCCGGCCAGGTTCGGCAGGTTGAAGGCCACGATGCGCGCGCCGGGCGCGCGCCGGCGGACCCGGGACACCAGCTCGCCGAGATCGTCACCCCACCGACGGACCTGTCCGTCGATGTAGGCGCGGACGTCGCCCCCGCCCAGGCCCTGCGTGACGGCCGTGCCGATGATGTTGGCGTCGTTGCCGCCGACGAAGATCGTGACGTGTGTCGTGGTCGGCGGCACGAACGGCGGGTAGCGCTCCAGGAACGAGCCCGGGTTGTCCGTGCGCCCGATCTGCCGCGCCAGGTCCACGATGGCGTCCGACAGCACGTAGCCCGGGACCGACAGGTTTGCGTACAGCACCGTCCGCCCGTCGGCGCGCCACCGCCGGCGCAAGGTCTGCGCGTAGCCGGTCCCGTTGTCGCACCCGGCATCGAACGGCGCGCACACGACGGCCCCGCCGAAGCCGATGCCGTCACTCGCGCCGAGGACCGTATAGCCCACGGTATTGCCATCGGGTGTCGGTGCGGTGGGTACTTTTTGCTCGCTGCACGAGGCCAGAAGGGCGGCAAACGGCAGGATCAGGAGGGACAGGCGGCGCACGCAGGACATTCCATCTGCATTGTGCAAGAACAGGGCCGCGCTTTGCACTTTGAACTTCGAGCCTGTATCGTGTGCTCGTGCAGCGCCCCTGGACTGAGTTCTATCATCCCCAGACTGCCAGGGACCTCCCGCCGCTCGGGCATCCGCACCTTCCGGCGCGCGTCCGCGAGGCGATCGCGCGGTTCGGTCCACAGACGGCCTTCACGCTCGGCCTGCCCGGCGGCTCGCAGGGCGGCCTCACCTACGACGAGGTTGATAGACGGTCGGACGAGTTCGCGGTGTACCTGCGGGAGGTGGCCGGACTGGCGGCGGGGGATCGCGTGGCGATCCTCATGCCCAACTGCCTGGCCTACCCGGTCGTCGTGTTCGCGTGCCTCAAGGCCGGCGTGGTCATGGTGAACACCAACCCGCTGTACACGGCCCCCGAGATGGTGCACCAGTTTGCCGACAGCGGTGCCGTGCTGCTGGTGACGATCGATCTCTTCGCGAAGAAGGTGGCCGAGGCGCTGCCGAAGACCCCCATCCGCTCGGTCATCATCGTCAACGTCGGGGATCTCCTGCCGCCGCTCCGGCGGTTCGTGGTCCGCAGCGTGCAGAAGTACGTGCAGCGGACGATCCCGTCCATTCCGTTCGCGCACACGGCCTTTCCTCGCGCGCTCGCGGAGGGGGCGCTGCGGCTGTCTTCCGGAGCGGACCCGCTCGTCTACCAGGCCGCGCTCACGCAGGACTCGATTGCCGCGCTGCAGTACACCGGCGGCACGACGGGCGTGGCCAAGGGCGCCGTGCTGACGCACGGCAACCTGCTCGCCAACATCGAGCAGAGCCTGCAGGTCTGGAAGCCGTGGCTGCGCGCGGGGCAGGAAGTGATGCTGACGGCGCTGCCGCTCTATCACGTGTTCGCGTTCACCGCGAACCTGATGCTCTTCTTCGTCAGCGGCGGGCGCAACATCCTCGTGCCGAGCCCGCGGCCGGTCTCCAACCTCCGGAACGTGATGGAGAAGGAACCGATCACGTGGTTCACGGGCGTCAACACGCTCTTCGCGGGTCTGATGCACGAGCCGTGGTTCCAGCAGCGGACCGGGTGGACGCTGCGCGGCACGGTGGCCGGCGGCATGGCCCTGGTGCCGGCGGTCGGCGAGCGCTGGGAGCAGATGACGAAGACGCCGATCTACCAGGGGTACGGCCTGACCGAGACCTCGCCCGTGGTGACGCTCAACCCGTTCCACCGGGTCAAGGCGGCCTCGATCGGCGTGCCGATTCCCGGTACGGACGTCAGGATCGTGGACGACGACGGCCGGGACGTGCCTGGCGGGCAGCCCGGGGAACTGCTGGTGCGCGGCCCGCAGGTGATGCCGGGCTACTGGAAGCGGCCCGACGAGACCGCGCAGGTCCTGCGCGACGGCTG
This sequence comes from uncultured Bifidobacteriaceae bacterium, assembly GCA_964619705.1. Lineage (GTDB taxonomy): Bacteria > Acidobacteriota > Vicinamibacteria > Vicinamibacterales > UBA2999 > VFZN01. The sequence continues at coordinate 48,892 of CAZUGF010000004.1, forward strand.
GCTGTACACCGGGGACATCGCCACGATGGACGACGAGGGGTACCTCTTCATCGTCGATCGGAAGAAGGACATGATCCTCGTGAGCGGGTTCAACGTGTACCCGAACGAGGTGGAGGCGGTGATAGCCGCGCACCCGGGCGTGAAGGACTGCGCCGTGGTCGGCGTGCCCGATGAGGACACGGGCGAGTGGGTGGTGGCCTACGTGGTCCGCAAGGACCCCGCCCTGACGATGGACGCCGTGCGCGCCTACTGCAAGCAGACGCTGACCCCGTACAAGGTGCCGAAGCTCGTCATCTTCCGCGACGATCTCCCGAAGTCGCCGGTCGGCAAGGTCCTGCGGAAGGACCTGCGCGAAGACGCGGCCGCCGCCAGGACCTGAACCGTCGTGGATAACATCTGCCACACGCTGGCCGGCGCGGCCCTGGGGCGCGCGGGCCTGGCGGACCGGACCCGGTACGGCATGGCCACGCTGATCATCGCGTCCAACCTGCCGGACATCGACGTCGCCGTCTTCCTGACCGACACCCTCGCCATGTCGTTCCGCCGCGGCTGGACGCACGGCGTGCTCGCGCAGGCGACGCTGCCCGTGGCGCTCGCGGGTGTGATGTGGGCCGTGGCCCGGATCCGTCCGGCGCCCGTGGCCGGCCGCGAGCCGGAGGCGGGCAGGCCCGCGGTACCCGCGCGGTTCTCCCAGTTGCTCCTGCTGTCGTTCATCGGCCTCTACTCGCACATCCTGCTGGACCTGCTCAACAGCTACGGCCTGCGGATCCTGATGCCGCTCTCCGGCCGCTGGTTCTACGGCGACGCGCTGTTCATCGTCGATCCGTGGATGTACGTCGTGCTGGGCGCGGGCCTCTGGCTGTCGCGGCGCGCGCGGCGCCGCGGTGAGGACGCCCCGTGGCGTCCGGCGCGGGTAGCGCTGCTCGTGGCGGCCGGCTACCTGGCGGCGATGTACGGGTCCAACCTGTGGGCGCGGGCCGTCGTGCGGGACGGGCTTGTCCGCGCGGGCCAGCCGGCGGACACCCGGTTCATGGTCACGCCGGTCCTGGCCAATCCCTTCCGGCGCGAGGTACTGGTCGACGTGGGCGATCGGTACGAGAAGGGCCAGTTGTGGTTCGAGCCGGCGCCGCGGTTCCGGCCGGCCGGCTACGGGGTGCCGAAGGGCTTCGACCTGCCGGAGGCCGCGGCCGCGCTGGCGACGCCGCGGGCGCAGGCGTACCTCGGGTGGTCGCGCTTCCCGTTCTTCGTCGTGGACCGGTCGGTGGCGCCGCCCCGGCTGCTCCTCAACGACTACCGGTACACGGACTCGACGGGCCGCTTCGGGTGGGCCACGATGGTGGTCACGGCCGAGTAGATCGGAGCAGGTAGAATGACCTCCATGGTGCGCGTGTTCCTGCTGGCCGCGGCGTTGGTCTTCCTGCCGGTCTCCGCGTCCGCATGGGGGTTCGATGCCCATCGGTTCATCGTGGACCAGGCGCTCTCGCAGTTGCCGCCGGAGCTGAAGGCGTTCTTCGAGCAGCGCCGCCCGTTCATCGTCGAGCGCGCGGTGGATCCCGACCTGTGGCGCACGGCGGGGTGGGAGACCGAGCCGCCGAATCACTTTCTCGATCTGGATCACCAGGCGTTCGGGCCGTACCCCTTCGACGGGCTGCCGCGCGACTACGGGGACGCGGTCCAGAAGTTCGGCCGGACCTTCGTGCACAGCCAGGGCCTGCTGCCGTGGCGGACGCAGGAGTTCTACGGGCGCCTGCAGCGGGCCTTCGAGTCCCTTGCGCGCGCCACGCCGCCGCAGTACGTCCTGGACGACATCGCCTACTACTCCGCCATCCTCGCGCACTACGTCTCCGACGGCCACGTGCCGCTGCACGCCGTCGTCAACTACGACGGCCAGTTGACCGGCCAGCAGGGGCTGCACTCGCGCTGGGAGTCGGAGCTCTTCACGCGCAACCGCGACAGGATTGCCGTCGTCCCCCGTCCCCTGGCGCCGGTGGCCAATCCCCGGGACTTCATGTTCGAGGTGCTGCTCGCGAGCAACCGGCTCGTGCCGGGCGTGCTGGCGGCGGACCGGGAGGCGGCGGAGGGACGCGAGTTCTACGACGCGGCGTACTTCGATGCCTTTGCCGAGCGCAGCCTGGACGTGGTGCGGCAGCGCATCAACGACTCGGCGGCGGCGGTGGCCTCGATGATCACCGGCGCCTGGGAACAGGCGGGCCGTCCGGCGGTCCCCGTCGAACTGCCGCGAACCCCGCGCCGGATTCGACGTCAATAGGATCGTGAACGTCTACTTCGTCCCGCTCGGCGCCGGGCGCCTGGAGCCGTACTTCGAGCACGAGGACGGCGAGGTGCCGGAGGAACTGCCGGCAGGGACCGGGTTCCTGGGCCGGATGCGGGCGCGGTTTGCCGAGACGCTCCGTGAGGCGGAACGTCAGCGCCACGAACGGACGCACCAGCCGCCCGCGAGCGCCCTGGCGCGACTGCAGCGATCCCTGATGCGCTGGATTGCCGAGCGCGTCGCCGAGCAGCGGCTCCTCTGGAACCTGCGGAGCGTGGACGACGCCGTGCTCCACGTTCCGGACGACATGGATCTGCAGGCGGCGGAGCAGGCGTTCCGCCAGTCGCTCCAGCGTGACGGCGATCGGCACCTGCGCCTGCTGGCGCTCCACTCGCTGGGCCTCATCGCCTCGGCGCCGGTGGCCCTCATCCCGGGGCCCAACGTCTTCGGCTACCTCTTCACGTTCACCGTGGTCGGGCACTTCCTGTCTTACCGCGGGGCACGGCGGGGCAACGGGACGGTACGATGGCGCGTGGTGGCCAACGCGGACCTGAGCGAGGTCGGGCGTGCCCTGACGGCCACGCCGCCCGAACGGCGCCGGCTCCTGCACGACGTGTCGCAGCGCCTGCACCTGCCGCGGCTGGTGCCCTTTGTCGAGCGGATGACCGTCCCGACCGCGTGATATTCTCGACCGGTGACGCTTGGCGACCTGGCCGCCGCCCTGGGCTGGCCGCTCGAAGGTGATGGCCGCCTCGACATCGTGCGGGTGGCCCGGATCGAGCAGGCGGGACCCGGCGATCTCACCTTCCTCGCGAACATGAAGTACGCGCGCGCGCTCGAGTTGACGCGCGCCTCCGCCGTCATTGCCGCGCCCGGCGTCACTGGCGCGCCGTGCGCCGTCATCCGGAGCCCCGAGCCCTACGTGACCTACGCGCTGGCGGCGACGCTCCTGGCGCCCCGCACCGAGCACGTGCCCGGCGTTCACCCGCAGGCCTCCGTCGACCCCTCGGCCGATGTCGATCCATCCGCCTCGATCGGCCCCTTTGCCGTCGTCGGCGCGCGCGCGCGTGTCGGCGCGCGGTCCGTCCTCCACCCGCACGCGGTGGTGGGCCCAGGGGCCGAGATCGGGACGGACTGCGTGATTCACGCGCACGTGTCCATCCGTGAGCGGTGTACGCTCGGGGCGCGTGTGGTCGTGCAGGACGGGGCCGTGATCGGCGGCGACGGCTACGGGTTTGCGACGCGCGCCGACGGCACGCACGTCAAGATCCCGCAGACGGCGCCGGTCGTCATCGAGGACGACGTGGAGATCGGCGCCAACACGACGATCGACAGGCCGGCGGTGGGGGAGACGCGCGTCCGTGCGGGGACGAAGATCGACAACCTCGTCCAGATCGGCCACGGGGTCGTGCTCGGCCGGCACGTGCTCCTCGCGGCCCAGGTCGGCATTGCGGGCAGCACGGTCCTCGGCGACGCGGTGGTGCTCGGCGGCCAGGTGGGCGTCGGCGGGCACCTGACGCTCGGCGATCGGGTCAAGGCGGTGGGACAATCCGGGATCACGAGCTCGGTGGACGCGGACCGGTTCGTCTCCGGCTACCCGGCCATCGACAACACGGAGTGGCGCAAGGCGTCGGCGGTGTACCGGCGGCTTCCCGAGTTGCGGAAGCGCGTGGCGGCCATCGAGCGGCGCCTGAAGGACGAGGGGTCGTGAAGCAATGCGGCACGTGATCAGGCAGGTCGTCGTGGTCCTGGCGGCGGTGACGGTGTGGGGGGCCTCCACCGGCGCGGCGTCGCGGCCGCCGAAGTTCGTCTACCAGCGGCTCGCGCTCCCGAACGGCATGACGGTGATCCTGCACCAGGATCGCTCCACGCCCATCGTCAACGTGCAGTTGTGGTACCACGTCGGCTCCAAGGACGAGAAGCCGGGGCGCACCGGCTTCGCGCACTTCTTCGAGCACCTGATGTTCAAGGGGTCGAAGAACGTCGAGCCGGAGCAGCACACGTCGATCGTCGCGTCCGTGGGCGGGCAGGCCAACGCCTACACCAACGAGGACACGACGGTGTTCTGGCAGACGGTGCCGTCGCAGTACCTGCCGCTCGTGCTCTGGATGGAGGCGGACCGGATGGCGAGCCTGCGCATCGAGCAGGAGATGTTCGTGCGCGAGCGCGAGGTGGTCAAGGAAGAGCGCCGGATGCGCGTCGAGAACCAGCCCTACGGGCGGTTGAACGAGATCATCTACGAGCAGGCGTTCACCACGCACCCGTATCGGCACCCGGTCATCGGCAGCATGGAGGACCTCAACTCCGCGACCCTGGCCGATGTCCGCGACTTCTACGCGACCTACTACGTGCCGGCCAATGTCACGGTGGTGATTGCGGGCGACTTCGAGATGGACGGCGCCATCGACCTCGTCCACCGCTACCTGGGCCGCGTGCCGAAGGCGGAGAAGGCCGTGCCGCGCGACATCCCGCGCGAGCCGCCGCAGAAGGCCGAGAAGCGCGCCGTGGTCGAGGAGTCCGTGCCGCTGCCCGCGGTGGTCGTGGCGCATCACATCACCTACGACGGGCACCCGGACGCCTACCCGCTCCACATCGCGGCCAAGGTGCTCTCCGACGGCCAGAGCTCGCGCATCTATCGCGCGCTCGTGTACGACACCGGACTGGCGCTGACGGCCTTCGGCCAGGCCAACCTGATCGAGCACCCCAACCTGCTCTACACCGTGGCCATCGTCAACCCGGGACAGTCCCCGGCCGCCGTCGAGAAGGCGCTCATCGCGGAACTGGATCGGATGAAGAACACCGGCGTCACGGAGCGCGAGCTGCAGCGGTCCAAGAACCAGTTCGCGCGCGACTACATCCTGAGCCGCCAGACGGTGCAGCAGAAGGCGACGCACCTGGCGCATGCCGAGGTCCTGCACGCGGACATCACGACCGCCGACGGCGAGTTCGACATCTTCCAGAACATCACGCGCGAGGACGTGCAGCGCGTGGCGAAGACCTACTTCACGCCGGAGAGCCGCGTGGTCATCCACATCATGCCGCGAGGGTCCGGCGGGACGGGCGGCGTCGGCGCCGAGGGCGCCCCGGCGGCATCGCCGGAGGTGCGGCGATGAAGACGTTCAGTGTCGCGGCGTTCGTCCTGACGACGCTCACGTCGCTGGCGGTCGGGCAGGTCCGATCGGCGTGGCCCACGGAGCTGCCGCCGCGTCCCCTGGCGCCGACGGCCGTCACGTTCCCCCCGTTCGACGTGCGCACGCTGCCCAACGGCCTGACCGTCGTCCTGGTGAGCCAGAACGAGCAGCCGGCCGTCAGCATCCGCATGATCGTCCGCGCGGGCGCCGCGCAGGACCCGAAGGCGAAGATGGGCGTGGCGATGCTCACGGCCACGCTGCTGGATCAGGGCGCCGGCACGCGCACCGCCGAGCAGCTCGCCGACGAGATCGACTTCCTGGGCGGCGTGCTCAGCACGGGGGCCGGGACGGACCTGAGCTACGTGAACACGATCGTCATGAAGGACGACTACGACGCCGGGCTCGCGCTGATGGCCGACGTCGTCCGCCGGCCGACGTTCCTGCCGGCGGAGATCGATCGGCAGCGGCAGCAGGCGCTCTCCGGCCTGAAGGTGGCCGCGGAGGATCCGGACGCGATCGCGGGCCGGGTGATCGATCGGCTGATCTTCGGGTTCCATCCCTACGGGATGCCGGGATCCGGCACCACGGAGTCCCTGTCGTCGCTCACCCGCGACGACTTCGTCGGCTTCCACCGCACCTACTTCGTCCCGAACAATGCGATCGTCGCCGTGGTCGGCGACATCACGCACGAGCAGGCGATCGCCGGCCTCGAGAAGCACTTCGGGGACTGGGCGCGCGGCGAGATCCCGCCGTTCGATCCCATCGCGGCGCCGGAGCCGACCAAGCGCGTCATCGTGATCGACAGGCCGGATGCGGTGCAGACCGAGATTCGCGTCGGCCAGCTCGCCATCCCGCGCAAGCACGATGACTACGAGGCGCTGAACCAGACCGTGAAGATCCTGGGCGGCGAGGGCGCCAACCGGCTCCAGCAGGTGCTCCGCTCGCAGCGGCAGCTCACCTACGGCGCGTCGGCGGATCTCGAGACGTTCAAGTGGGCGGGCGCCATCATCGCCGACACGGACACGCAGACCGCGACGACGGCCGAAGCGCTGCGCGTGGTTGCGGAGGAGTTCTCCCGGCTGCAGCGCGAGCGCGTGGGCGAGAACGAGCTGCGGAGCGCGCAGGACTACGCGGTGGGGAGCTACCCGCTGACGCTCGAGACGCCGGACCAGCTCGCCACGCAGGTGCTCAACCAGCTCTTCTACGAGCTCCCGGTGGACGACCTGCCGAAGTTCCGCGAGCGGCTCCTCGGCGTGTCGCCCGACGATGTGCAGCGCGTGGCGCGGTGGTTCCTCCGGCCGGATCGGCTGTCCGTCGTGCTGGTGGGCAACGCCGATCAGTTCGTCGACAGCCTCAAGGGTGTCGGCTTCGGCGACTTCGAGCGCATCCCGATGGACCAGGTGGACCTGTTGTCCGCGGATCTCAGACGACACGAGTGAAGGTCATGATCTCGTGCGGCGAGCCGTCCGGCGATCTCTACGCCGGCGCGCTCGTTCGCGCGCTCCGGGACCTCGATCCCGGCCTCGACGCGTTCGGCCTCGGCGGCGAGCGGATGGCGGCGGCCGGGGCGCGGCTGCTCGCGGACTTCCGCGGACTGTCCGTGACCGGCCTCGTCGAGGCGCTCAAGGTCCTGCCCAAGTCGTGGCGCACCTATCGCGCGCTGGTCCGCGCCGCGCGCGAGGAGCGGCCGGACGTGCTGGTGCTCGTCGACTACCCGGACTTCAACTTCCGCCTCATGAAGGCCGTCCGCGCGCTGGGCGTGCCGGTCGTCTACTACATCAGCCCGCAGCTCTGGGCCTGGCGTCCCGGCCGGATGCGGACGATGAAGGCCGGCGTCGATCGCGTGCTGGTCATCTTCCCGTTCGAGCGCGAGATCTACGCCCGCGAGGGCGTGGCGGTGGACTTCGTCGGCCACCCGCTGCTGGACCTGTCCACGGACCCGGTGGACCGCGAAGCGCTCGCGGCGGCGTGGGGGCTGGACGCGCGGCGGCCGATTGTCGCAATGCTGCCGGGGAGCCGGCCGAACGAGCTGGAGCGCCTGGCGCCGGTGCTCGCGTCGGCGGCGCGGCGCGTGGCGGAGCGCGTGCCGGGCGTGCAGTTTGTCGTGGCGCGCGCGCCGCATCTCGGTGACGGACTGTTCACGCCGTTCGGCGATGGCGCGGACGTCCGCGTCATCGAGGGACGGACGGACGACGTGCTCGCGATCAGCGACGTGGTCCTGACCGCGTCCGGGACCGCGACCGTGCAGACGGCGATTCACGGTAAGCCGATGGTGGTCCTCTACAAGCTCGCGCCGCTGACCTACACGCTCGGCAAGCCGCTCGCGAAGGTGGACATGTACGCGATGGTCAACCTGATTGCCGGGCGGCGGCTCGTGCGCGAGCTCATCCAGGACGCGTGTACGCCGGAGGCGGTGGCGGACGAGGCGGTCCGGCTCCTGACGGATGCCGCCGCGCGTGCGCAGATGGTCGACGGCCTCCGCGATGTCGTCTCCGCGCTCGGCGGCCCCGGCGCGAGCGCCCGCGCCGCCGCCGCCGTCGCGCAGGTCGCGCGAGTGTAAAGGGGCCGGCCCGTTTACACTTGGGCATGCGACCTCTTGTCCTCGTGCTCGTCCTGGCGCTCAGCGCGCCGTTGTCGGCCATTGTCGTCCGGCCGATGTCGTTCACCGAACTCGTCGCCGACTCCGCGGCGATCGTGTACGCCCGCGTCGCGGACGTGCGCGGGCAGTGGACGGCCGACCGGCAGGGCATCGACAGCCTGCTGACCCTCGACGCGATCGAGTACTTCAAGGGCGGGCTCGGCGACGCCGTGACGGTGCGCGTGCCGGGCGGGCAGGTCGGGAACCGCGTGCACGTGCTCCCCGGTGCGCCGACGTTCCGGCCCGGCGACGTGGTCGTCCTCTTCCTCAAGGCCAACGGTCCCGCCATTCCCATCGTGACGGGCACGACGCAGGGCGTCTTCCGCGTCCGTCGCGATCCCCGCACCGGCGACGCGGTCGTGGTCCCGCCCGTGACGCACGCGGCGGGCGCGCCGGTGCGCCTCGTCCGCGGCGACCCCGCGCGCCGTCCGCTGCCGATCGACGTCTTCGCCTCGGCGGTGCACGACGCGGGGATCGGCCGATGAGGCGCGCCGCACTCCTGACGGCCGCCCTGATGCTGGTCCTGGCGCGGCCCGTGCCGGTCGACGCGTACCTCAAGTTCGGTTTCGGCATCGACGACCGCACGGTGGACGTCCGCTGGGACACGATGCCCATCCGCTACTTCGTCCACGAGCGGGACGTCCCCGGCGTCACCGCCGGCGACTTCCGCGCCGCCATCAGCCGCGCCGCGGCCGCGTGGCAGTCGGCGGCGGGCTCGCAGGTCGTGTTCGAGTTCCTCGGCACCACCGGCTCCTCGCCCGCCAGCATCGACGGCCGCACGACCCTGGGCTTCCTGGACCGGCCGGACCTGGATCGCGTGCTCGGCTCGACGAGCTTCATCCTCGATTCCTCGACGGGCGCGATCGTCGAGGCCGACATCCTCTTCAATGCCGCGTTCCCCTGGTCGGTGGCGCCGCAGGGGGAACCGGGACGCGTGGACGTGGAATCGATCGCGCTGCACGAGCTGGGCCACCTGATCGGCCTCGGCCACTCCGCCATCGGCGAGACCGTTCACTCGGACAGCGGCGGGCGTCGCGTGCTCGGGAGCGGCACGGTGATGTTCCCGATCGCGATGACGCCGGGCGCGATTGCGGATCGGGTCCTCCAGCCGGACGACATGGCCGGCGCCGCCGATCTCTACCCGGACACCGACCACCGCGCGCAGACCGGCAGCGTCCGCGGACGCGTGACCCTCAACGGCCGCGGCGTCTACGGTGCGCACGTCGTGGCCTTCAACCCGGCAACCGGCGCGCTGACGGGCGGGTTCACTCTCAGCGCGGCGGGGGAGTTCGTGATTGCCGGCCTGACGCCGGGGCCGCACGTGCTGCGCGTGGAACCGCTCGACGACGGGGACGTGGAGAGCTTCCTCGGCGGGAACGAGGCCGTGGACGTGGACTTCCGCGCCGCCTACGCCCCGCGCATGGTGGTGGCGCCGCGCGGGGGCACCTCGATGGAGGTCGAGATCCCGGTGGTGCCGAAGTGAGGGCGGCCGGCGCGACGCTCCTGGCCTGCCTGATCGGTCTCGCTCCAGTCCCGGCCTCGGCCCAGGACGCCGGGCCATCGCCGCGGCAGGGCCGGCTGACTCTCAGCGGCGGGATGACCTGGCTCGGCGGCTATCCCATCGGGGACTCGTCCGCGCTCCTGCGATCGAACGCACGCGGCAGCACGCCACCGCCTTTCACGCTCTTCCGCGCGGAGACGTCCGTGGACCGCACCGTCGGCGGGGAAGCGCGCGTCGGGTTCGCCCTCACGCGGTCCCTGACCGTCGAGACGGGCGTGAGCGTGAGCCGTCCGTCCCTGACGGTCCGCCTCTCGCAGGACGACGAGGCGCAGCCGGCCACGCTCGACGCCGAGCAGTTGTCCCAGTTCATCGTGGATGCGGGCGTGGTGTGGCAACTGCCGGCGCCCGTCCTCGCCGCGCGCCTGCGCCCCTTCGTCTCCGGCGGCGGCGGCTACCTCCGCCAGTTGTACGACGAGCACACGCTCGTGGAGACCGGGCAGGTGTACTACGTGGGAGGCGGCATGCGCTATTGGATCCGCGGCGGCGACGGCGTGAGCCGCGGCCTGGGCGTGCGAGGCGACGTGCGCGCGCTATGGCGCCGGGATGGCGTCGAGTTCGAGGGCCAGTCCCGCGTGGCCCCGACCGTCACGCTGATGCTGTTCTGGGAGCCGTGATCGCCTTTCACGACGTCACGTTCGCCTGGCCTCACACGCGCGTCCTGGAGGGCGTCTCGCTGACCGTCGCCCGTGGCGAGGTAGTGGCTCTCGTCGGGCGGAGCGGCAGCGGCAAGACGACGCTCCTGCGGCTGGTCAACAGGATGTTCAGCCCGACGGCCGGGCGGATCGAGGTCGACGGCCGCGACGTCGTCGACTGGGATGCGGTGGACCTGCGGCGGCAGACCGGCTACGTCATCCAGGACGTCGGCCTCTTCCCGCACTGGACCGTCGCGGACAACGTGGCGACCGTCCCGCGCCTGATGGCCTGGCCCGAGGCTCGTGTGCGCGCGCGGGTGGACGAGCTGCTCGCCCTCGTGGACCTGCCGCCGGCGGCGTTCCGCGATCGGTGGCCGGATCAGTTGTCGGGCGGCCAGCGGCAGCGCGTGGGTCTCGCGCGCGCGCTCGCGGCCGATCCGCCGATCGTCCTGATGGACGAGCCCTTCGGCGCGGTGGATCCCATCACGCGCGTCGAGCTGCACCGCGAGTTCCAGCGGCTCCAGCGCCAGTTCCCGCGCACGGTCCTGCTGGTCACGCACGACCTCGACGAGGCGTGGGCGCTCGCGGATCGCATCGCGGTACTGGACGAGGGTGTGCTGATCGCGTGCGGGGAGCCGGAGGCGCTGGCCGCGTCGCCGCACCCCGCGGTCCGCCGCCTGCTGGAGAGCCGGTCCGGCCGTCATGCTTGAGGACCTCGTCCGCTTCATCGTCGAGCACCGCGCGGAGTTCCTGACCCGGACGCTGGAGCACGTCCGGCTTGTCGTCTACTCCGGCGTGCTGGCGGCGCTGATCGGCATCCCGTTCGGTCTGGTGGCCGCACGCCGGCCCGGCCTCGCGCGCCCCATTGTCGGGCTGGCCAACCTGGCGCAGACCATCCCGAGCCTGGCCCTGTTCGGGTTCCTGATCCCGCTGCCGGTGCTCGGCGGCATCGGGACGCGGACGGCGCTCGTCGCCCTCACGCTGTATGCCGTGCTGCCGATTCTGCGCGGCACGATCACCGGCGTCCAGGGGGTGGACCGCGCTGTCGTCGAGTGCGCGCGGGCCATGGGCATGACGCCGCGCCAGGTGCTCTGGCAGGTCGAGTGGCCGCTCGCGCAGCCGGCCATCCAGGCCGGCGTCCGCGTGGCCGTGGTCATCAGCGTCGGCACGGCGACCATCGCGTCCGCCATTGGCGCGGGCGGGCTCGGCGACTATATCTTCCGCGGCCTCGCGATGGTCGACACCACGGTGATCCTTGCCGGCGCGCTTCCGGCCGCGCTCCTCGCGCTCGGCGCCGACGCGCTGCTGGCCGCGTTCGGCCGCTGGTCGGACCCGCGGCACGGGCGGCGGCCGATCGTGGCCGGTGCCGTGGCCGCCGGCCTGGCGCTGGCGCTGCTGTTGTCCTCGCTCGCCGGCCCCGGCGCCGCACGGCCCGTCGTCGTCGCGTCCAAGAACTTCACCGAGCAGATCGTGCTGGGCGAGATCCTCGCGCAGCAGATCGAGGACGTCACCGGCGCACGCGTGGAGCGGCGCTTCAACCTCGGCGGCACGGCCATCGCGCACGGCGCGCTGGTGGCGGGCGACATCGACGTCTACGTGGAGTACACCGGCACGGCGCTGACGGCCATCTTCGGCGAGCCCGTCTCGTCGGACGGTGACACGGTGCTGGCGCGCGTCGCGGCACGGTACGCGGATCTCGGGGTGACGGCCTTGCCGCGGCTCGGGTTCAACAACACGTTTGCGATCCTGGTCCGGGCGGACGCCGCGGCGCGCGAGGGGTTGGCGCGCATCAGCGACCTGGCCCGCGTCGCGCCCCGATGGACGGCGGGCTTCGGCTACGAGTTCCTCGAGCGGCCGGACGGGTTTGCGGGACTGGCCGCCGCGTACGGGCTGCGGTTTGCCGCGCCGCCGCGCGTGATGGACCTGAACCTGATCTACCGGGCGCTCTCCGCCGGTGAGATCGACGTGACGGCCGGGGACGCCACGAGCGGCCTCATCGATGCCCTGGATCTCGTCGTCCTCGATGACGACCGGCAGTACTTCCCCGTCTACGACGCGGTCCCCGTCGCGCGGGCCGCGCTGCTGCGGGAGCGCCCCGACGTGGAGGCGGCCCTCCGCGCGCTCGGTGGCCGGATCACCGCCTCGGCCATGCGCCGCATGAACGCCGCCGTGGACAACGAGCGGCGGACGCCGGCTGCCGTGGCGCGGGACTTCCTCGCGGACCGGTAGCGCCCGCCGGCGCGCCGGTCCCTGGCCGGTGGGGGGCGGTCTCGCCCGTGCTCATCCGCCCCATCCCTGTGGGGTTCGCTGCTCCGTGTCCGATCGGGCCTGTGGCGGCCTCGTTACCCGGGGCTCCGAGCCCGGAACCTCAGCCGTAGGGGCCCGTTGTAACGCTCCCCGAGCCCCGCGACACCATCCTCCAGGCTGCGCTTTTTCGTGTGTCCGGCCGGATGGGTTTTGTGCTCTGATCCGCTGACCCCCGGCGTTCGCACCACTTGCTATCAAGGAGCGGGTTGCCGTGACCGACACACCTCGCCGTCGCGCGTCGAGCGCCCTCGTTGGTCTTTCCGTTCTCGTCTTCACCGGCGCTCTCGCCTGGACCGCCGTGGCTCCTGGAGTGCCGCTCCATGCCCAGCCGCAACCGGCGGACGACTACGGCTACGGCGGCCGCTACCTGACGCCCGAACAGCGTGAGGGCCGTGACACCTGGTACTTCTGGACCGGCGGCAACGAGACGTTCTGGGTCGAGATGAACCGGATCACCGAGGGCAACGTCAGCCTGATCAACTACGTGGACAGCCGGCGGCACGGCCGCCGCTTCCGCGAGCTCGGCGCCATCACGCAGCCGGGCTGCGAGGCCGCCACCGCGCCGGACCAGTACGGGTTGTGGATGGACACCTGCGATCAGCCGCCCGTGCCGGGCATCCCCGGCGAGGCCAGCGGCATCGTCGGGCTGCGCAAGTTCCCGAACCCCAGGTTCGATGCCGCGAACTGGGATGCGGCGCAGTACCTCGCGCACCCCGGCGACATGCAGCCGCCCTACCTGCTGGGGCTGACGTGCGGGTTCTGCCACATCGGGTTCAACCCGCTCGATCCGCCGGAGGACCCCGAGCGGCCGACGTGGGACAACCTGGCGGGCACCATCGGCAACCAGTACTGGGAAGAGGGCAAGCTCTTCAGCCTGAACATGAAGCCGGACGACTTCCGCTGGCACGTGGCGGCGCGGCAGGCGCCGGGGACGTCGGACACCTCGCGCTTCGCGACGGATCACATCAACAACCCGAACGCGATCAACACCATCTTCAACCTCGGCTCGCGCCCGACCACCGAGGAGCGCATGCGCGACGGCACGATGCGGGCCGTCCATCACATCCTGAAGGACGGGTCGGACTCCGTGGGCGTGGCCGGCGCGTCGCTCCGCGTCTACGTGAACATCGGGATGTGCGGGGACTACTGGGTGACGCTCCACGATCCCGTGCTCGGCATCGCGCGCCCGCAGGCGCCGTTCGACATGGACCACGCGCGCCAGCACTGCCCGGACTGGGTGGCCACCGAGGCGCGGATGGACAACGCCGAGGCGTTCCTGAAGACGATGAAGCCGCTGCGCCTGGAGGAGGCCAGGGGCGGCGCGGCGCACCTGACGGCCTCGGCCGAGACGCTGGCAGCCGGCCGCCGCGCGTTTGCGGATACGTGCGCCCGGTGCCATTCCAGCAAGCAGCCGCCTGCGGGTACCGCGGACGCCGCGGCCTGGTTCCGCGAGGCCGTCGAGCGCGAGGACTTCCTCGCCGACAACTTTCTTTCGGACGATCGCCGCTACAGCGTCACCGAGCTCGGGACCAACTCGGCGCGCGCGCTGGGCACCAACGCGGGGCGCGGCAGCATCTGGGATCAGTTCTCGTCGGAGTCCTACAAGGAGCTGCCGTCGGCCGGCCGCCTGACGGGCCTGTACAACCCGCAGAACCCCACGAAGCCGATTGACATGGACCTGCCGGGCGGCGGCCGCGGCTACTACCGCACGGCCTCGCTGACCAGCATCTGGGCCACGGCGCCGTACCTGCACAACAACTCCGTCGGCATCTACGTGAAGGATCCCTCGGTGCGGGGGCGGCTCACCGCGTTCGAGGACGGGATGCGGAAGCTGCTGTGGCCGGAGCAGCGCCTCGGCGCGCAGTCGATTCCCGTGACCACGGTGGACAGCTGGGTGACGATCAGCGGATCGAGCCGCCGCGTGCGCATCCCCGCGGGCACGCCCGTGGACTACGTCGCGCGCGTCGACCCGACACGCCTGCCCGACATCATCCGGAACAGCTCGCTCCTCAACCTGTTCTCGGACGAGGCGATCTTCCGCCGCATGCTGCGGAACAACCGGGCGCCGGACTTCATCCTGGATCGCGGCCACACCTTCGGCGCCGGGCTGCCCGACGCCGACAAGTGGGCGCTCATCGAGTACCTGCGGACGTTCTGAGGGCCGGTGCCATGCCGCAGGACATCATCTTCACCCCGCTGGCCTTCCGGAGCCTCGCGGTCAAGAACCGCATCTTCCGCTCCAACATCTCGGGGCGGCTCGACAACTACGACGGCTCCGGCAACCAGGCGCGGATCAACTGGGAGACCAAGTTCGCCCGCGGCGGCGTCGGCGCCATCATCTCGTCGTTCGTGCCGGTCCACCTCCGCGGGCGCATCCTTCCGAACTACGCGATGATCCACGACGACGGGACGATCCCCTTCTGGCGGGCGCTCGGCCGCGCCGTGCACGAGCACGACTGCCGCTACATCCTGCAACTGAGCCACGGCGGCCGGCAGCGGGACATCAACGGCATCGAGTACCCGACCGGGTTGAGCTCCACGGACAAGGCGGATCCCATCCACGGCTTCCGCTGCGAGCGCATGAGCGTCGCGCAGATCGGCGAGGTGGTCGCGCAGTTCGCGGAGGGCGCGCGGCGCGCACGGGAGGCGGGCCTGGACGGCGTGGAGCTGCATGGGGCCAACGGCTACCTGATCACGCAGTTCCTGAGTTCCGCCATCAACGATCGGACCGACGACTACGGCGGCAGTCTCGAGAACCGCGCGCGGTTCGTGCTCGACATCGTGCGCGCCATCCGGCAGCGCGTCGGCCGCGACTTCCACCTCCAGGTCAAGATCAGCGCCGTGGATCACGACAATGTGCTCCGGCGCGTGCACCGCGGTTCGGCGGGGAACACGCTGAGCGAGTCGGTGCAGGTGTGCCGCTGGCTGGAGGCGGCGGGCGTGGATGCGATCCACGTGTCCACGGGCAGCTTCTTCCCCCACCCGAAGAACCCGCTCGGCCGCGACCTGCCGGTCGACGACCTGGCGGCGTCCTACGACACGATGCTGTCGAGCGGGGAGCGAACGTTCCTCAACTACCTGCTCTTCCGGGGCCTGACCGGCCAGATCGCGCGCAACGCCTGGAACGAGGCCGCGGGCGATCGGGATCACATCGAGGGATCCAACCTCGGGTACGCGAAGTCCATCCGGACGGCCGTCGGCATCCCGGTCATCTGCACGGGCGGGTTCCAGACCGCCTCGTTCATCCGCGACGCCATCACGCGCGGCGACTGCGATGCGGTGAGCGCGGCCCGTCCGCTCGTCGCGAACAACGATCTCGTGCTGCAGTTCGCGCGCGGGCGTGACCAGGCCGAGAAGCCCTGCACCTACTGCAACCGCTGCCTCGTCAACGCCGTGGAGAACCCGATCGGGTGCTACGACGTCTCGCGGTTCGCCTCGCGGGAAGCCATGGTGGAGGAGATCATGTCCGTCTTCCAGCCCCCGCCCTTCACGGAGGCCTGATCGTGAATCCCACGCGTCCCGGGCTCACGCGGATTGCCTGGGCTGCCGCCTGGGCGGCGGCCGCCACGGGGCTCTGCGCCGCGCTCGCGGCGGCGGGCGCCACGGCGCGCGTGTCGGCGCAGGACGACATCGTCGCGCACTTCAAGTACGGGTCCGTCGGCACGGAGGCGACCGTCGGCGTGCCGTACGCGCTGTGGCGCGTCCTCCCGATTGTGTTCGCGGACAAGCTTCCGGCCCGGCCCGGCGAGGGCTACGAGCGCCTCGGATTCGTCTACGAGCCGGATGCCCCGCGCGGACGGCCCATCGGGACCACCTATGTCGAGGCGCGCGTACCGCTCGTGGGCCTCAACTGCGCGACGTGCCACACGGGGACGCTCCGCGAGTCGCCATCGGGACCCAGGCGGATCATCCCGGGCATGCCGGCCCACCAGATGGACCTGCAGGCCTATGCGAACTTCCTGACCGCGTGCGCCAGCGACCCGCGGTTCGACGCGGCGACCCTGATTGAGGCGATGCGGGCGCAGGATCCGGCGTTCTCGTGGCTGAGCTCGCTGCTCTACCGGTTCGTCGTCATCAAGCGCACGCGTGACGGGATCCTGGAGCGGGCGCAGATGAACGCGTGGTTCGACGCGCGGCCGCCGCAGGGCCCGGGGCGCGTGGACACGTTCAATCCCTACAAGCGCCTCTTCGGCTTCGACATGGGGGCCGACGCCACGGTGGGAACCGCCGACCTGCCGCCGCTCTTCAACCAGCGGCCGCGGCAGGGCATGTGGCTCCACTGGGACGGCAACAACGACAGCGTGGAGGAGCGCAACAAGAGTGCGGCCATCGGCGCGGGGGCCACCGAGGCGTCGCTGGACCTCGCGTCGCTCGATCGTGTCGCGGCGTGGACGCTGGACCTGAAGGCGCCGGTCTACCCGGCGGACCGCATCGACCAGCTGCGCGCGGCCGAGGGCGCCGCCATCTACGCGCGTGCGTGCGCGCGCTGCCACGCGATGGACGGCGAGGCGGTCGGGCAGGTGACACCGCTGACGGAGATCGGGACCGATCCCGAGCGGGTCCAGTCCTTCACGGCCGCGCTCGCCGCGCGCATGAACACGATCGGCACGGGACGGCCCTGGCAGTTCGCGCACTTCCGCAAGACGGACGGCTACGCGAACATGCCGCTCGACGGTGTCTGGCTGCGCGCCCCCTACCTGCACAACGGGTCCGTGCCCACGCTGCGCGCGCTCCTGTTCCCGAGCGAGCGTCCGCGCGTCTTCTATCGCGGGTACGACGTGTATGACTGGGACCGCGTCGGCTTCGTCGCGGAAGGGCCGGAGGCGGAGGCCAACGGCGTCCGCTTCGACACGAGCCTTCGCGGCAACGGGAACGGCGGCCACACCTACGGGCAGGAACTGTCGGCGACCGAGCGCGGCGCGCTCATCGAGTTCCTGAAGACGCAATGATCATCGTCCGTACCGCGGCCCTCGTCAGCCTCACCCTGCTCCTGTGGAGCGTGCCGGGGGACGCGCAGCCGGACCCGGTGGATCCCGCCGAGCACTTCAAGTACGGCTCCGTCGGTATCGAGGCCGAGGAGGGCCTGCCGTACTGGGTCTGGCAGGTGCTGCCGCAGATGTTTCCCGAGAAGCTGCCCGGTCCCGGCGGCTACGCCTCGTTCGGCATCGTCTGGGAGCCGGGCCGCGAGCTGCCGGTCGGGTTCTCCAGGAAGGACGTGCTCGGCTCGGCGCGCGTGGCCGTCAACTGCGCCTTCTGCCACACGGCCACGTACCGCACGGCACCGGATGCGGACCGCCGGATCGTACCCGGCGGCGCGGCCGGCATGCTGCGGCCGCAGGCCTACTCGCGCTTCCTCGAGGCGGCGGCCGCCGACGATCGCTTCAATGCCTCCACGGTGCTCGAGGCCATCGGGCGCATGGGCACGCTCTCGTGGACGGAGTCGCTGGCGTATCGCTTCCTCCTCATTCCCGGCACGAAGCGGGCGCTGCTGCGGCACCGCCGGGAGTTTGCGTGGATGGACTCGCGGCCGGACTGGGGGCCCGGGCGGATCGACCCACTCAACCCGTTCAAGTTCCGGCAGCTCCGGCAGCCCGTCGACGACAGCATCGGCAATGCCGACATGACGCCGCTGTGGTCCCTCGGCCTCCGCGACGGCCGGGCGCTGCACTGGGACGGCCTCAACCCCTCGCTCGACGAGGTGCTCATCAGCTCCGCCATCGGGAACGGCGCGAGTGCGAAGTCCGTGGATCGCGACAGCCTCGAGAAGGTCGGCCGCTGGGTGCGCGGCCTCGAGCCGCCGCGCTTCCCGTTCGGCATCGACGAGGTGCTGGCCGCGCGCGGCGAGCCGATCTTCACCCAGGCCTGCGCCTCGTGTCACGCCGACGGAGGCGCGCGCACGGGCACGGTCATCGCGGTGGAGGAAGTGGGTACGGACCGTCACCGCCTGGACGCGTGGAACGCCGCGTCCGCGGAGGCGTTCAATGCCGTCGCGGCGGGGAGGCCCTGGCAGTTCCGCCGGTTCCGCACGACCGGCGGGTACGTCGCGATGCCGCTCGCGGGCGTCTGGCTCAACGCGCCGTACCTGCACAACGGATCCGTGCCGTCGCTCGCGGACCTGCTCCAGCCCGAGGAGCGCAGGCCGGTCCGCTTCCACCGCGGCTACGACGTGTACGACCCGATCGCCGTCGGCTTCGTCTCGCGCGGTGCCGCCGCCGAGCACGAGGGTGAGCTGTACGACACGAGCCTGCCGGGCAACGCCCGCGCCGGCCACGCCTACGGCACGACGCTGGCGCCGGAGGAGAAGGCGGCCCTGCTGGAGTACCTGAAGACCCGGTGAGCAAGGAGGCCCGTGATGGAAGACCCCCGCATCGTTCTGTATTTCCTGAGCTCGATCGCCGGGATGGTGATGGTCATCGGCGGCATCTGGCTGATCTACAAGGAGAAGATCTACATCGATCGCGAGTCGCAGCAGCCCATCGAGATCCGGACGCCGTTCGGCGGGTTCAGGAACAACTACCCGGCGCTGACGCTCTTCGCGCTCGGCTTCTTCCCGCTCATCTACCCGCTCTACGCCATCAAGGACATCCAGGACGGGCGGGTGAGCGTGGCGACGGTGCGGCTCTCGGGGCCGGTGAAGATGAAGGCCTACCCGGTCGCCATCTACGCGTCGGCCGAGGACTACTTCGTCGAGCGGGACGGGTCATTCACCGTCGAGGTCCCGACCTTCGGCGGCCGGGCCAGGGACTACAAGGTGCTCCTCGTGGTGAACGGGCAGGTGCTCGACACGCAGCGCGTGCGCGTGGACCCCGACACCCTCGAACAGGAGGTGGCCTTCATGCCGCCGGAGATCGAGGAGAGCCCCTTCCAGCCGACATTGCTCCCGGTCCCGTCGGACTACGGGGTGATCCGGCCATGACCCGGCGCGCTGTGTTTGCCGTCGCCGCGGCCCCCCTGCTTGCCGCCGTCGTCCCGGCGCGGCCGGCCGCGCAGGGGACCGTGGACTTCCGCGGGCGTGTCTACGACGCGGCGTCCAAGACCGGCGTGCAGAACCTGGAGGTCAAGCTGACGCCGCCGCGGCAGGTCAAGATCCCCGCGCGCATTGCCCGCACGGACCGCGACGGGGTGTTTGCCTTCCCGCGCCTGGTGCGCGGCCGCTACCTGCTGGAGGTCTCCCAGGGCGTCTCGCTGCTCTACCGCGCCGAACTGGACGCCACGAGCACGGACAGCGTGGAGGTGCCCCTCAGGCGACGATGAGGGTCCCGGGATCCTTGATATGATCGACGGGATCGTCATGTCCAGCGTCAACTCATTCAAGACACGCACCGCTCTGAGCCTTGCCGGCGAGACGGTGGATTATTACAGCCTGCCCGCGCTCGAAAAGCAGGGGTTCCCCGGGGTGGCGCGGCTGCCGTACTCCCTGAAGATCCTGCTGGAGAACCTGCTGCGCCGCGAGGACAACCGCTTCGTCAAGGCGGCGGACATCCGCGCCCTGGCCGGCTGGGAGCCGGGCACGGCGGGGGAGAAGGAGATCTCCTTCATGCCGGCGCGCGTCCTCCTGCAGGACTTCACCGGCGTGCCCTGTGTCGTGGATCTGGCGGCCATGCGCGACGGGATCGTCGCGCTCGGCGGCGATCCGGACATGGTGAACCCGCTCCAACCCGTGGAACTGGTGATCGATCACTCCGTGCAGGTGGACCACTTCGGCACTGCGATGGCCATGGGCCTCAACTCGGAGCTGGAGTACCACCGCAATCGCGAGCGCTACGTGTTCCTCCGCTGGGGACAGACGGCCTTCCGCAACTTCCGCGTCGTGCCCCCGGAGACGGGCATCGTGCACCAGGTGAACATCGAGTACCTGGCGCGCGTGGTCTGTCGGGACGAGCAGGACGGCCGGGCCCTCGCGTACCCCGATACGGTGTTCGGGACCGACTCGCACACCACGATGGTCAACGGGCTGGGCGTGGTCGGCTGGGGCGTGGGCGGCATCGAGGCCGAGGCCGCCATGCTCGGCCAGCCGAGCTCGATGCTCATTCCCTCCGTGCTCGGGTACCGCCTGTCCGGACGGCTCCCCGAGGGCGCCACGGCGACGGACCTCGTGCTGACGATCACCGAGGCCCTGCGCCGGCAGGGCGTGGTCGGCCAGTTCGTCGAGTTCTACGGGCCGGGGCTGGCGCACCTGACGATCGCGGATCGCGTGACGCTCGGGAACATGTGCCCGGAGTACGGGGCGACGGTCGCCATCTTCCCGATCGACGGCATGACGCTCGACTACATGCGGCTGACCGGCCGTGACGAGGCGCAGATCGCGCTGGTCGAGGCGTACGCGCGCGCACAGGGGCTCTTCCGCCTGGATGACGCGCCGGACGCGGTCTACAGCCAGACGATCGAGCTGGACCTGTCGACGGTGGAGCCGAGCCTGGCCGGTCCGCGGCGGCCGCAGGACCGCGTGCCGCTGAAGCACGCGAAGGCGTCCTTTGCCAGCACCCTGGATGATCTCAAGAAAGGCATCAAGACGGCGCCGGCTGCGGGCGGTACCGCCGTGGCCGTCGAGACGCAGCTCGAGCACGGCTCGGTGGTGATCGCGGCCATCACGAGCTGCACCAACACGTCGAACCCGAGCGTGATGATCGGCGCCGGCCTGCTCGCGAAGAAGGCGGTGGAGAAGGGGCTGGTCAGCCAGCCATGGGTCAAGACCTCGCTCGCGCCAGGCTCCAAGGTGGTGACGGATTACCTGACGCGCTCCGGCCTGCAGCCCTACCTCGACCAGCTCGGGTTCAACCTCGTCGGGTACGGCTGCACGACCTGCATCGGCAACAGCGGACCGCTGCCGGAGGATGTCTCCGCGGAGATTCGCGAGCGGGGGCTCGTGGTGGCATCCGTCCTGAGCGGCAACCGCAACTTCGAGGGCCGCATCCAGCAGGACGTGCGGGCCAACTACCTGGCATCGCCGCCGCTCGTCGTCGCCTACGCGCTGGCCGGCTCGATGAACGTGGACGTGGCCACCGAGCCGCTGGGCACCGGGACCGACGGGCAACCGGTGTACCTCCGGGACATCTGGCCGACCGAGCAGGAGATCCAGGCGGCGATGCTGACGAGCGTGACGGCGGACGCCTTCCGCGCGCAGTATGCGAGCGTCTTCGACGGCGACAGCCGCTGGCAGCAGCTGCCCGTGCCGACGGGGGACCGGTTCCAGTGGGAGGGGGATTCCACCTACATCCGCCGGCCGCCGTTCCTCGAGGACCTCTCGATGACGCCGCAGGCTCCGGCCGACATCACCGGGGCACGTGCGCTCGCGCTGCTCGGCGACAGCATCACGACGGACCACATCTCGCCGGCCGGCAACATCCGGGCGGACAGCCCGGCGGGGCGCTACCTCGTCGAGCACGGGGTCGAGCCGAAGGAGTTCAACTCCTACGGCGCGCGGCGCGGCAACCACGAGGTGATGATGCGCGGCACGTTCGCGAACCCGCGCATCCGCAACCAGATGGTCCCCGGCATCGAGGGCGGCGTCACCGCCTGCCTGCCCGGCGGCGAGATCCTCCCGATCTACGACGCGGCCATGCAGTACCAGGATGCCGGCGTGCCGCTGATCGTCCTGGCGGGCAAGGAGTACGGCTCGGGCTCGTCGCGCGACTGGGCCGCCAAGGGGACGATGCTGCTGGGGGTGAAGGCGGTGATTGCGGAGAGCTTCGAGCGCATCCACCGCAGCAACCTGGTCAACATGGGCGTCCTGCCGCTGCAGTTCTCGGCGGGCGAGACCGCCGCGACGCTCGGGCTGACGGGCCGCGAGCTGTTCTCGCTCGCGGGCTCCGGCCCCGGGCTCAAGGCACGGTCCTCCGTGTCCGTCACGGCCACGGCGGAGGACGGATCGGTGACCACGTTCACGGTGGTCGTCCGGATCGACACGCCCGAGGAGCTGGCGGCCTTTGTCAACGGCGGCATCCTGCCCTACGTGCTGCGGCAGCTCGTCGCGAAGGCGTAGCCGGACCGCGGGGCGAGGGCCTCACCGGTGATCACGGCGCAGGCGGTCAAGGCGCGCGCGGCGGAGCTGGGCTTCGATGCCTGCGGCGTCGCGCCGGCGGCCGCGCTGCCGGAGCTCCAGTACCTGCCGGAGTGGCTCGCCAGCGGCTACGCGGGCGAGATGGTCTACATGCACAAGTCCGCGGCCACCCGCGCGGACATCCGCCACTTCCTGCCGTCCGCGCGCTCGGTCATCGTCACCGGGACGGTGTACGCGACGCGGGAGGCACGCGCCTCCGCGCCCCCGCCGGACCCCGACGACCGCGTGCAGGTCGCGCGCTATGCCAGGGGCCAGGACTACCACCACGTGCTCGCGGAGCGGCTCGAGGCGCTCGTGGCCTGGATGCAGAAGGAGTGCGGAGAGCCCCTGGAAGCCGCGATCTTCGTCGACAAGCACCACGTGCAGGAGCGGGTCTACGCGCGCCATGCCGGCATCGGGTGGATTGGCAAGAACAGCTGCGTCATCAACCCGGACCTCGGGTCGTGGCTGCTGCTGGCCGGCGTCGCGACGAGTCTGCCGCTCGAGCCGGATGCCCCGGCGCTTGATCAGTGCGGGTCCTGCACGCTCTGTCTCGACAGCTGCCCGACGGGCGCCCTGGTGGAGCCGCACGTCCTCGACGCGACGAAGTGCATCTCCTACCTGACGATCGAGCTCGAGGGCCCGATCCCCGAGCGGCAGCGCCCCGATGTCGGCACGCACCTCTTCGGCTGTGACATCTGCCAGGAAGTGTGTCCGTGGAACCTCGCGCCGGCGACCACGGACGATCCGGCCTGGCAGCCGCGCGCCCGCGACGGCGCACGCGCCGCGGCGCTGTGGCAGCAGACGGACCAGGAACTCCACGGCTTCGTCCGCGGCAGTGCGATGACGCACACCTCGCTCGCCCGCCTGCGGCGCAACCTCGCGCTCGTGATCGGGAACACGGGCGATCCGTCGCTGGCGCCGGTGCTCGATGCGCCCGGCCACGGCGTGCGGAACGCGGCGCACAGCGCGCACACGGCCGTGGTGCGCGAGGCGGTCGAGTGGGCGAGGACGCGGCTGTCGGGCTAGCGGCGGTGTCGCATTTCACCACGACCTGCTGGGGGCCTGCTAGGATGGCAGCATGTCCGATGCGCCCTCCCTCGCGCCCCTGCTGCTCGTCTCGATGCCGCAGATGCTCGATCCCAACTTTGCCAGGACCGTCGTGCTGCTCGCGGAGTACGGGCCGCAGGGGGCGTTCGGCCTGGTCGTCAACCGCCTGATGGAAGACAGCGCGGCGGACGTGGTGCGCGTGGATCCGCCCCTGTCGATCCAGCCCGACCTCCACCTGTTCGTCGGCGGCCCGGTGGAGCCGTCGCGCGCGTGGGTGCTGACGCGCGAGAAGGCGCTCGACGGCGATGCGATGGAGGTGGCGGACGGGGTGTACCTGTCGGCGGCGCCGGAGCTCATCCGGCGGACGCTCGGCCTCCCGCCGGACCCGGGCATCCGCGTCGTCGTCGGCTACGCCGGGTGGAGCGCGGGCCAGCTCGACGTGGAGCTGGCGGAGTCCGCGTGGCTGATGGCGCCGGTCCAGCCGGACCTGATCTTCTCCACGCCGCTCGACGAGATGTGGGAGACGGCGATCAGGCGCCTCGGCGCGGAGCCGTCCGCGCTCCAGGGAAGCTCGGGCATCCACTAGCCCGCACCCGGGCCCGCACACTGAGCGAACGCTCAGTGTCTGTGCACCGTTCGCCGCTCAGGGCGCCGGCTTGTACGGTGTCGCGCCTGGCGGCGGCAGGCGCGGCGATCCGGAGCTGACCCACGCATCGTAGCGAAGCCGGAGCGTCTTGACCGGGTTGGCGCTTTCCCCCGGCCGGATGGCATCGTCGCCCACCGCGATGTAGGCGTAGTACTGGCCGTCGTTGTGCGTGACGCCCCGCGCGTCGGCCTTGTCCGCGATGGCGATGTAGGCGACGTGCGCCGTCTTGTCGTCGCACGGCACGTGCTCGAGGGGATTGTTCCCGCAGTTGCAGCGATGGTCGCCGCCGTTCGCGTCCGCGGCTTCCATGGCGGCCATCACGCGATCCGCGAGCGTGCCCGTGGTGCGCGTGAAGGCCAGCGCCGCCAGGTAGACCACCTGGTCGCCGAGCAGCGTGTTGCCCTGCACCTGGTAGAAGATGTCCGGTCCCACCTGGCCGCCGAAGTAGAGGGACGAGCGCGAGTTGTTGGCCCCGTTGAAGCCCACGCGGTTGGTCGACGGCGTAATGGTGCCGCCGTTGGGAATGGCGACGATGCCGAACTGGCGCCGTTCGACGTTGGGATCCTGCTTCAGCATCTCCAGGATCTGCGCGGGGGGCGTGCCCTTCTGCATCTCGGCGTAGACGAGCATCTGGTTCTCGCGCGTGTTGTCCACGCCTGCCTGGCACGCGGCGACGCCGACGCCGGGCACGATGACCGCCTGGACGTCCATGAGATCGCGCGCGCCGTTGGGCTGCCGCTGCGAGAAGCCGGCCTGCCGCACGCAGGTGGCGGAGGCGATGATGACCTGTCCGGTCCTGGCGTCCACGGCAATCACCGACCAGGTGGCCCAGGCCGTCGAGTGCGCCGTCATGACCAGCGCCAGTGCCCAGAGGATGCGTCGTGCGCCGAAGAGGTGTGCCGCGTATGTCATTGCCGGCAGAGTGTAGCAGACGCCCGGACGTGCGCGCGAGAGGTGCCCGCGTCGTCGCTGCGCGGGGCACTTGTGGCCGGCCTGGCCGCCGGTCCGGGCTGACTGGCGTAAACTGCCATGAGGTAACGGTCCCATGACCCCCATGCGCGCACTCACCATGATCACCCTGACCTCCACGCTCGCGGCCGCAGCGGCCGCCTGCTCGACGCCGCCTTCCACGACCACGCCGCCCGCGGCGCCGGACGCCGCCGTGCCTGCCGAAGCCGCCGCGCTCCAGCGGTCGGTGGCCCGGTACGAGCCGACCGACCTGACCGCGGACATCTCCGCGCTCCCGCCGGGCGAGCGTACGGCGCTGGCGCACCTCGTGCGGGCCGCGCAGGTGATGGACGCGATCTTCCTGGAGCAGGTCTGGGCCGGCAACCCCGCGCTGCTCTACGAGCTGATCGGCGACGAGTCTCCGCTCGGGCGCGCCCGCCTGCACGCGTTCCTCGTCAACAAGGGGCCGTGGTCACGCCTGGATCACAACGAGCCGATCCTGCCGGGGGTGCCGGCCCGGCCGCCGTCCGCGAACTTCTATCCCGCGGATGCGACGAAGGCGGAGGTCGAGCAGTGGATCGGGACGCTGGCGCCGGCCGAGCGTGCCCGTGCGACGGGGTTCTTCACCACCATCCGGCGCGGCGCCGGCGGGGCGCTGACGGCCGTGCCGTACAGCCTCGAGTACCAGGGGCAGCTCGCGCTGGCGGCCAGCCATCTCCGGGAGGCCGCGGCGGCAACGGCGCAGCCGACGCTGCGGGCGTTCCTCGAGGCGCGTGCGGACGCGTTCCTCTCCAACGACTACTACGCGAGCGACGTGCGCTGGATGGAGCTCGATGCGTCCATCGAGCCGACCATCGGCCCCTACGAGGTCTACGAGGACGAGTGGTTCAACTACAAGGCGGCCTTCGAGGCGTTCATCACCGTCAAGGACGCCGCCGAGTCCGCGCAGCTGCAGACGCTGACCGCCGCGCTGCAGGACATCGAGGACAACCTGCCGATCGACCCGAAGTACATCAACCGCCAGCTCGGAGCGATGGCGCCGATCGCGGTGGTCAACACGGTGTTCTCCGCGGGTGACGCCAACCGGGGCGTGCAGACGGCCGCGTTCAACCTGCCCAACGACGAGCGTGTCATCCGCGAGAAGGGCAGCAAGCGCGTGATGCTCAAGAACAACCAGCAGGCCAAGTTCGACAAGGTGCTGGTGCCCATTTCCCGCGTGGCGCTGTCCACGGCGGATCAGGGGCGCGTGGCCTTCGACGCCTTCTTCACGCACATCCTGATGCACGAGCTGATGCACGGCCTGGGACCGCACGACATCACCGTCGCCGGCCGCGTGACGACGGTCCGGCAGGAGCTCAAGGAGACCTACAGCGCCATCGAGGAGGCCAAGGCCGACGTGTCCGGCCTCTTCGCGCTCCAGTTTCTCGTGGACAGGGGCCAGCTCTCGCGCTCCTTCGAGGACACGATGTACACGACGTTCCTGGCCTCGGCGTTCCGGTCGATCCGCTTCGGGATCAATGAGGCGCACGGCCGCGGGCAGGCCGTTCAGGTGAACTACCTGCTCGATCGCGGCGCCTTCGTCGTCAACGGCGACGGCACGTTCTCGGTGGACGCGGCGAAGATCCGGGAAGGCGTCATCGCGCTGACGCGCGACATCATGACGCTGCAGGCGGAGGGGAGCTACGAGAAGGCGCGGGCCATGCTCGAGACGCTCGGCGTCGTGCGGCGGGAGACACAGGCCGTGCTGGACAAGCTGGCCGACGTGCCCGTGGACATCGAGCCCCGCTTCGTGACGGCGGCCGCGTTACTCGCGGCGCCCTGACACAGGGCGGCGCGCTCCGGTCCGCGCGCACCCGTCCGCGCGGTGCGGGCCTGAACCGCACTCGTGCCACGGAGGCGATTGGAGGCTCGCGCCCTGTCCTTCAATGTCCCTGAGAGGCGACGGCCGAGCGGTCGAAGCGGGGCATGGCCCCGAATGGCGCAGTCGGTGGGCCGTCGACGTGTCACGGGATGAGTTCAAGCAGCAAGCCGTTCGCGTAGTCCTGGACGAACGGTGGCCCGCGACCTGGACTTGGAGACAGGCGCCAGCTAGCGCCGGTTTGTCGGCGGAACGATCAGGACGGGGATTTCCGCGCGGCCCAGGACGTACTCGCTCGTGGATCCGAGGAACATCTTCGCCGCGCCCCCGATGCCGCGCATCCCCATCACGATGACGTCGGCATTGCACTCCTCCGCCTGGCTGATGATGCGCTCGCCCGGCTTGCCGACGGCCACGACCACCGCCGGCACGCCCGAGGCGGCCAGGCCGGGGGCGCTCCGTTCGAGCAGGGACTGCAGTTCCGCCTGCGTCTGGTTGTCGAGCACCCGGTTGGCGCCCGCGGCGTCGGCGCCGGCCCGGAGCAGCGGATCGATGACGGTCAGGAGCGTGAGGCGCCCGCCGGTGACGCGGGCCATGGAGACGGCGACCGCCAGCGCCCGCTCGGAATCGGCGGAGAAGTCGACCGGGCAGAGGATGTTCGTGAACACGGGACGATCCTAGCCCGGACCCTTGATCAAGGGAAGGAGAGTCCGGCGGTTGACAGGCGGACGCGGGGGACGCGCCTCATCGCAGGTGCCGGTAGACCAGGTCCAGCAGTTCGTCGTAGGTGCGATCCGCCTCCGCGGAACCCCGCGCGATGGCGTCCGTGGCGCAGTGCTTCAGGTGGTTCCGGAGCAGCTGCCGGCCGACGCCGCGCAGCGCCTGCTGCACGGCGGCCACCTGCGTGATGATGTCCGGGCAGTAGCGATCGGCCTCCACCATCTTCTGCAGCCCGCGAATCTGGCCCTCGATCCGCTTCAACCGGCGCAGGTTGCCGGCCTTGATGGCGGGGTCCACGGCCGCCGCATGCGACGGCGTCCCCGCCTTCCTCGTGTGCGCGCTCGTTCGGTTCATCGCGATGCTCGTCCTCCCGTCCAGGAAGCCCGGCCGGGCCGGGCACGTTTCGTCACCCGCGCCGCAGGCGGAGGCTGTTCGACACCACGCTGACGGAGCTGAGGGCCATGGCGGCGCTGGCGACGACAGGGCTCAACAGCACGCCGAACGCGGGGTAGAGGACGCCGGCCGCGATCGGGATGCCGATCACGTTGTAGGCGAACGCCCAGAACAGGTTCTGCTTCATCGTCCGCATGGTGCGCCGCGCGAGCGCGATCGCCTGCAGGACGCCCCGGAGATCGGAGCGCATCAGCGTCACGTCCGCCGCTTCGGACGCGATGTCCGTGCCCGAGGCCATGGCCATGCCCACGTCGGCGCGTGCAAGCGCCGGTGCGTCGTTCAGGCCGTCGCCGACCATCGCGACGACCCGGCCCCGCTCCTGCAGGTCCCGGATGGCGGCTACCTTGCCGTCGGGCAGGACCTCCGCGATGACCGTCCGCACGCCCGCGGCGCCGGCCACGGCGTCTGCCGTCTGCCGCCTGTCGCCCGTCAGCATGACCACCTCGATGCCGAGCGTGCCGAGGGCGCCGACGACCTCGGCGGCTTCCGCGCGCAGCGCGTCCCCGATCCCGAACACGGCGGCGGGGACGCCGTCGATGCTCACGAAGACCGGCGTCTGGCCGCGCGCGGCCCACGCCTCCGCTGACGCCCCCAGGAGGCCGGCGTCCACGCCCGCGTCCTGGAGCATCCGCTCCGTGCCGGCGAGCACGCGCCGGTCGTCGACGGTGGCGGCCACGCCGCGGCCGGGTTCGGCGGCGAACGCCGTGACGGTGCCGCCCTCGCGGGCCCGGACACCGCGGCCCTCCGCAAACCGGACGATCGCGGCGGCCAGCGGGTGCTCGGAGCGTGCCTCCGCGGCCGCGGCGGCGCGCAGGACGGCCTGTTCGTCGATCCCCGCCGCCGTCTCCATGGACATCACGGCCGGCACTCCCTCCGTCAGCGTGCCGGTCTTGTCGAACACGACGGTATCCACGTCCGCCAGCCGCTCGAGCGGCGCGCCGCCCTTGATCAGCACGCCCTCCGCGGCGCCGCGTCCGCTGGCCACCATCACCGCCGTCGGCACCGCCAGGCCCATGGCGCACGGGCAGGCGATGATCAAGACACTGACGGCCGCCGTGACGGCCCGCAGGAGCGAGGGCTCGGCGGGCACGAACCACCACACCGCGAACGTGATGGCCGCGATCGCGACGACCACGGGCACGAATACGGCCGAGATGCGATCGGCCAGGCGCTGGATGGGTGCCTGCGAGCCCTGCGCCTCGCGCATCAGCCGGACGATCTGCGCCAGCACGCTGGCCGTCCCGACGGCCGTCGCCTCGACCTCGAGAGCCCCGGTCCTGTTGATCGTCGCGCCGAAGACACGGTCGCCCTCGCGCCGCTCGACAGGCAGGGACTCGCCGGTCAGCATCGACTCATCGACCGCGCCGGCCCCGGAGACAATGCGGCCGTCCACCGGGATGCGCTCGCCGGGCCGCACAAGGACGATGTCGCCGGGACGCACCTGGGCGATCGGCAGGTCGTGATCGCCGGCGGCGCCCCGCACCCGGGCCGTGGCCGGCTGGAGCTGTGCCATCGCCCGCAGCGCGCGCGTGGTCTGGCCCTTGGCGCGGGCCTCCATCGCGTTGCCGAGGAGCACCAGCGCGATGATGAGGATGACCGCCTCGTAGTACACGTCCGGCGCGACGCCGCCGGACTGCAGCAGGCCGGGCGCCAGCGTCGCCGTGGCGGAGTAGAGGAAGGCGGCCCCCGTGCCGATGGCGACGAGCGTGTTCATGTCCGCCGTCCGGTGGCGGAAGGCGGACCAGGCGCGCTGGTAGAAGTGGCGGCCGGCCCAGCCCATCACGAGCAGGGTGGAGGCCAGGAGGACGGCGTGAAGGATGCCGTGGTCGATTGCGTACACCCACGGCAGCGCCGTCCGCAGCGGCGGATCCAGCACGCGCATCGTCCAGTCCAGGAGCGGGTCGCCGCCGTGGCTGCCGTGCGGCCCGGCCATCAGCGGCATCGAGAGCACCATGGCCGCCGCGCCGAGTGCAACGCTTGTCAGCGCCTTGACGAGGAGCGTCCGGTACTCGGTCCGCTGCCGCGCGTCGCGTGCCGCGTCCTCGGCGAGGACGTCGGCGTCGGGCACGGGCAGGCGGGCCTGGTATCCCGTCTGGTTGATCGCGGAGACGAGGCCGTCCGGGGAGAGGACGCGCGGGTCGTACTCGATCGTGGCCTCGTGCATCATCAGGTTGACGGCCGCGTCCGACACGCCCGGCGTCGCGCGCAGCGCGCGCTGCACGTTGGCCTGGCAGGCGGCGCAGGTCATCCCCTCGACGGGCAGCGTGACACGCTGGACCGGGGGTGCCATGTCGGCGGCGGGCGTGGCCATGGCCGGCTCCCTGCCTATCCCGCGTCCCCGGTGGCCTCGTACCCCGCGCGCGTCAGCGCCTCGCGCGCGGTCTCGACAGTGGACACGCCCGTGTCAATGCGGACGGTCGCGCGCCCGATCTCGACATGCACGGCCTCCACGCCCGGCACGGTGTCGAGCACGCGCGTCACGCTCGTGACGCACCCCGAGCAGGACATGCCCTTGATGGCAAGCGTGGCTTCCAGGATGTTCGGCATGAATACCCCCCTCCCCTATATATGACTGCATCGTATACCCCCTGACCGTACCCGGTCAATGGTCCATAATTCCTTCCATGCCCGTCGTCGCCGCCGTCATGCCGGCTCCGCTCGCCCCGATCGAGCTGCGCGAGTTCCCCGAACCCTCCCTCCCGCCGGGCGGGATGCTCCTCGAGACGCTCTACTCCGAGGTCTGCGGCACGGACGTGCACCTCTGGCACGGACGCCTGGCCGGCGTGCCGTATCCGATCATTCCGGGCCACGTCTCCGTCGGCCGGCTGGCCAGGGTCCGTGGTCCCGTCGTGCTGGCCGACGGCCGTCAGGCGCGCGAGGGCGATCGCCTCGTGTTCTACGACGTCCACCGCGCCTGCGGGCGCTGCCACGCGTGCGCGGTGACCGGCACGCCGACCCGGTGTCCGCACCGCCGCGTCTACGGGATCACGGACGGGGCCGCCGACGGCCTGTTCGGCGGCTGGAGCGAGGCCATCTACCTCGAGCCGGGCGTGGTGGCGGCGGTGCTGCCGGACGCCGTCAGCGAAGCGGACTATATCGGCGGCGGCTGCGGGCTCATCACCGCCGTCCACGCCCTCGATCGCGCCGCCCCGCGCCTGGCCGACAGCGTGATGGTGCAGGGCACCGGCGCCGTCGGGCTCTCGGCCATCGCGCTGGCGCGCCTGTCCGGCGCCTCCACCATCATCGCGCTCGGCGCGCCGGCGGACCGGCTGGATCTGGCCGTGCGGATGGGCGCGGACATCACGCTCGACGTCACGGCCACGACGGCGGCGGAGCGGGAGGCGCAGGTGAAGGCGGCGACCGGCGGGCGCGGGCCTGATATCGGGATTGAGGCGTCCGGGTCCCCGCGCGCGGTGGAGGAGGGCCTGTCCCTCGTGCGCGACGGCGGGCGGTATGTCATCGCGGGCCACTACACCGATGCGGGCCCGAGCCAGGTGAACGCGCACCAGCAGATCAACCGCAAGCACCTGGAGATCCGCGGGTGCTGGGGCAGTGAGGCGGGCCACTTCCTGCGGGCGCTGACGGTGCTCGAGCGCCACGCGGGCCGCGTGCCGTTCCACGCCATCGGCGCGCGCGTCTACCCGCTGGACCGGCTCAACGAGGCCCTGGCGGATGCGGAGGCCATGCGCCTGCCGAAGGCGCTGGTGGACCCGCGCCGCCGCTCCGCCTAGCGGGCCGGGGTGAACGCGACACGGCCAGCGAGACGGTTCGGGAGAGTCGGCACTTCTGAGCCGCGCCGCAGGCCGCCGCGGGCCTCGCGCGGGCGTCCCCTCGCACTTCCCGGCCGGGCGCGGCGCCGTCACGCCGTATACTGGTGAGATGCCTGTGCGCCAGACCGCTCCACCTGTGGCCAACCCGCTTCGACGGAACGTCGCCATCATCGCCCACGTCGATCACGGGAAGACCACGCTCGTGGACGCCCTGTTCCGCCAGGCCGGCGTCTACCGGTCGAACGAGCGGGTGACCGAGCGCGCGATGGACAGCAACGAGCTCGAGCGCGAGCGGGGCATCACCATCCTCGCCAAGAACACCGCCGTGCACTACGGCGACATCCTCATCAACATCGTGGACACGCCGGGCCACGCGGACTTCGGCGGGGAGGTCGAGCGCGTCCTGTCGATGGTCGACGGCGTGGTCCTGCTGGTGGACGCGGCCGAGGGCCCGCTGCCGCAGACGCGCTTCGTCCTGCGCAAGGCCTTCGAGCGCGGCCTCCCGCCGGTTGTCGTCATCAACAAGATCGATCGCGCCGACGCGCGGGCGAAGGAGGTCCTGAACGAGGTCTACGACCTGTTCATCGACCTGGATGCGACGGAGGAGCAGATCGAGTTCCCCGTGCTCTTCACGAGCGGCCGGGCCGGCACGGCGTCCGTGGATCTGGACACGCCCGGCGAGGACCTCCGCCCGCTCTTCGACGCCATCGTCCGGCACGTGCCGCCGCCGGCCGGCGATGCCGACGCGCCGCTGCAGATGCTGGTCGCCAACCTGGACTCGAGCGAGTACCTCGGCCGCATCGCGATCGGCCGGATCTTCAACGGCCGCGTCAAGCTGAACGATCCCATCGTCGTGCTCAAGCTGGACGGCACGGCGCAGGAGACGCGCGTCACCAAGCTCTTCTCCTTCGACGGCCTCAAGCGCGTCGAGAACACCGACGCGGCGGCGGGCGACATCATCTGCCTGGCGGGGATCGAGGACATCAACATCGGGGAGACGATTGCCGATCCCGAGCACCGCATGGCGATGCCCGCCATCGCCGTGGACGAGCCGACCGTCTCCATGGTCTTCGGCATCAACACGTCGCCGATGGCCGGACGTGAGGGGCAGTACCTGACCTCGCGCCACCTCCGGGAGCGGCTCGAGCGCGAGCTGCTGGGCAACGTGTCGCTGCGCGTCGAGGGCACGGACACGCCGGAGCAGTTCAAGGTGCTCGGGCGGGGCGAACTGCAGCTGGCGATCCTCATCGAGATGATGCGGCGCGAAGGGTTCGAGCTGCAGGTCTCGCGCCCGGAGATCGTGGTCCGCGAGATCGACGGCCAGCGCATGGAGCCGGTGGAGGACCTCGTCATCGACGTGGCGGAGGAGTTCCAGGGCGTGGTCATCTCCATGTGCGGCACCCGGCGCGGCACCATGACGCGGATGGTGAACCACGGCAGCGGCCGGGCACGCCTGGAGTTCCGCATCCCCGCCCGCGGCCTCATCGGCTTCCGCTCCCAGTTCCTCACCGACACCAAGGGCACCGGCATCCTGAACCACATCTTCGCGGGCTGGGAGCCCTGGCACGGCCCGATTCCGGCGCGGGCCACCGGCGTGCTCGTCTCGGACCGGGCAGGCGCGGCGACCGCCTACGCGATGGCCAACCTCCAGGAGCGCGGCACGATGCTCATCGAGCCGCAGACGCCTGTCTACGAGGGCATGATCGTCGCCGAGCACTCGCGGACCAACGACCTCGACGTCAACATCACCAAGGAAAAGAAGCAGACGAACATGCGGGCCTCCACCGCCGACGAGGCCATCCGCATCGTCCCGCCCCGGCTGCTCGGCCTCGAGACCGCCATCGAGTTCATCAACGACGACGAGCTGGTCGAGGTGACGCCGGCGAACATCCGGCTGCGGAAGAAGATCCTCCACCACGGGCTCCGGCCGAAGAAGGAAGAGTAGCGGCTCCGGCAGCCAAGTTGCAGCGACGCCCTTCATGGGCCACGTCGCATGCGTTCGATGCCGTGTCCGGCCGCGGACTGGGTATCCCTCTCGCTACAGACGGCAGTGCGGTTCCCAGAATCGGCACCTCGTGCGCGCCCGCGCGCGGGCCGGCCAGGGTCAGCCGTGCCGGTCCTGCCGGCTCAGCCTCGCCGTGGAGGCGGGATGACGCCGGCGGTGCCCGGCGGCGCCCCCGGCCCTGGCGGCCGCGGGCACCACCACCGCGTGCTGGTGGCGGACGACAACGTGGACGCCGCCACGAGCCTGGCCCTGCTGCTCGAGGTGCTGGGCCACGACGTACGGACCGCGTTCAACGGCGTGGACGCGGTCAGGTCGGCCGCGGAGTTCCATCCGGCGCTGGTCCTGCTCGACATCGGGATGCCGAGGCTCAACGGCTACGAGGCGGCGCGGCGGATCCGCGCGCAGCCGTGGGCGGCGCACGCGATGATCGTCGCGGTGACCGGACAGGGACGCGACGAGGATCGACGCCGGGCCGCAGCCGCGGGCTTCGATCGCCACTTCACCAAGCCGATCAGCCCGGACGAGATCGGCCAGTTGCTGGACGAGCTGCCGTGATGCCGGCGCGCGATCGCGCACCCGGCACCGGGCAGCGGCGTGCGACGATGAGCCTGCGAGGAGTCGCGCCGGCGCCGCGTGCCGGAGACAATAGACACCTGAGACGCAGACTGGTCCACGTGATGACAGGGATTCCCCTCTCGGGGACGGGCATCGAATCTTGCAGCGATCACTGACATGGTGCCGTCGCGACTCGTGCTGCTGCTGTTTCTGACCGCCCAGGCGTGGGATGGCATCTTCACGTTCGTCGCGGTCGGCGTGCACGGCATCGCGGCGGAGGGCAACATCCTGCTGGCATCGTGGATGTGGCTGGTCGGGCCGGCGCCCGCGCTCGTCGGCGCCAAGCTGCTCGCCTCCGGCGGCGGCATCCTCCTCTACGTCTGCGGTGTGCACCGCCTCCTGGCCGGGCTCACGCTGCTGTACGCGGTGGCGGCCATCGTGCCCTGGCTGATCGTGTTCCGCCACGCCTGATCCGGTACGCCACGGCGCCCGAGCCGTCCGCACCCGCCTCGCGTGTCCGATCGAGTCGAAGGGATCCCCGGACCACGCCGGCCCGGCCGCCTGCCCCCATCACGCCCCGCCACCCCGTATCCGCCCCCCGACCGTCGCACGGTTCACATCGTCGCACGTGGGCACAATATGTAGTGACGCCGACCCCGGAAACCGCTAGTATCTGTTACCACCCCACCCGGGGGGGACGAACGGCGCCCATTGAAGATTGGCGTCGAAGGAGACCTAGATGGCCAAGAAAGCCGCGAAGAAGAAGACCGCCAGGAAGGCAGCCACGAAGAAGGCTGCGAAGAAGAAGCCGGCCGCCAAGAAGAAGGCTGCTGCGAAGAAGAAGTCCGGCCGCAAGCCGAACGCCGCCTTCATGCGTCCCGTGACCCCGAGCGCGGACCTGGCTGCCGTGATTGGCGCCAAGCCGATGCCGCGGACCGAGGTGACGAAGAAGCTCTGGGACTACATCAAGAAGAACGGCCTGCAGGACGCGAAGAACCGCCGCAACATCAACGCCGACGACAAGCTCAAGGTCGTCTTCGGCGGCAAGAAGACGGTCAGCATGTTCGACATGACCAAGCTGGTGGGCAAGCACCTCAAGTAGGTCCCCGGGCGCTCTCGCTCTGGTGAGGCACAGAGAGGCCCGCGGGCGGCCGCCCTCTCTGTGTCTCGGCTCTTCGCTCTTCCCCCATCCCTCCCACCCGCCGCTCGTCCCATTTCTTCCCGCCCTCGGGCCGCCGTGGTTTACGCTCGGTGCCGGGGAGTCACCATGGGCACGATCCTGAACGACCTGCGGTTTGCCGTCCGTCTCGCCTGGCGTGCGCCGTCGCTCACCCTCGTGGCCGTGCTGTCGCTCGGCCTGGGCATCGGCGCCAACACCACCATCTTCTCGCTCGTCAACGAGGTCTTCCTGACGCCGCTGCCCATGCGCGACGCGGGACGGCTCGTGACCGTGTTCACGTCCACCGATCCGGCGCGCGCGGTTGCCGGCGCCGTCGGCAGTGCGCTGCCGATGTCGCGCCTCAACTACGAGGACTACCGCGACAGGAACGCCGTCTTCGACGGCCTGAGCGCGGTCGGCTTCACGGGGCTGAGCCTGTCGAGCGGGCAGGGCGAGCCGGAGCAGGTCGCCGGCCAGGTCGTCACCAGCAACTACTTCGCCGTGATGCAGCCACCGATGGCGGCCGGCAGCGGCTTCACGGCGCACGACGATGCGGCGCTCGGGGCCTCGCCGATGACGGTGCTCAGCTACGGGCTGTGGCAGCGGCGCTTCGGCGGCGCGCCATCCATCGTGGGCGAGTCCATCACGCTCAACGGCCGCGCGTTCACGGTCGTGGGTGTGGCGGGCGCGGCGTTCCGCGGCGCCGGCGTGATCGGCGGTCCCGATCTCTGGGTGCCGTTCGCCATGTACCGGGAGACCACGAGCGGCTTTCTCCGGGAGAACTGGGACTCGCGCCGGGCTCTGGTCTTCCAGGTGCTCGGCCGCCTGAAGCCGGGTGTGTCGATCGACACGGCCACCGCCAACCTTGCGACAATTGCCGCCGCCCTGTCGACGGATCACCCCGTCGAGAACGACGGGCGCGGCATCGCGCTGGCGCCGCTCGCGGAGACGGCGCTGTCGCCGAACCCGGCCCAGCGCCAGCAGTTCACGACCGCGGGCGCCCTGCTCATGGTGGTCGTCGGACTCGTGCTGCTGATCGCCTGTGCCAACGTGGCCAACCTGCTGCTGTCACGCGCGGCCGCCCGCCGGCAGGAGATTGCCATCCGGCTGTCGCTCGGCGCCGGACGCGGCCGGCTCGTCCGGCAACTGCTGGTCGAGAGCGGCCTCCTCGGCGTCATGGGCGGCCTGACCGGCCTGCTCATCGCTTCGTGGGCCCGGGCCGCGCTCCTGATGCTCCGGCCGCCCTTCCTGGACGACGGGGCGCTGGCGATGCCGATCGACATGCGGGTGCTGGCGTTCACGGCGCTGGTGGCCATCGGCACGGGCCTGCTGTTCGGGCTCGTCCCGGCGCTGCAGTTCTCGCGTCCCGACCTCGTCGTCGAGCTCAAGGATCGATCCAGCCAGCCGGGCGGCGGGCGTCGCCTTACCATCCGCAACGCGCTCGTGGTCGGACAGGTGGCGCTCTCGCTGGTGGCGCTCATCGGCGCCGGGCTCTTCATCCGGAGCCTCGGGAACGCGCGCGCGATCGATCCGGGCTTCGATGCCTCGGCGCTCGGCGTGCTGTCGTTCAACCTGACGGCCCAGGGTCTGCCGCTCGAGGCCGCGGCCGATCGGCAGCGCGACATCCTCGAGCGGGCGCGGGGCATTCCCGGTGTCGACCAGGTGACCCTCGCCAGCCGGCCGCCCCTCGGCGGCGGCGGGTTCGCGCGCTCGGTGTTCCTGGAGGGGCAGGACACCGCGGACCCGCGAAACGGCCGGTTCGTGCCCATTGCCGTGATCGGCGACGCGTACTTCGAGGCGGCGGGCATCCCGCTGCTGCGCGGCCGCACCTTCGGCCCGGCGGACAGGCCGGGGTCACCGCAGGTGGTCGTGATCAACGAGACCATGGCCGAACGGTTCTGGCCGGACCGCGACGCCGTCGGGCAGCGCTTTCATTTTTTCGGCCAGCCGAGCGCCACGGAAGTGGTCGGGATCGCGCGGAACAGCAAGTACAACGCGATCGGCGAGGAGCCGCAGCCCTACATCTATCAATCGCTCGACCAGGTCCCGCAGGCGGGCATCACGCTCATCGTGCGGAGCCAGGCGCCCGAGACCGCGCTCGGCGCCGTTCGCGCGGCCGTCCAGCAGATGGAGCCGGCCATGCCGATCACGGGCGTGTTCACGATGGAGGCGCTCTTCGACCAGGGCCTCTGGGCGCCGCGCATGGGGGCCACGCTGCTCGGTGTGTTCGGCGGGCTCGCGCTCCTGCTCGCGGCCGTGGGCGTGTACGGCGTGATGGCCTACGCGGTCGGCCAGCGCAGCCGGGAGATCGGCGTGCGGCTCGCGCTCGGGGCCACGCGGCGCGATATCTGGCGGCTGGTGTTCCGGCAGGGCCTGCTGCTCACGGCCTCCGGGGTCATCTGCGGCCTGGCCGTCGCGGCCGTCGCGGCCCGGCTGATCGTGGGCCTGCTCTACGACGTCGGCGCGTTCGATCCGATCACCTTTGTCGTGATCCCCGGCATCCTGCTCGCCGTGGCCGCCGTCGCCATCTACATTCCCGCGCGGCGCGCCAGCCGTGTCGATCCCGTGATCGCGCTGCGATCGAGCTGACGCGTGGCCGGCGCGCGGTCCGGCGGGATCCGCGCGCCCTGCCGGCCGCACGGCATCAGGGGAAGATGCCCAGCTCCATGTAGCTCCGCGCGACCTTGTGGATCGCGTTCACGAACGCCGCAATCCGCAGGTCCGGCACACCGGGGTGCTGGTGCTTCGTCTCCACCAGCGCGTGGAAGGCGCTGATCATCGTCTCTTCGAGGCCGGAGTTCACCAGGTCGCGCTCGTCCGGCCCGCGGGCCAGGTCGGCCAGCTCCGCCTCGGTGAACGTCTTCCCGGTCGCGGACTCGATCGCGCGCAGCATGGCCAGCTCGTTCGCCTGCTCGTGGCGCTTGGACATGCGGCCGAAGCGCACGTGCGACAGGTTCTTGAGCCACTCGAAGTACGAGACCGTGACGCCGCCCGCGTTGCAGTAGATGTCGGGAATGACCAGGATCCCCTTCTCCCGGAAGATCGGGTCGGCCGCCGGCGTCGTCGGGCCGTTGGCTCCTTCGAGGATGATCTTCGCCCGGATGCGCGGCGCGTTCTCCGCCGTGAAGACGCTCTCGAGCGCCGCGGGGAGCAGGATGTCGCAGGGCATTTCGAGCGCGGCCGCCGTGGACGGGAGGTTCGTGGCGCCGGGGAAGTCCAGGATCGAGCCCGTGGCCTTCCGGTGCTGGAACACCGCCTCTTCGTCCAGGCCCGCGGGGTGCGTGATGGCGCCCTCGCGCTCGGCAATGACCGTGAGGATGGCGCCGCCTTCGCGGCAGAACTTCGCCGCGTGATAGCCGACGTTCCCCAGCCCCTGCACGATGATCTGCTTGCCGGCCAGCCCGCGTGACAGGCCGAGGCCTTTCATCAGATCCGCCTGGTCGCACGCCTCGCGGATGGCGAAGTAGAGCCCGCGGC
Source organism: uncultured Bifidobacteriaceae bacterium (assembly GCA_964619705.1). Taxonomy (GTDB): domain Bacteria; phylum Acidobacteriota; class Vicinamibacteria; order Vicinamibacterales; family UBA2999; genus VFZN01. The sequence continues at coordinate 88,113 of CAZUGF010000004.1, forward strand.
CGGTGGCCTCCCGCCGCCCGTTGACGCCGCCCTGCGTGACCGGCTTCCCGGTGACGCAGCCCATCGCGTCGAGCTGCCCGGGATTGAGTGCGGCATATGTGTCCGCAATCCACGACATCTCGCGCTCGCCCGTGCCGTAATCCGGCGCCGGTACGTCGATGCCCGGGCCGATGAAGTTCTTCTTCGCGAGCTCGTGCGTGTAGCGGCGCGTGATGCGCTCGAGCTCTTCGATCGTGTAGTCCCGGGGCTCGATCCGGATCCCGCCCTTGCCGCCGCCGAACGGCACGTCGACGATCGCGCACTTGTAGGTCATGAGGGCCGCGAGCGCCATCACTTCCTCCTCGTACACGCTCGGGGCGTACCGGATGCCGCCCTTGACGGGCATCTTGTGATGGCTGTGCTCCGCGCGCCAGGCGTGGATCACCTGGATGGTGCCGTCCTGCCGGCGCAGCGGGAAGTCGAAGCGATAGACGCTGTTGCAGCAGCGGATCTGGCTCAGGAGGCCGGCAGGGTAGTCCGTGAAGCGTGTGGCCGCGTCGAAGTGCGTGTTGACTTCGTCGAAGAAGTTCGGCTGGTCGGGCATGCGCGAATACTACCCCGGGCGCGGGCCTGGCGCGAAGGGCGCACATCCGCCGGGTGCCGCGGGCAGAGATTCGGCGCAGGTGCGTTCACGCCGCCGGGTCGTCCTCCCACTCGAAGCCGCCCATCCGTTCGCCGTGCTGGCTGAGGTCCAGGCCAAGCTGCTCGTGATCCTCGTTGACGCGGAGCGGCGTCACCCGGTCCACCAGGCGATAGAGCAGCCACGACCCGCCGAAGGCAAACCCGCTCACGAAGACGAGCGCCGCGAGGTGCTTGAGGAGCAGCTCGGGCGATCCGGTGATCAGGCCGCCGTCGCGGGCAAAGACCGCGGTCAGGATCATGCCCGTCATGCCGCCGACGCCGTGGCTGGGGAACACGTCGAGCGTGTCGTCCAGCGTGCTCCTCGATCGGAAGTGGAGCGCCAGGTTGCTCACGCCCGCCGCGACCACGCCGATGACGATGCTGGCGGGAATCGAGACGAAGCCGGCCGCGGGCGTAATGGCGACCAGTCCCACCACCGCCCCGATGCAGGCCCCGAGAGCCGAAGGCTTGGCCCCGCGCAGCCACTCCGCGAGCACCCACGCCATCATCGCGGCGGCTGATGCCGTGTTGGTCGTGGCAAAGGCGATGACGGCGGTGGGAGACGCCGCGAGCGCGGAGCCGCCGTTGAACCCGAACCAGCCGAACCACAGCATGCCCGTACCCAGGATCACGAACGGGATGTGCGCCGGCTGGTGAACCTCGCCGATGACGTGGCTCTGCCGCCGGCCCAGGACCCACGCGCCGGCCAGCGCCGCGAGGCCGGCCGACATGTGGACCACCGTGCCGCCCGCGAAGTCGAGGACGCCCCACTGGCGCAGGAAGCCCTCCGGGTGCCACGTCCAGTGCGCCAGCGGTGCGTAGATGACGATCGTGAAGAGCGAGACGAAGAGGAGGTAGGCCCCGAACCGCACCCGCTCGGCAAAGGCCCCCGTGATGAGCGCCGGCGTGATGATCGCGAACTTGAGCTGGAAGAGCGCGAAGAGGAGCAGGGGAATGGTCGGGGAGAGCCGTGGGTCCGGCGCCTCGCCGACGCCGCGGAAGAACAGGTAGGTGAGCGGGTTGCCGATGATGCCGTACACGCTGTCGCCGAACGCCAGGCTGAAGACCACCACGATCCAGAGCACGCTCACCACGCCGAGTGCGATGAAGCACTGCAGCATCGTCGAGATGACGTTCTTCGGCGACACCATCCCGCCATAGAAGAAGGCCAGCCCCGGCGTCATGAAGAGCACCATGCCGGTGGCCGTCAGCATCCAGGCGATGTCGCCTGCGACCAGGCTGCCGTCAGCGGCTGCCTGCGGCGCCGGCGGCTGCAGCGACAGCGCCAGGACGAGCGTGAAGCCGAGAACGGCCAGTGACAGCAGCAAGCGTGTCCACACGGGAGTGATCGCCTTTCGGTTGAACGGTCGAGAACAGTGGGAGGCGTGCCGTCCACTCGGCCAGCAGACACGCGGCAAGGGCGCTCCCGGTCACGGCGTGATGATCGAGGAGCAACGCGCGCAGCGCCTGCTCCTGGGCAGCGTCAAGGGCGTCGAGGCGCACCAGCTCGTGGTTGAGGCGATCGGCGAGCGTGCCATCGGGATCGTAGACATACGCCGCGCCGCCGGTCATGCCGGCGCCGAAGTTGGGTCCGGTGGGGCCGAGCACCACGACCACGCCCCCCGTCATGTACTCGCAGCCGTGGCGGCCGACGCCCTCGACGACGGCCTGTGCGCCGCTGTTGCGGACGGCGAATCGTTCGCCGGCACGGCCCGCCACGAACAGGCGGCCGCCTGTGGCGCCGTAGAGCGCGGCGTTCCCGACGAGCACCTGGCCGGAAGGCCCGGTGCCGGCGGGCGGCCGAATGGCAATGGTGCCGCCGTGCATGCCCTTGCCGACGCCGTCGTTGGCATCGCCGGCGAGCGCGATCTCGAGCCCGGGTGTCGAGAACGCCCCGAGCGACTGGCCCGCGTGGCCAGACAGGCGGATGCGGATGGGCGCATCCGGAATGCCCCGGTCGCCGTGACGGTCCGCGATGAGGCCGGACAGCGTCGCCCCGACGGAGCGGTCGGTGTTGCGGATCGTGGCGGAGAGTTCGACGGGGTGGCGGCCCAGCGCCTCGCCCGCCCGGGCCGCGAGGCGGCCGTTGAGCGTCCCGGCGTCGCCGGGCCCGGGCCCCGTATCGCCCAGGTCGCGCGCGGGTGCGCCATGCACGGGTTCGAGCAGTGCGGACACGTCGAGCGCCGGCGTGCGGGCCTCGTCGCGCAGCCGGAGCAGGTCCACCCGCCCGACGAGCTCGCCGAGCGACCGCAGGCCGAGTGACGCCAGGATCTGCCGCACGTCGGCGGCCACCAGGGTGAAGTAGCGGACGGCCTGATCCACGGTGCCGCTGAACCGGGCCCGGAGGTCGGGGCGCTGCGTCGCGATGCCGACGGGGCACGTGTTGAGGTGGCACTGGCGCGCCATGAGGCAGCCGATGGCGACGAGCGCTGCCGTGCCGAAGCCGTACTCGTCGGCGCCGAGCGCGGCGGCCAGCGCGACGTCGCGGCCGGTCTTCAGCCCGCCGTCCGTCTGCAGCGCCACGCGGCCGCGGACACCGCGGGCCGACAGCACACGATGTGCATCGTTGAGGCCGATCTCCCAGGGGAGCCCGGCATGCTTGATCGAGCCGCGCGGCGAGGCGCCGGTTCCGCCGTCGTGTCCGCTGATCTGGATGGCCCGGGCGCCGGTCTTGACCACGCCGGCCGCGATGACGCCGAGGCCCGTGGTCGAGACGAGCTTGACGTTGATCCGCGCCGCCGGGTGGAAGGAGCGGAGGTCGTAGATCAGCTGCGCGAGGTCCTCGATGCTGTAGATGTCGTGGTGCGGCGGCGGCGAGATGAGCGGCGTGCCCGGCTGCGCGTGCCGCAGCGCCGCGATGTGGTCCACCACCTTGGCGGCCGGCAACTGGCCGCCTTCCCCGGGCTTCGAGCCCTGGGCCATCTTGATCTGGATCTCGGCGGCGGACCGCAGGTAGGCGGGCGTGACGCCGAAGCGCGCCGAGGCCACCTGACGGGTCGCGCTGGCCGCCCAGTCACCCTCCATCGGCCGCGCGAAGCGATCCGGCTCCTCGCCGCCCTCGCCGCTGTTGCTGCGCGCGCCGAGCCGGTTCATGGCCATGGCCAGCACGCGATGCGCCTCGGGCCCGAGCGCCCCGACCGACATGGCCGAGACGAAGAAGCGCGTGACGATCCGCTCGACCGGCTCGACCTCGTCGATCGGCACGGCCGTCTGCGGCGTGAACGCCAGCAGGTCGCGCACCGCGACGGCCGGCCGGTCGTCGACGAGCGCCGTGAACCGGGCCCAGGCGTCGGGCTCGCCGGCCGCCACCGCGTGGTGAAACGCCTTGACCAGGGCGGGGTTGTAGGCGTGGTACTCCCCGTCGCGCCGATAGCCGTGGACGCCCGGGTGCGGCAGCACCCCCGGACCCGCGTCCGACGCCGTCCGGTGCCACGCCACGGATTCCGCCGCCACCCTGTCCAGGGTCAACGCTCCGGGGATCGCTGCCGTGTCGGGGAAGTAGGCGTCGAGCAGCGCGCGGTCGAGCCCGATGGCTTCCATGAGGTGCGCGCCGGCGTACGCCGCGATGGTACAGACGCCCATCCGCGACAGGACCTTCAGCAGCCCGTGGTCCAGCGCGTGCAGGTAGCGGTCGACCGCCAGGGCCGCGGACTCGCCCTTCCTGGCGGCAAGCGCCGCCGCGGTTCGACATCCCAGCCATGGACACACGGCACCGGCGCCGAAGGCCAGGAGCGCCGCCACCTGGTGCGCGTCGCGCGGCTCACCGCTGTCGACGACGAGGCTGGCGCGCGTGGAGAGGCCCGCTCGCGCCAGGGCGCGATCGGCCGCCGCCGTGGCGAGCAGGGCCGGCAGCGGCGCCGCTGTCGGACCGGCCGCCCGATCGCTGAGGATCACGATCGCGGCCCCCGCGGATACGTGTGCGGCGGCTTCGCTCGCCGTGCGATCGAGCGCGGCCAGAAAGCCGGCCTCGCCGGCTGCCGGGTCGAACGTCGTATCGACGATGGCGGCGGGCCGATCCGGCAGCCGTCCGAGTGCCTCCACCTGCGCGTCGCAGAGGACCGGCGAGTCGCACGCCGCCAGACGCGCGTCGGCTGTCGCTTCGTCGAGCAGCGAACCGCGCCGGCCGAGCAGCGTGCGAAGGGACATCACCATCTGCTCGCGCAGTGGATCGATCGGCGGGTTGGTCACCTGCGCGAAGCGCTGGCGGAAGTAGTCCGGCAGCAGCCTCCGCCGCGTGCTGAGGGCGGCCAGCGGCGCATCGTCACCCATGGAGCCGACGGCTTCCTTGCCTTCCTCCGCCATGGGCCGGACGATCAGCTCGAGTTCCTCCGCGGTGTAGCCAAAGGCGCGATGGGCCGTCGTCAGGTCCGCGAGGGCGGCATCCGGCTGCGCGCTGCCGGCACGCGCGGGCAGCGGCACCACGGTGCGCGCCACGAGTTGCGCGTAGGGCCGGCCGGCCGCGAGCCGCGCGCGCATCGCGCCATCCTCCAGGAGGGTCCCCGAGGCCAGGTCCACGACGAGCATCTCGCCCGGCCCCAGCCTGCCGCGGTGTTCCACCCGGGCTTCCGGGATGTCGAAGATGCCGGTCTCGGAGCCCACGGTCACGAGCCCGTCCGTCGAGAGCAGGACGCGCAGCGGGCGGAACCCGTTCCGATCGAGCACGGCGCCGGCCTGCCGGCCGTCGCAGAACGCGATGGCGGCCGGACCTTCCCACGGCTCGGCGGTGGTGGCCTGGAACTGCTCGAACGCCCGCGCGTCCGCCGCCACTGTCCTGTCGTGCTCCCATGCGCGCGGCAACAGGCGCGCAAAGGCATGGGCCAGGCTCAATCCACCCTGACGCAGGTGGTCGACCATGTCGTCCAGGCTCTGCGAGTCGCTGCCGGAGAGGCGCACGACGGTGCCTGCCTCCGCGGCCACGCCGACACCGGCCGCCGCGTCCGCCTGCCGCTGTCGCGCCCGCAGCCGGTTGCCGAGGATGGTGTTGATCTCGCCGTTGTGCGCGAGCACGCGGAAGGGCTGCGCGAGCGCCCACTGCGGAAAGGTGTTGGTGCTGAAGCGCTGATGGACGACGGCAAACGTCGTCTCGTAGCGCGGGTCCGACAGATCTCCGTAGAAGCGCGGCAGATCGGCGGGGGAGACGAGCGCCTTGTACACGACGGTGCGTGTCGAGAACGACGCCAGGGCCGCACCGTCGAGCCCCTGGACCGCGAACGCGCGTTCGATCGCCAGGCGGGCGCGGTGCAGCGAGGCGTCGAGCGCCGCCTCGTCTGCGACAGGCCGGCTGTGGAGGGCCGCCACCTGCAGGATGACGGGCGCGGCCTCGCGCTCCGTCTCTCCGAGGACCGCGTGGTCGACGGGAACCGGCCGCCACGCCGCCTCCGCCCATCCCTCGCGCGCGAGCGCCTGCTCGACGCAGGCACGGAGCGCGGCCTCGCCGCCCGGCGGGCAGAAGCACATGCCGAGCGCGCGCGGCTGGCCGGACTCCAGGAACCGCGCGCCGAGGTCCGCCGCGAGGAGGGACCAGGGAATGGCGGCGAGGATGCCGGCGCCGTCCGCCGATCCGGCGCCGTCACCGGATGCGCCGCGATGCGTCAGGCGGCGCAGCGCCTCCAGCGCGCGCGCGAGCCACTCGTGGCTGGGACGCAGCCGCCGATCCACGATCACTCCCACGCCGCACGCGTCGTGGTCCCACTGGCCAGGCTCCATGGCGCAGTTATGGGCCGGCCGGAGCCAGAAGGAAAATAGAACGTTTACATATGACGCATCATTGATGGAGATGTATCTCGAAAACGGCAGTCTTTCATGCGTGTATGCCGCGCGCGCATGACGGTGAGCAGCAGATTGTCTGGTACACTGGTTGCCCTATGTCCACGTCGTCGGAGGAGATGCGCCCGGCCAGGCTGTGGCGCCAGATGCCGCTCGAAGTTCGGGTGTCGGCCGCGCAGGCGTTCTGGCAGGATGATCAGGCGGCCATCGAGCATGCGGAAGCCGTGGCGCTCATCGCCAGGCAGATCAAGTTCCGGCCGAAGAGCGTCCTGAGCCTCGCGGTGGAGAAGAAGGCGAAGCACCTGGCGAGCCTCGTGCAGATCTCGGATCTGCTGGCGGCCCGGCTGCTCGTGTCCTATCACCTCGAGTACCAGCGCCCGATGATGGGGGCGTTCCTGGACGCGCTCGGCATCGAGCACGAGGACGGGCTGATCAAGGAAGAGTCCCCGGCGGCGCCGGATGCGGCCACGCTCGACAAGGGTGTCGCCGCCCTGGTGGCGGCGTTTCCGAAGGCGGACGTCGCGCGCTACTTCCTCACGCTGCTCTGGCAGGACCCGGACACCTGGGGCGGCCTCGACGGGCGCGCCGAGCTCTCCGGCACGTAGCGACCGCCGTGGCGCCGTTCGAGCAGCACGTCTTCGTCTGCACCAACCAGCGGGACGCCGATCACCCGCGCGGCTGCTGCGACCCGGAGGGCGCCGGTGCGCTGCACAAGGCATTCAAGAAGGCCCTGGCCGAGCGCGGGATCAACCGGCGCGTCCGCGCCAACCGCGCCGGCTGCCTCGATCAGTGCGAGCACGGCCCCACCGTGGTCGTTTACCCGTCCGGCGTCTGGTACGGGCACGTCACGCCCGCGGACGTGATGACGATCGTCGACGCGCACCTGATCGGCGGGACCCCGGTGGAGCGCCTCCGGCTGCCGGACACCTGTATCAACACCGCGACCTGTCCCCATAAACCCCGTTCCTGATCGGCGGAGCCCATGGACGTCCTGACTGCGGACGCGCTGGTTGCCCTCCTGACGCTGACCGTCCTCGAAGTGGTCCTGGGCGTGGACAACGTCATCTTCATCTCGATCCTTGCGGGCAAGCTCCCGGAGAACCAGCAGGACCGCGCCCGTCGCGTCGGCCTCCTGGCCGCGATGCTGATGCGGATTGCCCTCCTCTTCTCGCTGGCCTGGATCGTCCAGCTCACCACGCCGCTGTTCACGATTCTCGGCGCGCCGATCTCCGGCCGCGACCTGATCCTCATCATCGGCGGCCTGTTCCTGCTCGCCAAGGCCACGCGGGAGATCCACGAGAAGCTCGAGGGGGAGGAGGGGCACCACGCCGCGCGCGCCGGGACGACGTTCGCCTCCGTCATCGGCCAGATCATGCTGCTCGACATCGTCTTCTCGCTCGACTCCGTCATCACGGCCGTGGGCATGGCAGACGAGCTGTGGGTGATGGTGGCCGCGGTCGTCATCGCGGTCGGCATCATGATGGTGTCGGCGGGCGCGATCAGCGGCTTCGTCAACCGGCACCCGACGGTCAAGGTGCTGGCGCTCAGCTTCCTGCTGCTCATCGGCGTCTCGCTCGTCGCCGAAGGCTTCGGCCATCACATCCCGAAGGGATACATCTACTTCGCGATGGCCTTCTCGGTGTTCGTGGAGATGATCAACCAGCGCGCGGCGGCGCGGAAGGCGAAGCCGGAGCCGGTGAAGCTGAGGGCGAGGTACTGAGGAAGGTTCGGGGAGGTGCGGGGAGGTTC
>CAZUGF010000004.1:96387-113184 GCA_964619705.1 uncultured Bifidobacteriaceae bacterium
GGGAGGTGCCGGAAGGTTCTGACGGTGCGGGATGCGCGGCGCCGGTGTGCCTCACGTCGTGTGACGGCGGATCCAGGCCGCGATCGTGTCCTGGATTCCGGCATGGACGTCGGCGGTTTCGCGGCCGCTGGACTTGAGCACGGCGAACGAGTGGTCGCCGCCCTCGACGGCGTGGACCTCGATCGGCGGGCGCGGGCCGGGGCCGGCGGAGACGGCCTCTTCCACTTCCCCCGGACCGCCGAAGGGGTCGCGCGTGCCCTGGACGATCAGCGTCGGCACCGCCAGCGCGCGGAGGTGTGACACGCGGTCGCCCTTGCTCCGTCCGCCCGGCGGCGCCAGCGGATAGCCGAGGACGATGACGCCGGAGGGCGGGGGGACGTTGGCGGGCCAGCGATCGCCCTGGGAGGGCAGGTGCGTCGCGATGCGTCCGCCCATGCTCTTCCCGCCGATGACGATCCGGCGCCCGTGCAGGTGCGGGTCCGCGGCCGCCGCGGCCACCACGCGGCGGAACGTGTCCTCCAGGACCGGCTGCCGGTCCGGCGTCTTCCGCCCGCGCTCCATGTAGGCGAAGTTGAAGGTGACGACGGCCAGGCCGTGGGCGGCCAGCGCCCGGGCGTAGCTGGTCATGAAGGGGCTGGCGTGTCCGGCGCCGGCGCCGTGCCCGAGGATCAGCACGGCATCCAGCGGGTCGCCGGCCGGGAGGTAGAGGGCCGCGGCCAGTGACGCGTCGGTGCCGGGGTCGATGGGGAACGGGAGCGCGGTCATGATGCGATTCCGTCCGGCACGCGGGGCCGGGTCAGGCACCCTCTTATAGTACTATCGCCGTTTGCCTTCCGGGCCTGATTGTCCCGGTTTGTGCGCGCCTCTGCGCGCGAGGTCTGATGTGACGCGGTTTCCTGCACTCTGTGTCCTTGCCGGTAGTCTCCTGGCGGCGGCCGCCCCGGCGGCCGGCCAGTCCCTGCAGATGGCCCCGGCGGCGGGCCCGGCGGATCGGCCGACGGCCCACGCCACGCGCGTGGACGAGGGCCCGACGCTCGACGGGGACGTGCTCGGCGACCCGGTGTGGCAGGCGGCGACGCCCATCACCGGCTTCGTGCAGTACCAGCCCAGCGAGGGCCAGCCGGTGTCCGAGCGCACCGAGGTGCGGATGATCTTCACGGCCGACACGCTCTACGTCGGCGTGGTCTGCTACGACAGCGATCCGCGGGGCATCATCGTCGCGGACTCGCGGCGCGACACGTCCCTGGACAACTCGGACAGCTTCCGGATGATCTTCGACACGTTCCAGGATCGCCAGAACGGCTTCGTCTTCGGCACCAACCCCGCCGGCATCGAGTACGACGGCCAGGTGACGAACGAGGGGCAGGGCGGCGGCGGTCTGTCGAACGCGCAGATGTCCGGCTCGGGCGGCGGCTTCAACCTGAACTGGGACGGCGCCTGGCAGGTGCGGACGCAGACCACGGACATCGGCTGGATGGCGGAGTTCGCGATCCCGTTCAAGACGCTGCGCTATCCGGAGGGCGCCGATCAGTCCTGGGGCGTCAACTTCCAGCGCAACATCCGCCGGAAGAACGAGTCGGCGTACTGGTCGCGCATCCCGCGGCAGTTCAACCTGTATCGCGTGTCGATTGCGGGGACCGTGGCCGGAATCCAGCCGCCGGTCTTCCGGAACTTCAAGCTGATCCCGTTCATGCTGGGCGAGTGGAACCGGAGCGGCGAGAACCCGGTGGACGGCGTGATGCTCGGGAACGTGGGCCTCGATGCGAAGTACAACATCACGCCCAGCCTGACGCTCGACGCGACCTACAACACGGACTTCGCGCAGGTCGAGGTCGACGATCAGCAGGTGAACCTGGATCGCTTCAACCTGTTCTTCCCCGAGAAGCGGCCCTTCTTCCTCGAGAACGCGGGGTTCTTCTCGGTCGGGAACCCCGGCGAGGTGGATCTCTTCTTCAGCCGCCGCATCGGGCTCTCGCCCGGCGGCGAGGAGATCCCGCTGTATGGCGGCGGCCGCGTCTCCGGCAAGATGGGCCTCTGGAACGTCGGCCTGCTGAACATGCAGACGGAGGAGGACGGCGGCCTGGGCGTGCCGAGCAACAACTTCGGCGTCGTGCGGCTGAGCCGCGAGCTGCCGAACCGATCGGCGATCGGCGGGCTGTTCGTGAACCGCCAGGGCTCGGGCGACTCGGCATCGGAGAACGATCACAACCGCACCTACGCCGTGGACGGCAAGTGGGGCATCGGCCGCAACAACACGGTTTCCGGCTTCCTCGCGCGGACGGACACGCCGGGCGTGAGCGGGGATCAGCACGCGTTCAACATCCGGTCGCGCATCCTGTACCCGAAGTACGACCTCGACCTCGGCTATCAGGAGGTCGGCGACCACTTCAACCCGGAGGTCGGCTTCCTCAGCCGCCGCGGGTATCGCAAGCCCGACGTGCGGCTGATGACGCGGTTCCGTCCGAACGACTTCCTGAAGCTGCAGGAACTGCGGCCCCACGCCACGTTCCGGGGGTTCTGGGGCTTCGACGGGTTCCAGGAGACTGGGTACGTCCACCTCGACAACCACTGGCAGTTCCGAGACAGCACGGAGATCCACACCGGCATGAACCTCACGCGCGAGGGCGTGCGGATGCCGTTCGAGATCTACCCGGGCGTCTTCGTGCCGCCGGGCACCTACGACAACGCGGAGGCGCAGCTCGTCCTGATGACGAACCAGGGCGCCCCGCTCAGCCTCAACCTGCAGACCTTCATGGGCGGGTTCTTCAACGGCGACCGCGTGACGCTCAACCCGACGGTGCGCGTGCGCCCGTCGGAGGCGTTCAACCTGGAGCTGGCCTACTCGCGCAACGACGTGTCGCTCGCCACCGGGGACTTCGTCACCAACCTGGTGCGGACGCGCGTGTCCTACGCGTTCAACGCGCGCACCTTCCTGCAGTCGCTCGTCCAGTACAACGACCGCGCGGACGTCTGGTCCATCAACCTGCGCTTCGGCTGGCTGCAGGCGGCCAACACGGGGCTGTTCATCGTCTACAACGACTCGCGCGGCCTCTACGACCTGTTTCCGGATCGCGCCGAGCGGACGGACCGGTCGTTCGTGGTCAAGTTCAGCCGCATGTTCGACGTGCTGCGATAGACCGCTGATGCCGCCCGACAATCCGCGCGAGGAACCGGTCGTGGACGAGCCGTCCGCCGCCCACGCCATTGCGGTCACGGTCCACGGCCGCTACCTGACGCGGACGCCCGCTTCGGCGCCGCACGGGTTCCTGGTCGGCTTCCACGGGCAGGGCGAGACGGCCGAGATCGAGATGGCGCACCTGGCGGCCATGGCCGGCGATCGGCCCTGGCTCCTCGTCAGCGTCCAGGGGCTGAACCGCTACTACACGCGCCGCGGGGACGTCGTGGCGGCATGGATGACGCGGGCGGATCGGGATCTGGCGATGGCCGACAACCTGGCCTACGTCGCCGCCGTCGTGGCGGAGGTTCAGGCGCGCCATCCAGACGTCCCGCCCCGCATGGTCTACAGCGGATTCTCGCAGGGCGTGGCGATGGCGTACCGCGCCGCCGCGTTTGCCGGCCACGCGTGCCAGGGCCTGATCGTCCTCGCGGGCGACCTGCCGCCCGACGTGGCGCCGGTGGCGCGCCGCCTGCCGCCCGTGCTGCTCGGCCGCGGGGCCAGCGACGAGTGGTACACCGCTGCGAAGGCCGCGGAGGACGGCCTGATCCTCTCGCGCGCCGGGGTCCCCGTCACCGAGCACGTGTTCGAGGACGGGCACGTGCGGCATTCGTCGTTCACGGCGCGGGCCGGCGTGTTCCTCGACGAGTCGCGCCACCTGGCCTGAGGAGCACGTGGAGGACGACCTGCAGGCGCTCGGCTGGGACGCGGCGTGGGAGGCCGCGTTCGCGTCGTCCCGCGCGGAGGGCCTGATCCCCGCGCGCGTGGCGATCGAGTTCAACCACCTCTTCCGCGTCCTGACCGGGGACGGAGAGCTGCAGGTGCAGCACGCCGGGCGCCTCAAGCACCTGGCGGTGAGCCGAGGGGAACTCGCGGCCGTCGGCGACTGGGTGGGCGTGCGCCAGGCCGTTGGCCGGGCCGAGGGCACCATCGAGATCGTCCTGCCGAGACGCAGCCGCTTCTCGCGCAAGGTTGCCGGTGAGCAGACGGAGGAGCAGATCGTGGCCGCGAACATCGATACGGTGTTCATCGTGATGGGCCTCGACGGCGACTACAACCCGCGCCGGCTGGAACGCTACCTCCTGCTCGCCCGCGAGAGCGGCGCGCGGCCCGTCGTGCTCCTGAACAAGGCCGACGTCCATCCGGACCTGCCCGGTGCCATGGCGGAGATCGCGGACCTGGCCGGGACCGTGCCGGTCCACGCGACGACGGCCGTCGCGGGTCTCGGACTCGAGCCGGTGCTCGCGCATCTCGGCCCCGGACGGACGGGCGCGCTGCTCGGGTCGTCCGGCGTCGGCAAGTCCACGATCGTCAACGCCCTCATCGGCGAGGCGCGGTTCGCCACGCAGGACGTGCGCGAGGGCGACTCACGCGGCCGTCACACCACGCGCCATCGCCAGCTGATCGTCCTGCCCGGACGCGGCCTGTTGATCGACACGCCGGGCATGCGCGAGCTGCAGCTCTGGGACGTCACCCGGTCCATCGACGATGCGTTCGAGGACATCGACGCGCTGGCGGCCGCGTGCCACTTCACGGACTGCCGCCATCGCGACGAGCCGCGCTGCGCGGTCAAGGCTGCCGTGGCCGACGGACGCCTGCCCGCCGCGCGGCTGGCCGGCTACCTGAAGCTGCAGGACGAGCAGGCGGCCATCGAGACGCGCAAGGACGCCCGCGCCGTCCTCGACGAGAAGCGCCGCGCGAAGACGACGGGGAAGGCCCTCAAGCAGCTCTATCGCGATCGCGACCGCTGACCGTCCGCGGGCTCCGGGTTATCGCCTGGCGCGTGTGTCCCGCGGGCCGGGGACGGCGCCCCTGGTGGTCAGCTCCCGCCGTACCTGGCTGCCGACGAGCGTGGCCTGCTCCGTTTCCCATCCCACCCGCCCGAGGAGCCGGTTCTCGCGGCCGATGCGCCGATAGAGGGCCTCGAGCGCCGCCTCGCTCGTGACCTCCGGGTGATCCATCACCTCCACGACGTGCTGCAGTTCGTGCGCGAGGGCCGCGATGGCCTGATCCGCCGGGAGGGCCGGGTTGAGCGCGATGCGGAGGTAGCGATACGGCCCGGCGCTCCCGACGAGCGTCAGGCTGCCGGCCACGCGATCGGCCATCTGCCGATCGAAGCCGATGTAGACGAAGACGCGGCCGCCCTCGATGTGCGCCACGAGGTCGCGCAGCACCCGCGAGCGCTCGACGCCGAGGCGGAGCAGGAGGGCGACGCGCGATTCCAGCGGGCGAAGGCGCGGACCGTTGGCGGCCAGCGGCGCGGAGGGCGCCGCGCGCACGGGCTCGGCCGGCAGCGGTCCCGGGAGGACGGATGCGAGAGCCGCGGTGCCGATCACGAGGGGCAGGATCATCGTGCATCTCCCTGCCTCGCACCATCCGGAAAGCCAGGACGTTCAAGTCGTCATGCCCGAGCGCTGGTGGTGTAGACGCCTCCATCACGCCTCCGGTTCACCGGCCGTCGCCTGATCGCGGAGACGAACGGAGGGACGAACTCGGGGCGATAATGTCGGCATGTCACGAGCGTGGTTCGTCATGTGGTGCGCGCTGCTGGTCCCGGGCATGGCCGCGGGGCAGGCGGGGCCGCAGCAGGCCGTCATCGACACGTCCGCCGGCACCATCGTCCTGGACCTGCTCGCCGACAAGGCGCCGGAGCACGTGGCGCTGTTCATTGCGGCAGCCGAGGGCGGCGAGTACGACGGCACGATCTTCCATCGCATGGTGCCCGGCGGCATCATCCAGGGCGGCGATCCGCTGACGTCGGATCCGTCCGCGCGGGAGCAGTACGGATCGGGAGGGCTCAACCGGTTGAAGACGGAGATCAACGACGAGCCGATGGCGCGCGGCGCCGTGGCCGCGGTGCAGGTGCCGGGGAAGCCGGACAGCGCGGGCACGCAGTTCTTCATCTGCGTCAACGCGCAGCCGGCGCTCGACGGCCGGTACACCGTCTTCGCGCGCGTCGCGGAGGGGATTCTCGTGACGGAGACGATCTCCAACACGCCGGTCGACGCGGAGGGCCTGGCCGCCGAACGCGTCGTCGTGCGCGGCGTGACGATCCGGGAGAAGCCCGCCGAACGGCCCGAGGCGTTCTCGACGGAGACCGTCGACGAGCTCGGCCGGTACCGCGCCGTGCTGGAGACATCCGCCGGCGACGTCACGCTGTCCTTCCTCCCGGAGCGGGCGCCGAACCACGTGCGCAACTTCCTGCGGCTTGCCCAGGCGGGCGTCTACGACGGCATGAGCTTCCATCGCGTCGTCAAGGGCTTCGTGATCCAGTCCGGCCACCTGCCGTCCCGGGCGGCGCCGCTCGACGAGCGGCAGCAGCGGCTGGTCCGGAAGCTGAAGGCGGAGTTCTCCGACGAGCCGCACGACGCCGGCACCGTCTCCATGGCGCGGACGGACGACCCGGACAGCGCGAGCGCCTCGTTCTTCATCGTGACGGCCCGGAGCGAAGCGCTCGACGGGCAGTACACCGTGTTCGGCCGCGTGGAGGACGGGTTGGACGTGGTCCGGGCGATCGAGGCCGTGGCCGTGGACGGCGAGACGCCGCTCGCGCGCGTCGAGCTGATCCGGGTGCGCGTCGAGCCGCGCTGATCGAGGGCCGGCCGGCGCCGGCCCTCCCGGGCGCGCCTATCGCCGGCCGGCGAGCGCCATCACCACGTCGTACTGGAACTGCACGAAGCGGTGGAGCTCCGCTTCGAGGATCCGCTCCTGGTCGCTGTGGGCGCCGAAGCCGAGCGGCGCGTCCTCGGTGTCGATGGCCGGCCCGATGCCGTAGCACTGGATGCCCTTGGACCGGATCTGCGCCATGTCGCTCGCGCCGGTGCTCATCGTCGGCAGGACCGCCGCGCCGTAGTGCGCCTTGATCTGCGCCTCGATCACGGAGAACGCTTCCGTCGTCAGCGAGGACGTGCCGGCGGGGCGATAGCGGTCGCGCGCCCAGCGGACCTCGATGGCGGGGTCCGCGATGATGCCCCGGAGCGTGTCGAGGAACGTGTCCTGGTCCTCGTCGGGGTGCAGCCGCACGTCGATGGTGGCTTTGGCCTCGGAGGGAATCACGTTGTACCGGTAGCCGGCGTTCACGATGGTCGGCACGAGCGATGTGTGGAGCATCGACCAGTGGTGCGGCTCGTGCTCCAGCAGCCACTCGGCGGCCGGGCCCGAGAGCGCGGCGTCCGGGCTGAGCACGTTCTGGTACTGGCGCGCCACGTCGGGCGGCGACATCGTCGCGAGCTTCCGGAAGTAGGTGCCCGTCGTCTCGTTGATGCGCAGCGGCGGCGTCCAGTCGGCGACCCGGCCGACGGCCGCGGACAGCCGCGTGACGGCGTTGGTCCGCCGCGGGACGGAGCCGTGGCCGGCCGGCCCGGTGGCAATCAGCTCGACCGCGCGCGGCTCCTTCTCCGTCGTGCCGACGTTGGCGCGGACCACCCGGCCGCCCGTGCGCACCACGCCGCCGCCCTCGGCCAGGCAGTACTCCGCGTCGATGGCGGCGAAGTGTTCGTCGATCATGAACTGCGCACCGACCTGCGGCGTGCCCTCCTCGCCGGACTCGGCGAGGAAGATGACGTCGCGATCGAGCGCCGCCTTCGTGCGGTGGAGGTGCAGCATCAGCATCAGCCCCGCGACGAGGTTGTCCTTGTCGTCCACGGTCCCGCGCCCGTACACGTAGCCGCCGTCGCGATCCGCGCTGAAGGGCGGGTGGGTCCACTTGGCGGGGTCTACCGTCACGACATCCGTGTGACCCATCACGAGGATGGGGCGCCTGGCGCCGGAGCCCTTGATCCGCGCGACGAGGTTCGGGCGATCGGCATCCCGGGCGAACACCTCGCTCGGGATGCCGGCCTCGTCGAGCACCTGCTTGAGGTAGCTCACCGCCCGGATCTCGTTGCCCGGCGGGTTGCTCGTGTCGAGCCGCACGAGCGCCTGGAAGTGCCGGAGCGTTTCGGCCTCGAACGCCGCATCGCCGCGGGACTGCGCGTCGCCGCGAGCGCCGGCGAGGAGGGCCAGCATCAGGGTGGCGGAGAGTAGGGGCACACGCATGATGCGGGAAGGTAGCACAGGAGGCTTCGGGACGGTTGTGGGAGGCTCCGACTACGCGTCGAACGGCAGTCGCGTCCCGTCGTCGTGCGCGGGCGAGGCGGCCGTGGGAGTGTCCGTCAGGTTGTGGACGCTGACGCCGAGGAGGCGCACCGGGCGGCGGCCGGCATCCGTCCGGTCGATGAGGGCGAGGGCGCGCGCGGCGAGTTCGTCGGCGTCTCGCGTCGGGACGCGATGCGTGTGGCTGCGCGTGACCGTCGTGAAATCGTCGTAGCGCACCTTGAGGACGACGGTGCGTGCGTAGAGGTCCTTGCGCGCCAGCCACCGGGCGGCGTCGCGCGCCATGGTGTCCACCTCGCGGCGGATGTCGTCCATGGCGTGGAGATCCTGCGTGTAGGTACACTCCGAGCCCGAGGACTTGGACGGGCGGTCGGGCTCGACCGGGCGATCGTCACGTCCATGCGCCAGGGCCACCAGCCACTCCGCCAGGGTGCCCACGAGCGGCTTCAGCTCCTCCACCGGGCGTGCGCGGACATCGGCGAGCGTGACCAGGCCGTGCTCGCGCAGGCGCACGGCCGTCTTGGGCCCGACGCCCCACAGCGCGTCCACCGGCAGGTCGCGGATGAAGGTCTCCACGCGCTCCGGCGCCACCACGGTGAGGCCGTCCGGCTTCTTCCAGCCCGATGCGATCTTCGCCAGGAACTTGTTGGGCGCGACGCCGGCCGACGCCGTCAGCCCGGTGGCAGCCCGGATGTCCTGCTTGAGGCGCCGCGCGACGGTCACCGCCAGCGGCTCACCCCACGCGTTCGCCGTCACGTCGAGGTACGCCTCGTCGAGCGACAGCGGCTCGACGAGCGGCGTGACGGCGCGGTAGAGCGCGAACACCTGCTGCGAGATGGCGCGATACTTCGCGAAGTCCGGCCGCACGATGATGAGGCCGGGGCAGAGCCGCACGGCGCGCGACATCGGGATGGCGGATCGGACGCCGAAGCGCCGCGCCTCGTAGCTGGCCGCCGCCACGACCCCGCGCCCCGCCGGATCGCCGCCGACCGCCACCGGCTGCCCGCGGATCGCCGGGTTGTCGCGCTGCTCGACGGACGCGTAGAACGCATCCATGTCGAGATGGAGGATCTTCCTCATGGTACGAAGCGCCCGGCCCGGCAGCCGGGCGGAGCCTCCGAGCTTGGTCTATCCTCCCGTACTCCCGAACCCGCCGCGCGTGGCCTGGGTCATCTCCGCCACCTCTTCCCACTCCACCCGCGGCGCGGGCAGGACGATGCCCTGGGCGATCCGGTCGCCTCGCCGCACCTGCACCGCGCGGTCGGTGATGTTGAGCACCTGCACCTTGATCTCGTCGGCCGGCCCGCAGTAGTCCGCGTCGATGACGCCGACGCCGTTGGCGACCATCAGGCCGCGCTTGAGCGGCGTGCTGCTGCGGGCGAATATCCCCAGGAAGTAGCCGTTCGGCACGGCGATGACCAGTCCCGTCCCGACGAGCCGGATCTCCCGCGGGGGAATCTCGATGTCGGCCGCGGCCGCCAGGTCGAACCCGGCGGCGCCGCCGGTGGCGGGAGCCGGGAGATCGATGGCGGGGTCGAGCCGTTTGATGGAAAGACGCATGACAGAATAGTACAGGGTCTTCGTGCAGGCTTCGGGACGAAGCGCGTCCGGCGGTTGCCGGCGCCGGTCCCGTGCCGCGAGGCGCCGGGGAGAGTCCATGAAGCGAGCCATTCGGGCAGGCGGTGTGGTGCTGATCGTGGTGGCCGCGACGATCGGCGTGCTGGCGCAGGCCGCCGCGCCCGCGGCGCCGCCCGCGCAGCTGGCAGGCCTGCCGCCCGACCTGGCGCTCGATCGCCCGATGCCGGTCGACCCAGAGGTCCGCTCCGGCCAGTTGCCGAACGGCCTCCGCTATTTCGTCCGCCAGAATGCGCGCCCCGCCAATCGCGTCTCGCTGCGCCTGGCTGTCGACGCCGGCTCCATCCAGGAAGACGACAACCAGCGCGGGCTCGCGCACTTCCTGGAGCACATGGCGTTCAACGGCACACAGCACTTCAAGCCGGGCGAACTGGTCACCTTCCTTGAATCCATCGGCGCGCGCTTCGGTCCGCACGTGAACGCGTCCACGAGCTTCGACGAGACCATCTACATGCTGGACGTGCCGACCGATCGTCCCGGCTACGTGGAGAAGGGCCTGCTCGCGCTCTCCGACTTCGCCGGCGGCATCCTCCTGCTGGACGAGGAGATCGACCGGGAGCGCGGCGTGGTCCTGGAGGAGTGGCGCGGCCGTCTCGGCGCAGGATCGCGAATCACCGACCAGCAGCTGCCCGTCCTGTTCCAGGGCTCGCGCTACGCCGACCGCCTTCCGATTGGCACGCCGGAGGTGATCAAGGGCGCGCCGCGGGAGCGCCTGGCCGCGTTCTACTCGCAGTGGTACCGGGCGGATCGGATGGCCGTCGTCGTTGTCGGGGACGTGGATCCGGCCGAGGCCGAGCGGCTCGTGCGCGAGCGGTTCGCGGAGATCCCGAAGCCGGCCGTGCCGGCCCCGCCCGTGGACCGCGCGATGCCGCTGCACGCGGCGGCCGCCTACAGCCTGGTCACCGATCCCGAGGCGCAGGCGTGGACCGTCACGCTCGGGTTCAAGGGCGCCGCACCGGATCAGCGGACCGTCGGCGACTATCGCCAGTCGCTCGTCCGGCAGCTGGCCGTCCAGATGATCAACCCGCGGCTGCGCGAGATGGCGCGGCAGCCGGATGCGCCGTTCCTGGCCGCCGAGGCCGGCCTCGACGCCTTCGGGCGCACGCTCCAGCTCTTCGAACTGTCCGCGGCCGTGCCGGAGAACGGCCTGGCCGCGGGGCTCGAGGCGCTGGTGCTCGAAGCCCGCCGCGTCCAGCAGTTCGGGTTCTCGGCCGACGAGCTCGACCGCGCCCGCCGCGCGCTCCTCGCCGCGTACGAACGGGCCAACAACGAGCGCACCACGGTGGAGAGTCGCAGCCTGGCCAACGAGTACGTGCGGCACTTCCTCGGCGGTGAGCCGATCCCGGGCATCGCGTTCGAGTACCGCATCGCGGCGGCGCACCTGCCGACCGTCACCGTGGAGGAAGTCTCCGCGCTCGCCGCGTCCCACGTCACGGACGAGAATCGCGTGGTGCTCGCGGTGGCGCCCGAGAAGGCCGACGGCCCCGCGCCCTCCGTGACGAGCCTCGAGGCTGCCGTGGCCCGTGCGTCTGCGCGGCCCGTCGAGCGGTGGACGGACGCCACGGCCGGCCGCGACCTGGTGGAGACGCCGCCCGCGCCGGGCACGGTGACGGCCACGCGGGTGCTCGACGATCTCGGCGTCACGGTCCTCACGTTCTCGAACGGCGTCGAGGTCTGGCTCAAGCCGACGGACTTCAAGAACGACCAGGTGCTCTTCAGCGCCTACGCCCCCGGCGGCACGTCCGTGGCCGCGGAAGCGGAGTTCCGCAGCGCGGAACTGGCGACGGCGCTCGTCGGCGTCGGCGGCAGCGGGGGCTTCAGTCCGGTGGACCTGAGCCGCATGCTCGCGGGCCGCATCGCGTCGGCGTCGCCGCGCCTCCAGTCCTACACGCAGGAGATCGCCGGATCGAGCACGCCGCGCGATCTCGAGACGGCCCTGCAGCTCAACTACCTGGCGCTGACGGCGCCGAACATGACGCCCGAGGCGCTGGCGCTCCTGCAGCGGCGCCTCGGCGCGGCCCTCGAGAACCAGGCGCAGAACCCGCGCATCGTCTTCGGCGAGGCGGTGGACGAGGTGAACTCATCCGGCCACTACAGCGCGCGCCGGATGGCGCCGGCGGACGTCGCCTCGCTGGACCTCGAGGTGATGCGCCGCTTCTATGCGGCGCGCTTCAACAACGCGGCGGACTTCACGTACTTCATGGTCGGCACCTTCCAGGTGTCGGAGGTCACGCCGCTCCTGGCGCGGTGGCTCGGCGGCCTGCCGTCCACGGGCCGGGCGGGCTCCGGCTTCCGGGACATGGGCGTGCGCTTCCCATCCGGCGTCGTGCGGCGGGAGGTGAAGAAGGGCCGGGAGCCGGCCAGCCAGACGGTGATCTCCTTCTTCGCTGACGCGGGCAAGGACGAACTCGAGATGCACCGCGTCCGGGCCGCTGCCAGCGTGCTCGGCATCCGCCTGCGCGACATCCTCCGCGAGGAACTCGGCGGCACCTACGGCGTGTCCGTGGGCTACGACTCGAGCCTGCCGCTGCCCGGCAACGGGGCCGTGGTCGTGCAGTTCGGCAGCGCGCCGGAGAACGTCGAGCCGTTGACGAAGGCCGTGTTCGCCGAGGTGGAGCGTCTGAAGGCCGACGGCCCGACGGCCGCGGACGTGAACGCGGTCAAGGAGATGGAGCGCCGGGACCTGGAGACCAACGCACGCCAGAACGCGTACTGGCTCGGCTCGCTCCAGACGGTGCACATGTACGGCTGGGATCCGGCAAGCATCCTGCGCCGGCCCGAGCGCACCGACAGCCTGACGCCGGAGATGCTGCACGGGATCTTCCGGAAGTACTTCGCGATGGATCGCTACACGGTGGTGACGCTGAAGCCCGAGGCGTGAGCGGACGCCGGCCTGCGGCGCGGCAGGCCGGTCGCCGCCGTACGCTATAGTCGGATGTTCACATGGCCGCACAGTACGTCTACGTCATGAAGGGGTTGGGGAAGACGTATCCCCCCGACCACACGGTCCTCCGCGACATCTGGCTCTCCTTTCTCCCCGGCGCCAAGATCGGCGTGCTCGGCCTGAACGGCGCGGGCAAGTCGACCCTGCTCAAGATCATGGCCGGCGTCGAGACGAGCTACGTCGGCGAGGCGTTTGCCGGCGAGGGCGTGAGCATCGGCTACCTCTCGCAGGAGCCGCAGCTGAACCCGGAGAAGGACGTCCGGGGCAACGTGGAAGAGGGCGTCGCCGCCATCAAGGCCGTGCTCGATCGCTACGATGCGGTCAACGCGAAGCTGGGCGAGGACATGTCGCCGGAGGCGATGGAGAAGCTGCTCGACGAGCAGGCCTCGCTCCAGGATCGCATCGAGGCCGCCAACGCGTGGGACCTCGACTCGCGCCTCGAGCTGGCCATGGAAGCCCTTCGCTGCCCGCCGCCGGACGCCGACGTGACGACGCTCTCGGGCGGTGAACGGCGCCGCGTCGCGCTGTGCCGGCTGCTGCTGCTCTCCCCGGACCTGCTGCTCCTCGACGAGCCGACGAACCACCTCGACGCCGAGTCGGTGGCCTGGCTGGAGCGCTTCCTCAAGGACTACGCAGGCACCGTCGTGGCCGTGACCCACGATCGCTACTTCCTGGACAACGTGGCCGGCTGGATCCTGGAACTGGATCGCGGCAGCGGCATCCCGTACGAGGGGAACTACACGGGCTGGCTGGAACAGAAGCAGGCCCGGCTTGCGCAGGAAGCCAAGGCCGAGAGCCGGCGCCAGCGCACGCTCCAGCGCGAGCTGGACTGGATCCGCATGTCGCCGCGCGCGCGCCAGGCCAAGGGCAAGGCGCGCCTCAACGCCTACGAGGACCTGCTCAACGAGGACACGTCCCGCAAGCTGGACACCGTCGAGATCTACATCCCGCCGGGCCCGCGGCTCGGCGACATCGTCATCGAGGCACGGAACCTCCGCAAGGCCTACGGCGAGACGGTGCTGTTCGACGATCTCAGCTTCACGCTCCCGCGCTCGGGGATCGTCGGCGTCATCGGCCCGAACGGCGCGGGCAAGACGACGATGTTCCGGCTGATTACCGGGCAGGAGGCGCCGGATGCCGGGACGCTCCGGCTCGGCGAGACCGTCCAGATCGGCTACGTGGATCAGAACCGGGACGCGCTGGACCCCGCGAAGAGCGTCTTCGACGAGATCACCGACGGCCTCGACGAGCTGACGATGGGCAAGCGGACTGTCGCGTCGCGCGCCTACGTGTCGTGGTTCAACTTCAAGGGCGCGCAGCAGCAGCGGAAGGTCGGGACGCTCAGCGGCGGCGAGCGGAACCGCGTCCATCTGGCCCGGCTGCTCCGGAAGGGCAGCAACCTCCTGCTGCTCGACGAGCCGACCAACGATCTCGACGTCGATACCCTCCGCGCGCTGGAGGACGCCCTGCTGGACTTCGCCGGCTGCGTCGTCGTCATCAGCCACGATCGGTGGTTCCTGGACCGCATTGCCACGCACATGATCGCGTTCGAGGGCGACAGCGAGGTGGTGTGGTTCGAGGGCAACTATCAGGACTACGAGGCCGACCGGAAGCGCCGCCTGGGCGCCGCCGCCGATCAGCCGCACCGCATCAAGTACCGCAAGCTCACGCGGGGGTAGGCGCCGGACGCCGGGGAGACGCAGCATGCATGCAGATCAAGCGAAGGCCGTGGCCGAGGTTCTGGGCCAGCAGATTCAGAACGAGTGGATGACCACCGTGAAGGTGATCGAGGCCATCCCGGAAGACCGCAAGGACTACAAGCCCGCGCCGGACAGCCGGTCCGCGTGGGAACTGGCCGTCCACCTGTGTCGCTCCGACGTGTGGTTCCTGAACGGCATCCTCGCGCAGAGCTTTGCCCCGGACCCCGGCGGCAGCGAATCGCCCGCCCCGACCGTCGCGGGCCTGGCGGACTGGTACAAGCACGAGATGCCGAAGCGGCTCGAGCACGTCCTGGCGATGGAGCCCTCGAAGCTCGCGGTCATCGTCGACTTCTTCGGCATGAAGATGCCGAACGTGCAGTTCCTCGTGTGGCAGGTGGCCCACAACGCACACCACCGGGGCCAGCTCTCCGCCTACCTGCGGCCGATGGGCGCCAAGGTGCCGAGCATCTACGGCGGCAGCTTCGACGACAAGTTCCAGGGCTGACGTGCGCGGGCTGGTGATGGCGGCGTGCGTGGCGGCGCTCAGCGCGTGCGCCGCCCCGTCGCCTGACACGGTCCTGTTGAACGGCCGGATCTTCACGGCCGATCCGGATCAGCCGTGGGCCGAGGCCCTGGCCATCCGCGGTGATCGAATCACGGCCGTCGGCAGCACCCCGGCGGTCGCGGCGCTCGCGGGAGACGGCACGCGTCGCCGCGACCTGGGCGGACGCACCGTCATCCCGGGGATTGGCGACGCGCACGTGGAGATGGGGGAGACGGGCCCCGGGCCCCTCCGCGCGTGGGCGGCCGTCGCGATCGCTCGCGGGGTGACCTCCGCGCACCTGTTGTCCATGGACCGCCCCGTCTCCGGGACCGTGGCCGACCTGATTGCCGCGGACACGCCGCTCCGCGTCCGCGTCTTCCGCGCCCCGCGGCCCGGGCCCGGCGGCGAGACCCTCGACAGCCGGCCGCACCTGCCGCCGCAGCCGACCTTCCGGATCGACGTGCGCGGGATGGCGTTCGCGTTCGGCGGCGGCGATCGGGCCGGCATCGACCAGGCGGTCCGGTGGGCCTACGGGTCGGAGGATCTCCTGGCCATCGAGCCGCTCGACGCGCAGGCCGCGGAGGCCTACGTGGAGGCGATCGATCGGACCGGCCACGCCGACGTGTGGACGCGCAAGCGCCCGCGGGTGGAGCGGCTGCCGCTGTGGGACGCGGCGCTCGGCGCCCGGCTCGCGCGCGCCGGCGTGGTGGTCGTCCAGCGGCCGGACGGGGATCTCCCGCTCGCGTCCGTCCTGCGGTCCGGCGTGCCCCTGGCCCTCGGCACGGGCGGCGGTGTCAGCCCCTTCGCCGTGCTGCGGTGGGCCGTCTCCTCCGATCGCGGCGCCGACGCGCTCTCGGTCGAGGAGGCCGTGATGGCCTTGACGCGTGGATCCGCGTACGCGGAGCTCACGGAACGCGACAAGGGCCGTCTGACGGCCGGCGCCCTGGCCGACCTGGCCGTGCTGTCGGACGATGTGTTCACGGCGCCGCCGGAGCGGCTGGACGCCATCCGGAGCACCTTGACTATGATCGGGGGGCGCCCCGTCCACGATGTTCCCTGACCTCCGCACCTTCCTCCACCAGCTCCGCCGCGATCGCGATCTCGTCGAGATTGCGGCGCCCGTCGACGCGGATCAGGAGGCGGCCGAGATCCACCGCCGCGTGATTGCCGCCGGCGGCCCGGCGCTGCTCTTCACCAACGTGCGCGGCAAGGCCTTTCCGCTGGCCACCAACCTCTTCGGCACGGCCCGCCGCGCCGAGATGGCGTTCGGCACGCGCCCGCTCCGGTTGATCCGCGACATCGTGTACCTGGCGGAGACGGTGCTGCCGCCCACGCCGGGCAAGCTGTGGGGCGCGCGCGGGCTGGCGCGGGAACTCCTCACGGTGGGCATGCGCCGGCAGCGCAGCGGCCCGGTCACCGAGGTGGTGACGCGCGACCTCGGCCTGGACACGCTCCCCATCCTGACGTGCTGGCCGGAGGACGGCGGGCCCTTTGTGACCCTGCCGCTCGTGTACACGACCCATCCGGACGGCCGCGGCTCCAACCTCGGGATGTACCGCCTGCACGTGTACGACGCGCGCACGACGGGGATGCACTGGCAGATCGGCAAGGGCGGCGGGTTCCATTACCAGGTGGCGGAGGCGCGCGGGCAGGCGCTGCCGGCCACGGTCTTCGTCGGCGGTCCGCCCGCGATGATCCTCGCGGC
>CAZUGF010000005.1:0-25387 GCA_964619705.1 uncultured Bifidobacteriaceae bacterium
ACGGCTACTCCTACTACGGCCTCTGGCACCTCCTCACGCGCGTCAAGTGGCTCCTCCGCACAGGACAGGCCCAGGACGCCGTCGACCTCGCCCTCGATGCCATCCCGCGCATCGAGCGGATGGCCGACCGGAACCTCCTCGAACGCATGCAGCTCCTCGCCGCCGAAGCCCTCGGCCAGGCCGGACAACCCCTCGACGGCGCCGCCCTCATGGCCCGCGCCGTCAGCGCCAATCCCGACCCGCCCCTCGACATGATCGCCGAGGCCTCCCGCGTCGAGGGCTGCCTCACCCTGCGCGAAGACCCCGGCGCCGCGCGCACCCACTTCGAACGCGCCGGACGCATCTACGGCGCCATCGGCAACCAGACCGCCCGCGCCGACGTCCTCCGCCACGCCGGCCACGGCCCCGCCTCCCTCCCTCCTCTCGGCATCACCATCTCCCCCGCCGGCGCCCTCCTCGTCAAGGACGCCGTGCCCGCACGCCCGGACGCGGAACGCCCCGGCGCGCGCCTCATCGAGTCCTCCGCCGCCGTCATGGACCTCGCCGCCCACCCACCCCTCCTCGGCGTCGAGACCCTCGCCCTCCTCGGCGAGACACACGCCACCGCCGCCAGCGCGCTCGTCGAGGAGGACAGCACCGGCACCCGGCGCGTCCTCGCCTCTGTCCCCCGCGGCCTCACGCCCGATCACCTGCCCGACGGCCCGCACACCGTCCGCATGGCCCTCGGCAGCCTCGGCACCCGCACCTACCAGCTCGTCGTCGAACCCCGGCCGAGCTCCACGGCCCGCGCCACCATCCTCGCACTCGAACGCCTCGTCCACTCCTCCCTGGCCCTCGCCCATGCCCGCCAGCAGGAGCGCGAACAGGCCGCCCTCTGGCCGGAACAGACGCCGGAACAGCAGCTCGGACTCATCTGCGCCGCGGAATCCATGGTCGGCCTCGTCAAGACGACCCGCCGCATCGCCGCGACCAACGTCACCGTCCTCATCACCGGCGAGACCGGCGCCGGCAAGGAAGTGCTCGCACGCGCGCTCCATCAGGCCAGCAGCCGGCGCGACCGCGTCTTCATGCCGTTCAACTGCACCGCGGTGCCGCGCGACATGCTCGACGCGCAGCTGTTCGGCTACCGGCGCGGCGCCTTCACCGGCGCGCACGACGACTTCGCCGGCATCATCCGGGCCGCGGCCGGCGGGACGCTCTTCCTCGACGAGATCGGCGAGATGAACCCGGAGGTGCAGCCCAAGCTGCTGCGCTTCCTCGAGTCCGGCGAAATCCACCCGCTCGGCGAGGCCCGGCCGCAGTTGGTGGACGTGCGCATCGTCGCCGCCACCAACGCGGACCTCGATCAGCTGGTCAACGACGGGCGCTTCCGCGAGGACCTCTACTACCGCCTGCACGTCATCCGCCTGCGCGTGCCGCCGCTGCGCGACAGGCGCGAGGAGATTCCGCTGCTCGTCGGATCCCTGCTGGAGAAGTTCGCGCGCGAGGCGCAGAAGACGCCCCTCCGGGTCACGGAGGAGGCCATGGAGTACCTGGTCCTCTATCACTGGCCCGGCAACGTCCGCCAGCTCGCCAACGAGCTGCGCCGGCTCGCCGCACTCGCCGAGCCGGGCTCGCTCGTGATGCCGGAGCACCTCGCGCCGGAGATCGCCGCCAGCCGCCGCACGCTGCCACCCTCGGCACGCGAGCTCACGGCATCGGAATTCGTCGTCCGCACCGACCAGACGCTCATCGCCGCCACCGAGCACCTGGAGCGCGTCTTCATCACGCAGGCGCTGGATCACTCCGGCGGCAACGTCGAGCGCGCCGCGCAGCGGCTCGGGCTGTCGCGCAAGGGGCTCTTCCTCAAGCGCCAGCGGCTCGGGCTGCTCTGACGATCCTCAGATCTCGACTTCGCGGACCCAGAGCGAGTTGTCCTCGCGTCCGCTCTCGAGCCGCGCGCGCCGCTCCTCCGCCGTCGGCTGCAGGACGCCGTTCGCATCCACCGCGCGCGAGACGATCGTATGACGGCCGGGCGCCAGCCCGCGGACGGTGAGAGACCACAGCGTCCACGCGTAGCGGCTCCGCCGATCGCCCAGGACCGCACGCTGCCACGGCCCGTCGTCAATCCGCACGTCCACGGCCGCGATCGGGACCTGGCCGCCCCAGGCGGGGCCGGAGATGCGGTACTCCGGAGACGCGCCCGTGCCGACGCGCACCATCCGCACGACGAACGACTTGAGGTTCGTCCGGCTGATGGACTGATCCAGCCAGATGGGGCCGTCCGGCGTCTCGACCGCGCGCAGGCTCAGGTAGTTGCGCGACTGGTGCTGCCCCTCATATCGGCGATCGAGCACCTCGATGCGCGAGAGCCACTTGATCTGCGTCATGCCGTACCAGCCGGGCAGGATCAGGCGGAGCGGGAAGCCCTGGCGCGCCGGGAGCGGCTGCCCGTTCAACTGGAAGGCCAGCAGCGCGTCGGGATGGAGCGCGTCCTGTACGTACACGCTCCGGCCGTGCGGCGCCACGAACTCACGGCTGCCCGCCTGCCACTTCTTCTCCTTCTCCATGTCGGCGCCGAGGAAGACCACCTCCCGTGCCTCCGGCCGGAGGCCGCACTCCTCCAGCAGCGGCGCCAGCGGCACGCCCGTCCACACCCCGTTGCTGAGGAGCCCGCCCATGCGCGTCGGCCGCGTGGAGTTGCCGGAGCACTCGAGCGTCACCGCCTCGTCGCGGCGCCCCGGCCGCGCCATGATCTCGGCCAGCGTCAGCTCGCGCGGACGCTCCACCTGGCCCCCGATGCGCAGGCGGAACGTCCCCGCGTCCACCTCCGGCGTGATCGTCTGGTGGAACGTGTAGAACGCGTCGTTCGGCGTCTCCCACGTCGTCAGGTTCCGGAGGTCGACGCAGCGCACGGTGGGGTTCGCCTTCTCCGCCTCGATGCGGAAGGCCGGCGTGTAGTCGGTAAAGGTCACCGGCTCCTCGCCGTCCTGGAGGGCCCAGACGTCATCCGGGATGCCGAGCGCGGCCAGGGCCATGGCGGCGGCGCTGGAGGTGCGGACGAACTCGCGGCGTGTGGGGCTCATGGGCGTAGCTTATCCTGCGCAACCAGGTGATCGGGGGCTCGCCCCGGAGTCACGGCGAGGCGATTATATTGCGGCATAGAATGAAAACCGGTACCTGATGAACCTTCGACGCGCTGCCTGGCTGGCAGCGGCTCTCTGGCTCGCGGCCGCCGGAACCCACGGGCCCACGCTCCGCGCACAACCCGTGGAGGCTCCCGCGGACCGCGCAGTCATCTCGCCGCCCGCGCCCGCGGGCGGGATGGCGCCGCAGACCGCGAGCTACAGCATCGACGCCACGCTGGACCCCGACACGCACACGCTCACCGGGACGGAGGTCATCACCTGGCGGAACCCCGGGGAGATCCCCGCCTATTCCATCCGGCTGCACCTGTACTGGAACGCCTGGCGGACAACGGAGTCCACGTGGCTGCGGCAACGGGCCCTGGCGGGCACCGCCGGGGAGATGCTGGACAGGCCGCCGGCCGACTACGGCTGGCAGGTCATCACCGAACTCCGGCAGGTCAACCCGGACGGATCCGCCGGCGCGGATCTCCTGCCGGGCTTCCGCTACATCCAGCCCGGCGATCAGAATGCCGCCGACCGATCGCTCGCCTACGCGGACCTGCCCGCGGCCGTCCCGCCTGGCGGCACGCTGCGTCTCCACGTGGCCTGGCGCGCGCAGGTGCCGCGGACCTTCTCGCGGACGGGTGTGGTCGGCCGCTATTTCTTCATCGCGCAGTGGTTCCCCAAGATCGGGGTCTTCGAACCGGCCGGATGGAACGCGCAGCAGTTCTTCGCGAACACGGAGTTCTACGCGGACTTCGGCCGCTACGACGTCCGCCTGACGGTGCCGCAGGGCTGGACGCTCGGCGCCACGGGCCGGCAGGTCTCGCGGACCGACACCGCCGACGGCGCCACGGTGCATCGCTACGCGCAGGACGATGTCCACGACTTCGCCTGGACGACGAGCCCGGACTTCACGGAGCACGTGCGGACGTTCGAGCACGCCGGGCTCCCGCCCGTGGAGATGCGCCTGCTGCTCCAGCCCGAGCACCGCGGACAGGAGGACCGGCACTTTACCGCCACCGCCGCCGCCCTCCGCTACTACGGCGAGTGGTACGGCGCGTACCCGTACCCGCAGATCACCATCGTCGATCCGGCCTGGCAGAGCGGGTCGGGCGGCATGGAGTACCCGACGATCTTCACCGCCGGCACGCGGTGGCTGGCGCCGCGCGGGTCCAACCAGCCGGAGTCCGTCACGGTCCACGAGGCGGGGCACCAGTTCTGGTACGGGATGGTCGCGAACAACGAGGTCAACGACGCCTGGATGGACGAGGGCCTCAACACCTACTCGGAAGAGCGCGTCCAGGCCGAGGTCTTCACACCCAACTACCGCGTCGAGCGCTTCTTCGGCGGGTTCGTCCCCTGGCAGTTCCGCGACATCCCGCTCTCGCGGGCCACCGACGGCAACGGCCTGAACGGCTACCGGCGGTCCGCGGAACGCGACCGCCCGGAGACGCCGAGCTACCGCTACTGGCCCGGCACGCACGCGGACCTGACCTACAGCAAGACCGCGCTGTGGCTCCACACCCTCGAACGGCACGTCGGATGGGACCGCTTCCGCCAGGCGCTCGCCACCTACTTTCACCGCTGGCGCTTCCGGCACCCCGCGCCGCAGGACTTCTTCGACGCCATCAGCGAGGAAACCGGGGAAGATCTGACCTGGTTCTTCGACCAGGTCCACCGGAGTTCGAACACCTTCGACTACGCGGCAGAGCGCCTGGACACAGGGCCGGCCACCGAGCGCGGGTTCTTCGAGGGCAACGGGAGTGGGGACGACCCCGCGTTCGGCGTCCGCACCACGGAGGGCGTCTTCCGGACGACGGCCGTCGTGCGCCGGCTGGGCGAGGCCATCTTCCCGGTGGACGTCGTCGTGCGGTTCGCGGACGGCGAGGCGGTGCGGGAACGCTGGGACGGCCGCGAGCGGTGGCACGTCTACCGATACGAGGGGCCGGCACGCGCCGTCTCCCTCGAGGTCGATCCCGATCGCGTGCTGCTGCTGGACGTCAACTACACGAACAACAGCCTCACGCTGGCGCCGCAGGCCGAGGCCGCCGCGGACCGGTGGACGCTGCACTGGCTGGTGTGGCTGCAGGACCTGCTCCTGACGTGGTCGTTCTTCGTATGAGCGCCGTAGGTGCATTCCTCGACGGGTCGGGCCGCGTGCGGCGTGCGCCGTGGCTGATCGCGGGCCTCTGGCTCTCGACGTTCCTCGTGGCGCTGCCGGCGGCGCTGGTCCTGCACGGCGTCATCGCCGGGCATCTCGGCGCCAGCCTCATGGCGGACACCGCCGCGCGCGGCGTCAACTTCGACTGGTGGAACGAGTTCCTCGCGCAGGCGTCCGGGATCGGCCAGACGTTCGTGCCCGCCATCATCGGCTTCGCCGCCGTGCTGCAGAACGTCAGCCACCTGGCGGACGGCCGGACGCTCGCCCCCGTTCTCGCGGCGCTCGTGGCCGCGCAGGTGCTCGTCGCGATGTTCCTGGCCGGCGGCGTCCTGGATCGGCTCGCGCGGGACCGGCCCGTGGGCGCGCACGGCTTCTTCGCCGCCTGCGGCGTGTGGTTCTGGCGCTTCCTGCGCCTCGGGGTCATCGCGGCCGGTGTCTACGCCGCGCTCTTCGTGAGCCTGCACGAGTGGCTCTTCGACACGGTCTACCCCGCGTGGACGCGCGACCTCACCGTGGAGCGAACGGCGTTCCTGTACCGGAGCGTGCTCTACCTCGCCTTCGGCGCCGTGGTCGCGGGCGTCAACCTCGTGTTCGACTACGCGAAGATCCGCGCGGTCGTGGAGGATCGTCGAAGCATGCTCGGGGCCCTCGCGGCCGGCGCCCGCTTCGCACGGCGGCACGCGCGCCAGGCCGCCGGCCTGTACCTGCTCAACATGCTGGCGTGGCTCGGGGTCGTCGGACTCTATTTCGTCGTCGCCCCCGGCGCCGGCCACGCGCTGCTCGCCTTCGCCATCGGTCAGGCCTACATCGTCCTGCGCGTGGCCGTGCGCCTGTTGTTTGCCGCGTCGCAGACGGCGCTCTTCCAGCGCACGCTCGCGCACGCCGGCTACGTCGCGGCGCCCGTGCCGCGGTGGCCGGACTCGCCGGCCGCGGACGCCATCCTGCCGCCCATCGATCAGGCGCCGGCGTACCCAAAGCCCAAAGCCTAGAGCCTAGAGCCCAGAGCCTGAAGCCCAAAGCCCCCCTTACAGCACCCCGGTCCCGCCGGGATGCGCGGCGGCGTCCTTCACCTTCTGCCGGGCCTCCCGTGCCGTTTCCCGCAGCAGCGGGTCGGCATCGACCGCCCACCTGTCCAGGACATCGGCAAAGCGCGCCAGCTTCAGCTCGCCAATCGCGTAGGCCGCGCAGGATCGCAGCCACGGGTCCTCGCTCGTCGTGAGGACCTCGACGGCCTCCTCGCGGCCGCTGAGCGGCGAGCCCAGCAACCGGTCCGCCGCCGCGATACGCGCCTCGTGCGTCACGTTCTGGTCGAGCAGCGGAATCAGCACGCCGCGGATCTGCGGCGGAAGCACGGTGTCCAGGAACTCGAGCGCGTTGTCGCGCACGTTGGGATCGGTCGACTGCAGGCCCACGTAGGCGCTGTGCAGGTCGTGTCCCGGGTACAGCATCTTGAGCAGGCGGAAGATCCGCTCCAGCTCCTTCTGCAGGGACTCCTCGATCCCCTGCCACACGGGATTGGCCGCATCCCGCAGCGAGGACGAGAGCGTCCCCATCACCTGGTAGGACCGGTAGTGGCCCATGATTTCCGCCGCGAGCACGGACTCGATGATCTTCCGGTCCACCGGCCGCTCGGGGTGCAGCTGGCTCAGCTTGTTGAGCGCCGAGATGCAGCGGTAGCGCAGCACGACGTCCCGGTCCAGGACGCTCTCGGTCAGGACCGCCTGCGCGGCCCGCGATCCGATGGCCAGCAGCACGTCCGGGATCTCGCGGCGCACCTCCGGGGGGATGTCCGCGTCGACGAGGGAATCGCGGAGCGTCCCCACGATGCGGTCGCCGAACGCCGCCAGGGCCTCCACCGCCGCCGGCACGAGCCGGGGCTCGGCCATGCGCTCGAGGATGCGGCCGACGTACATCCGCTTGCGCAGGCGGCCGGCCGCCGTAATCGCCTCGCGCGCGACGTCGGGATCCTCGTCCTGGAGGAGCAGGCGCACCTCGCGATCGAAGAGATCCGGCAGGAAGGCCAGCAGCCGCGCGGCTTCCAGCCGGGTCCGGCGGCCCGCGGGGCCCCGCTCGTCCACCATCTTCGCGAGCATCAGCTGCGCCGCCTCGGCATTCTGCGCCCGTCCCGGGCGGGCGAGGAACGCCACCATCGACGCGCGGATGGAGAAGTCCTCGAAGTCCCCCACCGACTCGATGCGCGCGAGCGGGTCCAGGCTGCTGTGCTCGGTGAGGTAGAGCAGCGCCTCGGTGCGGACCTCGAGGTCCGGGTCCCGCAGCATCTGCTGCACCTCGTCGGTCACGCTCTGGTCGGCGGCGCGCGACAGCAGCGCCAGCGCCCGGCGGCGGACCTCCGGCGACGCATGCGTCAGGAGGCCGCGCACGGCCGGGTGGACCTTCCTGTCGTGCGCGATCTCGAAGAGGCTGAGCGCGTACACGATCTCGTCGGTCTCGCCGTTCAACTGCGCCGTCAGCAGGTCGGACGCCGCGCGCTCGATGACCGGGGCCGAGGCGCGCTCGGCATCCACGCGGTGCTGGTGGATGCCCACCTGGAGGTTCTCGACGTACTCGCGGCGCGCGACGGAGGCCGCCACCATCCAGCCCGCAATCAGGATGAGACAGACCCAGGCCATCTGCACGGCCGACCACCCGAGCGTCGTCGCGAACAGCAGGATGAGGGCGCCGCCCAGGCCGTCACCCATCCGGTAGATCACGGTATCGATGAACGACTTGACGCCGAAGACCTGTCCGGCCGGTACGGGGAGGTAGAGCAGCTCCACCGTCGCCTTGTCGATCGAGTACCGCAGGACCTGGTCGCTCGCACGGAGCAGGGTCGCCGCAATCAGCGTGCCGGTCACCAGGACGCCGACCGACGTCGCGAACAGCGCCACGGGGACGATGAAGAGCGTGATGCCGACGCCGCCGCGCCGGAGGACGCGCCCGGTCAGTACCAGTTGCACGGCCAGCGAAGCCACGCCTGCCGCCATGTTGAAGGTCCCGAAGAACATGGCGAGCTCGTCGGTGTCCGGAATGGCGGCCTTGGCGATGGCCTTGAACTGCCACGCCTCGACGGTCGTGGCGAGCGATGACAACAGGATGACGGCGGCAATGGCCCGGAGGTACCGCGATCCGTCCAGCACGCCCAGCGCCTCCAGCAGCCCCCCCGAGGACTCGGGGCGCGAGGCCGGTCTGTCGTTCCGGACACTGGCCGGCCGGCCGCGCCAGATCTGCAGGACCAGGCCCGCGCAGACGACCTGCGCGGCGGAGGTGAGGGCCAGCATCACCTCGGTGCCGTACTCGCCGACGGCCAGCCGGGTGGACGCCCCGCCGACAATCCACCCGAGGATGGCGCCGCTCCCGATGAGGCCGAACGATCGCCTGGCCTCCCGTGTGGTCATCACCACGTTGGCCAGGGTCCAGACCTGCGCCGGGCCCAGGACGGAGAGGACGCCGACCCAGACGTAGATGATCAGGAACAGGGAGCCGCTCTCGCGCTCGTCGACGGTCGCCCACCACCACAGCCCCAGCGCGGACACGGCAAACGCCAGCAGGCTGACGACCTGCAGGTTCCGGAGGTTGAGCCGCTCGCCGGCGCGAATGTAGACAGACATGACGACGCCGACCAGCAGGGCGATGGCGATGTCGGCGTAGGGGAGATCGACCGCCCGGTAGCGATCGAGGAACAGCGCATCCCGCGCCGCCTTGCTGGCCACGGTCCCGGCCATGGTCAGGAACAGGTAGGTGAAGAGCGGCAGGGCGAGCCGGAGCTCCCTGGCGTTCATGCCGAAGGTGCGTTCGATCAGGGCCGCCATGCAGTGCCGGAGGGAATACCGGTGAGTTTACCTTAGGGTAAGATGCGCGAGTGATCGCCCGCCTCCTCGGCCCGGTCGTGCAGCTCCGCGAGGGTGAACGCACCACGGTGCTGCTGATGTTCCTCTACTCCTTCCTCGCCATGGCCGGCTACAACATGATCAAGCCGGTGACGCGCGGCCTGTTCATCGAGCGGCTGGGCGCGGAGAACCTGCCCTGGATCCAGTTCGGGGCGGGCATCGTCATCGGGCTCATCATGCAGACCTACACGCGCACGATTGCGGTCGTGCCGCGGCGCTGGATGATCCCCGTCACGATCGGCGGCATCGCGGGTCTGATGGCCGCGTTCTATCTGGCGTTCGCCGGCCTGCCGGACAACCGCGGCGTGGCCGTGGGCTTCTACCTGTTCGGCCTCATCACCGGCATCCTCCTCATCAGCCAGTTCTGGACGCTGGCCAACGACGTCTACGATCCGCGGCAGGCCAAGCGCGTCTTCGGGTTCATCGGCGCGGGCGCCAGCCTCGGCGGCTTCGCGGGCGCCGCGCTGACGTCCAGCGTGGTGGAACGCATCGGCACCAACGCCGTGCTGCTCGTCAGCGCCGCGACGCTCGCCGTGTGCACGGCCGTCGTCGCGCTGCTGGTGCGGCGGGAGCCGGACGCCGGGCGGAGCGACGCCAGCCGGACCGGCGAGGAGGCGGCCGTCAGCGGCTCGGAGGCCATCCGCCTCCTGCGCTCGTCCCGCCACCTGCAGACCATCGCGATGGTCATCGGCTTCGCCGCCATCGGGGCGGCCATCATCGAGCAGCAGCTCAACATGGCCGCCGCCGAGGCCAAGGGTGCGGCCAACGTGGATGCGGTGACGGCGTTCCTGGCGCAGATCACCGCCTACCTGTCGATGATCGGCTTCCTGATCCAGGTGCTGCTGACGAGCCGCATCCACCGGTACCTCGGCATCGGCTTCGCCCTGATGATCCTGCCGGTCATCGACAGCGCGACGGGCCTGCTGATGCTGATGAACGGGGCGCTCTGGACCGCCGGCCTCGCGCGGATCATGGACACGTCGCTCCGCTACACCGTCGACAAGACGACGCGGGAGATCCTGTTCCTGCCGCTGCCGGTCGACATCAAGTACCAGGCCAAGCCGTTCATCGACGTCACGGTCGACCGCATCGCCAAGGGCCTCGGCGCCCTGCTGCTGCTGGTGCTCGTGCAGGAATGGGGCCTGGATCTCGACTGGCGGCAGCTCAGTTACGCCAGCCTGACGATGATGGCGCTGTGGGGCGCGTTCGCCCTGACGGCACGCCGGGAGTACATGAAGGCGTTCCGCCGCAGCATCGAGCAGCAGGACGTGCATCCGGCCGACGTCCGGCTGGACTCCGCGGACCTGACGTCGATCGAGACGCTCCTGACGGAGCTCTCCCACCCCGAGCCGCGCCGCGTGCTCTATGCCATCGACATGCTGGACGCGCTCGACAAGCGCCAGCTCGTGACCCCGCTGCTGCTCCGGCACGACTCGGCGGAGGTGCGGGCACGGGCGCTGCGCGTGGCCCGCTACACGGGTGAGGAAGCGGCAAGCCGGTGGCTCCCCGGCGTCGAGCGGGCGCTCCAGGACGAGGACGGCGAGGTGCGCCTGGCGGCCGCCCGGGCGCTCGCCACCCTGCGCGGCCAGGCGGCCGTGGACGTCATGCGGCCCTACCTGGATCACGCCGATCCCAACCTGGCCGTGACGGCCGCCGCGGCGCTGGCCGCGAGCGACGTGCCGGCGGACGTGGACCGCGCGGAGGAGACGTTCCGCCGCCTGTCGGCGGACACGCGCGAGTCGGCGGCGCCGCTGCGGAGGCAGGTGGCGCGCGCGCTGGGCCTCGTCGGCAACCCGCGCTTCCGCCCGCTGCTCGTGCCGCTGCTGTACGACGACAACTACCTGGTGGCCCGTGCGGCCGTCAACAGCGCCGGGACCATCGGCGGCGACGACTTCCTGTTCCTGCCGACGCTGGTCACGCTGCTGCGCAACCGCCGGCTCAAGGGCGCGGCCCGCAACGTCATCGTGGGCTACGGCGACGCGGTCGTTGCCCCGCTCAGCTACTTCATCGCGGATCGGGACGAGGATCTGTGGGTCCGCCGGCACGTGCCGGGCACGCTCGCGCGCCTGCCCTCGGCCGCCTCGGTGCAGACCCTCGTCAAGGCGCTGGAGGACCCGGACGGCTTCCTGCGCTACAAGGCCGTCAGGGCCCTCGAACACATGCGGCGGGACCGGCCGGAGATCGGCGTGGACGCCGCGGTCATCGAACGCCACGTCATCGCGGAGGTCGGCCGCGCGTTCAGCGCCCTCACGCTCTACACCAACCTCTTCGTCATCGGCGGACTGGATCGGACGTGCCTCCTCGCGCGCGCCCTCGAGGAAAAGCGCGAACGCGCCACCGAGCGGATGTTCCAGCTGCTCGGCCTCGTCCACCCGCCGTCGGACATCGCCGCCGTCGCCACGTCGCTCAGGGTGGCGGACGCGCGGACGCGCTCCGGCGCCATCGAGTACCTCGACAACCTGCTGTCGGGGGAGGTGCGCAAGCGCGTGATGCTGCTCATCGAGGACATGCCGGCCGAGGAGCGCGTGCGCAAGGGCAACGTCATCTACAAGACGCGGCCGCGCGACGTGGAGGACACCCTCGCGCAGCTCGTGCACGACGAGAACCAGACCATTGCCGCCGCGGCCATCCACGTCGTCGAGGAGCGGAAGATGTGGTCGCTCACCGGCGACCTCGAGCACCTGCTCGGCCACCGGGACCCGCGCGACTGGTTCGTCTTCGAGGCGGCCTCCTGGGCCCTGGCCGCGTCCCGGATGCCGGCGGAGCGCCGGCGCCAGTTGTGGCAGGAGCCGCTGCCCGCCGTCGAGCTCGCCGACCGCCTGCGTCCGCTGCCGCTCTTCGACTTCACGTCCGTCGACGAACTGTTCCGCATTGCCGGGCTCGGCGAGCAGGTGCGGCACGAGCGGGGCCGCATCGTCTACGAGCGCGGCACCACGCCGGCCACGCTGCAGTTCCTGCTCGACGGCAGCCTGCAGGTCGATGGCGACGGGAGCACCGCCACCGCCGGGCCGCCCACGCCGCTCGGCTTCGAGGAGATCCTCGAGGGGCGGCCGATGCACTCCACGATCACGGCGCTGGAGTCCTCCGTCTGCCTGTCGATTCCGACCGAGGCCTTCCTGTCGCTCCTCGCGGAGAACGTGGAACTGGCCGAGGGCATCTTCCGGTGGCTCGTCGACAGGCGCCCGGACGTCTCCGCGCGCGTCCTGACGCGGGGCAACCTCGATCCCGCTGTCGCCCGCCGTGTCGAGGCCGGCCTGCAGCCGGTCGATCGGGTCCTGCTGCTCCAGGAGAGCCCGCTCCTCGCGGGCGCGACAGGCGCCCAGTTGCTGCGGCTGGCGGCCATCGCGCGTCCCCTGACGTTCAAGGCCGGCCACGCCCTGAGCGGCGTGGACGGCGCGCTGATCGCGGTGCTGACCGGGACGCTCACCGTCACCGACGCCCGGGGCACGACCCGGAGCGCGGACTCCGGGGACATCATCGGGTTGTATCAGGTGTTCGCCGGCAAGACGCTCGGCGCGAAGGTGGAGGCCGCGACCCATGGCACGGCGCTCCGCTTCAACCGGGGCGAGCTCTTCGACGTGCTCGCGGACGAGACCACGCTGCTGCAGGGCATCTTCTCCGGGCTGCTGCACGCGGCGCACGAGCCCCAGGCGCCGGCAACGGACGCGCCCGTCGCCTGACGCATCCCGCGGCCGCGGTCAGAGCGCGATCTCGAAGACGGTCTCCGTGCCGGGCGTGCTCCGTGCCGTCACGCGTCCGCCGTGGCGCTCGACAATCGCCCTGACGATCGAGAGCCCGAGTCCCGACCCGCCCGCGGCGCGCGACGGATCGGCCTTGTAGAACCGATCGAAGATGCGCGGCAGGTGCTCCGCGGGAATGCCGGCGCCCGTGTCGGCCACGCGCAGCAGCGTGCGGCCGCCCTCGCGCACGGCACTCAGCGTCACGCGTCCGCCCGGCGGCGTGTGGCCGAGCGCGTTCGACGCGAGGTTCTGCAGCGCCTGCTCCATCCGTCCCGGATCGGCCACGATGGTCAGCGTCTCGTCCGGCCGCTGCACGTCGAGCACGACGCCCTGCTCGAGCGCGGACTGCCCGTGGCGCGCGGCCACCCGATCGAAGAGATCGGCCACGGCCACCTCCTCGGTGACGAGCGAGACGCCGGCTGCTTCGTACCGCGCGAGATCCAGCAGGTCGCCGACCAGCCGCTCGATCCGCACGCCCTCCTCCTCGATGATGCGCACGTAGCGCTGCCCTTCGGCCGAGGCCGGACCGAACTGCGGCAGCGTGAGCGTCTCGGCATAGCCGCGGATGGCCGTGAGCGGCGTCATCAGCTCGTGCGAGACATCGGCCAGCAACTGCCGGCGCGCGCGGTCCTCCGCGGCCAGCTCTTCCTGCCGCGCGGCAAGATCCGCCGCCATCCGGTTGAAGGCCAGCCCGACGGCAGCGACCTCGTCGCCGCCGGCGGCCGGAGCCCGGGCATCGAGATCGCCTTCGCCGAATCGGCGCGCCGCCGCCTCCAGTGCGCGCAGCTGCGCGTGGGCCGGCCGGAAGACGAGCAGGGCCGCGACGGCGGTCCCGCCGACAAGCAGCAGCAGGGC
Source organism: uncultured Bifidobacteriaceae bacterium (assembly GCA_964619705.1). GTDB lineage: Bacteria > Acidobacteriota > Vicinamibacteria > Vicinamibacterales > UBA2999 > VFZN01. The sequence continues at coordinate 13,754 of CAZUGF010000005.1, forward strand.
GCCGATGGAGACCCAGGGACCGAGTACTTCCGCGATGCGGCGAGCGCCCACGGCCGGGGACACGAAGACGAACGCCACCGTCTGGCCATCGAAGCGCACCGGCGCCATGGCCAGTCGCCGCGGGCCGAACATGGGCGGGGGCCCGACGCGGCTGCCGTCCTCGCGCGGACGGCGCGCACGCGGGCCGGTGCCGGGCGCACCGGGCGGGGGGCCGAATGGCCGGCGCCTCGCGCCGAACTCGGCGAAGCGCTCGAGTCCGGGCGGCGCCTGCACGCCGGGCGGCGACACGATGGTCCCGTCGCGCAGCACGACGAACGCCGGGCGGTGCAGCTCACCCAGCCGCTCGGCGGCGTAGGCACGCAGGTCGATCGCGGGGTTTGCCGCGAGCTCCGCCTCGAAGTCCGTCGCCACCAGCTCCGCGAACTCCCGGCCCACACGCTCCGGCGCGCCGCCTTCCGTGCGAATCGCAATCCACACGAACGACGCCGCCTGCGCCACGAGCATCACCGCCAGCAGGACGATGAAGACGAGCGCGATGCGCCAATAGAGGCTGCGGAACCAGCGGCGCTCAGACATCGGCAAACTTGTAGCCGCTGCCCCAGATGGTGAGCACGAGCTGCGGATCCGCAGGCTCGACCTCCACGCGGCGGCGCAGGCGCTTGACGAGGGTATCGACGCTGCGCGGCGTGACGTAGGTGTGATCCGGCCACACGCGCGACAGCAGCGCTTCACGGCTGAAGACAATCCCCGGGTGGGAGGCCAGGAGGTGCAGCAGGCGGAACTCCTGCGCCGTCAGCTCCACCTCGTCGCCGCGCACGCGCACGCGCCGGCGCGCGGGGTCGATCTCGATGCCGTGGACGTGAATCGGCCGCTCCCCGGGCAGGCCGGCCTCGCCCCCGGCGGCCAGCTGCGACGCGCGCGGGCGCCGGAGCAGCGCGCGGACGCGGGCCACGAGCTCGCGCACGCCGAACGGCTTGGAGAGGTAGTCGTCAGCCCCGCTCTCGAGGCCGAGGACCTTGTCACTCTCCTCGCGGCGCGCGGTGAGCATCAGGACGGGCACGTCCTGGTTGGGCCCGGACCGTCTCAGGGCACGACAGATCGTGATGCCGTCCACCCCCGGCAGCATGATGTCCAGCACCACCAGGTCGACGGCATCGGCCATCACGCGCGTGAGGGCTTCCCGTCCGTCCGCCACCAGGGTGGTCTCGTGTCCCTCCAGGCCCAGGTGCAGCGCGATCAGGTCCCGGATATGCTCGTCGTCTTCGACTATCAACACATGTGCCATGCGATTCCGGCCGCGGGTGCGCCCGCGCAATGCCCCAGTCGTACCACATCCCGGGACGCCGCGCACCGCGCGGGCCGGGCCGCCACAGACTTGTCACACCCCGGCCATCCCCGTGTCACCGCTGTCCCGTCTCATGGATCAAGCAGCGGAGGAAGGAGACCCCGATGACCAGAACGATGAAGAGAATGACGGTAGCGGCAGGGATTGCAGCCCTGTCGGCGGCGGCCATCGCGCCGATGCTCTCGGCCCAGGGCCAGGGGCGCGGCACGGAGATGCGCCGCCTGGGTCCCGGACCCGGCGGCTTCCCGGGCGGGCGCGGGCCGGGCCTGCTCGGCGACATGGGCCGCTGGTTCCGGCAACTGGACCTGACGGACGGCCAGCGCGAGCAGGTCCGCGGCGTGATGCAGGCGCAGCAGACGGCGCTCCGCGAGATCGGCGAGCGCATGCGCACCGCCCACCAGGGCCTCGACGCCCTGATGACGGCGGACGTGGTCGACGAGGCCGCCATCCGCGCGAAGAGCGCGGACATCGCGGCGGTGCAGGCCGACGCGGCCGTGCTCCGCGCCAACGTCAACCAGCAGGTCTTCGCCCTCCTGACGGCGGAGCAGCAGGCGAAGGTGAAGGAGCTGCGGGCCGCGGCCGACGCGCGGCAGAAGGCCCGCGCAGAGTCCGCCCGGGAGCGCCGGCAGAAGCGGCAGCCGTAGACCGGCCCGACACAGGCCATCCACCCTGCCTCCGGTCCCTTCGCGGGCCCGGGGGCGGGGTGAATGGTACGATGCTCTCAGGTATGCGGAAACACCTCCTCCCCCTGAGCCTCATCCTCATCGTCATCGCGCTTGCGTCAGCGGGCGCGCAGGTTCCTCCCCTCTACAATCGCGGCGCGTCGGGCCTGACGCTCCTCCTCACACGCCTGCAGTCCACGGCCAGCGCACTGCACACCGGCGCCCATCCCGACGATGAGGACTCCGGTCTGATTGCGGCGGTGGCGCGGGGCGATGGAGCGCGCGTCGCGTACTTGTCGCTCAACCGCGGCGAGGGCGGCCAGAACATCATCGGCACGGAGCTCTTCGAGGCCCTGGGCGTCATCAGGACGGAGGAGCTGCTCCAGGCACGGCGCCTCGACGGCGGCGAGCAGTTCTTCACGACGGCCATGGACTACGGCTTCTCGAAGACCCTCGAGGAGGCGGCCGACAAGTGGGGCCGCCAGGACGTGCTCGGCGACATGGTCCGCGTGATCAGGCAGTACCGTCCGCTGGTCATCGCCTCGCGCTTCTCCGGCACGCCGGCCGACGGGCACGGGCAGCACCAGCTCGCCGGCGCGCTCACGCCGCTGGCCTTCGCCGCGGCCGCCGACCCCGCGCAGTTCCCGGATCAGATCGCCGAAGGCCTCCGGCCCTGGCAGGCCAGGAAACTGTACGTCGGCCAGGGCTTCAGGCCGGACGCGTCACGCCCGCCGACGACGGAGTTGGCCACGGGCCGGTTCGACCCGGTCATCGGACGCTCCTATGCGGAGATCGCGTGGGAAGGACGCAGTCAGCACAAGTCCCAGGAGATGGGCTCCATCGAGCTCCTCGGTCCGCAGCAGTCCGCGCTCCGGCTGATCACGCCCGGCGCGGCGCCGCCGGCGTCCATCGAGACGAGCCTCTTCGCCGGCATCGACACCTCCGTGACGGGGCTGGCCGCTATCGCGGGGCTGCCTGCCGGGTCGCTGGACGTCCAGCTCCAGGCGATGCAGTCCGCGGCGGCGGAAGCGGCGCGCGTCTACGATGCGCGCACGCCGGCCGGCATCCTGCCGTCGCTGGCGCGCGGCCTGACGGCCACGCGTACGGCGCGCGAGCGGGCGCGAACGCTCGACGCGCCCGCGGCGGCCCGCGCGGAAGCGGACTTCCTCCTCGCCTTCAAGGAGCACGACTACATCGAGGCGATGGCGATGGCCGCCGGCATCACGCTCGACCCGCTCGCCAGCGCGGAGACGCTCACGCCGGGCGAGGCGGTGTCCGTCACCGTCCGCACGTTCGTCGCCCTGGACTCCAGGGCCATCGTCGGCGAGGCCCATGTGGACGGCCCGGCGGGCTGGACGATTGCGCCGGGGCCCCCGCCGCAGGAGGACACCAGCAACCCGTTCGCGCGCTTCTTCCGCGAGACGCCAACGGCCGCCGCAACCTTTCGTGCCGAAGCGCCTGCGGATGCGCCGCTCACCACGCCGTACTGGCTCGCGCGGCCGCGGACCGGCGATCGCTTTGAGTGGCCGGCCGGGAGCCCCGCCGGCGCCCCGTTCGCGCCCTCGCTCCTGCACGGACGCGTGCGGGTGCAGGTGGCCGGCGTGGAGTTCGAGCTGGTGCGTCCCGTCACCTACCGGTACGCGGATCGCATCCGGGGCGAGATCCGCCGCGAGGTGCAGGTCGTCCCCGTCGTCGCCGTGGGCCTCGACTCGCGCCTGCTCGTCGTGCCGTCCGGGACCGCGCCGCAGGAGCGCGCCATCAGCGTCCGTGTGGCCAGCCAGAGCCGGCAGCCCGTCAGCGGGACCGTCGCGCTCGACGTGCCGGCAGGCTGGACGGTCTCCCCTGCCAGCGCGCCGTTCTCGCTGGACCACGGGGAGCGGACCGCCGCCTCGTTCCTGGTACGTGCGCCCGCTCCGGTACCGGCGGGCCGGTTCGAAATTCGGGCCCGCGCGCGGATCGGCGAGACCACTTACACCGAGGACGAGCAGACCATCGCGTATCCGCACATCCAGACACACCGGCTGTACACGCCGGCGGTCGCGCGCGTCGAGGCCTTCGATCTCACCGTGGCCTCCGTCAACGTCGGGTACATCATGGGCAGCGGAGACCAGGTGCCGGACGCGATCCGGCGCCTCGGCGTACCGGTCACGCTCATCGACAGCGAGAGGCTCTCGGCCGGCGACCTCTCCGCCTTCGACACCATCGTCGTCGGCGTGCGCGCGTCGGAGGCGCGTCCGGACTTCGTCGCGGCCACCGGACGCCTCCGGCAGTACATGGAGGACGGCGGCACGTTGATCGTGCAGTACCAGCAGGGGGACTATCGCGGGCTCGCGCCGTTCCCCGGCGAGATCGGCGCGCGCGTGACGGACGAGCGCGCGGCCGTCAGGATCCTGCAGCCGGGACATCCGCGGTTCCGCTTCCCCAATGCGATTGCGGCACAGGACTTCGACGGCTGGGTGCAGGAGCGCAACCTGTACAGCTTCTCCACGTTCGATGCGCGGTACACGCCGCTGCTCGAGGCCGGGGACCCCGGGGAGCCGCCCAACAACGGCGGCGAGCTCTACGCGGAGATCGGCAAGGGCCGGTACGTCTACACGTCCTACGCGTGGTTCCGGCAGCTGCCGGCCGGCGTGCCCGGCGCGTACCGGCTGTTCGCGAACCTGATCAGCCTGCCGAAGGCGCCGCGCTGATCACGTGCTTGCCCAGGGCTTCTTCGAGCAACCCCAGCGTCGTCCTGATTCGGGCGAGACCATCCGGCGGCTGGCGGTCGGGCGCTCCGCGGCACCGCGTGCAGGGTGCCGCTCACGTCTTCCGCCGCTGCCGCTCGGCCCGGCGTCACTTCGCCCGGAGCAGCCGGAGCCCGTTGATGGTCACGGCCACTGTCGCGCCGGTGTCCGCGAGGACCGCCAGCCACAGCGGCGCGGCGCCGAACACGGCGGAGACGAGGAACGCGAGCTTGGTGGCCAGGGCGAGCGCCACGTTCTGGCGGATGACGTTCATCGCGCGGCGCGCGTGCGCGCCGGCAAACGGCGCGGCGTCGGCGCCGGCCCCCGGCATGAGGACGACATCCCGGCTGGCGAGCGCCGCGGGCGCATCACCGGCGGCACGCTCGAGCGCCAGGCCGCCCTTGAACAGCACGCCGCGGCGTGCCGCGGACGCGAGCGCCGCCACGACCGTTACCGGCGTGGAGATGACGAGCGCGCAGGGACAGGCGAGTACCAGGAAGATCAACCCTCGATAGAACCACGTGCCCCAGTCACCGTCGAACAGCGGCGGCAGCACGGCCAGCGTGACCGCGGACACGGTGACGAGCGGCGTGTACACCGCCGCGAAGCGCTCGATCCATCGCTCCACGCCGGCCGACCCGGCATCCGCTTCCTCGCCCCACCCGGGCTCGTGCCCGACCAGATCGCTGACGGCCACGCGCGCGCGCTCGATGCTCCAGGCTTCCATCAGGTGCGCCAGCGCGAAGAGGACGGCCACGGCGGCGCCCTCCGCCCACTGCCCCACCGCCGCGGCACCGATCGCGGAGATGCAGACGAGGACGTGCATGTCCAGCCGCAGGTGGCGCAGCGACACCAGCGCGCGGGGCAGCATCGGCGCCAGGCCCAGCGCGATGGCCGCGCCGTAGGCCGCCATGGATCCGGGGTCGTGTACGTGACCGGCCGCCAGATGATCGTGGCCGAAGACGGCCTCGGTCCACGTGTCGGCATGCCACGCGTCGATGCCCCACGCCACCGCCATGGCCGTCCCGCTCGCGATCGCCCACCACGTCCCGGCGCGCCCGTGGGCCGCATGGCCGTGCACGTGGTGATCGTCGTGGACGTGCTCGCCGCGCGCATGCGTGTGCGCCCCGAGCCCGGTCGCGGTGACCAGCGCGACGATCCGGTCCCTGTCGATGATGGATGGATCGTGGACCACGTCCACGCGACGGCCGACGAGGTCGAAGGTGACGGCCAGGATGCCCGGCACGGCGAGGACGTGGCGCACGAGGGACGCCTCGTCCGCGCAGTCCATCCCCTGCACGTGAAGCCGGAGTTCCGCGCGCGATGGCCGGGCGCCGGTGTCGTCTGTGATCACGGCCGTCCGCCTTGCGCGTCCAGCCGGACGATCGGGCTCAGAGCGCCTGCGCCGATGCGAGCACGTCCTCGACGTGTCCATCGACCTTCACGGAGTCCCAGCGCTTCGCCACCACGCCGTCCGCGCCGATCAGGTACGTCGTCCGGGCCACGCCCATGTAGGTCTTGCCGTAGTTCGACTTCTCCTGCCAGGCGCCGTACGCGTCGATGACCTCGTGGCCGGGATCCGCCAGGAGCGGGAACGTCAGCGAGTACTTGGCGGCGAACTTCGCCTTGCTGGCCTCGTCGAGGATGCTCACGCCGAGCACCGCCACGCGGCCCTTGCCGAAGTCGGGCAGGTTGCTCTGGAAGGCGCACGCTTCCTTGGTACAGCCGGGCGTGTCGTCCTTGGGATAGAAGTAGAGCACCAGGGGCTGGCCGGCGTAGTCCGCCAGCGTGTGCGTACGGCCGGCCTGGTCCTTCAGGGAGAACGGCGGGGCCGGGGTTCCGGGTTCAATCAGGGGCATCGGATGCAGTCTCCCACTGTGGCGCGCGGCGGCGCGCGCCGCACGCTAATTCTGTTGAGCGGTCGTCCCGGGCCGGCGATCGGCGCCCACAGCCGCATGGGAGCGGCGCGGCTCCGCACCGCCCTCGACGGTCCCGCCCGCCACGTCGACCGTGATCGCCGCGGCGTAGCCGTAGCGGACCTCGCCCTTGCGCCCGATCTTCTGGAAGCGATGCCCGCGCGCCCGCAGGTCCTCGAGCAGGCCCAGCGGAAAGCGATCCTCGATTTCCACGCGGGCGCCATTGTCCAGCGGATCGGACGGATCGCGGCCCGGCAGGAATCGCGCGGCCTCGATGGCCTGCTGCGCTCCCAGGCCGCCGTCGATCACGCCGGTAATGATGTTGTAGACCGAGACGGGGATCCACGCGTTCCCCGCGCACCCCACGGCCAGGCGCGGAACCTCGATGCCGTTCTCGCCTCGCTGGAACACGAGCGTGGGCACGCTCGCCGTGCTCGAGCGCATCAGGGGCAGAAGGCTGCCGTACGCGCCCGGCGTCAGGCGGTTGGACCGCAGGTGGTTGTTGTAGAGGAAGCCGAGCCCCTTCGACACGTAGAACGTGCCGCCCCAGGTGCTGAGCGTCTGCGTGACGGCAATCATGTTGCCCTCCGCATCCGCGACGGCGAACGAGGTCGTGCCGGTGGAGATGCGCGGGATCACCGTAGGCGCCGTCGGCGTCCGCCCCGGCGCCGGCTCCGGCGGCTGGCGCTCGTAGCGCGAGGCCGTGCGCGGATCGATCTTCCCGAACAGCATCTTCGCGTGCGCCGCCGTCAGGTGCTCCTCGTAGTCCACGGGCCAGTGCTCGGGGTCCGCCACGCGGCGGAGCGGATCCCGCACCTTCCACGCCTCGATCAGGTGGTGGAAGTAGTCCGCGTCCGTGGCCAGGCGCGCGCCGGGCCGCGGCGTGTACTGCTCGAGCACGTGCAGCGACTCGAACAACTGGATCCCCGTCGACACGGGCGGCCCACCGGCGTAGAGCGTGTGGCCGCGATAGTGGCCGGCGACCGGCTCCCGCTCGATCGCGCGATACTGCGCCAGGTCCGCGTAGGTCAGGATGCCGCCGTGCGCCTCCATGTCGGCCGCAATCTGCCTGGCAATCTCGCCGCGGTAGAAGGCGTCGGCGCCGCCCTTCTGGATGGCGCGCAGCGTGGTGGCGTAATCCTTGTTGAAGAAGCGATCACCGGGGCGCGGCACCTTGCCGCCCGGCAGGTAGATCTTCGCGGCCTCCGGCCACTTCTCCAGGAACCGCCGGCCTTCCGCAATGCTCGTCGGCAGCGCCTCGTCGAGGATGAAGCCCTCGTCGGCCAGCGTCACCGCCGGCGCCACGAGGTCCGCCCAGGCCACCTTGCCGCTGCCGTAGTGGCGGTACAGGTGATCGAGGCCGGCCACCACGCCCGGGATGTTGGCCGCCGCCGGCCCATCCGCGACGATGCGCCCGTCGCGCACGATGGCCGGGTTGTCCGGCGTCGCACGAATCGGCGTCATGTCCTTGTATTCGATCACCGTCGGCTTCTGCATGCCCTTCAGGTAGAGCACGGCCGACCCGTCGCCGCCGACGCCGGACGCCTCGGGCTCGACCACGCCGAGCGCGAAGGACACCGCGATCATCGCGTCGACGATGTTGCCGCCCTTCTCGAAGGCCTGCCGGCCGGCCTCGGACGCCAGGGGATGGCCGGACACGATCACCGCCCCGCTGGAGGTGACCACCGGCTTGATGAGCGGCTGCGCCGCCACCATCTCGTCCAGCACCGTCTCGAACGCCTCGTCGGAGGCCGCGGCCGCCGCGCGCGGCCGGAACGTGTCCCGCGCGTCGAGCCACGCGCGCGACTGATCGCCCGCGGCGTAGTACAGCCGGCTGAGCGTTTCCCACACGCGATCGAACGCCGCCGTGAACAGCGCGGGCGACGGCTTCAGGTCCGCCGTCAGGTCGCCGCCCTCCTCGTGGACCGGCAGCGGCGCCGGGACACGCCACAGGCGGAACGCCGACGTCGAGGCGAAGAGCGGCGGCGGTTCCGCATCACTGCGCAGCGGGTTGCCGTTATAGGTGGGCTGCGGGTCCGGCAGGCCCGCCACGATCAGCGTGCGGCCGTCCGGCGACCAGGAGGGCGCCCCGCCCTTCCGTGACACGAGCTGCGGCGGGGCCGTCGGCCTGGGCCTCGGCTCGGGTTCCTCGGCGCCTTCCGGCCGCGCCGGCTCGACGGGCGCCACCCACACGGAGCCGATGCCGTCGCGCACCGCATGGTAGGCAATGCGATCGCCGTCCGGCGACCAGGAGGGGAACGACTCGAAGCCGCGCCCCTGCGTGATCCGCGTCGGCCTCGGTGGTCTCGCCTCCGCGGCCCGGGCCTCGCCGCCCGCCTCCGCGGCCGGCGTCTCCGCCGCCTGGGGCGTCGTCTCCGCAGCCGCGCCGGCACGGGGCGGCACGCGCGCGCCGAGCGGGACGGGCTTGTTGTTCCCGGCGGGCGGCACCGGCATCCACCAGATATCGAGATCGTCCTCGGCGTCGCGCTCGGAGACGAATGCGACGCGCGTGCCGTCAGGCGACACGCGCGGATAGGTCTCGCTGTCTGCGGTCTCCGTCAGCGGCACGGCGGACTGCCACGCGCTCGACGAGGGGACCGGCGCCGCGATGTAGAGGTCCCACTGCAGGCTCGCGTCGCCGCCGCGCCCGGCCTGGGACTGCGGCCGGTGCGCGAACACCAGCCGGCCATCCGGCGTCCACGACGGCCACCGCTCGTCGCCGGGCATCGTCGTCACCGTGACGGTGGCGCCGCCGGCCACGGTCGCAACGACGATGTCGAAGCCGTCGCCCTTGTCGAAGGCGTAGGCGATCTGCCGCCCGTCGGGAGACCAGGCCGGCTCGCGCTCGATGGCGCCGGAGACGCCGGTGGACAGCGGCCGGCCCTGCCGGCCATCCGCGCCGATCGTCCAGATGCGATCCAGGTAGGACACCGCGATGCGCCGGCCGTCCGGCGACCACGCGGGCTCCTGCACGCCTGGCGTGCCGGACTGCGCGCGGCTCCCGGCCTGGAGCGCAAGACACGCGACGAGCACGCCGGCTGACGTTCGCGCAAGGCCCACGGTTCCCTCCTCAGCCCTTGACGGCCTTGACGATCGCGGTCGCCGAGATCCCGTACTTCTCGATGAGCTCGTCCGGCTTGCCGCTGCGCGGAATCTCGGTGACGGCCAGGCGCGTCACGGTCAGCCCGGCCGGGGCCACGGCCGCGGCCACCGCGTCGCCCACGCCGCCGCTGGCGTAGTGATCCTCCACGGTGATCAGGCGCCGCGTCTCGAGCCCGGCCTTGATGAGCGCCGGCGCGTCGAGCGGCTGGATGGAGTAGAGGTCGATGACGCGGATGGCCACGCCCTCCGCGGCCAGCAGGTCGTGGGCCTTCAGCGCCTCGAACACGGTGACGCCGACGCCAATCACCGTCGCGGTATCCGCGTCGCTCGAGCGCAGGACCTTGAGCCCGCCAATCGGGAACGTCTCGGCGTTGTCGTAGATGACCGCCGTCTTCGGCCGCGACGTCCGCATGTAGGCGGGGCCGGGGTGCGCGGCCATCTCGCCGACCAGTCGTTCCGTGCTGACCGCGTCGCACGGGCAGACCACGGTAATGTTCGGCTGCGCCGTCATCAGCGCGAAGTCCTCGAGCGCCATCTGCGACGGGCCGTCCTCGCCAATCGACACGCCCGCGTGGGAGCCGGCCATCTTGACCGGCACGCCGCTGATGGCCGCCATCCGGACGAAGTCCGCCGCGCGCGTCAGGAACGCCGCAAACGTCGTCGGGAACGGCACCGCGCCGCGGGCGGCCAGCCCCATCGCGGCGCCCATCATCGCCTGCTCCGCAATGAAGAACTGGTAGAACCGCTCGGGGTGGGCCTTCTCGAACGTCTCGGTGAACGTCGAGTTCTTGACGTCGGCGTCGAGCGCGACGATGCGCGAGTCCACCGAGCCGAGCCTGGCCAGCGCCGCGCCGAAGGCCTCGCGCGTGGCGATCGTGTCGCCCAGCGTGTAGGCGGGCACGGGCATCGGGCCCGGCGCCTTGTCGGGCGGCGCGGCGGGCGGCGCGGGAATCCGCGGGAGGCTCCCTGTCTCGGGCTGCAGCCCGGCCTCGAGCTCCGCGATGGCCTGCACGGCCTCGTCCTTCTTGTAGGCCTTGCCGTGCCAGCCGCCCTTGCCCTCGGAGAGGCTCACGCCCTTGCCCTTGAGCGTGCGGGCCAGGACGGCCGTCGGCCGCCCGCTCGTGGCGCGTGCCTCGTCGAACGCCGCGACGATCTGCGCCATGTCGTGGCCGTCGATGACCACCGCGTGCCAGCCGAAGGCCTCGAAGCGCAGGCGGAACACGTCCATGTGGTGCGCGAACTCCGTCTCCCGGCTCTGTCCCAGTCCGTTCACGTCCACGATGGCGCACAGCGAGTCGAGGTGATGGAAGTGCGCGACCGAGGCCGCCTCCCAGACGGAGCCTTCCGCCGTCTCGCCGTCGCCCATCATCACGTAGGTGCGGTAGTCGGCGCCGATGCGGCGCGCGTTGAGCGCGATGCCGACGCCGGCGGCCAGGCCCTGTCCCAGGGAGCCCGTGGCCACGTCCACGAACGGCAGCCGCGGCGTCGGGTGGCCCTCGAGGTCCGAGGTCAACTCGCGGAGCTGCAGGAGCTGTTCGCGGGGGATGAAGCCGACTTCGGCCCACATCGCGTACAGCAGCGGGGCCGCATGCCCCTTGGACATGACGAAGCGGTCGGCCAGCGGATGCGCCGGGTTGGCCGGATCGAACCGCATCTCCGCGAAAAAGAGCGCCGCCGCCAGGTCAGCCGCGGACTGGCACGTCGTCGGGTGGCCGCTCCCGGCCGCGGTCGTGGCCCGAATCGAATCGATGCGAAGACGCGTGGCTATGTTTGCGAGGTTGGGCAGCAGGGACGCATCGACAGGCAAGGGGCAGTCCTCCAGGATGGAATCATCGAGTTTAGCACTTCAAAGAACCTCCCCAGCACCTCCCCAGCACCTCCCC
>CAZUGF010000005.1:25487-66237 GCA_964619705.1 uncultured Bifidobacteriaceae bacterium
ATCATCGAGTTTAGCACTTCAAAGAACCTCCCCAGCACCTCCCCAGCACCTCCCCGAACCTTCCCAGCACCTCCCCCGAACCTCCAACCTCTATAATCACGTCATGTTCCTGTTGCGCTACCTCTACATCCTGTCCCTCTCGATCTGGCTGGGCGGGATGGCGGTAGCCGGCCTCATCGTCGCGCCGTCCCTGTTCGGCGCGCTCGAGGCCTGGAACCCGGTGGAAGGCCGGGTGCTGGCCGGCCAGGTGTTCGGTAACGTCCTGCAGCGCCTCCACGTCGTCTTCTACGCGGCCGCCGCCGTGATGCTCGTGACGCTCACGGTGCGCCGGCTTCTCGGTCCGCGGCCGGTGGTCTACGGCATCCGCGCCTCGATCATTGCCGCCATGCTGGGGATGACGCTCGCGTCCGGCCTCGGCGTCAGTCCGCGGGTGGAGGCCATGCAGAAGGAAATCGGCACCTCCGTGGCGTCGCTGCCCGAGTCCGATCCACGCCGCGCCTCCTTCTACCGCCTGCACGGCCTCTCGAACCTGCTGCTGAGCGCGACCGCCATCGGCGCCGCGCTGCTGCTTTTCTGGGAAGCGCGCGAGTAGCGCGCGACGTCCCCGCCCTCATCACATGTCGACACATACGATCACGCTCATTCCCGGCGATGGCATCGGGCCGGAAGTCACCCGCGCCGTCCTCCGAATCCTCGCAGCCACGGGCTTCTCGGTGGAGTGGGAGTCCTTCTCCGCCGGCGCCGGCGCCGTGGCGGAGCACGGGACCACGCTGCCCGAGCCGCTGCTCGAGTCCATTGCGCGGAACAAGATCGCGCTCAAGGGCCCCATCGGGACGCCGATCGGCAAGGGCTTCACGAGTGTCAACGTCGGCCTGCGCAAGGCCCTGGACCTCTACGCCAACCTGCGGCCCGTCACGAACCTGCCGTCAGTGGCGTCCCGCTTCTCGGACGTGGACCTGGTCATCGTCCGCGAGAACACCGAGGACCTCTACGCCGGGCTCGAGCACACGGTCGTGCCCGGGGTCGTGGAGAGCCTGAAGATCATCACCGCCAAGGCCTCCGAGCGCATCGCGGTCTTCGCGTTCGAGTACGCGCGGCGGCACGGGCGGAAGACGGTCACGGCCGTGCACAAGGCCAACATCATGAAGCTCGGCGACGGCCTGTTTCTGGAGTCGGCCCGCACGGTGGCGGCGCGGTACCCGGACATCGCCTTCGACGATCGCATCGTGGACGCGGCCTGCATGCACCTCGTGATGCACCCCGAGCGGATGGACGTCCTGCTCCTGCCGAACCTGTACGGCGACATCGTCTCGGACCTGTGCGCCGGACTCGTCGGCGGGCTGGGCGTCGTGCCGGCGGCCAACCTCGGGGAGAACGGCGTGGGGGTCTTCGAGGCCGTGCACGGGACGGCCCCGGACATCGCGGGGCGGGACATCGCCAACCCGACCGCCCTGCTCCTGTCCGCCGTGCTGATGCTGCAGCACCTCAACGAGGACGCGCGTGCCGCCCGCATCGAGCAGGGGCTCCGGACGGTCCTGGCCTCCGGCCACGTCACGCCGGACCTGGGCGGGACGGCCACCACCACGTCGTTCGCCGACGCCATCTGCCGCGAGATCGAACGGGGATGACGCCGGCGCCCGCTGCGGATATCATCTGTCCGGATCATGCAGGCCCCGAGCGCCCGGCGATCGCGTCCCGGGCGGGCCATGCCGGTGTCCCGTGCTAGATGACATCACCCGTGCGGTGTTGAGCCGCGACGAGGTCGCGCGTTTCGTGGCGGGCAGCCACGGCCCGAGCGGCGAGGAAGCCCGTGCGCGCATCCTCCTCTACCTCGAGGAGCTGCGCACCACGCAGCGCTACGAACTCTACCGGGCCCTCGAGTATCCCCTCTACCCGATCCTGCGCAAGATCGAGCGCGTCGGCGAGCACCTCGACTACGCGGTCGAGGCGACGCGCCAGGGCCGCGTGGTGTGGGCCTCGAACCACCGCAGCCACACCGACTACCTCGTCGAGCCCCTCGTCCTGGACGACGCCGGCGTGCGGCCGCCCATCATCGCGGCGGGCATCAACCTGTTCGGCGGGCCGCTGGGCCTCATCCACAAGCACGTCACGGGGGCGCTGCCGATCCGCCGGCACACGAAGGACCCGGCCTACCTCATCACGCTCAAGGCCTACGTCGGCACGCTGCTGCGGACGCACGACCTGTTCTTCTACCCGGAGGGCGGACGGAGCTACAGCGGCGAGATGAAGTCGTCCAAGACGGGCCTCTTCAGCGCGTGCCTGAGCGCCGAGATTCCCGGGATGACCATCGTCCCGGTGGCGGTGGCCTACGACCTGGTCCTGGAAGATCACGTGCTCGCGCGCCAGCGGGTCAAGCGGCGCCAGCGCGCGTTCAGCCGCGAGCTGGCGGAGATGGTCCGCTACGCCGTCGGGTACCGCAGCCGCGTGTTCGTGACCTTCGGCCGGCCCATCGCGCTCGCCGACTACGACGCGGAGTCGCGCCGGTCGGTGCTGGACCTGGCCCATCGCGTCCGGGCGGAGATCGGGCGGCAGTACAAAGTGCTGCCGACGGCGGTGCTGGCCGCGGCCATGCGTCCGTCCATCACGCGCCGGGACCTGGAGAGCCGCATCGAGGCCATCCTGGACACGCTGCGCGCCGTCGGCGCCAACATGGGCGTCCAGCAGGCGGACGAGGTCCTGGCCGCCGCCACCGAGCCGTTCGAGACGCGCGGCATCATCGTCGTGGAACAGGGGCGCTACCGGGTCCGCGAACGCCACGTGCTCCGCTACTACGGGCGCAGCCTCCAGCACCTGCTGGCGCCCGTGGGGCCCACACACTGAGGGCGCATGAGAGAGAATGAGGACTGTGACCTCAACGGTCCGAACGTCCGTGTGCACATCCGATGATTGACGCCGCGTCGAAGACCCTGTTCCATTCCCTGGCCCGCATCGACGTCCTGAAACGGCTGGCATCCCGCTACGGCATGCGGCCCGGCGGCTTCGCCCGGCGTTTCATCGCCGGCGAGAACGTGGACGAAGCCCTCGCGGCCGTGCGCGACGTGCCGGCCCAGGGACTCGGCCTCACGCTCGACTACCTCGGCGAGAGCGTCGCCTCGTTCGAGGAAGCCGACCAGGCCACGCGCGAGTACCTGCGGATCGTCGAGGCCATCGTGCAGTCCGGCGTCGAGCGCAACGTGTCACTCAAGCTGACGCAGCTCGGCCTGGACGTGGACCGCGCCACGGCGGTGGACAACATGCGCCGCATCCTCGAGCCCGCCGACCGCCACGGCTTCTTCGTGCGTATCGACATGGAGAACTCGCCCTACACGGACCGCACGCTGCAGGTGCTGGAGACGCTCCGCGGGCAGGGACACACGCAGGTCGGGACGGTCATCCAGTCCTGCCTGTTCCGATCGCCGCAGGACGTCGCCCGGCTGAACGCGCTCGGCGCGCGCGTCCGCCTGGTGAAGGGCGCCTACAACGAGCCCAGGACGGTCGCCTTCCAGCGCAAGGACGACGTGGATGCCGCCTACGTGGAGCTGATGCGGGTCCTGCTCGATCACGGCGATTACCCGGCGATCGCCACACACGATCCGGCCATGATCACCGCGACCAGGGAGCACGCCCGCGCGCGCGGCCACGCGCCGGATCGCTTCGAGTTCCAGATGCTCTACGGGATCCGCCGGGACCTGCAGGCGTCGCTCGTGGCGGAGGGGTACCGCGTCCGCGTCTACGTGCCGTTCGGCCAGCAGTGGTTCCCGTACTTCATGCGCCGCCTCGGCGAACGTCCCGCCAACGTCGGGTTCGTGCTGCGGGGCGTCCTCGGCGAGCGCTCCTCGTAGGGCGGCTTCAGGGCGGCGTGAACCGCCCGCCGATCCGTCTATTCCGTTGCCGTCCACCGCCGCGCGAGGTGCACGAGCACGTCGCGGCACGCGACCACGGACGCCGCGTCCACCCACTCCTCGATGCCGTGCAGGCCGGCGCCCGCCGGGCCGAAGAGCAGGGACGGGATGCCGGCATCGCCCAGCACCGAGGCATCCGTCCAGAAGCTCATCCCCGTGGGTGCGGGGCCCGACGGCTCGATCGCCGGCGCGGGTGAGGCCGCCGAGCCCAGGGCGGCGGACGCCACCGAGAACACGGACTCCGGGGTCAGGGCTTGAGGCACGGCCTCGGGCTCGTCGAACCCGAGGACGGCCCGCACCGCCTCCTGCATGGCCGCGACGAGCGGATGGCCCGCGGGCAGCTCGTACGGCGCGCGCGCGAACACGGGCCGCGACACGCCCCGGAACGCGGGATCGCGGGCGGCCAGGCGATCGAGAATCTCGTGGACCTCGTGCGCCTCGCTGCCCGGTGCTTCCCCCGGCAGCGTGCGCCGTTCCATCTGCAGGCGGCACCGGTCGGGATACGAGCTCAGCTCGCGCCCGCCCTCGATGAGGGAGGCATGGAGCGAGGCGTGGCCGAGGAGGGGGTGCGGCGTCCGCGACCGCAGTGCGCGGTCCCGCGCGTCGAGCTCCACCAGCACGTGGCCCATCATCCGGATCGCGTCACGCCCATCCTCGGGCCGGCTGCCGTGGGCGGCGACGCCCTCGGTCTCGATGTCCAGCCACTCGAAACCCTTGTGCGCGATTGCGATCGCGAGGTCCGTCGGCTCGGTCACGACCGCCGCATCCGCGCGCCAGCGCGTGACGAGTAGGTCGGCGCCGATGCTCGCGTGCTCCTCGTCCGCCACGCACGCCACGATGAGCTCGCCGCTCTCCAGCCCGCCGCCCTCCGCGATGACCCGGGCGGCATCGATCATGGCGGCAACGCCGCCCTTCATGTCCTGCGACCCGCGGCCGTGGATCCGCCCGTCCCGCTCCACCGGGTCGAACGGGCTTGCCATGCCCGCCACGCCGACCGTGTCGATGTGGCCGCAGAACATCAACGACCGCCCCGGGCGCCGGCCGGTCAGCGTCGCCACGACGTTCGGCCGTCCGGGCGCGGCCTCCTGCACCTCGACGCGCAGGCCCATCGCGCGGCACGCGTCGGCGATCTCCCGCGCGACGGCCGCTTCGCCCGCCGCTCCGGGGACGAGCGACGGGTTCACGGAGTCGACGGCGATCAGCCGCGTGAGGAGGCGGAGGGCCGGATCACCGGGCATCCGGCTGTCCCGTCTCCACGCGGAACCGGCGCACGTTCGAGTACTGCGCCGAGGACTCGACGTAGGTGTCCGTGCTCTCGGGGTAGTCGTACATCTCGCGCATCCGGGAGGGCACCATCAGGTCCAGCCGCTCGTCGAGCGTGAACCACGTGGTGAGCCGCATCTCCATGTCGCGGTCCGACAACTGGAAGTCCGTCCGGCGGATGCGCCCGCTGTCCGGTTCGACCCACAGCAGGCCGCGGCTGCGCCAGTCGTGGCCCTCGCGCGTGACGAACGTGGGCGAGGCCGTCTCGGCAAACGCGATCACCGCCACGCGCACGCCGTCGACGGTGTCGTAGCCGCGCAGCTCGAAGGTGCAGCGGCCGGCGTTCGCGGGGCTGGCCACGAGCAGTGCCAGCGTGGGCACGTTGAAGTTGCGCCGGGCCGGGCCGATGTTGAAGCGCGCGCTGGCCTGCGCCACGCGCGTCAACTGCTCCTCGGACGGGAACCGGCGATCGACGAAGAGCCGCTCCAGGCGCGACTGCCGGTCCGGAACGGGCTTGCCGTCCGCCTCCACCACGTCACGGAACCCGAACCAGGTGCCCGGCGTCGGGAACCACGCGAACCCCATCTCGGACTTCAGCTCGCGCCGCGTGAGCCGCGGCGGCGCCGGATACGGCGCGTTGCGGTGGGAGAACACCTGCACGTAGCGCTCCTCCGCCACGACACCGGCGAGCGCCTGCTCGTACTCGCCGACGTAGGCGCGTATCCGCGGCAGCAGTTCCTCGGGAGGCACGACGGGCACGGACGCGGAGACCGCCGGCGCTTCCGGCTCGCTGACCGCTCCCA
The DNA here is from genome assembly GCA_964619705.1 of uncultured Bifidobacteriaceae bacterium. GTDB lineage: Bacteria > Acidobacteriota > Vicinamibacteria > Vicinamibacterales > UBA2999 > VFZN01. The sequence goes on from CAZUGF010000005.1 coordinate 31,456, forward strand.
CGGCGCGCGCCCAGGTCTCGACGAGCCGCGCCGTCTCGTCGGCGGCGGACTTCGTCAGGTCCAGGTAGCCCTGGTTGCGCCCGCGGATCTCCGTCACGTGCTCGCCATCGGATACCGTCACGCGGATGAGGGCCATGCCGTCCGACCCGCCCCGGTCATCGGTCGGGAGCGCCGTGCGCCCGGCGCCCATCACGCGCTGGCCCGTCACCTCCACGCGCAGCGTGGCCGCCTCCTTGGACGGCGCGGACGAGTAGCCGCGTGCCGCGAGCGAGGCGCGGAGGGCGTTCAGGATGGCAATGGTCTCCCCGGACTTCCGGTTCGCGTGCAGCGGATCCACCGTCACGAACACCGAGCCGTGCGCGGTGGCCGGCGGCAGCTCCCCCGCCGCGGGCGCGGCGCCCGCCGATTCAGGGGCCGCGGCTTCCGGTCCGGGAGCGAGGGCCGCCGGAGCCGGCGCGGTGGTCATCACGCGGCGCAGGTTGTCGGCAACGAACTCGCGGCGCGCGCGCACCGTCAGGGACCTCCCGGGCACGCGGACGGTGATGGCGTGCGGACGGCCATCGCGATCGCCCGTCGCCGTCTCGATGAGCAGGACGTAGGTCGCGGAGATCTCCGAGACGATCCGGTCGATCACCTTGGCACTCGCGCCGCTCAGGCCGAAGACGTCGCCGCCGGACCAGTCCGCGACGAGCTCGAGCCCCTCGCGGTCCCGCCGCTGCTCCGCGATCGTCGCCGGCGACACGATGGCCGCGCCCCGCACGCCGCCATCACCCGCGTCCAGCGTCGTGCTCTGCGAGTGCATCACGTGAATCCGCGTCTGCGCCGCGGCTGCCTTGCGCGCGATGCGCGCCACCTCGACGCGCGCGTCGTCGGTCGGCAGCTCGGACGTGAAGAGCAGCATCGTCTTCGGGCCGTCGAAACGGGCGAGCGTGGCCAGCACGCCCTCGATCCCCATCGTCGACTGCGCGGCCCGCGACGTGGACTCCGCGAGGAGGACGCGCGCCTCGGACTCGAGGTCCGCGCGGCAGGTGGCCCGGGAGAACTCGTCGCCCCAGGTACAGGTCCCGTTGATGATGCCCTCCAGCCGCCGTCCGCCGCGCTCGGCGTCCAGCACGTCGATGATGCTGAACGGCAGATTGCGCCCGATGCGCCGCGCCCAGCCGCCCACGTCCTCGAGCTGCTTCCGGGTCAGCGCGCGATTCGTCGTGAAGCCGACCGTCTCGACGCGGAGCGGCGACGCCACGACGGCAACCGCGTCGGACGCCGGCAGGCGATCCAGGATGGCGTTGGCGGCGGCGAGGATCTCCGTGCGGCGATCCAGGCTCGTCGCGGCGACATCCACGGCCATGACCAGCCTGTTGCCCGCCTCGGCGCCGGGCGCCGGGACCGCGGCCCGTCCCGGGTCCGCGCGACCCGCATCCGCGACGCGCGTCTCCCGCGACGCGGCGCCGACCAGGCTGGCCGAGAACACCGCGCGCGACTGGCCGTCGACCGTGACCTCGAAGTCACGCGCGTCCAGGTCCGTGACCTGCCGGCCGCCGCCGTCGACGACCGTCACGTCGATGGTGATGAGGTCCACGCCGGACCGGAAGATGGGCTGTCCGGAGGCGGCCTGCGTCTGCGCGCCAGGGGAGGCCGCGAGAGCCGTGGCGCCGAGGACGAGTGCACCGGCAAGCCGCGAGGTCCATCGAAGTTCCATCGGTACCCTCCGAAGAGCCATTGTAGTCAACGGCACCGTGTAATCTGAGGATTGTGTCCAACACGCCGGGGACGAGCGACGGGGGCCTCCAGTCCGATGCGGAAGCCATTGCGGCGCTCGCCCGGCAGCACGGGGGACGGGCGCTCGTGGTCGGCGGGTTCGTTCGCGACAGGCTCCTCGGGCGGGTATCCAAGGATCTGGACGTCGAGGTGTTCGGCATCGACGGCGATGCCCTGCCGGGCCTGCTGGCCGGCCTCGGCCGCGTGGAGCCGGTCGGCCAGGCCTTCCCCGTCTACAAGCTGAACCACGTGGACGTCGCCCTCCCCCGGCGCGAGTCCAAGGCCGGATCCGGCCACCGGGGGTTTGCCGTCGTCGGGGATCCGTGGCTGTCGGTGGAGGACGCCGCACGGCGGCGGGACTTCACGATCAATGCGATCGCCTGGGATCCGCTGACCGGCGAGTACCTGGATCCCTTCGGCGGGCGCGCGGATCTCGATCGGCGCCTGCTGCGCGCCGTCGACCCCGCGACGTTCGGGGACGACTCCCTGCGCGTGCTGCGCGCCGTCCAGTTCGCGGCGCGGCTGGACTTCCGGCTGGACCCGGATACGGCACGCCTCTGCCGCGCCATCCCGCTCGACGACCTTCCGCCCGAGCGCATCTGGGGCGAGCTGTCCAAGCTGCTGCTCGCCGCGGAGCGGCCCTCCATCGGGTTCGCGCTCGCGCGCGAGCTCGGCGTCATCGAGGCGATCCTGCCCGAGATGGTCCCGCTCTACGACTGTCCGCAGGACCCGGAATGGCATCCGGAGGGCGACGTCTGGACACACACCCTGATGGTCATCGACGAGGCCCGCCGGCGGAATGCGGACCTCGACATGCCGCGCCTGGCCGCGGTGATGCTGGCCGCCGTCTGCCACGACCTGGGCAAGCCGGCGACGACGATCCACGTGGACGGACGGGTGAAGTCGCCGAATCACGAGGCGGAGGGCGTGGCGCCCGCGACGCGGATCCTCGATCGGCTCAACGTACAGACGCTGGACGGCTTCGACGTGCGCGGACAGGTCCTCGGGATGGTCGCCGAGCACCTGCGGCCGTCGGCGTTCCACAAGGCGCAGGACACGGTGACCGACGGGGCGTTCCGCCGGCTGGCACAGCGTGTGGACATGGAACTGCTGGCGCGGTTCGCGCGGGCGGACTGTCACGGCCGCGCCGGGATCTTCGACTGCTCCGCGATGGACTGGTTCATCGAGCGCGCCCGCGCGCTCGGCGTCGAACACCGCCCTCCCGCCTCCCTGCTGCTCGGCCGTCACCTCATCGAGATGGGCGTGGCACCCGGCCCGCGCATGGGCGCGATCATCAGGGCCGTCTACGAACGGCAGCTCGACGGCGCCGTGACGACGCTGGAGGAAGCCAAGGTGGAGGCGGCACGGCACCTGCCGTGACGCGCCCGGCTCAGGACGCGGCGGCGATGTACCCGGCGAACTTCTCCGGGGCGACGTTGCCGCCGCTCACCATGGCCACGACGCCGCCTTGCCGGGGATCGGCGCCGCCGAGACCGAGCATCACCGCGGCCGTCGCCGCCGCCCCGCTCGGCTCCACGACCAGCCGCGCATGGCGGAAGAGCCAGGCCACCGCGGCGACAATCGCCGCATCAGGGACGGTCACGATCTCGTCCACGAAGGCCCGCGCGTGCTCGAACGTCACGTCGCCCGCGCGCAGCGTCAACAGGCCGTCCGCAATGGACGTGGTCTTCTCGAGCGTCACCGGATGCCCCGCCGCCAGTGCCGTCTTCATCGTCGGCGCGCCGTCCGGCTCGACGCCGACCACGCGCACCGAGGGCCTGGACAGCTTGAGGGCCGCGGCAATGCCGGAGAGCTGGCCGCCGCCGCCGATCGGGACGTAGACGGTCCCCGCGTCCGGGTGTTGATCGAGGATCTCCAGCCCCGCTGTTCCCTGCCCGGCAATGATGTGCACGTGGTCGAACGGCGGGATGATGGTCAGGCCGCGCCGGGCGGCCTCCGCCTCCGCCTGCTGCTGGCGGTCCGTGGACGTCGTGCCGGCAAACTGCACCTCCGCCCCGTACGAGCGTGCCCCTTCCACCTTGACCGCCGGCGCCGTGGTCGGCATGACGATGACCGCGGGCGCCCCGAGAATCTGCGCGGCCAGGGCCACGGCCTGGCCGTGGTTGCCGGAGGAGTACGTGATCACGCCGCGCGCAATCTGCTCCGCGGAGAGCTGCGCGATCATGTTGAACGCGCCGCGGATCTTGAACGCGCCCATCGGCTGCAGGCTCTCGGCCTTGAGATAGAGCCGCGCGTCCGGTCCGCCCGCGCGCGCCGCGTGGGGGTAGCGGACATCGAGCAGCGGCGTGACCCGGGCCGCGCGGCCGACCCGCGTACGGGCGGCGCGGATGTCATCGAGCGTGACGAGCGACATGTCTCTCCTTCGCGTGTCGTGTTCCCGCGCGTCCCGGACGGGCCCGCGCCTATCGGATCGCGAACTGGTCGCCCGCGTTGTACCGCGGCATCTCGGGCGCCGCCGCAACCTGCCAGGCCAGCGTCGCGAGGACCTTCAGGTCCTCGACAGCGCCGCTGAAGTCCCAGGACGGATCGTACTCGTCGCTCGGCTGGTGGTAGTCCTTGCCGTTGTAGGCTTCCTGCTTTGCGCGGAGCGCCGCCGCGTCCGGTCCGGTGAACTCCCGGGGTTCGCTGATCGAGAGCGCGGGCACGCCGGCCTTGGCGAGCGGGAAGTGATCGGAGCGGAAGAAGTAGCCGCGCTCCGGGTGCGTGTCCACGCCGAGCGTGCGGCCCTCGGCCGCGAGGATGGCCTCGATCATCGGCCCGAGCGTGGACCGGTCCGAGCCGAGCTGGACCATGTCCCTGGTGGGGCCGAGGTAGTTGAGCCCGTCCACGTTGAGGTTGGCCGCCATCCGGTCGGCCGGAATCGGCGGGTGCGCGATGAAGTACTCGGACCCGAGCAGGCCGGACTCCTCCGCCGTCGTGAAGACGAAGTACATCGAGCGGCCGGGCCGCTCGGGCGCGCGGACCATCGCCCGGGCAATCTCCAGCAGGCCGGCGCAGCCCGATGCGTTGTCGTACGCGCCGTTGAAGATGCGGTCCGCGTCCGGCGCATCGCCCGGCTGCGGCGCGCGCACGCCGAAGTGATCCCAGTGCGACGTGAACACGACGGCCTGCTCGTCGTTGATGCCCGCCAGACGGGCCACGACGTTCGGCGCCGTCTTCCGCGCCGTCTTCTGCTGCAGCGTCGCCGCCGCGCGCAGGCCGAGGGTCACGGCCTTGAACCCGCGCGTGCTCGCCGAGGCGCGGAGCGTATCCAGGTTCCTGCCGCCGCGCGACGCGAGGTCCCGCGCCGCCTTCTCGGTCATCCATGCCTTGACGCCGAGCGCCGGCGTGCCGGCCTCGGGCGGCAGCGAGTACTGCGTGCCGGTCCAGGACGTCTGCACCACCTGCCAGGGATAGGTGGCGGACTCGTCGGTGTGGATGAGGATGGCGCCGGCCGCGCCCTGCCGCGCGGCCTCCTCGAACTTGTAGGTCCAGCGGCCGTAGTAGGTCAGCGCCGGACCGCCGAAGAGATCGGGCTCGTCAGCGGGCGCCGGCGGATCGTTGACCATGATGAGCGCCCACTTGCCCTTCATGTCCACGCCCGCGTAGTCGTTCCACTGCTGCTCCGGCGCGTTGATGCCGTAGCCCACGAAGACGACTTCGCCCTGCACCTGCACGCGCGCGGTCTCCAGGTCCGAGAACGCCACCACGTCCTGGAGAAAGCGGTACGACGCACCAGGCACGCTCAGCGTGAACGAGGGGTCGACGACCGCCTCCACGATCGGCACCTGCTGGAAGTACGTCCCATCGTCGCCCGCCGGCTCCAGCCCGAGCGCCTTCAACTGGCTGGCCAGGTACTCCGCAGCCCGCTCCCCGCCCGGCGTCGCGGGCGCCCGCCCCTCGAACTCGTCGGACGACAACGTGCGCACGTGCTCGACGAGCGACGCCGTCGTGATCTCGGACAGCGCCGGCCCCGCCGGGACGGCCGCGGGCGGAGGCGCCGCGGGCTGGCTGCTGCAGCCGAGGAGCGCAGCAAGGGGGAGCGCGGCGGCAAGGGAGATAGGTCGCATGGGGTAAGGATAACAGGGGGACCCTCCCCTTACCCCACATGCCTCCGCAGGAACGCGATCGCGCGAGGCCAGGCCTGTTCCGTGGCGCGGAAGTTCGCTCCGTTCCGATCCGCCTGCGAGCCCACGAAGCCATGGCCCGCGCCTTCGTAGACCTCGTGCTCGTACGTCTTGCCGCGGGACGTCATCGCCGCCGCCGCCGGCTCGATTGTCGCGTTCACGCGGGCATCGTCGCCGCCGTAGAGGCCGAGGACCGGCGCGCTGATCGTCGCGTAGCCGGCGTAGTTCTCCGGCGATCCGCCGTAGAAGACGACGGCCGCGTGCAGCCCCGGCTGATGGAGGGCGTACTCGAAGCTGCGCGCCCCGCCCCAGCAGAACCCCATCGTCGCCACGCGTCCATTGGAGGCCGGAAGCGACGCGGCGTACGCGCGCGCGGCGTCCAGGCGCGCCATCGCCTCGGCGGGCGTCACCGCGCTCATCGCCGTCCGGGCCAGGTCCGTTGTCTCGAAGCTGTCCGTCCCGCCGCCCTTCGGCCCGAAGCCGCTCAGGAAGTCCGGGGCCACCGCGATGAACCCGTCCTCGGCCAACTGGTCGGCAAGGGCCCGCGCCCATGGCGACAACCCGCCGATGGTGTGGATGACGAGCACGACGGGCGCCTTGTCGCTGCGTTCGGGGTACACCACCCAGGTCCGAAGCGGCGGGCCGGCGGGGTTCGGCACGTCCACCCACTCGCCGTGGCGCGGCGACCGTTCGAGGGCCGCGGCCGCGCGATCCGCGCCGGGCGGCAGCGCCTCGATGTCAGGGTAGGTGTAGAGCGCGGACTGCGTAGTGGAGGGCGGCGGATCCGTCGCCGCGGGCTCGCCGGGTGCGCACGCGGCAAGCAGGGTGATCGCGGCGCCGGCCGTCAGGCCGCGCAGCGTGGTGCGACAGGGGGTGAGGGCTGCCATGCGCCTGCACTCTGAAGCGTGCCGGCGCGCGTGTCAAGCGGTGGAGGCGCGGGCCCGGGCGCTCCGGAATTCCTCGTACAGCCGGGCCACGTTGTCGGCGGCACTCCTCAGGGACGGCGTCCATCCGAGCGCGCGGGCGCGCGGGCTGCGCACGCGCTGGTCGAGCGCCAGGGCGTCCGCATACGGGCCCATCTGCGAGCGGGCTTCCTCGATCGGCACGTGCCGGACGTCCGGCGTCTGCGACAGGTGGCCGGCAATCGCCGCCACGATGTCGAGCACGCGCTCGTCCCCCTCGTCGGTGGCGTGGTAGATGCCGGACGCCTCCGGGGACTGGGCCAGGCGCACGTAGAGGTCCGCCAGGTCCCGGTCGTACACGCACGCCCACCGGTTCTTCCCCGGGCCGACGACGCGCACGAGGCCGTTCAGGGCGTCCTTCAACAGGTCGGCGACAATCCCGCGCCCGCCGCCGTAGACGATGCCGGGGCGCACGACGACGGTACGCAAGCCGGAGCCGGCGGCCTCGAGGACGCGCTGCTCGTGCTCGGGACGCCACGCGACGATGTCGGCGGGGTACAGCGAGGCCGTCTCGTCGGCCGCGCGCCCGGTGTTCCCGAGTACCCAGCAGCCGGACGTATAGATCAGGGTCCTGGGCGCACCGCTTCCGGCCAGGGCCTGGATGGCCTGATCCAGAAACTCGCGATCCACCTGCGGACCGCGCGGCGATCGCTCGAGCGCCGTGTGGATGACGACGTCCGCGGCGCGCACCGCGTCGATGTACCGGGCCGGCGTCGCGAGCTCGGCGAGAATGCCCGTCGCGCCCCGCGCATCCAGCCGCTCGACCTTCTCCCGATCCCGGGCAATCGCCGACACCTGGTGACCTGCCCGGAGCGCCGCCTCGAGGACCACTTCGCCGATGTAACCGGTACCGCCTGTGAGGAACACACGCAACGACATGAACTGTCGATTCTATCGCGAATCAGCGCAGCACACGGCGCACGCGCGCGGTCACCGCATCGTCGTGTGCAACGGAGCGGTGTCGGGCGAGCGGCGGAATGCCCCTACGGGCTCAGGCGGTTCGGATCGTCGTGCGGCTCGAAGCGATACGGCGTCTCGAAGTCCAGCGGCTTCAGCGACCCATCCCGGAACCGGCCGATGAACCGGACCGGCCGATCGCCAATCCGGGACACCTCGGACAGCGCGATGCTGAACAGGAATCCGCTGTGCGACATGGCCGCGCCGCCACCGTAGTGCCCGGCGATATCGGCCCGCCTGACCCAGAATCCCCCCGCGTGCAGCAGTTCGTCGCCGGCGAAGATCAGCAACTCGAGCGGGCTGGCCCGGCGTCCCTCGTCAACCGCCCATCCCTGGACCCTGAGCCGGTCCCCCTCGACACTCGACCGGTCGATGCGCGCCGTGATGCCGGACTCGCTCACCGGTTCGACCGCGCCGTCGTCATCCCGGAGTTCAACACCGCTGTCGGACTCCACGAGCGTGTAGTGCCTGGCGTCATCGAGCGCGGCGAGGAGGGCCCGGCGGCTCTCGTCGTCGAAGCGCAGGAGCGTCGCGACGCCGCGGGGCATGACCGCGATCACCTCGGTCACCGCAGCGCGCGGCCGACGGAGCAGGGCCGTCGGAACGCTGAAGGAGAAGCCCGATTCGAGTGCGGCCTCATCGCCAAGTGCGGTCACCACATCACGCCTGACCACGCGATGCGACGAAGAGGCCACCTGTTCATCGTCCACGAGGAGCACCACCCTGCTGGCGATGGATCGCTCGACGGTATCGAATGCCCAGCCGGAGAACGTCGCGAGACCGTGCTGGACCAGTACGCGCCCCGTACCGCCGGCAACGCCGTCGGGGACGACCGGCAGGCGCCCCCCGCCGTCGACGTGGATGACTGCGTCGCCGGACTCCGTCCACTCCACACTGACCGCCGCTGAATCCGCAGACATCCCTCCGGTCAAGGCCAGGAGGGACACGTCTCCCTCGGCCCCTGTCGAAATGACGGTGACGGCCGCGTCATTCGCTCCATCGACCAACATCCCTTCCGGGATCATCGCCTCGAATCTGAAGCGCCGTGTATCCTCGAGGAACGCCCGGGCGGTCGCGGCAACCCGGCCATTGATCACGACGGCCACGTCCAGCGGGCCGTCAATGTCGCCTGCGGTGTTCACCGACCCGGTCAGGTAGGCCGGACAGAGACCGCTGGCGAAGTCCACGGCAGCCAGTTGGGCGGTCTGGTCGAGAAAGACGCTTCCGACGGCCCCGCCGGGAACATCGAGGAGGGAGCTCGCGTCGACGCCGAGGAGTTCGGGAAAGGGCCCGGTGCGATAGACCGCGAACTCGTCGTCCGGCCCGGCAGGCAGTCCCATCAAGGGAGGCGGGGCCAGGAGTGCCTCGAACGCCCGTGCATCGACCACGCGCCTCTCTTTGGTTCCCGTCATGACGATGACCTTGTCCGACGGCGCGGGAGCCGCGTCGTCGAAGGGCGTCGCGCCATCGGGCGACCAGGGCAGCTGAATCCCGATGACGTCGGCGATCGCCGGGACTACGTCGATCGTCTGCACGTTGCGATCGACCACGACGCCGTCCTGCTGGTGAGGCAGCTTGAAGAACAGGGGAACGGACATGATCGCGGCGTGGTTGTCATCCGACAATGTCCGCTTGAAGCCGCCTGGCGTGAAGCTGGCGCCATGGTCGGCGAGCACCACGACGAGGGCCTCGTCGTATCTGCCGATCTCCTTCAATCGACGGACGAGCAGGCCGAGCATCCGATCCACGAACTGCACCTGCAGGGCGAATCGCTGGACCGTCGTTGTCATCCCGAGCGGATCGTCCGTCCAATGGTCGTCCGCTGCGTCTACTCGGCCCGTTGCGGCGGCCGGCGCGTAGATCCGTCCCGATGGCAGATAGGACAGCGGCTCGTGTGGCAGCCCGACGTGAATGAAGCTCAGGGACCGCGTCGACACCTCGCTCATCCGATCGAGAAATCCCTGGAAGTCTGCCGCACGATCTCCCTGCAGCACCGTTGCGGCGTGGGACTGCCACCCACCCTGTTCGAACAGCCGGGGATCCGGCGCGAAGTTCGTCCAGCCCGTCGACACCGAGGGGAGCCATCCCGCATGGTCCCGCGGGACGATCGTGTTCAGGAACACGATGCCGGCGTCCGTCAGGAGCAGCGCATGCCGCTCCCGAGCGACCGTGCCGGTGGCGTCGGCGCAGAGCGTGACGGGACACAGCGTCGTGATGGACTCGTGGACGTTGAACGCGTGCGTGCTGCCGAGCAGGGTGAACAGGTTGTTCGGGTAGTCGCCGACCGTCGGTACACGCTCCTCCTCCGGCGGGTAGAGGCCCGTGAGAATGGAGGGGATGCCGTACACCGTGTAGTCGGACACCGCCGACGCGTTCCGGAACCAGTACGAACCGGCGGCCAGCTCGGCAAAGTTCGGAAAGCGCTGGGCGTCGATCTGCCGGTCCTCGTCCATCAGGTGAACGGCGGACAACTCGTCGAACACCACCATGACGATGGGCGTGTCCAGGCTGCCGGAGACCGCGCCGAGACGCGGGTTCTCCGGCGGCACGATGAGCCGCGCCACCGGCGTGCCGAAGAGGAACAGGAGCGGGAAGAACACCGCGGCCGGCGACACCGCGCTGACGACCGTGCGCAGCGTCCGGCTGGCCACGTACGCGGCCGTCGCGGCCAGGCCGATGCCGCCCGCTGCCGCCAGGGCCCAGGTGCCGGACAGGGCCGGCCACCGGTTGAGTGCCGGCAGCACGATGACCGTGGCGCACGCGAAGACCGAGAGGAGGTGTACCAGCGTGCCCGCACGGCGCGAGACCAGCCCCGCGGCGGCCCGCACCAGCGCGAGCGCGGCGGGCAGGGCGACGCTGAGCAACAGGACGAGGACGAGGATGTCCCCGCGCGACGAGCGGTGCGCGACGAAGAACTCCGCGTTCCGTCCCAGCAGATCGTAGACGGGTTGCGCGACCGCGAAGGCCGTCAGCGCAAAGACGTGGAGCGTGTCGCGCCGGACGCCCGACTCGTCCATGCACACCCGCCAGGCGGCCGCCGCTCGTGCCATCAGCGTCATCGTCTCACCGTCGCTCAGCCGGCGCCGTGCCGCGTGAACTCGACCAGCAGCCGGCCGGCCGACGACGTGCGCGTCGTCCCTTCCACGCGGGCAACGGCGCCCACGTGCGCGAGGAACGCCTCCTCATGGTAGTCAGGGAAGATGTCCGGCCTGAACCGCAGGAGCTCCTGGACCATCGGGTCCGCCTTGGGCACGAACTCGATCACCCCGCGCGGCGCAAGGCCCACCAGCCAGCCGACGACGGCGGCCAGGGGCACGTTCCGCGCAATCGCGAGGTGATGGACGAACGCGACAGCCACGACGGCATCGGCGCCGGCCCGCTGCTGGAGGCCCGGGCGCTCGCCCTGGGCCCACCCCTGCGACGGCGACGGGTTGGCGGCGTCGAGGAACAGCGGGAGCATGTCGAGCCCGCCCTCCGCCGCCCGTTCGAAGGCGAGTTCCAGCGCGCCCTGGTCGAAGTCGAAGCCGATGACGTGGCGCGCGCCGGCCTCCAGCGCGGACACGGAGTAGTCACCCGTGTTGCAGCCGATGTCCCAGACACGTTCCGCGCCTCGTGTCCGCACGAAGGACTGGATCGCGGACCGCTTGCCCGCGGCTTCCTCTGACGTGTAGCTGTGCGAGCGCGCGTAGTCCCGCCAGGTCGTGGCGCTCTTGTCCGCCGGACGGAGCCCGCCGATCCAGTCGCGCAGCCCCGAGAGCATGTTCCGCAGCCCCGCCAGCGGGAGCCCCGCCTGGCGCACGGTCGACGCGCTCACGTCACGCCGCTTGCCGACGGATCCCTGGAGGACGTCCTGCAGCACGACGTGCGTCCCCACGCGGCGTGAGAGCTTCCGGCGGAGCGGAAGCAGGCGGCGCAGGTCCGCCGTGAGGATGCCCTCCTGCGCGCCGCGATACCAGGCATTGTGCGGCACGCCCAGGAACGCGCGCAGCAGGAGCGGGTTGAGGAACTGCTCGCAGAACTGGCGATGGCCGGCCCACAACTCGCCGGGGCGGTACTGGCGCAGCGAGAGCGTGTCGATGAACACCGGCCGCGCGCCGGCAAACTGGACGTTGTAGGCCGAGGCGTCGGACAGCGTCACGCCGGACGCGAGCGCGTCCAGGTGGAGGTCCAGGTGCAGGAGCGCCGCCGCCTTGAGCGCGGGGAACGGCCACTCGTAGGGATAGGAAATGAACGGCAGCCGCGGGTGCTCGACGACGTGGACCGCGTCCGGGGAAATCTCCCGCGCGTCCGCGGCATCCAGGAGCCGCGCGTCCACCAGGCGCCCCGACGACACGGCGGCCTCGTAGAACGGCGTCCGGCGGACGAACTCGAAGTCCTCCGCCGCGACCCGGCTCACCGTCCTGAAGATCCGGCCGTCGCGCTCGTACACCTGGCCCGACGGGTCGCGGAACGACCCGGCGACCGGCACCACCGCGGAAGTCATGCGGCTACCGGGTCTGTTCGTCGGGGACGCCCTCGCCCTTCCTGACGGGGAACCCGAGCCTGCTCCGCAGGCTCGTCCAGTACACCTTTGCGAGGACGACGGCACCGGCGACCCCACCGAACAGGATCTGGAGGAAGAAGCTTCCCGATCCGGGATCGATGTACGCGTAGCTCGTCTCCGTCATCGCCAGCATGCACAGGGCGACAATCGTGACCGTCCATCCAGCCTTACTAGCCAACAGGGTGCTCCTTCCGCTGGGACGCGAGCCGCTCGCGGCGGGACGTTGGGGGGTCCCGATGATGGCCTCGCGAGAGACCGTCGCACGTGCGATACAGCGATGATACACGACTGACGCGGGGCCGCGTCAGATGTCCCAGACCTTGGCGCCGTCGAAGAACGTGATGAGCCCGTCCTCGCTGACCTTGAGCACCGGGCCGAAGTGGCTGGCCGCAATGGCCGCGGTGGTGCGCGCGCCCTCGGCGCCACGGCCGGGCTCGGAGGAGGCCGGGTGCCGCAGGATCGCGCCCACGGCCAGCAACTGCCCGTGGCCGTCGCACACCATCGCGCCGTCCAGCGTCGCCAGCGCCGACAGCACGCTCGCGTCCAGGTCCGTCACGGTCCGGCCGGCCAGCACGTGCAGGAGGTGCCGCCGCGACGGCCGGGATGGATCCTCGTGGACGCCGAGCGGCTCCATGTCCAGCCGGTCGTCGCTCGTGACGAGCTGGCGCAGCGTCTCGATGGGCCGCCGCAGCACGACGAACAGCGCGCCCTGCCGCGCGTCCGACAGGTCCAGGGCCGTCTGGAACAGCCGCCGCGCCAGCGAGGCGGATCCCACCGCCGTTTCGTACAACCGGTACTTCGCCGTCAGGTCCAGGAGCTGCCAGTCCGCATTGCGGAAGGCAAACACCTGCGCCCCGCGCGCAAACACCTTGATCTCGCGCTGCGGGCTCAGGACGACGCCGACGTGATTGCCGGTCAGGGTCGCGCGCGCGTGCGGCACGTAGGCCTCCGCGCACGGCACGCTCAGCGACTCACCCGACGCGGCCTGCATCGACCAGCGATCCATGTCCACGATGTCCAGCAGCCGCCCGTCCCTCGCCACGAGGAACACCGTCCGGATGCCGTCCGCCAGCCGGAAGAAGCTCTTGATGGACGTGAGCGCCCCCGTGTAGTGCGGCGCGGCCTGGCCGGTCCACGCCCCGCTCCCGACCGGATCCTCGTCCGTCCCCAGCAGGAGCACGCCCGTCGAGATCGGCTGGTTCTCGTAGGTGGACAGCGCCGCCACGCGCAGGATCTCGATGACCTCCGCCACGCGATCCGAGGGGAGCGTGCCGCCGGAGATCCCGTACGCCTCGGGCGCGAAGAACGCGCCCACATAGCGGTCCTCGATGGCGCCGCGGAACAGCCCCCCGCGCTCGATGATCGCCTGCGGCTTGAGGATGGCATGAAAGCGGGCCGCCAGCACCGTGCCGATGGCCCGCGCAAACCGCACCTCGTCCTCGGTGAACGGCCGCTGCCCCGGGACCCGGAGCACGTACCGGTTGCCGAACCATCGGACCACCAGCGCACCCGGATCATCGGTCGGCTCGATGGCCAGCCGGCCGTCGGAGGAGGGCGAGGGCACCGGGTCGGTCTCGAGCGCCGCCCGCTCGAAGAAGCGGCGCAGGGCGCGCTGCAGGTACGAATCGTAGTGCGCGCCGACGACGAGCGCCGGCGGGAGCCGCGAGGTGTCCACCGAGACGAATCATACTAGTGGAGCGCATGAACGAGAACCACTGTGCCCGCAGAGGCGCGTCACGCCGTGAGCCGGCCCGTTCCAGCGGAACGGGACCCGTGGACGTCGACCATCCATCCCGCTGAGAGGGCTGGGTCATGCAGACGCTCGTCGACGTCTTTCGCTCCCTGGCATCCAAGCGCGGAGAGTTCGTCATCCACGACGACGGGTACCGCGTCCGGCGGTTCACGTACGCCGAGGTCACCCGCGCGGCGCGCGGGTTTGCCGCACGGCTCGCGGCGCACGGCCTGACGCCCGGTGACAAGATCCTCCTCTGGGGCGAGAACTCCGCCGAGTGGCTCGCCTGCTACTGGGGCGCCGTCATCGCCGGCATCGTCGTCGTGCCGATCGACTACCGCTCGTCCCCGGCGTTTGCCGCCACCGTCGCCCGGATCGTCCGCGCCCGGGTGATCGTGGCGGGTGCCGATACCGCCGCGGCGGACGAGGCCGCGTTTGCGCCCGAGGCGCCCGTCTGGCCCTTCCGCGACCTCGACTGGTCCGCCGACGGTCCCATGCCGGCCGTCACGATCACCAGGGACGACCTCGCGCAGATCGTCTTCACGTCCGGGGCCACGGCCGAACCGAAGGGGGTCGTCGTCCGCCACAGGAACCTGCTGGCCAACCTCCAGCCCGTCGCCCGCGAGGTGGCCCGGTACAAGGGATACGCCCGTCCGTTCCTCCCCATCCGGTTCCTCAATCTGCTGCCGCTCAGCCACCTGTTCGGCCAGTCGATGGCCACCAGCATCCCGCCGCTCGTGGATGGCACCGTTGTCTTCATGCGGAGCTTCAACCCGCACGAGATCGTGCGGCGCGTCAAGGAATGGCGCGTCTCGGTGATCGTCTGCGTGCCGAAGATCCTCGACGTCCTGCAGGAGCACGCGCTCCGCCTGGACCCGGCCGCCGCCAACCCGCCGCCCGGCCTCTCGATCCCCGCGCGCTGGTGGCGCTACCGCCGCCTGCACCGCGCGTTCGGGCTCAAGTTCTGGGCGTTCGTGGTGGGCGCCGCACCGCTCGGCCCCGCGCTCGAGGACTTCTGGAAGCGGCTGGGCTTCGTCGTCATCCAGGGGTACGGCCTGACGGAGACGGCGCCGATCGTCACGCTCAACCACCCCTTCAAGACCAACACGGGCTCCGTCGGCAAGCCGGTCGGCGGCGTCGAGGTCAGGATTGCGGAGGACGGCGAGATTCTCGTACGGGGCGAGAACGTCACGGATGGGTACTACGAGGACAACGGCGCTGTGGACACGGGCCTGCCGCGCCGTAGCGGCGAAGCCGCGAAGGCGGGCGAAGGCGGGTGGCTGCACACCGGCGACATCGGCGAGCTCGATGCCGAGGGCCGGCTCTTCATCCGGGGCCGCAAGAAGGAGATGATCGTCACGCCCGAGGGCCTCAACGTGTTTCCCGACGATGTCGAGCGGGCGCTCGACGAGCAGCCGGGGGTCGTCGAGTCCGCCGTGATCGGCCATCCCGCGGAGGGGTCTGCCGAGGAGCGTGTCCACGCCGTGCTCGTGATGGAGCCGGGCACGGACGCGGACGCGGTGGTCGCCGCCGCCAACGCGCGCCTGGCGGACCACCAGCGCATCCGCCATGTGTCCACCTGGACGACGGGCCCGCTGCCGCGGACCGACGGGACGCGCAAGCTCAAGCGCGCGGCCATCAAGGCGTGGGTGACGGCCGGATCGGTGCCCGCGGCGTCCGCGGACGGCATGGATCCGATGGGTGCCGTGCTGGCGCGGTTTGCGGGCGGCCGGGCCGTGGACGGCGGCTCGACGCTCGAGGCCCTCGGCCTCAGCTCACTGGAGCGCGTCGAGCTGATGGTGGCCCTCGAGGACACGTTCCAGACGCGCATCGACGAAGGCCGGTTCGCGGCGGCGACCACCCTGGACGAGCTGCAGGCGCTCGTCCGCACGCCGGCGGCGGCGGTCCACGACGAGCCGGTGGACTTTCCGCGCTGGAACCGCGGGCGCCTGGTGGGGCTGGTCCGCCGCCTCAGCCAGGCGACGTGGATCCTGCCGCTGGCGCGCGTCTTCGCCTGGGTCCGCGTGAGCGGCCTCGAGCACCTCGACGGCCTGCGCGGCCCGGTCGTGTTCGCGGCCAATCATCAGAGCCACATGGACGTCCCGGTGATCCTGGCGGCGCTGCCGGGGGCCTGGCGGGCCCGCGTCGCGCCCGCCATGGCCAAGGAGTTCTTCAAGGCGCACTTCTTCCCCGCGGCCCACTCGCGCCGGCAGGTCTTCACCAACCGGCTCAACTACTATCTCTCCGCGTTCTTCTTCAACGCGTTCCCGCTGCCGCAGCGCGAGGCCGGCGCACGGCAGACCCTGCGCTACATCGGCGAGGTCACGGGGGACGGCTTCTCCGTCCTCATCTTCCCCGAGGGCGTGCGGTCCGACACGGGCGACATCCGGCCCTTCCGCGGCGGCATCGGGATGATCGCCTCGCGCCTCCAGATCCCCGTCGTGCCCGTGCGGCTCCATCACGTGGACCGCGTCCTGCACCCGACATGGAAAATGGCCCGTCCGGGACCGTGCGGCGTCACCTTCGGGGCGCCCCTGCACCTGTCCGGCGACGACTACGCGGCGCTGGCCCTCCAGGTGGAACAGGCGGTGCGCGGTTTGCATGCACCGCCCGGAGCGTGACACAATCATCAGGCTCCAGGCTTTGGGCGCCGGGCTCTAGCGAAGCCCCGGGTCTGAAGTGAGAGCGGAAGCCAGAACGCTAGAGCCTGAATCCCGACCGGACTGAATGAGCAAAGACGACCTGATCGACATGCAAGGCACGGTAATGGCCGTGCACAGTGGCGGCCTGTACCGGGTCCAGGTGGATGCGGGTCACGAGGTGTTGGCCCAGTTGAGTGGCCGCATGCGGCGGTTTCGCATCAAGGTGGTGCCAGGCGACCGGGTCACGGTCGGCATCTCCCCGTACGATCCCCAGCGCGGGATCATCACCTTCCGTGCCCGATAGGACGCCAGACCGGTTTTGAATTCCCGTCCATCTTCCCGCCCACCCCGGCGACGGGGCGCATCCAGCCGCGGTTCATCACGGCGCGGATCGCGACCGCCGTCAGCCGCATCATCCACGCCCGCGCCCGACCTGGCATGGCAGCTCGTCGATGCGGGGGCGGCCCCCTTGACCTTTGCCTCCCTCGGCGTCGATCCGCGGCTGGCCGCCGGCATGGCGGACATGGGCTTCGAGGGCACGCGGCCGGTCCAGGGCGCCGTCATTCCGCTGGCCCTTGCCGGCCATGACGTCGTCGCCTGCGCGGAGACCGGCACCGGCAAGACGCTGGCCTTTGCCGTGCCCATCCTGCAGGGCCTGCTCACCGAGCAGCCGCCCTACGGCGACCCCCTGCGCGAGGCGCACACACGCGCGCTGATCCTGGCGCCGACGCGCGAGCTGGCCGTCCAGATCGAGGACACGCTCGTCGGCCTCACGTACCACGCGCCGGCCACCACCGCCCCGGTCTTCGGCGGCGTCGAGATGGGCCCGCAGGAACGCGCCCTCAAGGCCGGCGTGGACATCGTTGTCGCGACGCCGGGCCGCCTGATGGATCACATGCGTCATGACGCGGTGGACCTGCTGCGCGTGCAGGTGCTGGTCCTGGACGAGGCGGACCGCATGATGGACATGGGGTTCTGGCCGGACGTCCAGAAGATTCTGGGCGCCCTCCCGCCGGACCGGCAGACGCTGCTCTTCTCCGCGACGCTCCCGGGCGAGATCCTGCGGATGGCGACCGAGATGCTGCGCGAGCCGAGGTTCGTCCAGGTGGGCCAGCGCGGCGCGGCCCGGACGATCACGCACGAGATGCACGCGGTCGAGGTCGCACAGAAGCCCGACTGGCTGGCCCGGTTCATCCGCCGCGATGCGACGGGGCCGGTGCTCGTCTTCGTGCGGATGAAGATCGGCGCGGACCGCGTGGCCCGGCAGCTCCAGGCCAAGGGCATCCGCGCGGCCGCGCTGCACGCGGACCGGACCCAGCAGGATCGCCTGTCGGCGGTGGAAGGCTTCCGGTCGGGGAAGCACCCCGTGCTCGTCGCCACGGACATCGCGGCCCGGGGCCTGGACATCGAGGGCATCGCCCACGTCGTCAACTACGAGGTGCCGGACACGCCGGACACCTACGTGCACCGCGTCGGCCGCACCGGACGCTCCGGGGCCGCCGGACATGCCGTGACGCTGGTATCCCCCTCCGAAGAGCGCGCCTGGCGCGCCGTCGAGCAGGCGGTGGGCATCCATGTCGGATGAGACGCCCGGAGTCCTCCGCTTCCAGTCGTGCCGCTGGCGGAAGCCGGCGGAGGACGGCGTGCCCGAGCACTGCGGACACCGCGACGTCCTGCCGATGGCCGGGGTGACGGGTTTCAACCCGGATGCCTGGTGCGGGGACTGCACCTACTTCAAGGCCAAGCGCATCACGCGCAAGCGGGAAGACACGCCGCCGCGCGACGACTACCGCTGGTAGGGCCGCACCGGCGCGATACGGACGGCTGTCAGAGGTGAGACGGTCGACCCGAAGACACGACGGCCACGACGCATCACGTCAGCCGCTCGCGACTGCGTCAGATGAGCGGTTCAGCACGCCTCAATCAGAAAACTCCCTCGCCAGCTCCACCCACTCCCCCATCGGCGCCAGGTCCCTGTAGGCGCGCCAGTGCGCCCGCGCGTCAGCCGAGCGCCCCATCTTCTCGAGCGTCACGGCCAGGTAGAAGTGCGTGTCCGCATAGGACGGGTTGAGGCCCAGGGCCTCGCGGTAGCACGCCTCCGCGTCGAGGTAGCGGGCGTGATCGTGATGAATGTTGCCGAGGTTGAAGTACGCCTCGAAGTAGGTGGGGTCCAGCCCGATGGCGCGCTCGTAGAGCGCCTGTGCCTCGGCCAGCTCGTCCTTCGCGTAGCGGATGTTGGCCAGGTTGATGAGCGCGGCCACCAGGTCCGGATCGCCGTCGAGCGCGCGGCGGTACGCCTGCGCCGCCTCGTCGAGCCGCTCCGGCGATCCGTCATCCAGGAGCGAGCCCAGCAGGAAGTGTTCCTCGGCCGCGCTCAGCGTGCGCGGCGCGCCCGCCGGATCGGTGGGGGCGGGCAGGCCCGGGCTCCGCATCCACGCGTCCATCTGCGCCTTCTGCGACATCTGCGGCGCGGTGTCGCGGCTCTGGGCCATGCGCCGCCCCGAACGCAGCTCGATGATGCGGGCCTGATGGGCATCGAGGCGGAAGTCGAACGCGAGCTGTCCGGTGCGCGAGGCCTGCAGATCCCGCAGGATGACACGGAAGGGCACGCCGTCCTGCAGCCGCGCATGCACGTTGCGCAGGGCCGTCAGGTCGCTGAACCCGAACCACGTGTCGGCGTTGTTCCGGAACGCCGCCTGGATGAAGCCCCACTTGCGCAGGTAGCGCAGGTGATCCTCGCGCAGCATCGGGTACATGGCCAGCACGTCCTTCTGACCGTAGTGCTGCGTCCGCAGGTCCGCCACCGCGGGCAGGCCGACACGCCGGCAGAACTCGTCCTCGCTGAGCACGCGGATCCGGCCGGGCTGCTCGGTGTTGATCTGCGCGACGCGGCGCAGCTTCTGGTTCTGCGTACTGGTGTCGTTCAGGAGCGCGGCGAGATCCGGCGCGCCCTCCGGATAACTCTCGGCCCCGACGACGAGCAGCGTCGTCCGCAGGGTGACGTCATCGTCACACACGCCGCCGAAGCGCTCGGTCGCCGCCCGGACGTCCTTGCGGCCGAGCGACCAGAGCTTGCCGGTGAAGACCACGGTCTCGCCATCGAGCGGCCGGTCGGGATTGTCGAACGGAAGCCCTGACATTGCTGCTCGGCTCACGATGGAGCAGATTCGGCGCGAAGTCAATGCGCGGGCCCCCCTCGGATCCGGATTCAGACGCAGCCCCTTGCATTCCCTGAAGGACGATGGCATCGTCGTCGCAGAGGTCAGTTGGGATGGTGATATGGCAAAACCTGTCCGCTGGCCCTTCGCGCTCCGACCGCATCTGGGCGACGAAGGCGTGGCCGCGCTGCTCGCGGCACAGAAGGAATGGAAGGACGACGTGCTGACCACGGCAACCGATCGCTTCGAGCGGCGCCTGGCCGAGGAGTGCGCGTTGCTCCGCGTGGAGATGGCGGCCCTGCGCGCCGAGACCTCCACTCAGATCAAGGGGACCGAGGCCCTGCTGCGTCAGGACTTTGCGGCCGGCCGGGCCGACATGTTCCGGTGGTCGTTCGTGTTCTGGATCGGCCAGGTGGGCACCATCGCGGCCATCTTCTTCGCGCGGGGATGAGCCCGGCCGCCGTCAGTGCCGGCCGCTGGTGCCCGGCAGGGCGGAGGCCAGCTCCGACGCGGAGGCGAAGCGCTGCGCGGGGTCGGCGGCCAGGGCCTTCAACAGCGTGCCGCTGGCCGCGTCAGGCACGGCGCTGTTGAGCGCGGCAGGCGGTTGCGGCGCGCCCTGCAGCATCTGGCCGATCAGCTCCGGCAGCGACGGTGCCCGGTACGGCAGGCGCCCGGTGGCCATCTGGTACGCGAGTACGCCGATCGTGAAGATATCCGCGCGCACGTCGGGCGCGCGGCCCATCAGCACCTCGGGTGCCACGTAGGGCAGTTCCTGCTCGCTCGCCTCCTGCCCCCGCAGTTCCTGCTCGCGCATGGTGGACAGCACGTCCTGCACCGAGCGGATGCCGGCCGTCGACACCACAATCCGCTCCCGGCCGTCCACGGAGGTGAGGCGGATCATGTCCGGATTGACGCCGGCGATGAACCCGCCGCGGGCGTGGAGGGCCGTCATGGCGTCGAGCGCCTGCTCCATCAGCGCCGTGACGCGTGCCCAGGGGAACGGCGCGTCGGCGAGCGCCTGCCGCAGGCTCGGTCCCTCGATGAAGTCCGTCACGAGAAAGACGCCGCGGTCGTCTTCGCCGAAGTCGCGGACGTGCAGGAGGCTCGGGTGCGACACCTGCAGCGTGCGCGCTTCCAGGATGAACCGCGCGCGGACGGCATCCCAGTGCGGCCGATCGTCGCGCTTGAGGCTGCGGATGGCGACGGGGATCCCGAGCGCGCGGTGCGTCCCGCGGTAGATGGTGCTGCCCAGCCGGCCCGGACCGAGCAGCGGGCCCAGTTCGTACCGCGCCAGCAGGCCGCTCGCCCCGCCGCGCGCCGGCGGCGCCGCGGAACCGGCGGCATCCTCGAGCGCCTCGGCGAACGCGGACGCGGAGGGCCAGCGCTCGGCCGGCTCCTTGGCGAGCGCCTTCATGACGACGGTGTCCACCGCGGGCGACACGCCGGGCTGGCGCTCGACGAGCGCGACCGGGCGCACCGTCAGCAT
This sequence comes from uncultured Bifidobacteriaceae bacterium, assembly GCA_964619705.1. Lineage (GTDB taxonomy): Bacteria > Acidobacteriota > Vicinamibacteria > Vicinamibacterales > UBA2999 > VFZN01. The sequence continues at coordinate 52,821 of CAZUGF010000005.1, forward strand.
CTGGTTGATCAGCGTCACCCGGTTGCCGGCCTCGAACGGCCGCGCGCCGGTGAGCATCTCGTACACGATGACACCGAGCGCGTAGACGTCCGCCGCGGGCGTGATGGCATCGCCCCGGATCTGCTCCGGCGCCGCGTAGGCCATCGTGCCGAGGAAGAGATCCGGCGAGGTGAGGCGCGTGTCCTCGCTGGCGGCCTTCATCGCGGCCAGCCCGAAGTCGATCACCTTGTAGACGCGCTCGCCGGACTCGTAGCGATGGGACACGATGTTGGCCGGCTTGAGATCGCGGTGCGTGATGCCGCGGTCGTGCGCGAGGTCCAGCGCCGCGGCCACCGGGCCCATCACGCTCGCCACGCGGGCGGCCGGCATCGGCGCATCGAGCGAGATCTCCTCCGCCAGGCTCGGCCCGCTGAGGAGTTCCATCACCATGTAGGGCTGCCGTGACGCGTCGAGGCCGAAGTCCAGGATTCCGACGATGTTGGGGTGGCGGAGCTGAGCGCAGGCACGGCTCTCCCGGAGGAAGCGCTCGTGCAGTTCCGCGGCCACGTCGTGGCCCGTCTGCATCACCTTGATGGCCACCTCGTCCCCGAGCCGGAGCCGGCGCGCCTTGTAGACGTGCCCCATGCCCCCCGACCCCAGCCCCCCCAGGATCTCGTAGCGGTCGTCGATCTGTGTGCCGGGGGCGAACATGGGTCTCGGGGGGAGTTTACTCTGGGGAAGGTTCGGGGAGGTTCTGGGGAGGTTCGGGAAGGTGCTGGGAAGGTGCGGGGAGGTTCGGGAGGTTCGGGAGGTTCGGGGACGGTTCGCGGACCGTTGGGCGGCTGTCGCCGTAGGGCGGGTCTTCAGACCCGCCCGAACCCTACACGTGCGTCAACTCGGCCTCGGCCTGATCCAGCAGGTGCTCGAACCAGAGGTTCGAGATCTTCTCCTGCACGCTGTTCTGCCGTAGGCGCGCCTGCAGGTTGGCGAAATCCACGCGGTCCAGGTCCTGGTCCTGGTTGTAGCAGGAGAAGATGAACTCCTCCTGCCCGGTGATCGGGTCCACGTGGCGCTGCAGGCACTGCGCGCAGACTTCCTTCATCATGCACTGCATCGGCGAGTTGATGCTGCCGATGCCCACGTGCTCCGGGTTGAGGAACGGCTGCAGCGCGCCGTGGCGGGCCAGCCGGACGGCGTTCATCATGCGATCGGACCCGATCGCGATGATGCGGGTGATGTCCTGGAGCGGCACGAGCTGCGGGCCGAGCTGCCCCTCGGCGTAGGCGATCATCGCCTGCACGATGTTCCCGCGCACGTGCACGTCGTCGGGCCGTGACGGCGTGATGGCCTCGCCCACGTCCGTCGCCCAGATCACCTGGTCCGTCGCGGACTCGATCTCCTCGCGCTTGAACAGGTCCGCCCCGTTCCGGTAGCCCGCGAAGTAGAGGACGCGGTTGCCCTGCGCCTTGAGCGCGTGCGCGATGGAGAAGAGCACGGCGTTACCCAGTCCGCCTCCGGCCAGGAGCACCGCGGAGTGATCGGGAATCTCGGTCGGCGTGCCCGTCGGGCCCATCACCACGACCGGCTCGCCCGGGCGCAGGTAGGCGCACAGGCGGCTCGACACGCCCATCTCCAGCGTGATCAGCGAGAGCAGGCCCTGCTCCGCATCCACCCACGCGCCGGTGAGCGCGATGCCTTCCATCAGCATGGACGCCACGTGATCGTCCACGTGCAGGTGCGGGCTCCGCCGTTCGAAGTTCTGCAGCCGGTAGAACTGGCCGGGGTGGAAGTGCCGCGCCGCGGCCGGCGCCTTGACGACGACCTCCACGATGGTCGGCGTCAGGCGGATGACGCGCTCCACGCGGGCGAGGAACTGCCCGTCGAGCTCGCGGACCAGCCGGGCCCACGCCGCGTCGCGCTCCGGCTGCGCCGCCGGGTCGAGCGCCGCCAGGTGATCCGCAAACAGGGCCACCACGTGCGGGTAGCCGTGCTTGGCCGACGCCATGGCCTTGACCACGTTGCCGTTGTAGCGCGGGTGGTTGTCCCCGTAGTAACTGACGAAGCGCCCCTCGTGATCGTGCGAGGTGAAGAACCCGTTCGGGTCCCGCTCCAGCCGGAACACCCCATCGTCGCCGCGGAGCGCGCGGTAGCCCTGGAAGAACTTCATCCGCGCATCGAGGGCGAAGGTGCCCGGGTGCTCCTTCTCGTAGGTGATATTGGGGACCGTGCCCGCCGCGACGAGCACCGTGCGCGCGGGCAGTTCCACCGGCCCCTGATCGCCGTGCGCGAATCGCATCGCCATCACGTGGCCGAACTCGTCCGGCACGGCCTCGAGCGGGTTCATGTTCTCCGCGAAGGCGATGCCCTCCTCGAAGGCCTCCGACACTTCCTCGTGGTTCAGCCGGTAGGCCGGCGCGTCCTGCAGGCGCTTGCGGTAGGCAAGCGTCACGCCGCCCCAGCGGCGGAGCAGCGGGACGAAGTCCGGCGCCTCGCCCGCGGCCCTGGCGCGCGCGCGCTCCTCGCGCACCGCGCGGCCGTGGGCCAGGAACTCGTCGAGGATGCCCTGCTCCTCAGGGTCCATGATGCCGCGGACGCGCGCCTCGCTCAGGTCGCGCACCAGCGCCTCGTAGCGGTCCAGCGTCTTCTCCACCTGGATCGGGTAGTAGGCCATCAGCTCGGTGGCCGTGTCGATGCCCGTCAGGCCGCCGCCAATCACCACCGCCGGCAGCCGCACCTGCAGGTTCGAGAGCGCGTCCTTCTTGAAGGCGCCCGTCAACTGCAGCGCCATCAGGAAGTCGCTCGCCTTGCGGATGCCGCGGATGAGGTTGTGCTTGATATCGATGATCGTCGGACGGCCGGCGCCGGACGCGATTGCCACGTGATCGAACCCGTAGCCCCAGGCCTCGTCCATCGGCAGGGAGCCGCCGAAGCGGATGCCGCCGTACACCTTGAACTTCGGCCGCCGGGCGAGCGTCAGGTGGATGAGCGTCAGGAAGTTCTTGTCCCAGCGGACCGTGATGCCGTACTCGGACACGCCGCCGAAGCCCTCGAGCACGCGCTCGTCGAGCGGGCGATAGATCTCGTCCCAGTCGCGCAGGGGCCGCGCCGGATGGCCCGGCGCGCCGGTGATGTCCTCCCCGAGCGGCTCGATCTTGAGGCCGTCAATGGCGACCACCCCGAACCCCTCGTTGAGCAGGTAGTGCGACAGCGTGTACCCCGCCGGGCCCAGCCCGACGACGAGCACGTTCTTCCCGTTGTAGGGCAGCGCGTACGGCCGGTTGACGTTGAGCGGGTTCCACCGCGTCAACAGTCCGTAGATCTCCACGCCCCACGGCAGGCGCAGCACGTCGGTCAGCACACCGGTCTCCGCCTGTGGAATGTTGACCGGGTCCTGCTTCTGGTAGATGCAGGCCTTCATGCAGTCGTTGCAGATGCGGTGCCCCGTGCCCGGGACCATCGGGTTGTCCACGACGACGATGGCCAGCGCGCCGATGGCGTCGCCGCGCTTGCGCACGGCGTGCATCTCCGAAATCTTCTCGTCGAGCGGGCAGCCGTGCAGCGCAATGCCCAGCGCGTTCTCGACGACGGCGCCTTCCTTGTCGTGGATGCCCTTGGAGCAGCTGTCCTTGTCGCGCTCGTGGCACAGGACGCAGTAGTGGATCTCGCTCAGCGCCTCGCGCGGCGTATAGCGCGGATCGGTCAGCACGAAGCCCTCGCGGCGGCGGAGGTGATCGTCCGGGCCGGTCAGGACCTGCGGCCGCGCGGCGTCCGGCCGCGCCACGTGCACGAGGTGCTCGGGGTTGACGTTGTCGGGGAAGCGGAAGATGACCCACCCGCCATACCGCGGATCGTGAAGGTGCGCCGCCACCCATCGCTTGAGCGCGTCGATCTCCGCGGTGACCGCCGCCTTCTCCGCGTCGGTCCCGCCGGCGCGCGCGGCCTCGTCACGATCGAGCAGCCGCACGCCCGCGCGGGCCAGGGCCATCTCCGCCTCCGGGCTTCCGGGCAGTCCGTGTCCACCCGGCAGCACGTCGAGCGCCGGCCGCACGTGCTCCTCCACCCAGGCGTGATCCTCGGCCGTCGCCGTGACGGCGGCGCCGCCCTTGAGCAGCGGCAGGGCGCGGCGGCGGACGAAGTCCACCTTGAAGCGGAACAGGTTGTCGAACGCGCGCGTGGCCTCGACCAGCAGGTCCGCTTCGGCGCCGACGCCGAAGAGCCGTGTCACGAACCGGCTGACGTAAGGCGCGAGCTGGACGATCAGCTGGCTGCGCGCGACGGGACCGAGCGCCGTGGGCACGTCCCGGTGCTGCTGCCACTGCTGCCACAGGTCCGGCTCCTCCCGGACCACCTCCGCGGCAAACGCCTCGTGCAGGTCCCGGAGCCGCGCCGGATCGTGGAGGTCGGCAAACGTGAAGCCGCTGATGCCGAGCGGGTCGGACGCTGAGGGACGTGGTGACATCTCACATCAGATTATACAGGTGGAACATGCGTTCAAATTTGACCCACGCATGGATGATATGGGAACAATAACGACGAGGCATCCCTGATCGCGCCCGCCGATCGCGCCCGGCGGCCGCGCGCTTCGCGGCAGGCCGGCGCCGCGCGCCAGGCGATCCTCACCCACCGCCGACAAAGTTCACGATCTCGATCGCGTCACCCGGCGCGATGACCGTCTCCCCGTAGCGCGCCCGCTTGATCACCGTCTCGTTGACCTCCACGGCCACGCGCCGCGCATCGATGTCCAGGCGCTCGAGCAGCGCCGAGACGCTGAGCGGGGCCGGGAGCTCGTGCGGTTCGCCATTGAGCCTGATTTCCATCGCCACACACCTCGACATCGAGCCTAGCGCGCATTGTTCAGGAACGCCAGACGGAGCCGAAGCCGCCAGGCGGAGCTAAAGCTCCGCCCTACGTCCCCCGCACCTCCCCCGAACCTTCCCTGCACCTCCCCCGAACCTCCCCCGCACCTCCCCGCACCTCCCCCGAACCTTCCCCGAACCTCCCCGAACCTCCCCAGAACCTCCCCAGAACCTCCCCCGAACCTTCCCGAACCTCCCCCTAACCCCGTACAATCGTCCTCATGTCCGACCCTTTCGTCATTGCCGGCCGCGAACTCGGTTCGAGGCTGATCGTCGGCACCGGGAAGTACCCATCGCACGCCGTGATGCGCGCCGCGCACGAGGCCTCCGGCGCCCGGATGGCCACCGTTGCCGTCCGGCGCGTGGACATCACGCGCAAGACCGAGTCCCTGCTCGACTACATCGACACCGACCGCATCTTCCTGCTGCCCAACACCGCCGCCTGCTTCACCGCGGAGGAGGCCATCCGCACCGCGCGCCTGGGGCGCGAGGCCGGCCTGTCCAACTGGGTGAAGCTCGAGGTCATCGGCGACGAGCAGACGCTCTTCCCCGACACCGCCGCGCTCATCGAGGCCACGCGCGTCCTCGTCAAGGACGGGTTCGTCGTTCTCCCCTACACGAACGACGACCCGGTCGCCTGCCGCAAGCTGGAGGAGGCCGGCGCCGCCGCGGTCATGCCGCTCGGCGCGCCCATCGGCTCCGGCCTCGGCATCCAGAACCCCAACAACATCCGCATCATCCGCGAGCAGTGCCGCGTCCCGGTCATTGTCGACGCGGGGGTGGGGACCGCGTCGGATGCGGCCGTGGCCATGGAGCTCGGCGCGGACGGCGTCCTGATGAACACGGCCATTGCCGGCGCGCGGGACCCGGTGCTGATGGCGAGCGCAATGCGCCTGGCCATCGAGGCCGGACGCCAGGCGTACCTGGCCGGACGGATTGCGCGCAAGCCCTGGGCGACGGCCAGCAGCCCCCTCGAAGGGGTTGTGGGGCGGTGAACGTCGTCCGGACCGTTGCCGAATCGGATCTCGTCCGTCTCAAGCAGGCCCGGCACGACGCCGATCGACGCTACAACGAGGCGCTGACGGACCTCGACGCGGCCATCCAGTCACTGCCGCCGCTGCCCCCCGCTCCCCCGTCTCCGGACGAGACCCAGGTCACGCCGATCAACGAGCGGTGGGAGATCACGCGTGCCGTGCCCGCGGCCGGCGGCGGATGGCGCGGGCGCCTCGGGGCCTTCGTCCTCGGCCTGGTCCGCCCGGCCCTGGACCAGCAGCAGGCCTTCAACGCCGCCCTCGTGGATCACGTCAACCGGAACATCGGCGCGCAGCGGGCCCTGCCGGAAGCGCTCGCCCTGGCCATCGAGGCCTTCCGCCAGCAGATCGATCTCCTGGTCCGATTCGAGTCGCGGCTCATCGTCTTCCTCCAGCAGCTCACGCCGTACGTGGACAGCAAGGACTACGAGTTCAACGGGCTCGCCACGCGGATCACGGAGGACGTGGCCGAGTCGCACGACGCGCTCTCGCGCACGGTCCGCGGCCTGGCCGCCGCCATCAGCGGCGTGTCCGACGATGTGCTGAAGCGGTGGGAGCGGTACGAGGGCCTGCGCACATCGGTGGCGACGCTGCAGCTCACGGTGCAGGCGGTCAAGCGCGAGCTGGCGGAAGCGGACCGCGGCCGCCCCGGGCCCCGCGCGGCTGTCACGAGTGAGGCCCCCGCAGCGGCGGCAGGGACGCCGGTCGCGCCGGGGTCTCCATCCGCTCCGTCCCGGGCGCTCTCGTCGGACCGGATGGAGAGCTCCAAGTACGTCGCCTTCGAGGATCTCTTCCGCGGCGACCGCGCCCTCATTCGCGCACGGCAGGAGGACTACCTCGCGCTCTTCGCGAAGAGCCGCGACGTGCTCGACGTCGGCTGCGGCCGCGGCGAGTTCCTGCAACTCCTCGCGGAGCACGGCGTCACCGCGCGCGGCATCGATCTCAACCACGAGATGGTCCAGCAGTGCCAGGCCGCCGGACTCGACGTCACGGAGGCCGACGCGCTCTCGTGGCTGCGCGCGCAGCCGGAGGACAGCCTCGGCGGCCTGATCGCCGCGCAGGTCGTCGAACACCTCGAGCCGGACTACCTGCTCGCCTTCCTGGACGAGGCGTTCCGCGTCCTCCGCCCCGGGTCGGCCATCGCGCTCGAGACGATCAACGTGGCGTCGTGGTCCGCCTTCTTCACGAGCTACATCCGGGACCTCACGCACGTCCGCCCCATCCACCCCGATACGCTGCGTTTCGTCGTCACGGCGTCCGGGTTCGGCGATGCGGAGATCCGCCTCCGCGCGCCGCTGCCGGAGAGCGAGAGGCTGCAGTTGTCGCCGCCCATCGTGCGCGACATCGACCTGCGGGCCGCGGGCGCCGAGGGACGCGCGGTCGTGGAGATGGCGGACGCGTTCGATCGCAACATGGAGCGCCTGAACGCCCAGCTGTACGCGCCGCTCGACTACGTCGTGATCGCGTGGAAGCGGTAGCCCCGTCGTGCCCATCGAGCGGCTGACCCGCACGCTCGTCCTCGCCTCCACCCTGGCCGGGATGGCCGCCGGCATCTGGCCGCTCCTGGCGCAGCCGGGCACCGCCGTCGCGGTCGTGCTCATCGTGGCCGCATCCGCGGCGCTCGGGCGATGGCGCTTCGACATCGCGACAGCAGCGGTCCTCCTCTTCGCGTTCGTCGCCTACGGCGTCGTCCGGCTTGCCGCGCCGGAGGTCAGCAGCGTGCCGTTCTGGCTGGCCGCATTCCTCGGCCTGGTCGCCGGGAGCGCGTCGTGGACGGCGTGGAGCGCGCCCGCACCGTGGCGCCTGCCCCTCGCGTGGTGGGCGACCAGCGTCGCCCTCTCGTGGCCGGCCGTGGCGCTCAGCGAGCTGCGCCTCACGCCGGCCGCAACGCCGGGCACGGCCGCCATCGTCGGCGCGGCGCTGATCCAGCTCGCGTGCGCGCTCTGGCTGGACCGGATGCTTGCGCCCGCATCGGAAGGGGCGGCCGGGTCGCGGGCCCGGCGCGGCTGGCTCGCGTCGTGGTCCATGAGGGCCCTCGCGGCGAGTGCGGTGATCACGGCGGCTGCCGCGATCTACCAGCGAACCGTCGACCTGTCGTGGCTGAGCGGCGAGCCCTGGACGCGGCTCGGCCGCGCGACGGGCATGATGGGCGACGCCAACCCCATGGGCGTGGCGACCGCGCTCTTCGCGCCCCTCCTGATCGCCTCGCTGTTCGCCTCTCCCTCGCGGCTCCGCAGCGTCACGACCGTGGCCGCGGCCCTCGTCGTCTGGGCGGCCGGCTGGGCGTCGGGGGCGCGCAGCACGCTGATCCTCATGGCGTTCGGGTGTGCGGGGATCGGCCTCGCGTGGATGGCCGCCCGCGGCGTGCGGGCCGGCCGGGCCGCGCTCGTCTCGCTGGCCCTGGTGCTGGCGGGGACAGTCGTGCTCGGGGCGATCCTGCCCCGGCTCAGCACGGAGACGCCTGTCGGGCGCCTGATCGCGTCGCTGCCGCACGCCTCGCCGGGCGCTGCGCTCGGGGAGCTGTTCTGGCGCCGCGACGGCTACGGGTTGGCGGCGGTGGAAGCCATCAAGGCCCGCCCGCTGAACGGCGTCGGCATCGGACGCTTCCCGCCGCTCGCACCGTCCCTCTTCGCGCGCGTGGAGGCGCGGGCCATTCCGCCGGACAACGCGCAGAGCCTGTGGCGTCACACGCTGGCCGAGCGCGGCCTCCTGGGGACGCTCCCCGTCCTGTGGCTGACGATCCTCACCATCCGGCGGTTCGTCGCCCCCACACGGGACGCACCGCTCATCGTCCTGCGCACGATGCTGGCCGGCTTCGGGGTCGTCCTGCTGTTCGGCTACCCCGTCCAGGACGCCGCCATCGCCGTCACGCTCGCCACAATCGTGGGCTGGGCGGTGCGGGACGGAGGCCCCCGCCATGCGCGGGACGCGGGCGGGGTCGACGATCACGATCGGACCCCGGCGTCTGCCGCGGGATCCCTGGCGTGGGGCGTCGTGCTGGCGTTGTCGGTGGTCGGCGCCGTGCTGGACCTGACGAGTTGAGGCTGGACGGGCCGCCGCAGGCGCGCTCCGCCTCCGCGCGGACCACGGCAAGGGACGACCGATGGCGCCAACGCGCCGTCAGGAGGAGGTAGCGGTCAGGATGCCGGCGAAGTCCGCCGGCGCCGGCAGTTCCCGCAGCGTCCGCCACGGGTGATGGCCCTGCAGTTCCTCGAACGTGTGCGTGTTGGTCGCGACGGCCAGGGTGGGCACGCCGATCGCGCGCGCGCCCTCGATGTCGTGGGGCGTGTCGCCTACGACAAGTGCCTCCTCCGGCGCGAGGTCGGGCATGCGCGCGCGGGCCATGGCGAGCGCGCGGTCCACGATCCGGGCGCGCGGTTCGACGCGCTCCGAGAAGCTCCCGGACAACGGACGCGGCGCCGCTCCCGATGCGGCGTCCTCGAAGTAGCGGTCGAGCGCGTAGTGCCGCAGCTTGGCGGTCCCGCCCGCGCGCGTGTTACCCGTGACGAGCCAGCAGAGCACCTCCCCGCGCTGGGCGATCATCCACTCGAGCACGGCGGGCACGTTGGCGAGCACGCGTCCCTGGCGCAGGGGCAGCGCGTCCACGAGCAGTGCCTCGTAGCGCGCGACAAGCCGGGACACCGCGTCCGCGGACGCCTCGTCCACGCGCGGCGCGGCCTCGGTCCCGTCGCGCAGCAGCCAGTCCGCAATCTGATGATCCGTCAGGCCGTCAGGCCGGACGGGCGGGAACACAGCCGCGCCGGTGGCCTCGGTCAATGCGCGCTCCCACGCGATCATCCCGGCCCGCCCTGTCACGAGCAGCGTGCCGTCGATGTCCCAGAAGACGGCGCGCGTCGGGCGCTTCATGCCTGTGCGCGCGGCGCGCTCACAGCCCGAATACCTTGGGGCTGTCGGTTCCCTTGAGCGCGTTCCGCGTGTCCACGATGGCCGGGAACGCCTCGATGATGCGCGGGTAGTCGAAGGCCTTGTGGTCGGTGATGATGACCGCGCAGTCCGCGCCGGCCCTGATGGCCTCGTCGATGGGGACGGCCGCCATCTGGCGCGTGCCGTGGTCGATCTCCGGCACGAACGGGTCGGAGTAGGTGACCGTCGCGCCGCGCCGCTCCAGCAGCTCGATGACGTCGAGCGCCGGCGACTCGCGCACGTCGTCGATGTCCTTCTTGTAGGCGACGCCGAGCACGTGGACGTGGGAACCGTTGACCGGCTTCCGGTGCGCGTTGAGGGCATCGGCCACACGGGTCACGACGTGCTCGGGCATGGAGCCGTTGACCTGCCCCGCCAGCTCGATGAAGCGCGCCTCGAAGTTGAACTGCTTCGCCTTCCACGACAGGTAGAACGGATCGATCGGGATGCAGTGGCCGCCCAGGCCGGGACCCGGGTAGAACGGCATGAAGCCGAACGGCTTGGTCTTGGCCGCGTCGATGACCTCCCACACGTCGATCGACATGCGGTGGCACATCAGCGCCAGCTCGTTCGCCATGCCGATGTTGACGGCCCGGAACGTGTTCTCCAGGAGCTTGACCATCTCGGCCGCGCGCGTGGAGGTGACGGGCACGACCGTCTCCACCACCTGCTGATAGAACGCGGTGGCCACCTCCGTGCTCGCGCGGTCGTAGCCGCCGACCACCTTGGGGATGTTGTGCGTCTGGTAGGTCGGGTTGCCCGGGTCCACGCGCTCCGGCGAGAACGCCAGGTAGAAGTCCTCCCCGGCCTTGAGGCCGTTGGCCTCGAGCGCCGGCTTGACCACCTCGTCCGTCGTGCCGGGATAGGTCGTGGACTCCAGGATGATCAGCTGCCCCTTGCGCAGGACCGCGGCCGTCGTCTCCACCGCCTTGACGATGTAGGACATGTCCGGGTCCTTCGTCTTGCGCAGCGGCGTCGGCACGCAGATGTCGATGATGTCCGCCTCCGCCAGCGACGCGGCGTCCGTCGTCGGGATCAGCAGGCCGGCGTTGACGGCCTCGCTGACGTGCTCCGACGGCACGTCGGGAATGTAGCTGCGGCCGGCGGCCAGCTCGCTCACCTTCCGGACGTCCACGTCGAACCCGATGGTGCGGATGCCCGCGCGGGCGAGCTCCACCGCGAGCGGCAGGCCGACATAGCCGAGGCCGATGATGCCGGCAACGGCTTCCTTCTTCTCGATGCGCTGTTTGAGGCTCATATGGGATCCGTCGTGCTCAGGATGTCGGTTGTTCGCCGTCGTTCGTGTAGTAGGCCGCAATCTCCGTGACGACGAGCTGCTGCTGTTCCGCCGTCAGCTCGGGGTAGATCGGAAGGGCGAGCACCTCCGCCGCCGCGCGCTCGGCGTGCGGAAAGGCGCCGCGTGCCGAGCCCATCGAGGCAAAGCACGCCTGCTGATGGAAGGGCACGGGATAGTAGATCTCGGTGCCGATGCCCCGGGCATCCAGGTGGCGCTTGAGGCCGTCGCGATCCGCGGCGCGAATCACGAACTGGTTGTACACGTGGCGGTGGTCGGGCCGCTCCGCCGGCAGGCGGACGCGTTCGCCGAGACCGGCCTCGGCGAACAGGGCCCGGTACCGATCCGCGTTGGCGCGGCGCGCCTCCGTCCAGCCCGCCAGGTGCGGCAGCTTGACGCGGAGAATCGCCGCCTGGAGGGCGTCAATCCGGAAGTTCCCGCCGACGAGGGCGTGGTGGTACTTCGGCTCCATGCCGTGGTTGCGGAGCAGCCGGACGCGGTGCGCCAGGCGATCGTTATTGGTGGTCACCAGGCCGGCGTCGCCGAAGGCGCCGAGGTTCTTGCTGGGGAAGAACGAGAAGCAGCCGAGGTCGCCGATGCCGCCCACCAGGCCTCCGTGATCGCTGGCGCCGATCGCCTGCGCGGCGTCCTCGATCACCTTCAGCTTGTACTCGTCGGCAAGGGCGAGCACGGCGCTCATGTCCGCGGCCTGGCCGAACAGGTGCACCGGCATCAGCGCCCGGGTGCGGGCCGTGCACGCGCGCGCGGCCTCGACGACGTCCAGGTTGAAGCTGACGGGGTCGATGTCCACGAAGACGGGCGTCGCGCCCACGCGGGCGATGGCGCCGGCCGTGGCGAAGAAGGAGAACGTGGTGGTGACCACCTCGTCGCCCGGTCCGATGTCCAGCGCCATCAGCGCGGCCAGGAGCGCGTCGGTGCCGGAGGAGACGCCGATGGCGTGGCGAACGTCCACGACGGCGGCAATGTCGTGCTCGAAGGCGTCGACCTCGGGCCCCATGATGAAGCGCTGGCTGTCCGCCACGCGCGTCATCGCCTCGAGGATCTGCTGCCGGAGCGGCGCATGCTGCGCCTGAAGATCAAGCAGAGGAACCGTCACAAACCTCTGATGGTAGTCTGTGAGCGCCCATGGGCGCAATATTCGCCATCTCACCGCGCCGCACGGGAGTGCACACACCGCTGCAAATTCGCTGTAACGGCGCCGGTCCCGGTTCCAGATGACCCGCGTGGACGTGGTCGTGATCGGGGGTGGGGTCGTCGGACTGGCCTCGGCCCTGAGTCTGGCGGAGTCGGGGCGAAGCGTCTGCCTGCTGGAGCGGCACGGGCGCCTCGGGCACGAGACGAGCACGCGGAACAGCGGCGTCATCCACGCCGGCATCTACTACCCGGGCGGCTCCCTCAAGGCGGCGCTGTGCGTCGAGGGCCGCGACCGCCTGTTCACGTTTGCCGCGGCCGCGGGCGTCCCCCACGACCGGTGCGGCAAGCTCATCGTGGCGGCGACAGCCTCGGAAATCCCCGCGCTCGAGGCGCTGGCCGCGCGCGCCGCGGGCAACGGCGTCACGGTGGAGATGGTGGACCGCGCCTTCATCGCCGCGCGGGAGCCCGGCGTCGCGGGCGTGGCGGCCTTGTGGTCGCCGGACACCGGCCGGATCGAGCCGGAAGCCTACGTCCGCGCGCTGGCGCGCCGCTGCGACGCGGCCGGCGTCTACCTCCTTCCCGGTTCCTCGTTCGAGGCCGCCGCCCCCGCGGCGGACGGCCTGGAGATCCGCACCGCGCGCGAGTCCATCATGGCCGCCACCGTGGTCAATGCCGCCGGTCTCTACGCGGACGACGTGAGCGCGCGCCTCGGCGGCGAGCCGTTCCGGATCTACCCCTGCCGGGGGGAGTATGCCGAGCTCAAGCCGGCCCGCCGCGATCTCGTCCGCGGCATGGTCTACCCCGTGCCGCACACACCCGGACACAGCCTCGGCGTACACCTGACGAAGACGACGTGGGGATCCGTCATCCTGGGCCCGACCGTGCGATACCAGGATGGAAAGGACGACTACGAGGGGGATCGCCTGCCGCTCGACGCGTTCGTGGCGGAGACGCGCGCGCTCCTGCCGGCGGTGACGGCCGACGACCTGCAGCCCGGCAGTTCGGGGATCCGCGCCAAGCTGTGCCCGCCGGACGAGCCGTTCGCGGACTTCCTGATCCGCCGCGATACGCGCAACCCGCGCGTGATCCAGGCGGCCGGCATCGACTCACCGGGACTGACCTCGTCCCTCGCGATCGCGGCCCGCGTGGCGGCCATCGTCGGGGATTGGCGGACCTGA
>CAZUGF010000005.1:66337-70072 GCA_964619705.1 uncultured Bifidobacteriaceae bacterium
GCCCTACGGAGCCGCGCGGCGCAACGGTTCACTTCCCCAGGCGCACGAACCGGTACTTGAAGCACGCGCGCACCCACGTGAGCGGGTCGCGCCAGAAGCTCACCTTCTTGCCTTCCCTGAACGACCGCGACGTGTAGTTCACCGGGATCTCGCGCGGCGTGTACCCCGCGCGGACCAGCTTCCCCACCAGCTCCCAGTCGAAGTCGAACCGGTTGGACTCGAACGTCAGCCCGTGCACGCAGTCGCGGCGGAAGACCTTGTACATCGTGAACGGGTCCCGCAGCCGCTGGCCGTACACCACGTTGAACAGCGCGGTGAACGCGTAGTGGCCGAGGTTCATGACGCGGCTGACGACCACCTGGTCCGTGAAGTGCCGCATCTTCCACGTGGAGCCGTCCATGCCGTGACGCGCGCCGAGCACGAACGCGCAGCGGAACGTACGGAGCGGCTCGAGCAGGATCTCGTAATCGTTGAGGTCGTACTCGAGGTCCGCGTCCTGGATGAGGACGATGTCGCCCGCGGCCTCCGTGAGCGCGGCCCGCACCGCGTGCCCCTTGCCGCGCGGCTGCGCCTCGTAGATGACGCGCAGGCGCGGGTGGCCCTCGAGGGCCCGCACCTCGTCCCGCGTGCCGTCGCTCGAGTTGCTCTCGACGACAATCAACTCGATGTCGACGCCCGGCAGCTCCCTGGACAGGAGCTGCCGCGCCACCACCCCGAACGTCGCGCGTTCGTTGAACGCCGGCATGATCACGGAGAGCCTCAGGTTCCGACGATCGACAGGCCCCGCCGGCCCCTTGCGGGCCAGCACGTCGATGCCGCTGGCCACCACGCCCATCCGCCGCCGCCGCAGCGGCCCGGGCACCACGCGCCGCGCGAGGCGTCCCATCGGGGATAGAACCGCTACCGGGAAGCGATCGAAGTGGGCAATCACGTAGTCCGCGCTGAGCGTCTTCCGGCCGCGGGCGATGCGGACGCCCTCGAAGCCGGCACGCACGAGCAGCGACTCCAGCGTGCGGCTGTCGAAGTAGAACAGGTGCTCGGCCTTGAACTCCATCCAGGCCTGACGCATGAGCTTCGCGGACCAGCTGTCCAGGCTCGGCACGGCCACGAACAGCGTCCCGCCGGGCGCGAGCAGGTCCCACGCGCGGGTGACCACGGCCAGCGGATCGCGCGTGTGCTCGATGACGTCGGCGAAGACGCACACGTCGAACGTCCCCGGCGCGAGCGGGGCGGACTCGGCCGTGCCCTCCACCACCACGGGCGCGCCGAGCCGCTGGTTGGCGCGCGCCACGGAGGCCGCGGCGTACTCGACGCCCGTCACCTCGTACCCGCGCTCCCGCGCCTCGATCAGCAGGTTGCCCAGGCCGCTGCCGATCTCGAGCAGCCGCCGCCCGCGGCGCGTCTCCGCCGTCCAGCCGCAATAGGCCTCGATGCGGTCCAGGTAGCCGGCCGCCGTGGCGCGCTTGAGCGCGTGGACCTCGCGGGCAAACGCGCCGGTCTCGGGCGCATCCGCGGGCGCCGTGCCGAGGAAGTAGGTGTCCGTGTAGATGGCCGCCAGCTCGGCGTCGGAAGGCTGGGGGTTGCGCATCAGCAGCGCGCACCCCGCGCAGCGCACGATCGGCGTGGTGCCGTGCGTGAACTGGTAGGTCAGCGCCGTGGACTGGCAGAGCGGACAGGCATGGAGACGCGGCTGCTCGGCGGAAGGGCCGGACGACATGGAGCGCGAGTAGTGTAACAAGGCCGTGCGCTACAATGCGCAGTTGACGTGAGACTACGAGCGCGCTGGCAGGCCGCGCTGGCCAGGCTTCGACACTCGGCCATCCTGCCGACCCACAACGCGCGCCAGCGGTCCCTGATGCTCGATGCGTACGAGAAGCGTGCGCCGGACCCGCGGAACGCGGTCGGGATCTTCGCCGGGGAATGGACGTCGAAGCTGCCGCCACCCTGGGACGGCCTGACGGAGGGGATCGCGCCCCTCTACGACGACCCGCGCGTGGCCATGGCGCTCGACATGATGGGCGGCGTCGCCGGCCGGCGCGTGCTCGAGCTCGGCCCCCTCGAGGCCGGCCACAGCTACATGCTGGACCGCGCCGGCGCCGCGGACGTCCTCGGCGTGGAAGCCAACACGCGCGCGTACCTCAAGTGCCTCGTCGTCAAGGAAATCGCCGGCATCCCGTCCGCACGCTTCGTCTGCGGGGACTTCATGGAGTACCTGCGCGGCACGCCCGCGCCCGTGGACCTGGTGATGGCGTCCGGCGTGCTGTACCACATGATGGCGCCGGTGGAGCTCATCGCGCGCGTGGCCGGCGTCGCGCCCACGGTCTACCTCTGGACGCACTACTACGATCACGAGCGCCTCTCCTCCACGCCCGCGCTCGCCCACCGCATCGTCACGCCCGAGGCGTCGGAGTATGAGGGCTACCGCCACGTGCTCTACCCGTTCGTGTACGGCGCCGCGCTCGAGCGGAAGGAGTTCTGCGGCGGGACCCGTCCCGAAGCACGCTGGCTGACGCGCGACGGCATCCTCGGTGCGCTCGCGCACTTCGGGTACACGCGCATCCGTCCCTACTACGAGCAGCCGGATCACCCGCACGGTCCGGCCTTCTCCGTGCTGGCCGAACGCTGACGCCGGTGGCTCCATGAAGGCCCTGCTGAAGCGCGTCCTCCGGCCGTACATCCGTCCGCTCCGCGAGTTCCGCGCGTTCCGGCAGCGCCGCGCGCCGGAGCCGGTATCCATTCCCGTGGCCGGCGGCCGCATCGACGCGGTGGCCGTGCAGGCGGACGGCGTGGTCTCGGTCATGGGCTGGGCGCCGGACCTCCGGGCCTTCGAGCAGGCGCTCGCGCTCCGTCTCGGCAACGAGGCGCGGCCGCCGTCACATGCGTTCCGCGTGCCGCGGCCGGACGTGGAGCCCGCGTCGAGATCGGCGGCATTCCTCGGCGCCGTGGCCGAGTGGGCGCTCGAGCCCCACGAGACGGCACGGCCCGCCATGCTGATCGTCGAGGGCCGGGAGGCCCTGCCGCTCCGGATTCCGGTCCTCGCCGCCACGCCGTACGGGCCGCTCCACACCGCCACCGAGATCTTCGGGCGGGACGGCATCTACGGCAGCGGCGCGCCCGTGCACGTCGTGTCGGACGAGGTCGTGACGCTCGCCCGCCGGCTCCCGCAGCCCATCCTGGACTTCGGGTGCGGCGGCGGTGCCCTGGTCCGCGCCCTCCGCCGCGAGGGCATCGAGATCCACGGCCTGGAACTGGACGACGAGCGGATCCGGCAGCACCTGCTGGACGAGGTCAAGCCGTTCGTCACGCTGTACAGCGGCGCGCTGCCCTCGCCCTTTGCGGACAAGCAGTTCGCGAGCGTCGTCTCGAGCGAGGTGCTGGAGCACATCCCGGGACCGCACGCCGCCCTGGCCGAGATGGCCCGGCTCGCCCGGCACACGCTGCTGATCACGGTGCCCGATATCTCCTCCATCCCGCGCGGCCACGCACATGCCGTGGTGCCCTGGCACCTGCTGGAATCGACGCACGTCAACTTCTTCACGCAGCACAGCCTGGCCCGCGCGCTCGCCCCCCACGCCGCCAGCGTCGAGTTCGCACGGATCGGCGCGGTGCAGTGCGACCGCATGCTGTACTACAGCAGCCTCGCGGCCACGGCCACGCTCCCCGGGACCAGGCGACCCTGAAGGGTCGCCTCTACGAGAGACGGGTGTAGAGGCGACCCTTCAGGGTCGCCTGCAC
>CAZUGF010000005.1:70172-102192 GCA_964619705.1 uncultured Bifidobacteriaceae bacterium
ACCCTTCAGGGTCGCCTGCACCGCACCGCGCCACAATCCGATAACCGGATCACCGGCCTGCGTCTGGTAGCATGGGCACCTCATCCGGCCTGCTCCCTCCGCGGGCTCGCACCTGGGGGATTCGTGTACAGAACCAGTCGACTTGCCGCCTTCGTCACGCTGCTGCTCGGCGTGACGCTTGCATCCAGCGCCGTCGCTCAGCCAGCCATCACCCTGCCCAACGGCGGGTCGTACAAGGCCGGCCCGGACTTCGCGGCCGACGTGCTGCAGGACCCCTGGGACTTCGAGAACGCGGAGGACATCACGCCGGACCCGAGCGAGGTCGAGGGGTGGGCGAGCCCGCCGCCGGCAACGATCCGGACGATCGGCACCGGCCCGGCCTTCCTCTCGGACGGGCTGCTCCGCGGCGTGGCATCTGGAGACACGGGGTTCTTCATCCTCCGCCGGCCGGACGCCTTCACCATCAACCCGGGCCGCACGGGCGCACGGTTCCCCATCGAGACGGCGAGGTACAGCAAGCTCGCCATGCGGATGCGCGTCAGCGGCGCCGCGGCGCCGAATAACCTGGTCGTCTACTGGTTCCACCGCCTGCTGTCCGAGGGGGCGGACCACGCCAGTCGACTGGGTTTCGCGAGCGTGCCAGTCCCCACCGGGACCACGGACCGGATCTACGTGATCGACCTGCTGCAGCATGACGGCGGATACCCGTACCTCACCGATCCCCTGGCCAAAGGCCTCCGGATCGATCCCGTGCACGGTGCCGGTGAACAGATCGAGATCGACTGGGTGCGCCTGACGACGCCCAATACCCACGCGGACGCGGCGCTCATGCCGGTGGCCGTCGCGGGATGTACCACGCTGCAGTCCTTCACCTTCACGGACATCAACGGCGCGCAGACCCTCGTCACCGACATCGAGTCCATCGGCGGTACGCCGCACGTGAACTACGGCATCCTCCCGCCCGGCAACTACAACATCCGCGCCACCTGCGGCAACGGGACGTCAGCGCCGCTCGGGTTCGTGATCAACACGCCGCCCCGCGTCACGGTGCTGGATCCGGACGAGCGCGGCGACCCGTCCACCGACTACGCGCTCGAGGTGAAGGGCGACCCGTGGGACTTCGAGCAGCCGACGGACCTGGCCCGCGCGCCGGCGGCCAGCAACCTGACCGTCACGCAGGGTGAGTGCGCGGCCGTTCCCTGCGGCCTCGTGCCCGCGGAGCCCCCCGGCAGCGGGCTCATGTTCCGCGCCTCCGCCTGGGGGGACCTCGGCGATCCGCAGGTCTGGCTCCTCGACCAGTCGTTGATCCCGCTCAATTCCCGCCGCCACGAGATCGTCTCGTTCTCGCTCCGCAATCGCCGCGTGTGGGAGGCCAGCGCGACGACAGGTCCGGTACTGCGGTTCTTCTGGGGATCGGACGCCGTCGCCGACGGCAACCACCTGACGACGTCGCAGGACATGTGGGTGTGGCCCGGCTTCAGGACGTACACGGTGAACCTCGGTGACCTGACCGTGCAGAACGGCGGCATCGAGACGCCCTGCGGTCCCAACTGCCGGCCGTGGCGGGACAGGGGCATCCGCCACTTCCGCATCGATCCCCACGAGTACAACCATGCGGCGACGGCCTTCGACATCGACACCGTCACGCTGACGGCGCCCGACGGCGTCGCGCGCGGCGGGACGTTTGCCGTGCGCTACCGGTTCGAGGACCCGGACCCGGCGGGCTCCACCTACACCGCGCGCATCTACCGGTCCGACTGGCCCACGCGTGCGAACAGCGTGCTGCTCGACACCATCGCCGGCGTGACCCCCGGCACGACGCACACCTACACGCTCAACCCCGTCATCAAGGGCATGGTGGACGGGCGCTACACGATCGCCGTCGAAGTCGACGAGGTCCGGGCGCCCTTCGTGCAGACGAGCCAGGCCTGGGCGCAGGGCCCGCTCGTCGTGACCGATCCCACGGCCACCCTGCCCAGGCTCTCCGTCTCCTCGCCGGCCCCCGAACAGGCTGTGGGCGTGCCCTTCAACATCCAGGGCTGCGCCTATGACGAGGGACGGGCCACCGGGCAGATCAACATGGACGACGTGGTCGCGAGCATGACGGCGTTGAGCGGCGCACGCATCGGGATGGTCCTGCCGCTGGGCATGCACCCGCTCGTGCCGCACACCGGCGTCGTGGAGTTCCTCCCGCTGACCGGAACGCCCGTCCCCTGTCCCACGGCCTCCGGTCCGTACGCCAACGCCGGGTTCCGCTTCGTCAATATCGGTGGGGGTGTTCCCGCGGGCTGGCTGGACGGCCGATGGGAGATCGACGTCCGCGCGCGGTCGACGATCTCGGGGGAGATGATTCAACTGGCGAAGTTCCCCATCCGGATCGGGCCCGTGCCCCCGCCCGCGCCGGTGAACTTCCAGGCCAGCGCCCAGGGGACCACCGTCACCGTCTCGTGGGAGGCGCCGCCGGCGCCCGTGGCGTCGTATCAGATCCAGGGCGGGTTGAATGACGACTTCTCGCAGATCGCCTTCAGCCTCGACGTCGGCGCGGCCGGCACGTATCACGGTCAACTCGCCAGCGGACGCTACTACCTCCGGGTCTACGCGCGGACGCAGGCCGGGCTCTGGAGCGATCCGTCCGCTACGCGGATGGTCGACGTGGACCTGCCGACGCCGCCCGGCGCACCCGTGCTCTCGCTGGCCCAGGTGTCCTCGAACCCCGTGACGATCAGTTGGACCCCCGGCCCCGGCGGCACGCCGTCCAGCTACACCGTGCACGCAGGCACCGTCCCCGGGGCAAGCGACCTCGCGATCGCACCCGTGGGCGCGGCCACCTCCATCTCCGCCGTCGCACCCGTCGGCCCGGCCATCTACGTGCGCGTCGTCGCGGCGAACGCGGCCGGGTCGGCCGTCTCCAACGAGGAGAGCTTCACGCTGGCGCGGCCGGCGCCGCCAACACTCAACCCCGCTGTCGTCACGGACCATGCCGTGACACTCAGCTGGTCGCCCGGTGCGGGACCTCCGCCGTCGGGCTACACGGTGCTGGCGCGCTTCCCGGGGTCGCCGGAGGTGATTGCCACGCTGCCGGTCGCCGGCACGTCCTTCTCCGTGGTGGCCCCGGCGGGCACGTACAGCGTGACGGTGATGGCGCACACGGGGTTGGGGTCGAGCGCGGAGTCGAACCCGATTACGGTGCAGGTACCGCAGCCCTAGAGACGTCGGCGCGGCGTCCGGATGGGCTCAGGACCGCGGGCGCATGACGACGAGGTCCTGCAGGTTCCCGATCGCGGCGGGGACGATCTCCAGGATCTCGAACGTGCGCGCCCACTCGCGCCGGATGTACTCCGGCGAGTGATATGTGGTGCGGTAGTACTCCGTGTCCGGCAGCACGCCGTCCATGTCGTGGCTCACGGCGTCGAGGAACCCTGCCTCCCGCACCTTGCGCCAGGCGTGGATGCTCCCGCTGGCCACGGTGGCCGCGGGGCCGTGGATCGTCATCAGCAGGACGGCGTCCGGCGTGGCAATCCGGTGGAGTTCCGCAAGCCACTCGTGCTGCACGGCTTCGGTGAGGTGGGTGAAGATCGAGATACCGACAATGGTGTCGAACGTCCGGCTGGCGAAGGCCGTCGGCGGGTGCAGCGGGATCGACTCGAACGCGGCGAACGGCAGGTGGGCGCGGCACCACGCGATGTTGTCCGCATCGACGTCCACGCCGGTCAGGGCACCGGCGGGCACACGGTCCAGGTAGCGCAGCAGCCGCCCCGATCCACAGCCCCAGTCCAGCACGCGCCGCCGCGTCTCGATGTCCTGGCCCGTGTGGCGGCGAACGGCGTCCGCGATCTTCCGGGCATTCGAACAGCCGATGATGCGGAACGTGTCGGCGCTGGCGCCGTGGACGCGGACCATCCGCGGCCCGTCCGGCAGCGGCCACCGCTCGGCTGAGCGCGGCGGCAGGTAGTACGCCTGCTGCGGCCGCCAGGGCCGTCCCGTCGCGGGGTCGGCACAGTGGATTTCGAGCACCGTGTCGCCGGCACGCTCCGACGCCAGCAGTTCCGTCTCGCCCTCGAACACCGCATCGGACACGTCCGCGACGTGGCCGAAGATCGGGACGAGGTCCGGCCGAGGCCCCGCGATGCGCTGCTGCGCGAACGGCCGTCCGTTGAGCGTGAACGTGACGGCCGCCGTATCCGGCCGCACCACCCATCCCGCGATCCGCAGCCGGCCATCCTCGACGATGGCCCGGTCCAGGCACCACATGGCCGGCCCCAGGGCATCCGCCAGGTCGCGGCGGAGCCAGGCCGTGAGCGCGCGATCCCGCAGGTCCCGAAGCGCCGCCTTCACCTGCCCATCGTAGCGGAACGGACGCGCGGCGAAAACACGCTATGATCGCGGGAGCCCTCCCTGCTGCCCTGCACTCATGCACATCCTGTCCGTGTCGCCGCTCGCGTTGCCCGACGTCAGGGTCATCCGCTTCCGCCGCTTCGTCGATCACCGCGGGTATTTCGCGGAGCCGTTCCGGCGCAGCAGCATCGATACGCACCCGGAGACGGCCTTCCTCCGGAACGTGCCGCTCCTGCAGATGAACGAGAGCCGCTCCCGGGCCGGCGTCCTCCGCGGCCTGCACTTCCAGTGGGACCCGCAGATGGGCAAGCTCCTCCGGACGCAGACGGGCCGCATGATCGATGTCTTCATGGACATCCGTCACGGATCGCCGACCTTCGGACGCGCGGCGATGTACGACATGCCCGCGTCCGACGAGGCCGACTACTCGGAATGGATCTGGGTGCCGCCCGGCTTCGCCCACGGCAACTTCTTCACCGTGGACTCGCGCATCGAGTACATGTGCACGGGCGAGTACAACCCGAAGACCGAAGCCGGTCTCTCGCCGCTCGCGTCCGACATCGACTGGTCGCTCTGCGACGCGGGTCTCAAGGCGTCATTCGACGAACTGGTCGCCGCAGGGCCGTTGATGAGCGAGAAGGACCGCCACGCGCCCACGCTGGCGGAATGGGCGGCCGATCCGCGCTCGCGCCACTTCACCTGCGAGCCGGAGCGCCGGCCGGGCTCCGCTACATCGGCGGAGTGAGCGGCAGGGACTCCATGCGCGAGATGCGCACGTCGAAGCGTCCCCAGTAGCCCTCCTCGCCCGCCGCGGCGTCGATCCGCACGCGCCGGGCACGGCGCACGCCGGTGCCCCGCAGGAAGGCCATCAGATCCGTCTCGTCGAACAGGAACGGCTGCAGGACGAACCCGGCCCGGGCAATGCCGGGGACGAGACGAGAGGTCGCGTGCGCCGACTCGTTCTCGGCAGTCATGTAGAGCAGCGGCGGCTTGTAGAACAGGCCGCGCAGCCGGCCGCGTGACGAGAGCGACACGTCGACCTGCATCCAGAGGGCGTGGCCGGGCTCGTCCGGCAGCACGACCGTCTCGCCGGACCGCACCGTGACAGACATGAGCGGCGTCAGCACCTGCGAGGCCGGCGGCGGCTGCACGGCCCGGCGCTCGAGCAGGACGTGCTGGCGCTCCTGCAGGATCGGCTGGTACCGCCGCGGCAGTTCGGCCAGGACCAGGGAGTCCGTCTGGCCCAGGTACCGGCCGTCGACCGCCAGCCAGCCCATCAGCAAGTAACGCGGCGCTCCGTCGGACTCGATGAAGTCCAGGTTCTTCCGGAGCAGCGTGGGCGTGTAGGCCGCGTAGCTCTGCGGCACGGGTCGCGGGTGGTAGTTCAGTTGGTTCAGCAGCACGATGCCCTGCCCGAAGTCGATGAGGTCGATCGGCTGATCGCCGACGATGGCCGCGGTCTCCGGAAAGCGCCAGAGCGATCGGTTCGCCTCCGTCTGTGCCGCGAGGGCCTCGCGCCACGACCAGTCCGTCAGTTGATTCACCCCCAGCACGATGCGGCCGCGCGCCCAGGCGGGAGAGAGCCGAACCGCTTCGGGCGCCGCGGTCCACAGCCCGTTGAGCGCGGCGACGAGCACGATCGCGAGGGGCCAGGGACTCCGTGCGCCGCGAAGCAGCGCGGGCATGCCTGTCGCGAGAAACAGCGCGTACCCGAAGAAGATGAGGACGTGCCCGTCCGCCCGGGTGAAGCCGTGCTTCCATGCGAGGAACGTGCCCGCCGAGACGATGGCCGCTGCCGCCAGGGCCTCGGGCGACCGCCGGCGGGGCCACGTCCACGCGCCGATCCATCCCGCGAAGACGAACATGATCACCACGCCGTTCCGGAAGATCTCCCACGACTCGTCCGCTGCCATGGCCTGCGCGTAGCCGCCCGCCATCTCGGCGCCGAAGCGGACGAAGGGGAGCAGGCTCCCCATCTCCTGGCCGGCAATCGTCCACAAGAAGAGGAACGATGCGCAGAAGCCCGCTCCGAGGGCGGCCGCCCGGCGCGCGCGCCCGGCCGCGACATGCGAGGCCACCGCCGCCGCCACGCCGGCCACGGCCACCACCAGATTGGTGAACTTGACGAGAGACAGGAATGCCAGGCCTGACACACCGATGGTGGTCCTGCCTGCCGGCGAATCGGGCGTCAGGAGCCAGCGGACCACGACGGCGAGCATCACGAAGGTGAACGTGGCGTCCGGGAACAGCAGGCCGAAACAGACAATGCCGGTCACCAGCAGCATCCGCCGGACGATGTCCAGGCTCGTCGCGACCTCGATGAGGGTCAGCGCGACGAACAGCTTGAAGACGAGCCCGACGGCCACCTTGAGCGGGATCTCTACCGGCAGCACGTAGGGACCGAGCAGAAAGCCGAGAGGCCCGAAGGTGAAGATGATGTCGCGGCCGAACTGCCGGCCCTGGAGCCACGCGTCGGACAAGGCCAGGTTCCATGATGGATCCAGCTCCGCCGTCACGGCGGCCGGCCACTGGATCAGGCTCAGCCAGATGGCGGCCGCCGCAGGCACCTGCCAGGCCAGCCGCAGCACGCGGCGCCGCACATCCGGCGTCATGCCGGCCGGTAGTCCAGATGCTGCCGGGAGAGATTCGGGTTGTACATGGGATCCGAGTCGAGTCGATCGCCCCACCGTTCACGAAGATGCGCGCGGGCGGCGGGCGTCAGCGCCCGTCCGGACACGCCCCCGCGCTCGTGATGGGTGAGCCGCGCATACGGGGTATAGACCACGCGCAGACCTGCCTGCGTCACGCGCAGGCCGTAGTCTACATCGCTTCCCGGTCCCGGCAGCGCCTCGTCGAAGCCACGGACGCGCTCGAACACGTCGCGCCTCGTCATCAGGCACGCCGCGCTCACCGCGGAGTAGTTGCGGATGCAGTTGGCGCCGGAGTAGTACCCGACCGTGTCGCCCGCGAATCCCCGGAACGGGGATCCGGCCAGACCGTCCAGCCCGATCACGAGGCCGGTGTGCAGGAGCGCGCCGTCCGGATCGACGAGCTTGCCCCCGACGGCGCCAATCCACGGCTGCACGGAAAGCTCCAGCATCGCCTCCAGCCACCCCTCATCGATCGGCGCCACATCGTCGTGGACCACGAGCAGGTGTTCCCCCGTGGATGCCCGCGCACCCTCGTTGACCCAGGCCGCGAATCCGAACGGCGCGGAGGCCCGGATCGCGTGGACCTCCAGGCCTTCCACGGGCGCCGGCCGTGCCCCGCTGCCCGACACCACGACCACCTCCAGGCGCCGTCCGACCGCAGATGCGGCCAGGCTCGCCAGCAGCCGTGCCAGGTCCGGCGATCCCGCATCGCGTGTGGGCACGATCGCACTGACGCGCGGGTCGCCCGTGATCGCGTACTGCACGCGATAGAGCCCGGGCGGGCCGGCGTCCAGAATCCGGCCGGGGATGCGCTGGCGATCCAGGTGGGCCTGCAGCGCGCGCGCGCCCGCGCCGTGCGCCGTGGGCTTGGCCTCCCCGCTGAGCGCGGTGGACGCGGGCACCTTGCGCCAGTGATAGAGGACATCCGGCACGTGCGCGATGCGATCGGTGCGCTCGACGATGCGGAGCAGCAGGTCGTAGTCCTGGGCAAAGTCGAACGCGCTCCGGAAGCCGCCGGCGGCCTCGACGAGCGCGCGACGGATGACGAGCAGGTGGCAGGCGTACATCGACGATCGGAACAGGTCCGGCGACCAGTCCGGCTTGAAGTAGGCATCGGTGCGCGCGCCCGCCTCGTCCAGCTTGTCCTCGTCGGAGTAGATGACGTCCGGTTCCGCGCCGGGCCCGTTCAGGCACTCCACCACGCGGAACAGCGCGTGCGGCAGCAGGGCATCGTCGTGGTCCATCAGCGCGACAAGCTCGCCGCGGGCGTGCGCCAGCGCGAGGTTGGAGGCGGCGGACACGCCGCCGTTCCGCGCGGCGCGGTGGACGGCAATCCGCCGATCGCGGGACACGAGGCGATCGAGTGCCGCGACGGTACCGGGGGCCGTCGACCCGTCGTCTGCGATCGACCACTCCCAGTCCGGGTAGGCCTGCGCGATCACGGAGTCCGCGGCGGCCTCCAGCCACCGCGGGTCCGTGTTGTAGACCGCCGTGAGGATGGAAATGGTCGGGCGGCGGGGGAAGCGCGCGGAGGCCTCCCGCATCAGGGCCAGTGCGGCGGCATCCGGCGTGTGGTCCCGCACCCAGTCGCGATAGCGATCCGGCACGCGCGCCTCGCCGCTGCCGTTGCGGATCCAGCCGAGCGTGGCGGACAGGCCGTCCGTGCGCAGGCGCTGGAGCGCGCGGCGAACCAGGCGCCGGCGCTCGGCCGGTGAACGCGAACGGAACGCGCGCCAGGCGCGGAGGAGATGCCTCATCACCGTGTATTGTCGCGTAGGGCGGACCCGTAGGGACACGTAGGGCGGACCTTCAGGTCCGCCTGGAGCCTGACTCCACGTCCCCACGCGCACCCTGCACTATATTGGGTGACTCGCCGCCCGATGTCCTCCACACCCAGCGTCACGATCATCGTCCTCACCTGCAACGGCAGGCGCCACCTCGAGGTGTGCCTGCCCTCACTCGACGCGCTGGACTACCCCGACACCGCCGTGATGGTCGCCGACAACGGGTCCACGGACGGCTCCGCGGCGTGGATCCGCGCCCGCCACCCGCGCGTGCGCGTGGTCGAGATGGGCGCCAACCTCGGCTTCGCGGCGGCGTACAACCGGGCGGTGCAGGCCGCGGGCACGGACTACGTCGTCCTGCTCAACGACGACACCAGGGTCGAGCCGTCGTGGCTCACCCATCTCGTGGAGGCGGCGGAGCGAAACGGCGTGGCCGCTGCGGCGTCGACGATCCTGGACTGGGAGGGATCGCGCATCGACTTCGTCGGCGGCATGCCGACCTTTGCCGGGCACTCGTGGCAGCTCGATCACGGCCAGCCGGCCGGCAAGGTCTACGCGGAGCGGCCGCTCCTGTTCGGCTGCGGCGCCTCCGTGCTGATCCGGCGCGACGCGTACCTGGAGGCCGGCGGCTTCGACGAGGACTACTTCGCGTACTTCGAGGACGTGGATCTCGGCTGGCGGCTGAACCTGCTCGGCCATGCGACGGTCTTCGCGCCGAAGGCGGTCACCTATCACCGCCTGCACGGCACGTTCGGCGCGCTCGCCCACGCGCTCCGCCTGCGGCTCTACGAGCGCAACGCGCTGGCGACGATCTGCAAGAACTACGGCGACGAGGCGCTGGCGCGCGTGCTGCCGTCCGCCGTGGCCCTGACCCTCGCGCGCAGCCTCACGGCCGCAAAGCTCGACGATGAGGGCATCCGGTTCGGCAGCCCGGCGCCGGCACGGGCGGCCATCCCGTCCTCGCTCGTGGCGATGCTGATCGGCCTCGAGGACTTCGCGCGCTGGCTGCCGGCACTGGGTGACAAGCGCCGGCACGTCCAGGCCACGCGCCGGATCGGCGATGACGCGGTGCTCGCGCTGCTGCCGGAACCGCTGGCCCTGCACGACCTGGGCGATGCGTACCGCGAGTCCGCCGAGGCGCTGATCAGGGACTTCCGGATCGCGGACGTCTTCGGGCTTCCGGCACGCCCATTCGTGACGGCGCCGCCGCGCGCCGCGTCCACGGGTGCGGAGGCTCCGGGCGCCGCAGATGCGGTCCCTGCCCCGCGTCCGATCACGGCCTCGTCCGCCTCGCCGGGACCCACCGTCTCCGTCATCGTGCTCACCGCGACGGGACCCACGCACCTGCCGGACTGCCTCGACTCGCTGCGCCGGCACACGTGGCCCGCCGAACGCACGGAGGTCATCGTCGTGGACAACGGGTCCGCCACGGACCCGACCGCTGTCGCCCGGCACCACTACCCCGGCGTGCGCGTCGTCCGCACGGGCAGGAACCTGGGCTTCTCCGCCGGGAACAATGCCGGCGCGCGCGTGGCCACGGGCGACTGGCTGGTGTTCCTCAACGACGACACCCGCGTGGCGCCGTCGTGGATTGACGAGATGCTGATCGTCGCGGACCGGGAGCGCGCCGCGTCGGTGGGCGCGCTGATGGTGGACTGGGAGGGCAGCCGGATCGATTTCGCGGGCGGGCTCGTCAACTTCGAGGGGCGCGGCTACGCCCTCCACTACGGTGAGCGCCGCGACCAGACGGCCGTGGCGGATCAGCCCGTGCTCTTCGGCTGCGGCGGCGCCGTCATGGTGCGGCGCGACGTGTTCGAGTCCGCCGGGATGTGGGACGAGCCGACGTTCGCGTACTACGAGGACGTCGAGCTCGGCTGGCGCCTGTGGCTCCTCGGGCACGAGGTGTGGCTGGCATCGAAGGCGGTGGTCCATCACCGGCATCACGGCACGTCCGGCACGGAGAGCCCGGCGCGCGCGAGAGCCTTCGAGCGCAACGCGCTCCGGATGATCTACGCGCTCCTGGAGGAATCGACCCTGCAGCGCGTGCTGCCTGCCGCGCTGCTGCTGGCCGCGGACCGTATCCTGCTGGCCACGCCGTTCAGCCGTGCGCAGGCCGGGGAGCCGGGGCGGCCGCGGACGCGGCGCCTGGCGCTGCCTTCGCCGCACGCGCTCAAGGCATCCCTGCGGCACGCGCTCATCATGCGCGGCGCGCGGCGCGACCTCGGCATCGGCGGCAACCTCCGCAAGCTCGGGGCCGGCGGCCTGGCGGGCGCCGTCGTGGACGCACTCGGCGACATCCGGCTCGGGTGGGGACAGGCCGGGGCACGCGGGCGCTACCTGATCGAGGCGGGGGCGCAGGCGGCCGCGCTCGAGGGCCGCCGCGAGCGTGTGAGCCCGATGGTCCTGGGATCGCTGCTCGGCGTGCGCGACTTCCTGGAGATGCTGCCGGAGCTCAGCCGGCGCCGCGCCGCGCTGCAGGCCCGGCGCACGCGCACGGACGCGGAGATCCTCGCCCGCTTCGGCGGCCAGTGGACGGCGGCCGTCCCCTCCGCGCACTTCCCGCTCCACGAAGCGCTGAGGAACCACCTCATGGACGTGCTCGGCATCGGGACAGAAGTCGACGCGCCGGGCCCGGCCGGCGAGCATCCCCTCCGCGGCGGTTCAACGCGCTGAGACGCGCCGCGCGCGCGCGGCCAGCGGCGATCGGTCCAGCCGGGCGCCGAGCGTTGCCGCGTCCACGGTCCGAGAGACCTGCACGGCGCGGCGTGCGGCGAGCGTCTGCCGCAACCCCAGGGCCGCGTCCCACTTCGCGCGCACGATGCTGCCGCCCCGGCCCCGCAGCGCAAACCAGGCCAGCGCCACGGCAGACGAAGCCAGGTGCGCGGGGAGATAGCGCCACAGCAGGCGCGCCGGCATGTTCTTGACGAACATCCACTCGAGGTTCCGGTGCCCGTGATAGACGGAGAAGCGGCTGCCCGTCCCGCTGGTGGCCGATCCGGTATGCCAGGCGACGGCATCCGGTACGTAGCGGCACGGCCGGCCGCGCAGTTGCAGGCGGAACCCGAGATCGACGTCCTCCACGTAGCAGAAGAACCGCTCGTCGAGCCCGCCGGCGGCCAGCCAGTCCGCGCGCCGGTACAGGGCCGCGGCGGCGCACGCCGAGAACGCCGGACGATCCGCCAGCGCGTCCGGTACATCGGACAGCCGCCGGCCGTGCCCGTGCCGCCAGACCAGGCCGCTCACGTGGCAGACGTCGCCCGCCCCGTCGAGCGTGTCGGCCGTGCCGTCCACCATCAGCCGCGACGCGAACGAGGCCGCCGCGCCGTGGCGCGCGGCCGCGGCTTCCAGCGCCGCCAGCCAGGCGGGCTCGGGAAACGCGTCGGGATTGAGCAGCGCGACGAGGTCGCAGTCCTCGAGCGCCTCCACCGCCAGGTTGTTGGCGCGCGCAAAGCCCACGTTGCGGTCCAGGCTCATCAGCCGGACCGGCAGGTCCAGCCGTACGGCCGCGTCGCGGACGGCCTCGACCGTACCATCCGCGCTCGCGTTGTCCACCACGATCACCCGGTCCGGGCGCCGCGTCTGCGCCGCCACGGCGGACACACACCGTGCGATGAACGGCGCGGCGTTGTGGGTGACGATGACGAGGCCTGTGGACATGGTAGGGGTGACGCCACGAGGGCCGTGGGCCGCGTACTTACAGAGTGAAGCCCGCCGCGCGGGCGTCGTCGTGGAACATGCGCACCGTGTCGAGGGAGTGCTCGCCGAGGTCCTTGCCGATGAGGGGGAGCTTCGCGAGCAGCGCGTTCGTCATCGTGATGATGTGGCAGCCGATCTCGTGTGCATGGATCAGGTTCAGCAGTTCGCGCGGGCTGGCCCAGATGAGCTCGGCCGCCGGCGCGGCGGACAGGATGTCGAGCGCCGCCGCCATGTGCGGGACGGGGTCGCGTCCGGTGTCGGCGACGCGGCCGGCGAAGACGGACACGTTGGACGGCGCGCCGCCGGCGAGCGCGCCGGTGACGGCGCGGACCTGGTCGAGCGTGAGCACGGCAGTCACGTTGACCTTGACGCCGGCGTGGGACAGGCGCCGGATGAGCGGGCAGGCATCCTCGCGCCTGGTGTTGGTGACGGGGATCTTGACGTAGACGTTCGCGCCCCAGGCGGCGATCTCACGCGCCTGCCGCTCCATCTCGTCGAAGTCGTCCGAGAAGACCTCGAAGGAGATGGGACGATCGGGCACGATCTCCAGCACCGCGTGCGCGAACGCGCGGTAGTCGGCAACGCCGGCCTTGTGCATCAGCGTGGGGTTGGTGGTGAAGCCGCGGATGTGCGGCTCGCGGTGCATGGCGCGGATGCCGTCCAGCTCGGCGCCGTCGGCGAAGATCCGGGTTCGCAGCTCTGTCAGTCTCATCGTCACGTGATGGGAGCAATCTGTAGAGGCGACCCTTCAGGGTCGCCCGCCCTTCAGGGTCGCCCTTCATCTCCGGCCCCGGAACCCAGTATCCAGTCGGCGGCCTCGGACAGGGACGACACGCGGACGTCCGGCTCGCTGACCAGCCCCTCCGCATAGGCGTAGTCCACGAGGATTGTCGCACGGCACCCCGCTGCGCGCCCGGCTTCGATGTCGCGCCACCGATCCCCCACCATGTAGCTCGCGGCCACGTCATACGCGGGCTCGGCGAGCAACAGGCCCGGCTTCGGCTTCCGGCACGGACAGTCGTCTGCATCATCGTGCGGGCACACGCGCACCTCGTCCAGCGGCAGCTCTGCCCGCATGAACGCATGAATCGCATCCACGGCCTCGCGCGTTGTCGTGCCCCGCGCGATGTCCGGCTGGTTCGTGACGACGATGAGCGCGTAGCCCGCGGCGCGGAGACGGGCCAGGGCCGCGTCCACGCCGGGCAGGATCTCCAGCTCGTCCACGAAGGCCGGCGCGTACGGCTTCCCGTCCCGCATCACCGCCCGGTTGATCACGCCGTCCCGATCCAGGAACACCGCACGTCTCATGGCCTGGCTCCCTCCGTGCCTTCCCACTTCGCCGCCGCCGCCTTGAGCGCCGGGTGCGAGACCAGCAGGTGCCACACCACGGCCTGGAATGCCTCGGTGTGCGGCGTCACCGTGTCCGGGTTGACCGTCGGGACGATGACGCAGGCATCCGCCACCCGGGCGGCATGGCCGCCGTCCCGCCCGACCACGGCCACGATGGCCGCCCCCGTCTCCTTCGCACACTCCAGCGCCCGGACCAGGTTCGCGCTGATGCCCTGCTCCAGGCTGCCGCCGCCCACCGACATGACGAACACGCCGTCCTCGGGGCGGAGGCGGCTGCCCTTCAGCCACGCGATGAAGACCGTGTCCCACCCCTCGTCGTTGGTCCGCGCGGTGAGCTCCGACACGTTGTCCGTCGGCGCGTACGCCTCGAAGCCGGCCAGCTTGCGAAAGTCGTTGACCGCATGGCTGCAGTTGGCCGCGCTCCCGCCGACGCCCAGGAAGAAGAGGCGTCCGCCCCGGTCGCGGACCGACGCGAGCACGGCGGCAACCCGCTCGATGGCATCCTGATCGAGCCGCTCGAGGATCCGCGCCGTCTCGCTGAGGTGCTGCTCGGTGTATGTCATGTTCAATGGCGGTCGCAGGGCGGAACTTCAGATCCGCCGAACGAAGTTCCACGCAGGTACTCGTCCGTGTCCCGGAGCCCGTCGGGCGATCCTATCTCGTAAAACCGGTTGGCCACCTCGAACGCGGCCAGCTCACCGCGCGCGAGCAGGTCCTGGTACACGCGCGAGAGGTCGAAGACCGTGCCGTCCGGGTACGGCTCGAACGCGCGGTCCGTCAGGACGCCCAGGCCCCAGTCGATGTGGCGCATCGCCGCGGTGCGCTCCTTCTTGTCGTACCGCCGGATCCGCCCGTCCTCGTACTCCACGTTGCTCGCGTCGTAGCGGTCCTCGTTGCGGAACACGGTCATGAGCCCGGCCCGGCCGCTCGCGCGGAAGGCGGCCTCCACCGCCGGGAAGTCACAGTCGAGGTACGAGTCGCCGTACATGACGAAGAACTCGCGCCCCAGCGTGCCGAGCGCGCGGCGGACCGCGCCGCCCGTACCGAGCAAGGTCGGACCATCGTGGACGTAGTCGAACTGCAGGCCCCACCGGGACCCGTCGCCGAGCGCCTCCTCGATCTGGACCGCGCGGTACCCGACCAGCCACACGACGCGCGCGATGCCCTGGCCGCGCAGGACCTCCGCCTGGTGCTCGGCAAACGGCCGCCCGGCCACCTCCACGAGCGCCTTGGGCCGCGTCCGCGTCACGGACCCGAGCCGCGTGGCCAGGCCGCCCGCGAGGATGGCGACGGGCAGGCTCACGCGAAGAGCACCTTCGTGCCCTCGAAGTCGAAGCGGAAGCGCACTTCCTCGAGGCCGGCCCCGGTCATGGCCGCACGGAGGCGCCGGTGATCCTCGGCGTAGAACATCAGGAAGCCGCCGCCCCCCGCGCCCACCAGCTTGCCGCCGATGGCCCCGTTCTTCTTCCCGAGCGCGTACCACTCGTCGATCTGCGGATGGCTCATCCCCTCGGACCGGCGCTTCTTCTGCGCCCACTGCTCGTCCATCAGCGCGCCGAACGCCGGCGTGTCCCCGCGCACCAGCGCCTCGTGGGACGCGGCGCCGAGCGCCTTCACCTCGTGCAGGTTGGCGAGCATGGCGGCCTCGTGCCGCTCGCTGCGCTCCTTCTGGTCCGCCAGGATCTCGCTCGCGCGCCGCGAGAAGCCGGTGAAGAACAGCAGCAGGTTGTCCTCGAGGTTGAACAGCGCGTCCATCGGCATCGGCACCGGCGCCACGTCCACGCCCCCGCCGGGACGGAACGTCAGCGCCGTGACGCCGCCAAACGCCGCGATGTACTGATCCTGCCGGCCGACGGGCTCTCCGAGGCGGTTGATCTCGATGTCGCACGCGAGCTCCGCCAGTTCCTCCGGATGGAGCGGACGCCGGCGGTGCGCGTAGAGCGCCTTGAGCAGCGCCGTGGTAAAGCTGCCGGAGGACCCCAGCCCGGTGCCCGCCGGGATGTCGGCCAGCGTGGTGATCTCCACCTGCGGCGTGCGGAAATCGAGCTCGCGCAAGGCTTCGCGGATGATGCGGTGCTGGACGTCCTCGATCCGATCGACGTGCTCGAGCTGGGAGTACTTGAGGAAGATGCCCGGCGTGAACGGCCGCATCACCGTCACGTACACGTACTTGTCGATCGCCGCCGCCACGAGGAAGCCGCCGTGCTCCCCGGAGTAGGACGGCAGGTCCGTACCTCCGCCGCCGAGCGTGATGCGAAGGGGGCTGCGCGTGATGATCATCGCCGGACGATCTCCTCGACGACCGCCAGCGCGGCACGCGCCTCGGCCAGGCCGGGCTGCGGATGCCGGCCCGCACGGATGTCGTCCGCGAAGGCGCCGAACTCCGCGGCCCAGGACGTGTCCGCCCCCGGGTACTCCCAGCTCGTCGTCTCCGGCGGCCCCATCTCCGGCAGCATCCGATAATGCGTCACCCGCTCCACGCCGTAGCTGCCGCCGAGCCCGTCGATCGCGATCTTGCCGTCGCGGCCGTAGATCTCCAGGGAGAACAGGTTCTTCCACTCCGTGCAGCTCACGTGGAGAAAGGCGCACTGCCCCGTCTCCGTCCTGAGCGTCATGAACGCGTTGTCGTCCACCGGCATGTCCCAGAAGTAGGTGGCCGCAAATCCCTCGACAATGGTGAACGTCCCCAGGAACCAGCCGGCGAGATCGATGAGATGGACGCCCTGGTCGATCAGCTCGCCGCCGCCGGACACCGCCGGGTTGGCGCGCCACTCGCGCTCGTAGCCCACGCGTCCGCCATGCCCGTAGCGTCCGCGCACGAACATCATCGGGCCCAGCACGCCGCTCGCGGCAATGTCGTGCGCCTTCCGCAGCGCGGGGTGATACCGGTGATTGAACCCCACACGCAGGCGCCTGCCGCTCGCGCGCTCGGCAGCGGCCAGCGTCTCGAGCTCCGCGACGCTCCGCGCGCCCGGCTTCTCCACCAGCACGTGCCGGCCGGCCGCCAGCGATGCGGCCGCCACCTCCACCAGCGCATCGTTCGTCGTCGCGACGATGACGATGTCCACGTCCGGGCGGGTGACGGCATCCTGCCATCGCGGCGCAGCGTCGGCGCCTGTCGCCTGCGCAAGCGCTGCCGCGCGCTCGGGGACGAGGTCCGCGCACGCCACCAGGCGCCCGCCCGGGAGCGCGGCCGCGCGCTTCCGGCCGATGAGGCCGCACCCGACAATGGCCACCCCGAACGGGTCCGGCTCGATGGGCCGGAGGAGCGGCTCGGGATTCAGGGCTTCCGGGTTGAGTCCGTTGGGTGCCATGTGTGGGGGTGCGCCGATGGAGGACATCCGCAGATTACGCGGATTGGGCCCGCGACGGAAGGGCCGGCGGCGGAGCCTACGCCTCGCCCCAGGGCTTCCCGC
This sequence comes from uncultured Bifidobacteriaceae bacterium, assembly GCA_964619705.1. Classification (GTDB taxonomy): domain Bacteria; phylum Acidobacteriota; class Vicinamibacteria; order Vicinamibacterales; family UBA2999; genus VFZN01. Next base: position 87,405 of record CAZUGF010000005.1, read on the forward strand.
GGTCCTTCGGGACGATGCGGCGAAGCGTGTAGATGTCGGTGGCCGCGATCTCCTCGCGGCGATCGGCAAGCTGCTCCCAGGGATCCCACATCGCGCTCAGCAGCCGGCCGGTGATGCCGTCCGCGCCCGCGGAGGCCAGCCAGGCCACCAGTTCCGCCGCCACGTCCGGCGAGGCGCCGCCCTCGCGGGCGCGCGCGGCCGCCGCCTCGTACTCGCGCGGCGCGCGGGCCGGGCCGGCCTCCAGGACCTCGTCGAGCATGCGCGTGTTCATGGCTCCCGGCGCCACGGCGTTGACCGTGATGCCCGTACCGGCCAGCTCGTGCGCCAGCGTCTCCGTCAGGCGGACGAGCCCGGTCTTGGCGACGGCATAGGCGCTGAAGTCCGGCCGCGGGCCGGCCGCGCCGCCGCCGGAGATGTTGATGACGCGACCCCATCCGCTGGCGAGCATGGCCGGCAGCGCCAGCTGCGTGAAGAGCGCCGGCGCGAGCAGGTCCACGCCGACGGTGCGCGTCCACGCGGCCCAGTCCGCCGTCCGGAACGCGCCGATCGGGCCCTGCACGGCGGCGTTGTTGACCAGCACGTCCGGCGATCGTCCGGCGGACGTCAACGCCGCCATCAGCGCGCGGACATCCTGCTCGACGGCGACGTCGCAGGCCTCCGCGTGGACGTCGGCGTTTGGGACTTCTGCCCGGAGGCGATCGGCCAGGGCCCCGAGGGCGTCCGCGGAGCGGGCGGTGATGACCGTACGGAAGCCGTCCCTCGCAAGCCTGAGGGCGAGCGCGCGGCCGAGCCCGCCCGTGGCGCCCGTCACCAGCGCGGCGCGTCCCGCGGTCCCGCGCGTGCCCGCCGTCATCGCGCCCACCCGATGGGATGGGCGCTCACTGCGTACCTGGCGTCCACGAGCCGCGACACCAGCGTCCAGGGCAGCATCCGCTCGACGGCGTGCCGCCGCCGGACCGTCAGCGCCTTGAGGACCTTGAACCGGATGATGTCCACGTAGCCGGGGAGCCGGCCGCGCTGCTCCGCGCGGAAGCCGGCGCGATCCATCGCGCGGGCCAGCGTCCCGGGCTCGAAGAAGCTGACGTGGACGTCCGGCAGCACGTAGCGCCACGACAGCAGGCGCTCGCGAAAGGGGCGGGCATTGCCCGTGGTGACGAACAGCAGCCCGCCGGGCACGAGCAGGCGCCGCATCGCGGACAGGACGGCGACCGGATCCGGCACGTGCTCGATCACCTCGATGGCCGTGACGATGTCGAACGTGCCCGCGGCCTCGCGCAGCTCGTCATCGGTGAGTATCGGCAGGCCGGCGCCGCGCGCCCTGGCGGCCATCGCGCCGGTGTCGTAGCCGACGGCGTGCGGATGCCCGGCGCCGCGGGCATAGCGCACGAGGCCGCCGTTCCCGCAGCCGTAGTCCAGCCATCGCGCGCCGGCCGCCGCCGGGACGAGCGCGTTCACGGCCGCCACGATCCCGCGCCACTCGTACTGGCGCACCGTCGAGTCCGGGTGATCGAACTCGTCGACGTAGTCCACGTGCGGGTCCGCCCCGCGTCCCGCGTAGTAGTCATCCGTGTAGATGCGATCGTACTCGGTCCACGGGTCCTCCACGAAGGCGAACCAGCAGGCGCGGCACTGCCGCAGGCCGTAGGTGCGGCCCGAGAACGCGCAGTGCTTTCGGCCGAGCGGAACCGTATCGCCGCCGCACACGCGGCAGCGCGGGTCCGCGGCCATCAGGCCCGCGCCTCCAGCAGTTCGGGGTGGGCCTGCAGGTAGGTGAGCGTCCGGAGGATGCCCTCGCGGATGCTGAGCGTCGGCTGCCACCCCAGCGCGCGAATCCGCGCGGTGTCCAGGAAGATGAACGGGTTGTCGCCCACCCACCCGCGATCGCCGCCGGCGTACTCGCGCACGGGGGCCACGTCCAGGTGCTCGCAGATCCACGCGATGGAGTCGTTCAGCGCGACGTACTCCGCCGTGCCCAGGTTGAAGATGCCGAGCGTGCGCCGCGTCTTCGCCATGGCCAGCAGCATCGCGTCGAGGCAGTCGCCGACGTAGAGGTAGGACTTGCGCTGCGTGCCGTCGCCGAGCACGCGCAGCCTGGCGGGGTCGGCGCGCAGGCTCCGGTAGAAGTCGAACACGTGCCCGTGCGTGTAGCGCTCGCCCAGGATCGACACGAAGCGGAAGATGCAGCCCTCGAAGCCGAAGCCGGCCGCGTAGGCCGCGACCAGGCCCTCGCCCGCGAGCTTGGAGGCGCCGTACAACGACGTCTGCACCGGGAAGGGCGCGTCCTCCGGCGTCGGGAAGACGTGCGCCTCGCCGTACACCGACCCGGTGGAGGCGAACGCAATCCGCCGGATGCCGCTGGCGCGCATGGCCTCGAGCACGTGGAACGTGGCCATCGTGTTCTGCTGCAGATCCCGGTCCGGGTGATCCGTCCCGAACCGCACGTCGGCATTGGCGGCCAGGTGGAACACGACGTCGCACCCGGCCATCGCGGCAGTCAGCGCCGGCTGGTCCAGCGTGTCGCCCTCGACGAGCGTGAAGGCGGGATGCGCGAGCGCACCGGCCAGGAAGGCGCGCTGTCCCGTGGAGAAGTTGTCGTAGGCGACGACGGCGTGGCCGCCGGCGAGGAGGCGATCGACCAGGGAGCTGCCGATGAAGCCGGCCCCGCCGGTGACGAGCGCCCGCATCGCCCGCTCAGGCCCTGGCCGTCTGGATGGCGCGCGCGGCGGTGAGCCGCGCGATGTCGGCGTCCACCATCATGCGGACGAGGCCGCGGAAGTCCACCTCGGGCGACCAGCCGAGCACGGCCTTCGCCTTCTCGGGATTGCCGATGAGCAGGTCCACCTCCGCCGGGCGCAGGAACTTCGGATCCACGCGCACGTACTGTTCCCAGTCGAGGCCGGCGCAGGCAAACGCCTCGGTGACCAGGTCCTTGACCGAGTGCGTGACGCCGGTGGCGACGACGAAGTCATCGGGCGTGTCGGCCTGGAGCATCAGCCACATGGCGCGCACGTAGTCGCCGGAGAAGCCCCAGTCGCGCTTGGCGTCGAGGTTGCCGAGGGCCAGGTGATCCGCGAGGCCGAGCTTGATGCGCGCCACGCCGTCGGTGACCTTGCGGGTGACGAACTCCAGGCCGCGGCGCGGCGACTCGTGGTTGAAGAGGATGCCGGACACGGCGAAGAGGTTGTAGCTCTCGCGGTAGTTGACGGTGATGTAGTGGCCGAAGGCCTTGGAGACGCCGTACGGGCTGCGCGGGTAGAACGGCGTCATCTCGTTCTGCGGCACCTCGCGCACGCGTCCGTACATCTCGCTCGACGAGGCCTGGTAGAAGCGGATCTTCGGGTTGACGCTGCGGATGGCCTCCAGGGCGCGCGTGACGCCCTGGGCGTTGAACTCGCCGGTCAGCATCGGCTGGTCCCAGGACGCGGGGACGAAGGACATGGCGCCGAGGTTGTAGAACTCGTGCGGGTCGGACTGCTCGACGGCCTTGATGAGCGAGAGCTGATCGAGGAGGTCTGCCTGGATGAGCGTGAGGCGATCGCGAAGGTGCTCGATGCGCCACTCGTTGGGAGCGCTCAGGCGACGGGCAATGCCGAAGACCTCATAGCCTTTCTCGAGGAGGAGCTCCGCAAGGTAGGAGCCGTCCTGGCCGGTAATACCGGTGATGAGTGCGCGCTTGGACATGCAACCCGCAATGATATCTCAAGCGGCGTGCGCGGGACACCGCCCCCGCTGACGGGCGCGTCGGCGCCCGTCCGGCGCCGGGGGCTGGGGTAGACTAGTCCGGGTCGCCGCCCCCCTGGCCACCCCCTCTTCATCTATGGTCACTGCCTGCACGATTGTTGCCCGGAACTATCTGCCGCACGCCCGCGTCCTGGCGGCATCGTTCCTCGCACTGCACCCCGGCGGCGAGTTCTTCGTGCTGGTCATCGACGACGAAACACATGAGCTGGACACGACCGGTGAAGCCTTCCGGCCCCTGCGGCTGAAGGACATCGGCCTGACGCTCGGCCAGATCGGAAAACTGGCCGGCATCTACGACGTGACGGAGCTCGCGACGGCGGTCAAGCCGCCACTGCTGCGGTGGCTGCTCGGTGGAGGCCGCGCCAGCGTCATCTACCTGGATCCGGACATCAAGATCTTCACGCCGCTCGATGAGGTCGCCAGGCTGGCGGCGGAGCACCACATCGTGCTCACGCCGCACACGATGGTGCCGGTGCCGCGCGACAATCGCCGCATCGACGGGCTGCACATCCTCGGATCCGGCGTCTACAACCTCGGGTTCATTGCGCTCGGACCGGGCAGCTCGGCATTCGTGGACTGGTGGTGGGACAACACGCGCCGGGAAGCGCTGGTGGATCACGAGCGCATGATGTTCACCGATCAGCGCTGGATCGATTTCGTCCCGTCGTTCTTCGATCACCACATCCTCAAGCACCCCGGATACAACGTCGCCTACTGGAACCTGCACGGCCGGGACCTGCGGTGGACCGGGGAGCGGTACGAAGTCGACGGCGAACCGCTCTACTTCTTCCACTTCAGCGGCTTCGACCATCGCCGGCCCTACCTGCTGAGCAAGCACCAGGGCGACATGCCGCGCATCCTCCTGAGCGAGCGGCCGGACCTGCTGCGCCTCTGCGGAGAATATCGCGCGGAACTCGAGGCGGCCGGCATCAACGAGACGTCTCAGCTCGGCTACGGCTGGTCACGGCTCCCGAACGGGTTCCAACCCGACCGCCACACGCGCCGCCTCTACTGGTCCGCCCTCGTGGCGCACGAGCGCGAAGGCAAGCCCGAACCGCCAAACCCGTTCGACCCGGAGACGGTGGATCGGTTCATGGACTGGCTCAACGAGCCCGGCTCGACCGGACCGCGCGATCTCTCGCGCTACCTGTACGCGATCTACCTCCAGCGGCCCGATCTCCAACTGGCGTTTCCGGATCTGCCGGGCGAGGACCTGGGACGGTTCTGCGCGTGGATCCATGTCGATGGCGTCACGCAGGAGCAGATCGACACGCGCCTGCTCCCGCCCGCGGCCGGATCGTCCCGTGCGCACACCTACGCCCGGCCGGATCAGTTGGTGCACGGCGTGAACGTCGCGGGCTACCTGCGCGCCGAACTGGGGATTGGCGAAGCCGCGCGGCTCATGCTGCGGACCCTCGACCACGCGGGCGTCCCCACGTCCACCATCACCTACGACGACACGTCGAGCCGCCAGGAACACGACTTCACCGGGCGCGGTGACGGCCGTGCCGTTCACGACGTCAACCTCGTCTGCGTCAACGCGGATCGGACGCCGCACTTCGCGCGCGACATGGGCCGCGGGTTCTTCAACGGCCGCCACAACGCCGGCTACTGGTTCTGGGAGCTCGAGCACTTTCCCGAGTCCATGTACCCCGGCTTTGCCTACGTCGATGAAGTCTGGTGCGCGACGCGGTTCATCACCGGCGCCATCACCGCCGCGAACCAGCGGCCCGTGCACACGGTGCCCGTGCCGGTGCCGATCCCCGAGACGGATCCGGCCGTGACGCGGGCGAGCCTCGGCCTGCCCGATCGGTTCCTGTTCCTGTTCATCTTCGACTTCTTCAGCATCATCGAGCGCAAGAACCCCATCGGCCTCGTCCGCGCCTTCTGCCAGGCCTTCAAGCCCGGCGAAGGGCCCGTGCTGATCCTCAAGACCATCAACGGCCACCGGCGGCTGAACGACCTCGAACGCCTCAAGCACGCCATCGGGGACCGCACGGACATCCGCGTCATCGACGAGTACTACTCCGCCAGCGAGAAGAACGCGCTGCTCGGCCTGGCCGACTGCTACGTGTCGCTCCATCGCTCCGAGGGCCTCGGCCTGACGATGGCCGAGGCCATGGGGCTCGGCAAGCCGGTGATCGCGACCGGGTACTCCGGGAACCTCGACTTCATGTCGCCGGAGAACAGCTTCCTGGTCGACTACACGACGGTTCGCGTGCCGCCTGGCAGCGACCCCTACACGCCGGGCTCCCCGTGGGCGGATCCCTCCGTGAACAGCGCGGCCGAATGGATGCGGCGCGTGGTCGAGGACCCGGCCGAGTCTGCCCGCCGGGCGCGTCTCGGCCGCCAGACCATCACGTCGCATCATGGGGTCGACGCGTGTGCGCCCGTCCTGCTGAAGCGCCTGGACGCGCTGCGCGCCCGCGATCGCCAGCGGGCGCCATCGCCCGGCCCCGCCGTGGTGCCCCCGTCCGCGCTCAACCAGGCCGCGCCGCCCCCCGTGGACGAGACACTGCAGACCGCCGCGTCGCTGCTGACGCCGTCGGCGGGCCTGCCCGTCACCGCACGGCTCCGCGGACCGCGCCTGAGGCTGCAGGAGACCCTGTTCCGCGTGCTGCGCCCCTACTGGTGGCAGCAGCGCTCGCTCAACGAGACGCTCATCCAGGCCGTCCGCGGCGTGAACGAGCGGCGTGCCGCCGATGCCCACGCGCTCCACGTCCAGGCGATCAAGCGCGTCGAGGAAGTGGAGGCACGGCTGGCCGAGCGGGTCGACCGGACGGAGAAGGTGCTCGAGACCCTCGCGCACAACGGCTCATCCGGATCGCGCGGCCCCACCCCGGCGGCCAGTCCCGACCGCCCGGCCACCGCCGACGCGGCGGGCGAGGCGCGGCAGACCGCGGCGCGCGAACGCGAGCAGATCATCGAACGCGTCGAGACGGCGGAGCAGTCCGTGCGCCGCCTGGCCGACGTGCTCGCGGACATGAACCCGGTCCAGCAGGCCGCGGCCGCCTTCCGGGAGCGCGCCGCCGAGCACCTGGCGGATCTCACGGTTCGTGTCGGCGAGGTCGCGGCCGAAACGCGCACGCTCAGCCAGCGGCTGTATGCCGCCCCGTACGTGGCACAGGCCGATGCGCTCGCGTACACCGACGAACACGGGCAGCCGCAGATGGGCTTCCGCGCCAACCCGGGCAGGGCGGAGGCCTTCTATCGCGGGTTCGAGGACATCTTCCGCGGAGACGAGAGCTTCATCCGGGAGCGCTTCCGCGCGTACCTGCCCTTCCTGCAGGATCGCCGCGCCGTCCTCGACGTTGGCTGCGGCCGCGGCGAACTGCTCGAACTGCTGCGCGACGAGGGCCTCCGTGCCCGTGGAGTGGACCTCGATCCCGGCATGGTCGAACGCTGCCGCAGCAAGGGACTCGACGTCACGCACGCCGACGCCCTCGAGTACCTGCGCGGCCTGCCGGAAGGATCCGAGACGGCCATCGTCGCCGCGCAGTTCATCGAGCACATTCCCCACGACCTGCTGGTGGAGTTCTTCGGCGTGTGCCACAGCCGGCTCGCACCGGGAGGCCTGCTGATCGCGGAGACGGTGAACCCGCACTCCATCGAGGCGTTCAAGACGTTCTGGACCGACTTGAGCCACCACGCGCCCATCTTCCCCGAAGTGGCCCTGGCGCTCTGCCGGCTGCAGGGATACTCGCGCGCACGGGTGGTGTTCCCCCACGGGACCGGCACGCTCGAGGATGACCGGAAGACCTGCGGGGAGTACGCGGTCATCGCGATCAGATGACGGGCGAGCCCGGCGGCATCGGCGCGCGAGCCGCGACAGGGAGTCGGACCGACCCTCCACCGGTGCCGTGGACCACGGCCTACCAGGAGCGACGCGAGCGCACGCTCCGTTCGGTCGTCCACGATCGCGATCTGATCGCGCGCTTCCGCTCCGGGGAGCCCTTGCCGGCGGGCTACGGCGTCGGGCTCGACGAGCGGTGCGTGGAGATGCCCTGGCTGGTTGCCCAGATGCCGTCCGGCGGCGCACGCCTGCTCGATGCGGGCTCGAGCCTGAACCACGACCTGCTCCTGGACGTCCCGGTGATCGCCGAGAAGCGGCTCCACATCGTCACGCAGGCGCCCGAGCCCGTGTGTTTCTGGGAGCGCGGCATCTCGTATCTGTACGAGGACCTGCGCGCGCTGCCGCTCGACGATGGCACGTACGACTGCGTGGCGAGCATCTCGACGCTCGAGCACGTCGGGTGCGACAACACGTTCTACACGGGCAGCGTCCCATCACGGGAGCAGCGCCTCGATGACTTCGTCCTGGCTGCCCGCGAGCTGGGCCGCGTGCTCAAGCCGGGAGGCGTGCTGCTGCTGACGGTGCCATACGGCGCCTACCGGTTTCACGGATCGTTCCAGCAGTTCGATCGGCGCCGGCTCTCGATGGCGGAAGCCGCGTTCGGGCCGATGGCCTCGGTCACCGAGACCTTCTTCCGCTATACCAGGGACGGCTGGCGCAGGGCGGCGGACGACGACTGCGCGGACGCGGAATACGTCGCGTGGGTGTCGGCATTGATGCGCACCGGCCAGTGGCCGGCCGAGCCGCAGCACGAGCCCGACTACGCGGCCGCCGCGCGCGCCGTGGCGTGCGTGCGGATGATCAAGCCGTCGTAGCCCGCCGCCGGACCCGTCCCTTCAGCGATACGCGACGACGGTGCTCGTGAAGCCGTTGTGCACGGTCTCGTGCAGCAGGCCGACGACGTGCTGGATCTGCTCGAAGACGCCGGACGTCGTGGTGAGGTTGATGGCGGGCTGCTGGCGGATCCGGAGGTACTGCTGCACGTCCGAGAACCCCGCGGCCGTCAGGAGGTACTTGATGTAGCTGAACGGCATGTCCTTCTCGGTCGTGCCGAACTTGGCCATCACCTCGACGCTGTGCGGCGCCACCGAGTGCCCCTGGCCGGGCTCGATGCAGATGAATCGGCCGCCCGGCACGAGCGACGCGGCCACCTGGCGGATCACCGCCTGCTCGTCGAGCGCATGGTGCAGCGCGTCGTAGATGACGACCGCATCGAACGGCGGGAAGGGAATCCGGCGTTCGTAGTCCATGGCGTGGAAGGCGAGATTCAGGCCGGGCGCCACGCGCTCGTTCGCCAGCGCGATCATGTCCGGGCTGATGTCGAGCCCCACGACGGCATGGCCGGCGCGGGCGAACGCCTCCGAGGTCCAGCCGCTGCCGACACCGAGGTCCAGCACACGGGCCGGAGCCTTGGGCAGGACGCGCATGATCTGGCCGAGGTCGATCAGGTACTCGGCGACGTCCGGGTCGCTGAACGGCTTGCGCCGGAGATAGTCGCGGAAGGCGTCCTCGGGGACGTTCTCCACTTTCGCGACCGTCTTGATGTAGTCGATCTCGTGCTGCTGCCCCATGGTGTGAACCTCGACGCGCCTCAGTCCGGCGGCGGCATCCCGACGGTCTCGGGATTGGCGATCCCTTCAGCCCGCGCGAGCCCGAAGGGCGCCTCGTCGCGATCCGGCAGGTCCACGTCCGGCAGGCCGTCCGACGCCGGGGCCAGGACCAGCGTCCACTGGTGGCCGCGAATGGTCGGCGGCGTGACGCCCGCAATCGACAACCCGGCCCGTGCAATGGCGCCCTTCACCCACGCCCGATCGTAGAGCACGGCCGCCCACGGCTCGACACGGTCCACGTACAGCTCGTGCTGGTGCTCGTGCATGAACGGGAAGTACCGCTTGTCGAACAGGAGCCAGGTGGTCACCGCGCGGCCCCCGGGGCCGAGCAGCCGGGCCGTCTCGCGGAGGTAGTGTTCGCTCTGGTGCCCGAACAGGTGCGTGTAGACCGAATAGGCGACGATGAGCGTGGCCGGATCCGCCGACGGAAAGGGCAGCACGTCGCCAACGCCCGACGGATTGAAGGGGCACTGGATGTCGAGGTGGACGAACCGGAACGCGGGGTCGGACGGCGACAGGTTGTCCTGGCACCACCGGATCATCCCGCGATGCGGATCGAACCCCAGATAGCGTTCGGGGCGCGGCGTCTGGAGCATGAGGCGGCGCGCGAGGCGGCCGCAGCCGCACCCGATGTCGAGCACCGACCTGTAGCAGTCGTCCGGGACCAGGCCTTCGAGGATCGGGCGGCCGGACGGGTTGTCGAACGCCGCCTCGTCGGTGGGCCCGACGAGGATGCGCATGTCCCGCGGCGGCATCGGCAGGACGGCCGGCCTCATGCCTGCACGCCCCGGGCCAGGCGGTTGTAGTACGCCTGCTCGTCCTCGGTCCCGATGACGCAGTTCACGATGGCGCGCGCGCCCAGCGTATGGCGGGACGTCACCACGAGACTGCACTCGCGGAGCATTGCCTCCAGGCCGCAGACGTTCGGCGCCCAGTAGTTCGTCGGATCGTCGTACAACGCGCGTCCCGGATAGAACTGCATGAGGGGAATGTCGGCCAGCACGGGCGCGACGTCGGCCAGCGGGACGACGCTGCCGTCCGGCATCAGCAGCGCCTGGTCGATGACGTGCGATTCCACGCACAGCCGGTGCCGGCACATCGCGCGGAGCCGCTGGATCGCATCCATGGGATCCGGGAGGTGATAGAGCAGGCCCAGGAACAGCACGATGTCGAAGGTCCCGAGGCGGTCGGCCGACAGGTCGTAGATGTTCGCGTTCAGGAACTCCACCCGGGAGCCCAGGAGTTCGGAGGCCACCGCAAAGCCGGTCTCGCTCTTCGGCACGTAGTCGACGGCCAGGACGGAGGCGCCGCGGCGCTCGAGCTCGAACGCGAAGTAGCCGTCGCGCGTCCCGACGTCGAGCACGCGCAGGCCGCGGCAATCCTCAGGCAGCTCGAGGCGCTGCAGCGTCAGGGCGCAGGCGTTGATGCCGGGGGTGACGATGCCGGGGCGGATCGGGATCTGGTGGTACCAGCGCGGAACGGCGTTGATCCGCTGCCATACGTGTTCGTCTGTCATCAAGGCGAATACCCGCGACTCTCAGGTTGAACCGAACCGGCGGCCCGGGGCGGGGCCTCGATGCCGCCGACGGCGACCGGCAGCCTTGAACACCGACGAGCCCGTCAGCACGATATCGTCGATCGCGAGGGGACCGAACGTCAAGGACGCCTGCCGCGCTATCGCGACCACACCTGCAGCTGCGACTCCCGCAACTCGCTCCGCCTCGCGTAGTCCTTCCCCGACAACCGCTTCTCCAGGTAGCAGTACAGGATGATGAACAGGTAGCGGGACCCCATCTCCCGCACCTTGAACTTCGAGACCCCATCGGTCCGGTTCAGCCAGCCGTTGGGCACGACCGCGTAGCGATAGCCGCGCACGATGGCCTTGAGCGGCAGCTCCACGGTCAGGTTGAAGTGGTACGCGAGCAGCGGCTGCACGCCCGCGATGACGCTCCGCCGGTACAGCTTGAACGCGTTCGTCACGTCGTTGTACCGGATGAGGAACAGCGCCTGGATGAACGTGTTCCCCGCGCGGTTCAGGACGCGCTTCAGCCACGGGTAGTCCACGACGTGCCCGCCGCGCGACCAGCGCGTGCCGAAGACGCAGTCGTACCCCTCCTGCAGCGTCCGGTAGAACCGGACCAGATCCTCCGGAAGATCCGACTGGTCCGCCATCACGATCGCCACCGCTTCGCCGCGGAACGCCGCAAGCCCCGCGCGCACCGCGAAGCCGAAACCGTTCGGCGGCGCGTTGTTGATGTACCGCACGCCGGGAATCTCCGCCGCCAGGCGTTCGAGGATCGCCTCCGTCCGGTCCCGGCTGTTGTCGTTCACCACCAGGATCTCGAACGGGATGGACGCCGCGTCCAGCGCCGCCGCAAAGGCGCGCACCGTCGCCTCGATGCGCCCCTCCTCGTTGTGCGCCGGGATCACCACGGACAGCAGGCCGGGCACCCCGTGCGCCTCCCACTCGGCGAGCGTGCTCACTTGGAGCGGCATGTGTCCCCCCGGCGGCCGGCCCTAGCGGCCACTCTGCGCCTCGACCATCTCCCTCAGCGTCCGGCGGAGATCGTACTCGATGCCCCAGCCGGGATAGTGATCCATGAAGCGCCGGATGTCGCTGATCCACCACATGTGATCGCCGGCCCGGTTCTGGTCCGAGTAGGTCCACGTCAGGGCGCGTCCCGTCAGCTCCTCGACGATGGCGATGGCCTCCCGCATCGAGCAGTTGGCGTGGCGGCCCCCGCCGATGTTGTACACCTCGCCCGGGCGCGGCGCCTCGAAGAACCGCCAGAACGCCCGCACCAGGTCGTGGGAGTGGATATTGTCGCGCACCTGCTTCCCCTTGTAGCCGTACACCGTGTACGGCCGGCCGGAGACGCCGCACTTGACGAGGTACGCGAGGAAGCCGTGCAGCTCCGCCCCGGAATGCGCGGGCCCGGTCAGGCACCCGCCGCGAAAGCACGCCGTCTTCATCCCGAAGTATCGCCCGTACTCCTGCACCATCACGTCCGCCGCCACCTTGGATGCCCCGAAGACGCTGTGCAGCGTCTGGTCCAGGCTCATGGACTCGTCGATGCCGTGCGCGGCCCACGGGTGGGCGGGCGCCACCTCCCAGCGCGTCTCGTTCTCGACGAGCGGGAGGCGATTGGGTGCGTCGCCGTACACCTTGTTCGTGCTCGTGAAGATGAAGACCGCATCGGGACAGTGCGCCCTGACGGCCTCGAGGACGACGAGCGTGCCCGTAGCGTTCACGCCGAAGTCCGTCAGCGGCTCGCGCGCCGCCCAGTCGTGCGACGGCTGCGCGGCGGCGTGGACCACCAGGACGACGTCCCGGCCGTAGCGGGCGAAGAGCGCCAGCATGGCCGCCTCGTCGCGGATGTCCGCCGACACGTGCGTGTAGCCGGGCACCTCCTGCTCCAGGCGCGCCCGGTTCCAGTCCGTGCTGCCGTCGGCGCCGAAAAAGTACTGGCGCATGTCGTTGTCGATGCCGACAACGCTCAGCCCTTTGCCCGCAAGAAAACGGACCGCCTCGGAACCGATGAGGCCGGCCGACCCTGTCACCACTGCCACGGACATCGATGCTCCCCGGCGGCTCTGACCGCCTTCCCTGCAGCTACGGCGCGTCGGCCGGAGCCGGGTGGCGGCGGAAGAGCCGCCCGACGGTGGGCTCCTCGGCGCGCAGCCACTCGAACACGTCGTCCAGCAGCACGTCCACCGAACGCGCCGGCGCCCACCCCGTGACGCGCGTCACCTCGCGATTGTCGCTGACGTAATACGGGATGTCGGCCGGCGCCGTCTCCGCCACGCGCCCGAACGACAGGCTCCGGCCCGCACGCGCCGCGCACCGCGCCGTCAGCTCGCGCAGCGACACGCTTGCCGGCGGCCCGCCGCCGGCGTTGAACACCTGACCGGACCACTCGTGCAGGTGGTCGAGCTGCGTTGTCACCAGGTCGCACAGGTCCGCCACGTGCAGCACATCGCGCACCTGCCGCCCTTCCCCGCCGAAGCCGGTGTAGGACAGGCCGTCGCCCCACAGGTGCCGGGCGGCCCACAGGGACACAAACCCCTGATCCACCTTCCCCATCTGCCACGGCCCGGCAATCACGCCCAGCCGCGTGACGATGGCCGGGAGGCCGTACATCTCGCGGTACTCGTCCACCAGCAGCTCGGAGGCCAGCTTCGTCGCGCCGTAGAGTGAGCGGGCGCCGCGCAGCGGGAAGTCCGGCGCGATGCCGTGAGCGGACCAGCCCGGCCCCGCCGCACCATCCGGGATGGCCACGCGCGACGCCTGCTCCTCGAGCGGGAGCGCGCGGAGCGCGGCAATCGGGTACACGCGGCTCGTCGACAGGAAGAGCAGGCCCGCCGAGTGGCGGCGCGCGGCCTCCAGGCAGACGCCGGTCCCCATCAGGTTCGTGCCGACCACGTACGACGGGTCCCCGGCATAGCCCGCGTGCACCGACGGCTCGGCGGAGCACTCGATCATCACGTCGAAGGGGCCCGCCGACGCCAGGTCCTCGTGGATGCGGACGTCGCCGTGGACGAAGGCCGCGCCGGCGGCCGCGAGGCGGCCGAGCGACAGCTCGCTGCCGCGGCGGTGCAGGTTGTCGAAGGCTGTGATGGAGAGGTCGGGCCTGACGGTCCGGAGATGGACGGCCAGCGAGGCACCGACAAAGCCGGCGCCTCCGGTGATCAGCACGCGCGTCATCTGCGCCGGTTATTGTACCGCCTGCCCCACCGCGGACACGGCGGCGGCTGCACGCGGATTGCCGGCACCGGGCTGATTCCGGGAGAATGACAGCAGCCTCATGACCGATCCACCGGCTCCGCCCGCGACGCGCCTCGCCGAAGGCGACTACTTCGATCGGCTGGTCGAGGACGCCGGGGACTTCAACCCGTTCACCGACCGCGGCTGGCGCACGCTCGCGCGGCGCTTCGCGCGTGCCAGCGGGGGCCGGACGGCCCTGCGCGTGCTCGACATCGGCTGCGGCACCGGCCGTTCCCGCCAGATCTACGCGCCGCAGGCCAGCCGCTACGTCGGGCTGGACCTCTCGCGCGAGGCCCTGCGCCTCGCGGCCGCGCGGCACGACACGTCGGGCTGGCTGCAGGCGGACGCGGAGCGGCTCCCCTTCCCGGATCGCGCCTTCGACGTGGCGGCGCTCAGCAGCGTCCTGCACCACGTCCCGGACATGCAGGCCGTGCTCGCGGAAGCGCGGAGGGTCGTCGCGCCCGGCGGGCTCGTGTTTGCGTTCGATCCCAACCTGCTGCACCCCGCCATGCTGCTCTTCCGCCATCCGGGCAGCCCGCTCTACAACCCCGAAGGCGTGAGCCCGCACGAACGGCCGCTGATGCCGGGCGTGCTCCGGTCCGCGTTCGAACGGGCCGGGCTCAACGACGTCGATCAGCGCTGCCAGTCCAACATCCCGTACCGCGAGGTGGCGCCGCGCCTGCTGAACGCCGTGCTGCCGCTCTACAACGCGCTCGACGTGGCGTGGGAGTACAGCGGCGCCGGACGCGTCTTCGGAACGTTTGTCGTCACCTGGGCCCGCGTGGGTTGAGCGCGGGTCTCGACGGTCACGGACGACAA
>CAZUGF010000005.1:102292-106282 GCA_964619705.1 uncultured Bifidobacteriaceae bacterium
TCGTCACCTGGGCCCGCGTGGGTTGAGCGCGGGTCTCGACGGTCACGGACGACAAGGAACGACACAGAGGCACAGAGCCCGCAGAGGCCACAGAGCCGCCACGATCGTGAGGCGGTGGACGCGCCGGCCGGTCAACGACCGGCCGCGTGGCGTGGGCACGGGCCCGGATCCGCATGAGCCCCGTGCATCAACGAGTCGGCTCATGTGGATCCGGACCCGTGCCCACGCCCGGTCGGCGCTCCGCGCCGACGCGCGTCCTCGACCCTCTGTGGCTCCGTGGCTCTGTGTCTCGGTGTTCCCGTTGTCGTCGTCGTCAGGCCGGCTTGACGCCGATGGCGATGAGGCTCAGGCCCGGCCACGGCCACAGCCGGTCGGCGCGCCGGATGACCGGCATGGCCGTCTCCAGCACCTTCAGCTGCACGCGGGAGAAGTGGCGGCGCTTCAGGAGCGATCCGTTCAGCCACCAGGACGGCACGGAGACACGGTTGAAGTCCACCAGCGTCGGGACCGTGAATCCCGCCTCCTGGAGCGACGCCGTCAGGCCGGCCGCCGTGTAGCGCTCGCGGTGGTCCAGCGCCGTGTCCAGCGTGTTGTAGAGCCCCGGGTGCTGCGGCACCAGGATGATGGCGCGCCCGCCGGGCTCGAGGGCGTGGAAGACGTTGCCGAGCGCCACGCGCGGGTCCGGCACGTGCTCGAGCACGTTGATCATCAGCACCGTGTCAAAACGTCCCGCGAACGCCTGGAAGTCCTCCGGACGTCCGGCATCCGCCCGTGCCACGGAGAGGTAGGGCTTGCCGACGGCATAGGACCGCAGGTAGTGCAGGTAGTGCGGGTTGATGTCCGTCGCGCAGTAGGCGTCGCGCGGGATGAACTGCGCCGTCAGCGTGCCGATGCCGGCGCCAATCTCGAGCACGCGGTCCCCCACGTGGGGCCGGAGCACGTCCCCCATCCACTTGTTGAACCGGCGCGCGCCCTGCAGCGAGGCGAGGATGTGCGATCCGTACTCGTCCTCCGCGTAGATGTCGTCGACAACGGAGTACTTGACCATGGACGCCACGGCCAGGACGCCGTCGCGCGCGCGGATCTTCTTGCCCTCCTCGTAGGAGCGCGGGGCGTAGCGGATGGGCACCTCGTAGATGCGCGCGCGGCGCTTGGCCAGCTTGAAGGTGACCTCCACCTCGAAGCGGAAGTCGTTGGACCGGAGCGGGATGGACTTGAGCAGCTCCGTGTTCACGGCCTTGTAGCAGGTCTCCAGGTCCGTCAGGCTCAGGTCCGTCAGCCAGTTGGAGACGCTCGTCAGGCCCTTGTTGATGAGCGTGTGCCGGTGCATCAGGGTCCGGCGATAGGGCGCGGACATGTAGCGCGACCCGAACACCGCGTCGGCGCCCTCCTCGATGAAGGGCCGCAGCAGGGCCGGGATGTCGGCCGGGTTGTACTCCATGTCCGCGTCGTGGACGATGGCGATCTCCCCGGTCGCGCGCGCGAGCGCCGTGCGCACCGCCGCGCCCTTGCCGCTGTTGCGCTCGTGCCGGACGAGCTCGATCCGGGCATCCGCCGCCGCGAGCCGCTGCAGCACGTCCCACGACCCGTCCGAGCTCCGGTCGTCCACGACCACGACCTGCAGGCTGGCAATCGAGGGGTCGTCCAGGGCCAGCAGCCGCGTCAGGCTGGCGGCCACGAGGTGCCGTTCGTTGTACACCGGCACGAGGACGCTGAGGCTGACCGCGCGGGCGTTGGCGGTGCGCTCGGGCCGAAGGCCCGGTTCCTGTTGTGACATCACCTGCGTATTCAAGGAGGTCTCCGTCTCCCGTGTCCGGTTCAGGCCGGGACGCCGGCCGTCAGGTCATCGTACACGGCCAGACCCTCGTCGGTCGGGCCGTCAAAGATCTTCCGCCCCGCGCTCAGCACGCAGACGCGCGTGCAGATCTCGGCGACGGTCGCCGCCGAGTGGGAGACGAACAGGATGGTCCGCCCCTTCTCCACGAACGTCTGCATCGTCCGGCGGCACTTCTCCTGGAAGGCCGCGTCGCCGACGGCGAAGATCTCGTCCAGGAGCAGGACCTCGGGGTCCAGGTTGGCCGCCACCGCGAAGGCCAGGCGGACAATCATGCCAGACGAGTAGTTCTTGATGGGCTCGTCCATGAACTGCGGGATCTCCGCGTAGTCCACCACGGCGTCGTAGATGCCGTCCACCTCCGCGCGCGTCAGGCCGTACACCGAGGCGTTCAGGTAGATGTTCTCCCGGCCGCTCAGCTCGGGATGGAACCCGACGCCCAGCTCGATCATCGTCCCGATGCGGACGCCGCGCCGGACGAGGAGGCGGCCTGTCGTGGGCCGGTGAATGCCGGCAATCAGCTTGAGCAGCGTGCTCTTGCCCGATCCGTTGCGCCCGACCAGCCCCACCGACTCCCCGCGGGACACGAGCAGATCCACATCCGCCAGCGCCCGGAATGCCTCGGTCCGCATGCGGCGCCGCTTGTCGACGATCGCCAGCGCGCTCTCCTTGAGCGATGCGGAGCGGTTGTGGTGGATGAGGAACTCCTTCGACACGCGTTCGGCGACGATGAGCGGTTCGGCCATGGCTAGACGAGCTCCGAGAAGCTGCTCTCGTACGCCAGGAAGACGCTGAGGCCGCAGACGAAGGCGCCGAGCGCGTAGCCGGTGGACACGACCCAGATCGAGACGTCCGGCACGACGCCGTAGTAGAAGAGATCCTGGTACGCGCGGATGAAGGACGCCGCGGGCGACAGGAGCGCGAGGAACCGGAACTGCTCCGGCACGAGCTTCATCTCGTAGATGATCGGCGTCGCCCAGAAGAACATGCCGACGCCCACGTCCACGAGGTGCCGCACGTCCCGGAACATGGCCGTGGCGGTGGAGAGGATGAGCGCGATGCCGGTGATGAACAGGACCTGGAGCAGGAGGAAGACGGGAAAGAGCAGCATCCGCGGCGCCGGCGGCACGCCGTAGACAATCATCATGATCGGCAGGAACACGATGAGCGTCAGGAGGAACTGCGACAGGTGGAACAGGACGACGGAGAACGGCAGCACCACGCGGGGAAAGACGACGCTCTTCAGCAGCGAGCCGCTGTTGGTGATGGACTCCGTGGCGCCGAGGACGGCCCCGGAGAAGAAGTTCCACGACAGCAGGCCGATCAGGATGTAGAGCACGAAGTTGGGCGTGTCGAGCCGCATCACGAAGGTGAACGCCACGGTGTAGACGCCGATCATCACCAGCGGGATGAGCATGGACCAGGCGAAGCCGAGGATCGAGCCGCGGTACTTGAGTTCCAGGTCCTTGGCGACGAGGTTGCGGAGGAGGTGCTTGTAGGCCCAGGCGCGCGCGATGCCGCCCGTCATGGACGCCACGTCCTCCCCCTGGACGACGAGCGCCTCGCCGCCGAACTCGGTGCGGAGGGCCCGCGCGCGTGCGCGGCGGTAGCGCAGGCCGTCCACGGCCCGCCACACGCCGCCGAACAGCGCCAACAGGGCCGCCTGCGCGCCCAGCGCCTGCCGGGACACGCCGCTGTCCCGCCCCAGCCACGGCGCGGCCAGCGCGACCATCAGCGCGCCGAGCACGACGGCCGCGGCGAGCCGAACCGGCCACATCGACTGCCCCGTGAGGCGGTACAGGCCGAAGGCCCACGCCAGGCCGAGCTGGAGTGCCACGGCGACGCCGAGCACGGGCAGCGCCGGCACCAGGTAGTTGGCGGCATCGCCGCCGGCGAAGCGGAGGGAGTAGGCCGCCATCATCGCGGCGGCAGCGCAGAGCGCGTCGAGCGCGGCCGCCGGCCACCCGACGCGCGCGGACGTGGGCGTCTCGGTCATGCAGGCGACGGCCGGCCGGGGCCGCATCGAGTCATCTGTGGAAGTGTACTTGATGGCGGCCGCAGGGCTGCAGGGCGGAACTTCAGTTCCGCCTGGGAGGCGGGGCTGAAGACCCGCCCTACAGACCCACTCGTATTCGAAATTGCAGGGGCGGCCCTTC
>CAZUGF010000005.1:106382-112274 GCA_964619705.1 uncultured Bifidobacteriaceae bacterium
CTGAAGACCCGCCCTACAGACCCACTCGTATTCGAAATTGCAGGGGCGGCCCTTCAGGGCCGCCCACAGGACTACGGCACGACAAGCACCGTCGACGCCGCGGCGCTTGTGCCGCATGGGTTCGTCGCGACGAGGCTCAGGTTATAGGTCCCCGGCGCGACACCGGCGCTCAGGCCGCGGGCCGTCGTCGGGAAGCTGCCGACAAACGCGCCCGAGACGTTGAGCACGTACCCCGTGGGCGCCGGCCCGGCGGCCGGGGGATCCCACAGCACGAAGCCCGTGCTGCCCACGCGATGGGCGAGCAGGTTCGTGGGCACCTGCGGCGCCCCGCTGCACGCGGTCGGGAACGTGACGACGACCGGGTTGGACGACGGGCTGAGGCCGCCGCCGTTCTGGGCGCGGAGGCTCAGCGTGTAGGTCCCGCCGGGCACGCCGGCAAACCCGAACGTCTCACTGAGCCCGATCGGCAGGGATGCGGACAGGGCCCCGGACACGTCGAGGATGAGGCCCGCCGGCGCACCGCCGCCGAAGGTGTTCTTCCACGAGAGGTTGAGCGTGGAACCCGTGACGAGCGCCAGGAGGTTCGCCGGCGCTGACGGCGCCACCGGCACGTTCACCACCAGCGGCACTTCGTTCGAGGGCGCGCTCCGTTCGGCGCCCGACAGCGTGTGGACGCGCACGTAGAACGCGCCGGTCGGCGCGGCAAACGTGAACACCGGGTCCACGCTGCCCGTGGGAATGCTGGCCAGCACGTCACCGGGGGTGACGCCGCCTTCCAGGACATACCCGGTCGGCGTCAGGCCGCCTGCCGGCGGCGTCCACCGCAGCCGCACGATGCTCCCCGCGACGGAGTCCACGGTGAGCCCCTGCGGGGGCTGCGCGATGAGCGTCACCGGGCCGCACACGAGCGTCACGATCGACACGGAGTCCACGGCCCAGCCCGTGCTGGCGACGCTGATGTCGGTCGCCATGCGCCACCGCAGCCGGATGTTCTGGCCGGAGGCCGCAGGCGGCAGCGTCACAGCGGTCGTGATGTAGCCGCCGGAGTTGCCCGTCCACGCCTGACGGCCGCCGATGGGGCTCGAGAACGAGCCGGAGATGGTCCCGTTGTAGCCGCCGGAGACAAAGGTCCCGCCGGCCGTGATGATGTCCTGGAACGCGCCGGCACCGATGGCAATCTCCAGCACGCCGCCATCGAAGGTGTTCTCCGTGGCGTAGCTGTTCCGGAACGTCAGGCGAGTCGCCCCGGCCGGTATCGCAATCGCTGGCGAAACCAGGACGTTGTCGCTGATAGAGGCGGGGTCAGCCGCAAAGACGCGGTTGGGGGCGCTGTCCGGGTTGGTCGCCTGCGTGAGCCACAGGTTGGCGGTGCCGGACAGTGTCGACGTCGTCCACCCGGCGGGCAGCGCGGGGGCCGCGACCCCGTCGAAGTTCTGGCCGAAGATCTGCCCGACATTGAAGGCATAGGTGAAGCTCTTGGACGACGCTCCCGTCTCGGCCACCTGGAGAGTGGCGGTCACGGTCCCGCCGCAGGCGGCGCTGACGGTAAAGCTGAACGGCCGGCACGCGGTCGCGCCGGGCGCCAGGGTCCCGAAGGACTGCGCGATCGAGGGCGCGGTCACGCCGCCCGTCCCCAGCAGCGTCCCCGTGGCGGCCCCGCTGACCGTGACTCCGTGGTTGGTCATGCACAGGCTCACCGTGACGAACTCGCCCGGGTCCATTCCGCCGTTCGGCACCGACTCGCCAATCAGCGTGCCGCCCGCGGCGCCGAGGCCAGGCATGTCGAACGCCTCGATCACGGTGCCACTTGCCGCGTTGACGATCTGGGCGCTGAAGCCCATGCCGCGCACGGCAAAGCCCGTCCAGATGTCGGCGAGATCCTGTCCATCCGGCGTGGGGCTCGCCATGGCCGCCGCCAGGATGGCATCGCGCCCCTGCAGCAGGGTCGGGCTGGCCGGGTCGAGCTTCATCCCGTCGGTCACGAACTGCAGGATCCGCCGGTTGCCCTCCGCCCAGCCCAGCCGCGTGATGAAGCGCGCGCGGACCTCGAAGAGGGCGCTCGACCAGACCTCGCCGATGTTGTGCACCTGGAACGCGCCGTTGTTGAAGGCCGGCGGGAATGCGCCGTCGCTGAGGTCCATCTGCGCGGGATCGATGTCGGCAAACGTCAGCGGGTTGTGCGGCCGGCCATTGGTGCCGACGTTGCTGCGGACGGCGTGCGGAAAGCGGCGGATGCCGTAGTAGTAGCTCTCGAAGTCCACACCGCGGAGGGCACTGGTCGCCCAGCCGCCGAGCGCATAGACGGCGTTGGGGTCTTCATCCGCCGTCGAGAGGAGCGCCCGCGCGTAGAAGTCCGACCAGCCTTCGCCCATGCCGCCAGACATGGTGGACGACAGACCGGTGGCGTTGGCGTGCAGGCGGTTGGACGTGCCGTGCGTGAGTTCGTGGAAGATGATGTCCTGGTCCAGGTCGCCGGAACGGTCAGGGGTCGGGGCCGTCCAGATGAACATCTGCATCCGGCCGCGGCCGCCGTCTGCCGGCGTCGCGAAGTTGGCGTTGTTCGTCCCGGAGACGTCCTGCCCTTCCGCGCTCACGCGGTCGCCGCCGACGCCGCCGCGCCCGAAGTTGTCGTGCTGGAAGTTGCGGGCGGCCTCGGTGAAGCCGAGCAGGTACGTCGCGTCGTGGTACCGGTTGGTCCAGTAGAACATGTTGGTCACGTCGCCGTTCTGGTAGGCCGGCGTGAGCGGACTGTCGGTGGCGGGGTCGTACGCAAAGTTGAAGACACGAAGCGCCGAGCCCGTGACCGGCGCGTCCACGCCGTTCGGCGCGACGCGGTCGACGCCCGCCTCGACGTTGTTCCCGTCGGTCGTGTTGTTGCCGTCGGTGATCCAGCCCAGGTTGTTGAACGTGTTCGGCGCCTCGTTCCCGATCAGCGTGACGTTCACCCTCGGGACGAAGGGCGCGTGGTAGCCGTCGCCCGGGCGCGCCGGCGTCGGGGAGGCCGGCGCGGGGCTGTCGCTCGTGTAGACGTTATAGGTGACCGCCTGCGTCTGGTAGTTCGTCAGGTTCTTGCGGAACAGGACGGTGCCGCTGGACGCGTCGACCACCGTCAGGAACACATCCGGGTCGCCCCAGATCTCGGTCGCCCAGGCCAGGGTCGCGGTGCCCGGCGAGAGCGGGAAGTACAGGAGCCAGGCCTTCGCGTCGCCGTCCATCGATCCGCGATCGAACGTCACCCGGTTCCCGTTGTCCTCCGAGTACTTCTGCGCCAGGCTGCTCTCCGGCACGGTCCAGCCCACGCCGGTGGCGGCCAGCGACACGGCCTGCGCCGCGCCGACCGAGGGCGTGGTCGGCAGCAGTGACGCGTCGAGACCGGGCGCGAGCAGGCCCGTCGTGCGCACGAGCTCGCCCTTGGCCGTGAACCCGCCGCGCAGATAGCCCTGGAAGACGGGGATGCCGTTGATGCGCTGCTCGAGCTCGGCCCAGCCCATGTTGCCGGCGGGGTTCATGTAGTCCGCCACGAGCTCGAGGGCCTCCACGTCCGCGCCGGTCACGCCGAGGGCATCCGCGTAGGCGGCGGCAAAAGCACGCAGCGTGGCGCCGCGATTCGGCCCGGGACCGGTCAGGAAGCGCGAGCCCGCGCGAGTGCTGATGATCTCCGGCGTGCCGAGCGCGGGATTGAGGTCGACGTCCGCGGACAGGCTGCTTTGCAGGCGCGCAATCCCCAGCGCCTGTGTCACGGCCACGGCCGTCAGGCGCTGCGGCACGACGGCCGCGCGTGCCGATTCCAGGAACGCACTGGCCTCGGCCGTCTTGGCCGTGCGGATGTCGATGTTCTCGGGCGCGCCGGGCGCGGCCCCGTACTGGGCGCCGGTGCCCGTGCCGAGGAGCGCCAGCGAGAGCATGAGGGCGATGGAGGTCGTTCGACGTGTGCGCATGAGGGTGTCCTGGTGACCTGTTGTTTACGGCCGCATTTTCCGACGCGGGCGATCGGTGGTTGGTGACCTGGCGCGACCGCCCGTTTCAACGTGTTCGATGCGCGCGCAGATGTGGTCCCGGCGTTCCCGCGTGGTGCCTCGGGGGCAACGCGTCACGGTCTCGCTCACGCCGGTCATGCACAGAACGTCACACGCACGGCGGCTCCTGATTGGGGGCAGATGCACGCGTAGCCTACGCGATGTCCGCGCGGAGTTCAACGGGACAGGGGTTGTCGCTGGACCTGGGGGGCGGGTCGTAGGGCGGAACTTCAGTTCCGCCTGAGGAGCGGGTCTGAAGACCCGCCCTGCGAGACGCACGGCGGTCCGCCTCCGCGGCGGGTCGTAGGGCGGACGCGCCGTAGCTTCAGCGAAGGCGGTCTACGGGCCGATGGCAAACGTGGCGCGGTAGTCGGGCGGGCTCACCGGACCGTCCGCCGTCGGATGCGGGGACAGGGCCACCAGGCGGACGCGGATTGACGCGTGAACCGCCTCGCGCGCGAAGCCCGCGTTCGTGTGCAGCGTGTAGGTGGCCGGTTCGGCGCCGGACGCTGCGATGCTGATCCGGACGACGGCATCGCCCTCCCAGATGCAGGTGACGCCCGTCGGGCATCGCGAGTCCTCCGGCACGGCCTCGAAGGTCAGCGTGAACCCCGCCCCCTCGACATCGCGGGACTCACCGGGCGCGAGCGTGAACGGGTCGGCGGACGGTTCCTGCACGGCGGCACGCATCCTTGCACTCGATGCACACGCACCCGCCGCCACGACGATCAGCACGGCCAGGGCGGAGAGTCGCATGTCCGTAGAGTAACCGGAGACGGCCCCGGCCCGCCGGTGGACCCGCCGAGTTCGACGCGCCCACACGCCGAAGGCGCGCCCACCGCCGGCCCGGTCTACATATGCCGCGCGAGCGCGTCCTGCCAGGTGGGCATTGCCACGCCGGCGGCGGCGAGCCTGGCGTTGCTGAGACCGGCAAACTGCGGGCGCGGGGCACGGAGCTTCACCTCCGCGACAGGCACGGCCTTGAGGAGCGACTCCGGGCGGTCCAGGCGCCGCGCGATCGCCCGGCCGACCTCGAGCCAGGTGGCCTCGCCCGTGTTCACGCAGTGATAGACGCCGCTCGCCGCCCCCTTGGCGATCAGCGCGCGCGTGGCCATCACGACGTCCTCCACGAAGCTCGGCGACACCACGCGGTCGGAGAACACGGGCGTCTCCCGGCCCTCCTGCAGCGCCGAGACGATGCGATCGATGCTGCTGCGGGCTTCGGGGCCGCCGAAGAGACTCTCGACGCGCAGCACGTAGTGCCGCGGCGCGTCAGCCGCCAGCCACTCCCCCACCAGCTTGGACTGGCCGTAGACGCTGCCGGGCTCGGGGCGATCCTCCTCGGTGTAGGGCTCGACCTGCCGTCCGTCGAACACGAAGTCCGTGCTGAAGTGGACGAAGGCGGCGCCAACGTCCCGCGCGGCGCGGGCCATGTTCCCCACCGCGACGGCGTTGACGTCCAGCGCCGTGGCCGCGTCGGCCTCCGCGCCATCGACGTTGGTATAGGCACTGCAGTTGATCACGACGGCCGGCGCCGCCGCGAGGATGCGCGCGCGCACGGCATCGTGCTGCCGGAGATCCACGTCGCGCCGGGCCAGCCCCGTGACGTCGAAGTCCGGCGCCAGACCCGGCGCCATCGCGCGGCCGAGTTGTCCGGCGGCGCCGAACAACAGGAGTGGAGGGAGCATGGCCCGATCCTACAGGACAGGCTGGTCTCTTCTGCCACGCAGTCCGCACTGGACCGTCTCAGGCGACCCTGAACCCAGGCGACCCTGAACCCAGGCGACCCTGAAGGGTCGCCTCTACGGGGAGACTTCGGGCGATCTTGCAGGTCCGGCGATCTTGTAGAGGCGACCCTTCAGGGTCGCCTGCCGGG
>CAZUGF010000006.1:0-21722 GCA_964619705.1 uncultured Bifidobacteriaceae bacterium
CCTCGCCGACCCACGCCCTATGGCGCGGGCGCGGCCGGGAGCACCTGCCCCCGCACGTCGCCGAAGCCGATGGAGACGTACCCGTCGCGCTCGGCACGCGCGCGCAGGATCACCTCGTCGCCATCCTCCAGGAACCGCCGTGACTGACCGCCGCCGAACTCCACCGGCGTGCGGCCTCCCTGCGTCATCTCGAGCAGGCTCCCGAGGCCATCCGGCGTCGGCGCCGACAACGTGCCGGACCCGAACAGGTCGCCGGGCCGGAGGTGGCAGCCATTGCTGCTGTGGTGCGCGACCATCTGCGCGACCGTCCAGTACATGTGGCGTGCGCTCGTGAGGGCCAGGCGATGTGGCGGAAGGCCGTCCTTCCGCGCGTGCGCCGTGAGCAACTGGACCTCGAGCGTGATATCGAGCGCGCCGGCCGCCTGGTCCGCCGCGTCGAGCAGGTACGGGAGCGGCGCGGGGTCGCCGTCCGGACGCGGCGGCTGCGGCAGACGGAACGGCGCCATCGCCTCCGGTGTCACGACCCACGGCGAGATCGACGTCGCGAAGCTCTTGGCCAGGAAGGGCCCGAGCGGCTGGTACTCCCAGCCCTGCACGTCCCGAGCGGACCAGTCGTTCAACAGGCAGAACCCGGCGACGTGATCGAACGCGCGCCCGATGGGAATGGCATCGCCGGGCGCATTGCCCGGGCCGATCCAGATGCCCAGCTCGAGCTCGAAGTCGAGGTTGCGCGAGGGGCCGAACGTGGGGACCGTTTCCGCGGCGGGCTTGCGCTGGCCGTTGGGCCGCCGGACGGGTGTGCCGGACACGCAGATGGTCGAACTGCGGCCGTGGTACCCGATCGGCACGTACTTGTAGTTCGGGAGCAGCGGGTTGTCGGGACGGAACAGCCGGCCGACGTTCACCGCATGGTGAATGCCCGCATAGAAGTCCGTGTAGTCCCCGATCGCCGCGGGCAGGTGCATGGTGCACGCCGCGGCATCGTGCAGCATCGGCTCGACGCTGTCCTGTCCGGCGGCGCCCTCGGCGAGGAGTGACGACAGGCGCGCCCTGAGCGCGGTCCGTGCGGCCGCGTCCAGGCTCATCGCCCCGTTGAGCGGCGCGGCCGCGGCCAGTGCCGCCGCGTGCGCCGCGACACCGGAGAAGAGACCCGCCTGGTGCGCGAGACCGAGGTCGAGGATCCGATCCCCGATGGCCACGCCGCCTCGCGGCGTGCCGTCTCCGGGTGGCGAGAAGACACCGAACGGCAGGTTCTGGATGGGGAAGTCCGCGTGGCCGTTGGCGGAGGCGACCCAACTGCGCCGCCGGGGATCGTGTGTCTCGTCGAGCGGGACCATGGCCGGCGCGGTCATGCCGGCTGGTCCGGGTTGAAGTGCTTCTGGAGGCGGCTGCCGTAGCCGCCGTAGGACGGCTGCAGCGCGGGTGCCTGCGCCGCATACGCAGTCACGCGCTGCGGGAACCGCGTCTCGAACATGAACGCCAGCGTCCCTTCGAGCTTCCGCGGCTGCAGCGCCTCGCGGCTCGCCGCCTCGAACGCGTCGGCATCCGGACCGTGCGGCAGCATGCTGTTGTGCAGCGAGATGCCGCCGGGGACGAAGCCCTGCGGCTTCGCATCGTACTGGCCCTGGACGAGCCCCATGAACTCGCTCATCACGTTCATGTGGTACCACGGCGGCCGGAACGTGTTCTCCGCGACCAGCCAGCGCTCGGGGAAGATGACGAAGTCCACGTTCGCGGTGCCCGGCGTCTCGGACGGCGACGTCAGCACGGTGAAGATGGACGGGTCGGCGTGGTCGAAGAGGATCGGCCCGACGGGCGAGTAGCGCCGCAGGTCGTACTTGTACGGCGCGTAGTTGCCGTGCCACGCCACCACATCGAGGGGCGAGTGCTGCAGTGCGCTGGCCCAGAGGCTCCCGCCCCACTTGACGTACAAACGCGACGCCGCGTCGGTGTCCTCGTAGGCGGCCATGGGCGTGAGAAAGTCACGCGGGTTGGCGAGGCAGTTGGCGCCGATCGGGCCGCGCTCGGGGAGCGTGAACGCCCCGCCGTAGTTCTCGCACAGGTAGCCGCGCGCGGGCCCGCCCGGCAGCTCGACCCGGATCTTGACGCCGCGCGGGATCACGGCCGTCTCGCCGGGCTCGATGTCGATGATGCCGAACTCCGTCCAGAGCCGCAGCGTTCCCTCCTGCGGCACCACCAGCATCTCGCCGTCGGCGTTGTAGAAGTACTCGTCGCGCATCGACCGCGTGGCGACGTATACGTGCGTGCCCATGCCGGCCTGGGTACCCGCATCGCCCGCCGTCGTGATGGTCCGCACACCCTGGAGAAACGTCAGGGGCTCGTCCGGGATGGCGATGGGATCCCAGCGCATCGGCGCGATGGGGACGTCGATCTCGTGGCACGGCGCCGTCCGCCAGAGCCCGGCGTCCACCTTCTCGAAGCGGCCGATGTGCGCCACGGTGGGACGGATCCGGTACAGCCACGATCGCTCGTTGCTCGCGCGGGGCGCCGTGAACGGCGACCCGCTCAACTGCTCGGCGTACAGGCCGTAGGCGCAGCGCTGTGGCGAGTTCCGGCCGATCGGCAGCGCGCCCGGCAGCGCCTCGGTCTCGAAGCCGTTGCCGAAGCCGGACATGTAGCCCGGCGTGATCGACTGCTGTCCGGTGCGCGCGGCATCCGCGCGATCGCCGGGTGTCCCGGCCGGGGGCGGCGTCATCCCATCTCCTCCTGCCCGCGCCCGTCAGGCGCCGACATCGACGTGAATCTCCCCGTTCTCGACCCTGGTCGGGAACGTCCTGACGCTCCGCGTCGTCACGCTGCCGTCCGCCGCGCCGGTCCGGATGTCGAACAGCGCATGGTGCAGCGGACACTCGACAAACCCTTCGACGATGCAGCCGGCCGAGAGGGACGCGCCCTGGTGCGGGCACAGCTCGCTGGTCGCGAAGTACGCACCGTCCAGCCTGTAGATCGCCAGGCGATGGCCGCCGCACTCGACGCCCACCAGCCCCTGCTCGCCGATGTCGGCCGTCCTGGCGGCCAGCGTCCACGGCATCTCAGGCCGTCGGTTCCGCCTTGAGCACGCCGCGCCGGATCTGGTCCTCCTCGATCGACTCGAAGAGCGCCTTGAAGTTGCCCTCGCCGAAGCCCTCGTCGCCCTTCCGCTGGATGAACTCGAAGAAGATCGGCCCGATGACCGTCTTGCCGAACCGCTGCAGCAGCACCTTCGTGAAGCCGCCCTCGACCACGCCCTCCCCGTCGATCAGCACGCCCGTCCGCTCGAGCCGCGCGAGGTCCTCGCCGTGCCCGGGCAGCCGCTGATCGATGCGGGAATAGTAGATCCGGTTCGGCGCCGGCATGAAGTCGACGCCGCGCTCGATGAGCGTCTCGATCGACGCGTACAGGTCCCGCGCGCCGAGCGCGATGTGCTGGATGCCCTCGCCGCCGTACTCCTCCAGGTACTCCTGGATCTGCCCGCGCTCGCCCGCGTCCTCGTTGATCGGGATGCGGATCTTGCCGTCCGGGCTGGTCATCGCGCGCGAGTGCAGGCCGGTGTGCTTACCCTCGATGTCGAAGTAGCGAATCTGGCGGAAGTTGAACATCCGCTCGTAGAAGCCCGCCCACTCGCCGAGCCGGCCGCGATAGACGTTGTGCGTCAGGTGATCGATGTACCAGAGCCCGGCTCCCTCCGGCTGGGGGTCGGCCTCGCCGGTCCACTCGAAGTCGACGTCGTAGATCGACCCCTTGGCGCCATAGCGATCGACCAGATAGATGTGCAGGCCGCCGATGCCCTCGATGGCGGGAATCTCCAGCTCGTTGGGGCCGGACAACGTCTCGACGGGCCGGGCGCCGAGTGACAGCGCGCGCTCGTAGGCGTGCCGCGCATCGACCACGCGGAACGCCATCGCCGGCGCGCAGGGCCCGTGCTTTGCCGCGAAGTTCGCCGCGAAGGATCCGGGCTGCGCGTTGAGGATCAGGTTGATCCCGCCCTGCCGGTACAGCGTGACGTCCTTGGACTTGTGCTTCGCCACCGGGGTGAAGCCCATGGTCCGGAACAACTGGTCCAGTCGCGCCGGTTCGGGGTGCGCGAACTCGACGAACTCGAACCCGTCCGTGCCCATCGGGTTCTCGTCCGAGATGATCGGCGGTGCCGCGTCGTGTGGAAAGGGTCCCATGCAGTCTGCTCCTTTCGATCGTCAGCCGTCGGCGCCGACGAGTGCGTGAATCTCCCCGGTCGGCTCCGCAAAGGAACACGATCCGAAACCGATGAGGTGCTTCTCCCGCACCTCGTGCAACAGCGGGGTCTCGAACGTCAGGCCCTCCCAGTGGATGGCCCTGTCCGTGAAGGAGAGCGCCCCGGCGTCCGCGGCCAGGAGCACCTGCTCGGCCCGCGATGGCGGGTGGCCGGCCAGGAGCGCGGCGGCGGCGAGCAGCAGGTTCAGGTACCCGTACATCGGCGCGTGCGGCGCGTGCTCGTCGTAGGTGAGGCGGTAGGACCCGCCGACGGCGTGGTGCAGCCCGGCCGTGGCCTTGAAGGGCACGCCCGCCTCGAGCGCCGCGGCCAGGAACGCCACCACCGCGGCCGGCTGCGGAAACGCGTCGGCCGTCACGCCGCCCGTGCGGATCTTGGCGCGCAGCCCGCGCGCGGCGATCCGCGCCATCCACGACACGAGGTCCGCCTGCGGGCCCACCTCGACATACACATCCAGCAGCCCGGCTGTCCGATCGGCCAGCCACTCGATGCCCTCGATCGCAGCAGGACGGCATTCGACGGCATCCACGACGGCGCGGTGGCCCGCGGTATTGAAGCCGGCCATGGCAGCCAGGTCGGCGTCCGAGGCGTCGCCGACGAGCGCGCTCAGGTGCCACGCCGACGGATCGGCGTCGTGTGCGGAGCGTTCCGCGGCCAGCTCCGGCAGCCGCGCGGCGGGGAGGACGAACCGTCCCAGCATCCACGCCGCGGCGCCGGCGCGCGCGGCGGCGTAGTCCGCCGCGGCCTGCCGCATGGACAGGGCCGCCGGAGGAAAGAGCCCCGCGTAGTCCACGACGCCGGAGAGCAGCGCCACGAGACTCGTCGGTGGGGATACGGGTTGACGCGTGATCATGTCGGCCTTCGTCCAGCGTACGGCCGGTCGATTATTATTTCCAATACATTCGGCATCCAGTATTGATAGTCAGTGACTATGATTGACGTGAAACGCGTGGAGCTGCGCCACCTCCGGTACTTCTGCGCCGTGGCGGACGAGCTGCACTTCGGCCGCGCCGCCGCGCGGCTGGCGCTGTCGCAGCCCTCGCTGAGCGTCCAGATCCGGCAGCTCGAGGACATGGTCGGCGCGCGGCTGTTCGACAGGCACAGCCGGCGGGTGGCGGTGACGGAAGCGGGGCGCGTGCTGGCCGACATGGCCCGCCGGGTGCTCCGGGACGTCGATGCCGCGCTCGCGACGGCACGACAGGCGGGGGCCGGGGAGGTCGGGGAGCTGCGTGTCGGGTTCGGACCGACGCTGATGCTGTCGCCCCTGGCTCACGCCGTGCGCGCATTCCGTGCCCGACTGCCCGGCGTGCGCGTCGCGCTCCGCGAGATGCCGACGGCGGAGCAGATTGCGGCGCTGCTCGGTGGCGAGATCGATGTCGGGTTCGTCCGTGATGCGGAGACGGATCCGCGGCTGCACGTCGAACTCTTCGCGCGCGAGCCGCTCGTCATCGCGCTCCATCGCGGCCACCCGCTGGCGGCGGCGGGCCGCGTGCCGGTGTCGGCCCTGGCGCACGAGCCGTGGGTCCTGTTCCCCCGGTCGATTGCGCCACTCCTCCACGAGCAGGTGATGCGCCTCTGCCGCGACGCGGGGTTCAGCCCTCACGTCACGCAGGAAAGCCGGGAGGTCTACACCACGGTCGGCCTCGTCGGCGCGGGCGTGGGCGTGACGATCGTGCCGGCCACCGCCCGGCGCATGTCCTGGAAGGGGGTGGTCTACAAGCCCATTCCGCGCGCCACGGTCCGCCTGTCGATGGTGCGGCCCACCGGCCATCCGCGTCCCGTCGTCGAGGCCTTCCTGGCCGATGCCAGGAAGGCCAGCCGGCGGCGGTCGCGCGGCTGACGGGGAGCCGCGGCGTCAGGGCATCACGCCGGGGTTGGTGCCGCCTGCGGCCCCGCGCCCCGCACGGTCAGGACGGGGCAGGCCGCCGCGCGGACGACCTGCTGCGTCGTCGATCCGAAGAGTGACAGGCCGAGCCCGCCGCGTCCCTGCGTCCCCATGACGATCAGGTCCGCCGTGTCGGCAGCGCGCAGGATCTCGCGGTGCGCGCGCCCGAGCACGACCACCTCCTCGATGGCCGCCCAGGTCTGCGATTCCCCCGCCACGAGCGCCTTGAGGCGCGCGTCTGCGTCCGCCAGCAGGTGCTTGCGGTACTCGGGCACGTTGAAGTGCGCGTACTCGCGCGGCTCTTCCTCGGCCAGCCACTCGATGGTGTGCAGGACCGTGACCCTGCCATCGGCCTGCCGTGCCAGGTCCACGGCAAACCCGAAGGCCTGCAGGGATGCCGGCGAGAAGTCCACCGGACAGAGGATGTGCTTGAACCGCACCTCGTCGGGCGGGCCCTCGGCGACATGCGGCGGCACCGTCAGCACGGGGCACGGTGCCTTGCGCAGGACGCGCTCGGCCACCGACCCGATCACGAAGCGCTCGAAGCCGCTGCGGCCGTGCGTGCCCATCACCACCAGGTCCGCGGGAATGGCCACCGCCTGATCGACGATGGTGCGGATGGGGTCGCCGGCTTCGGCGGAGAAGTTGACGTCGGGCAGGCCCGCGCCGGCGCTGTCGGCCAGGTTGCGCAGGTCCCGCATCACGTCCTCGCGCGAGACGGGGTAGATAGTCTGGATGGGCCCGTCGATCGTGCTCGACTGCACGGTGATCGGATCGAACGTCGGCACGACGTGCAGGATCGTGAGGGCGGCGTCGTACCAGCGGGCCAGCGCCGCGGCGTAGGCCAGAGGGCGCTCCGACGCCTTGCTGAGGTCAACGGGGCACAGGATGTGTTTGAACGCGATCACGGATCCTCCTCCAGGAGAGGCGCAGGGTCGGGCGCATCGCGACAGCCGGCCTCACCTGCATACTCACACGAATCGTGCCGCCGGCCGCCTGAGCCGATCGCAGGTGTTCCGGGCAGGTCTGGTTGGAGGACCGGCTCGTGGAGTGGGATTCTTCGCAGTGTCGGGAAATTCTGGGCTCTGGGCTCGACGGCTGCCAGATTCGCAATCCGGCCGACGAAACCCGGTGGTCCATTGCGTCGTCCAATGAACCGCGGTTACTGTTCTGGCAGCGATTTGCGGAATCGTGTGCTGGAGCACCGATTGCATAGCCCAAACCTCCCATGATGGAACCTGCCAGCATCGGCCTTGCCTGTTCGCACCCCGGCGAACGGGCCACCCTGACGGAATGGCTCAACCAGGCCGGGTACGATCCGGTGGCCGTCCCGGATCTCGGCCGTCTGTCGGAGGACCTGCGGACGCGCGCGATCGAGGCGCTGATCGCGGACGTGGCCCTCGTGCCGCCGGGCGACCTCGCCGGGCTGGTCCGGCGCCTGGGGATCAACCGGCCCCTGGTGCTCCTGGGCGATCCGGGGCGGCTTGGCGGGGCGATGTCGCGCGACCTGAGCGTCGTGGAGCGCCCGCTCTCGAAGGAGGCGCTGCTGCTGTCGGTTGCCCTCGCGCTCGCCGAGGGCCGGCCCGCCCGCCAGCACCTCCGCAAGCGCATCGGCCGGATTGCCGCGTCGGCGCACGGCATGGAAGTCACACTGCGTGAAGTCAGCCCGGGCGGCGTGGGTTTCGACATCGCCGCGTCGAAGCACGTGGCCCTGCCTCCGTATTTCACGCTACGTGTCCCGGACTTCGGCGTAGTGGTGATGGTGAGGCGCGCGTGGGTCGCCCCGGCCGGCCCCCTGGTGCGGTGCGGCGGGACCGTCGAAGGGGATCTCGCCGGCGCGGCGCGGAGTTGGGTCGACTTCACCCAGGAAGTGCCGGCCCAGGCGGTATCCGCGCGCAAGCCCCTCCAGTAGACCCGCGGGCCGCCCCTCAGGCGGGCCTTTCCTCCGTGCGCGCGGCCCGTACAATATCAACGCCGCGTATGCGCCCCAGGCCCGTGATTCCACCCGACATCGAAGACCATCGCGACGCGTCGTGGCGCCGTGAGGGCACGCGCCAGATCGGCACGGCGGTGGAGGCCGAGCGCTTCGTCGCCGACGTCGGCTTTGCGGCGTGCCTCACGGACTCCCGGCGTCCGGGGCCCTCGCTCTACGTGGCGGTCTGCGGCCGCCGCGACGCGGTCATGCCGCGCAACGTCCAGAAGGATCCCGAAGCCTCGCTGACCTGGCTGCTCAAGGACGACATCGTGCGGCGCGGCAAGGTCTACTACGCGCGCCTCGCGCGCGGCCGGACGATGTTCGTCGCGCCGCGCATGGTGCCGTACTTCCGTGCGGTGTGGGGCCTGCGCCGGGCCGACGAGCCGGACCGGCTGAGTCCCGAGGCGCGCGCCATCCTGCGCGTCCTTCGCCGCGAGTGGGAGATGGGCACGTCCGATCTGCGCGACGAGTCCCGCGTGACGGATCGCCGGACGTTCACGCGAGCGCTCGACGAACTCCAGGCCGCCCTGCTGGTCATTCCGAGCGCGGTCTACTACCAGCCGAAGTTCACCTATATCTGGACGCTGGGTGTCGGCCGCTTCCCCGAGGCGTGGACGCGCCGCGTCTCCCGCGCGACGGCGCTCGGCGAGATCGCGCGGTGCTTCCTGGCGGGAGCGGGCCTGACGATCCCCGGGGAACTGGCGCGTGTGACAGGGCTGTCGCGCCCGGACGCGGGCCTCGGCAACCGCGCGCTGGTAGCGGAGGGCTACGCCGAGCGGATCGCCCCGGGCACCTACCGCCTGGCGAACCCGCCGCCATCCGACGCGCGGTGAGGCCGGACCGGCCACGCTATACTGCCTGTCTGCGCCCGGCTCGATCACGAGCCGCCACGAGGTCGTGAGCCGGCGCCCGCCATCGATGACTCGCCCCGCTGACGCCACCCTGCTCGCCTATCAGCGGGTCGTTCGCCGCCGCCGCCTCCTGCTCGTGGCGCTCTCGGCTGCGGCCCTGGTCTCGCTCGTGGCGGATCTCGTCACCGGTCCCTCGGGCCTGTCCGCCGGCGACGCCGTGCGCGTGCTGCTCGATCGGGACGCCCTCGCCGGGCCGATGGCGATCATCGTGTGGGACGTGCGCCTGCCGTCCGCGCTGATGGCGCTCCTCGTCGGCGCCGCCCTGTCGCTCGCCGGCGCGGAGATGCAGACGACGCTCAACAACCCGCTGGCGAGCCCGTTCACGCTGGGCATGTCGTCGGCCGCGATCTTCGGCGCCGCGCTGGCCATCGTCCTGGATCTCAGCCTGCCCGGCGTGCCGGCGCAGTGGATTGTCCCCGCCAATGCCTTCGGCTTCGCGTTCGCCTCCGTGCTCCTGCTGCAGGCGGTGGGCCGGTCGCGCGAGGCCGGCACCGAATCCCTGGTGCTCTTCGGCATCGCCATCTTCTTCACGTTCAACGCGCTCGTCGCCATCCTGCAGTTCCTCGCGAGCGAGCAGGCGCTCCAGCAGCTCGTCTTCTGGACGATGGGGAGCCTCGGACGGGCGACGTGGTCCACGGTGAGGGTCCTGGCGCTCGTGCTCGTGGTCGTCGCGCCGTTCTCGTACGCCGCGTCGTGGTCGATGACGGCGTTGCGGCTGGGGGACGATCGCGCCCGGAGCTTCGGCGTCGACGTGGCCCGTCTCCGGTGGTACTCGCTGCTGCGGATCAGTATCCTCACCGCGACGGCGGTCGCCTTCGTGGGGACCGTCGCGTTTGTCGGGCTGGTCGGGCCGCACATTGCCCGGATGCTGATCGGGGAGGACCACCGGTACTTCCTCCCGGCGAGCGCGCTGACCGGTGCGCTGCTACTCTCGGTGTCGTCCATTGCCAGCAAGCTGATCGTGCCGGGTGTGCTGCTGCCGATCGGCCTGGTCACGGCGCTCATCGGCGTGCCGTTCTTCGCGTCGCTCATCCTGCGGCGGCGGAGCGTCTTCTGATGGCCGCGCTGGACCTGGCGATTACCGGCCTCTCCGCGGGCTACCCGCACAAGCCCGTGATCGAGCACCTGACCATGGACCCCGTCCGCGCCGGTGCGCTCTCGGTGCTGGTCGGGCCGAACGGCGCGGGCAAGTCCACGCTGCTGCGGGCGATTGCCGGGTTGATCCCCGCCCGCGGATCCGTGCGCGTGGGCGGCACGGAGCTCATCGATGCGTCCGTGCGCACCCGCGCGGCGCGCATCGCGTTCATGCCGCAGAGCCTGCCGCAGCGGGTCGGGCTGACGGTGCTCGAAGGGATGATGAGCGCGCTCAGGGCCTCGCCCGTCGAGGACGTCGACCTCACCGCGTCGCGCGTGCTGCACGATCGGGTGATGGCGACGCTCGATCGCGTGGGCATCGCGGGATTGGCGATGGAGCCCCTCGACCACCTGTCGGGCGGCGAGCGGCAGCTCGCGAGCCTCGCGCAGGCCATCGTCCGCGAGCCGAAGGTGCTCCTGCTGGACGAGCCGACGAGCGCGCTGGACCTTCGCCACCAGGTGTCCGTCATGGGACTCGTCCGCCAACTCGCCGCCGACGGGCGCATCGTCGTGGCCGTGCTGCACGACCTCAACCTCGCGGCGGCGTGGGCCGACCACGTGGTGGTCCTCAACCGCGGCGCGCTCGACTGCGCCGGCCCGCCGGCGTCCGCCATCACGCCCGACGTGCTGGCGCGCGTCTACGGTGTGCACGCACACGTGGATCAGGACGCGCGCGGCCGTGCGCGGGTCACGGTGGACGGGTTGGTGGA
Organism: uncultured Bifidobacteriaceae bacterium; assembly: GCA_964619705.1. Lineage (GTDB taxonomy): Bacteria > Acidobacteriota > Vicinamibacteria > Vicinamibacterales > UBA2999 > VFZN01. The sequence goes on from CAZUGF010000006.1 coordinate 10,865, forward strand.
ACGATGACGCCGGTCACGATGCCCCGGTCGAGAGAGGAGCGCGTCGCGATCGACGGGCGCGAGTACCGCGTGCTCGTGGCGTGGCCCCGCGAGGCCGCGCCGCCGTCCGGGTTCCCCGTGTTCTTCGTGCTCGATGCCAACGCCGCCTTCGGCACAGTGGTCGAGGCCATCCGCATGCGATCCCATCGCCCGGACGCGACCGGGGTCGGCCCGGCCGTGGTGGTCGGCGTGGCCTACCCGGGCGACGGCCCGTACAACCGCGAGCGGCGGACGTTCGACTTCACGCCGCCGACCGACACGCCGCCGCCCGACGGGGGAGACGGCCGCGCGGCGATCGAGGTGGGCGGCGCCGGGCGGTTCCTGGCCTTCCTGCAGGACGCGGTCACGTCGATCGCGGAACGGGACCTGCCGATCGACCGGACGCAGCGAACGATCATCGGCCACTCCCTGGCCGGCTTCTTCGTGCTGCACACGCTCGTCACGGCGCCGGCCTCCTTCGAGACCTATGTCGCCATCAGTCCCTCCATCTGGTGGGATCGGGAGGCGCTGCTCGCCGGGGTGCGCACACTGGCCGGGACGCGCAACGCCAGCGCCCCGCCGGCACGCGTGCTGATCACGGCCGGCGAGTACGAGCAGACGCTCGCGCCGTGGCAGGCGGTCCGCCCGCCGGTGGCCACGGTCGCCGAGCGCCGGAAGGACCGGCAGATGGTGGATCACGCCAGGCACCTGGCCGCCGAACTGGGGCGTCTCCCGAATGTCGCGGCCACGTTCCACGAACTGCCCGGACAGGACCACGCCTCGGTGGTCCCCCTGACGATCAGCGAGGCCCTGCGCTTCGCATTCGGTATCGCACCCCCGCCCGGGTGACCCGGAGATCGGGTAATTCCCTCTGAAAACCGTCGGGTCCGCGGACCGGATGGAATCAGGACTTGACGGGTCGTATATCGGGCACTAGACTTTATTTTTGAGATTGGTTCTCAAGATTGCCGTCTGGATGGATGCTGACGTTGTCGAGCCGCGCCGCGACCCTCACGCTCTTCGCCCTGTCCGCCGTCCTCCTGTCGGCGCCCGTGCCGGCTGCCGCCCAGGGGGCCGTGACGGTCACGGACCTGCGGCAGCGGACCGTGACGGTGCCCTCGCCGGCGCGCCGTCTGCTGATCGACGACGGGCGCTACATGGTGGCGTTGTCGATCATCCATCCCGATCCCGTCAGCCTGATTGCCGGCTGGCCGCGTGACATCAACCGCGTCGGCGACGACACCTACCGGAAGCTGCTGGAGAAGTCGCCGCGGCTGGCGTCGATTCCCCAGGCGTCGAGTTCGGCCGGCACCTTCTCGATGGAGCAGGCGCTGGCGGTCCAGCCCGACGTCGCGCTCTTTACCCTCGGCCTCGGGCCGTCCGACGAGCAGATCTGGCAGTTCGAGCGGGCGGGCATCCCCGTCGTCTTCATCGACTTCTTCGCGCACCCGCTGCAGAACCTCGAGCCCAGCCTGCGGCTGCTCGGGGCCATCACCGGGCGGCAGGCGCAGGCCGAGCGGTTCCTCGAGTTCCGCCGGTCTCACCTGGATCTGATCACCTCGCGCCTGCGCGCGGCCGGCGGCGCGTCGCGCCCGGCGGTGTTTCTCGAGGCGCATGCGGGCATCTCGCCGGACTGCTGCAACTCGCCGGGCAAGGGCAACATCGGGGACTACATCGCGCTCGTGGGCGGGGACAACATCGGCGCGGACGTGCTGCCCGGGTCGTTCGGGAAGCTGAACATCGAGTACGTGGTGTCCCGCAACCCGCAGGTGTTCATCATGACGGGCGGGCCGCACCTCGACAAGCCGGGCGGTTTCGTCGTCGGGCCGGGGTATCCCGTGGACCGCGCCCGGTCCTCGCTGGCGAAGATGGCGAATCGCACGGGGCTGGCGGCGCTGCCGGTCGTGAAGGCCGGCCGCGTCCATGGCCTGTCGCACCAGCTCATCAACTCGCCCCTCGACATCGTCACGGTCGAGGTGCTCGCCAGGTGGATTCAACCGGAGCTTTTTGCCGACCTCCGGCCGGAGGCCACGCTGGCCGCGATGAACGCGCAGTTCCTCGCCGTGCCGGTCGATGGCGTGCTCTGGCTCGATCTTCGTCCGTAAATCCGACAGCGTCGAATCGTTCCATTCAGTGTGATGCAGAGAACCAGGAGATATCCCATGGGGTCGTTGACGAACCAGAGTCCCGCGAGAACGAGTGCTCGCCGGTGGGGCAGCATGATGAGCGCGGCGGCGGGGCTCGCCCTGCTGATGGGCGTGGCGGGCACGCCGGCTGACGCGTTTGCGCAGGCGGCGGTCGCCGAGGCGCCGGGCAAGCCGGGGGTCGCCAAGTCGGCCAAGCTCGGCGACGGCGTGTACGAGGTGGTGGTCAGCGAAAGCGGCGACACCGTGTATGTCGCGAGCATTGGTCCGCGCAGCGGCAACACCGCGACCGTGTTCGTCCTCGACGGGCAGAGCCTGGCCGTCGAGCGGAAGATCGACGTGTCCGCGCAGGCAGCGTTCGGCCTTGCGATCAACGATCGCACGCAGACGCTCTATACGAGCAACACGCGCAGCGGCAACGTCTCGGCCATCGATCTGCGCTCGGGGAAGACCGTGTCGATCATCGGCGACCCGGCCGAGCCCAAGGCCCACACCTTCAAGGTCCTGGTGGACGAGACCAACAACCTCGTCTACGTCTCGGTGGCCGCCAAGGCCGGGAAGATCTGGGTCATCGACGGTCGGACCAACACGCTGGCGCACGTCATTGCGGACACCGGCGTGACGACGGTCGGCATGGCGATCGATCCGGGGACGGGGAAGCTGTACGCGGCCAACCTCGGGGCGAACGAGATCGCGGAGATCGACCCGAAGACGCGCCAGGTCACGCGGCGCTTTCCGGCGGGCGGTGAGCGGCCGACGCAGATCGCGATCGACGAGGCCACGAGCCGCCTGTTCGTGACGAACCAGGGGACCGGCGACATCAGCGTGATCGACACGCGGACCGGCAACCTGATCCGGACCATCAAGACCGGCGCCGGCGCGCTCGGCATCGGCTTCAACCCGGCCACCAACCGTGTCTATGTCGCCAATCGCCAGGCCGGTACGGTCAGCGTCGTGAACGCGGAGACCTACCAGGTCGAGGCGGAGCTGCCGGCGGGATCGCTGCCGAACACCGTGGCCGTCAACCGGAAGACGAAGGCGGCGTACGTGACCAACAAGGCCAAGAGCGGTCCGCGGGACGCGCCGCCGGTCGAGGACCCGAACGGCGACACCATCACGCTCATCACGCCCGGCCGGTAGAATGCCCCTTCGTGCAGGCCCCCGTCCCGTGCGGCCGGGGGCCTGTGCGTCGTACCCGAGACCCATGGCCACCGCACGTACCACGCACGCACCCGTGAGCCTGCCGGCACACCCACGCCGCGCCCGGCTCCTGTTCGTCGACCGGTGTCACGTTCCCGCGGAGGCATCGTGATCCCCGTTCGTCAGGTCTGGCCGGAGGCGTTCGCGGAACGCTACCGGCAGGCGGGATACTGGCGCGGCGAGACGATTCCGGCGCTGCTCAGCGCCCGTGCTGCGGCGGCGCCCGACCGGACCGCGATCGTCGATGGCGATCGCCGCTGGACCTATCGCGATCTCGACGAACGGGCCACGGCCATCGCGCGCGGGTTCCTGCGCCTCGGGTTCCGGCCCGGCGATCGCGTGGTCGTGCAGCTGCCCAACGTGGCCGAGTTCTTCAGCGTGGTGTTCGGCCTGTTCCGCGCACGGCTCCTGCCGGTGTTCACCCTGCCGCTCCACCGCGAGACGGAAATCGCGCACTTCGTCCGGACGGCCGAGGCCAGCGGCTACGTCATCCCCGCGGTCGCGGGCGGCTTCGACTACCGCACCCTGGCCGCCGCGGTTGCACCGCACCTGTTGCCGCCGGCGCGCGTGATTGTGGCGGGGCCGGCCGACGGGTACACGCCGATTGGCGAGCTCGAACAGGGTGGTGCGGATGCCGTCCTCCCCGCGCTGGATTCGTCGGATGTCGCGTTCCTGCAGTTGTCGGGCGGCAGCACGGGGCTGTCGAAGCTGATCCCGCGGACGCACGACGACTACAGCTACAGCTTCCGCGCGAGCAACGCGATCTGCGGCGTGTCGAACCGTACCGTCTACCTGGCGGCGCTGCCCGTCGCGCACAACTTCACGATGAGCTCGCCGGGAACGCTCGGCGTGTTGTCGGCGGGCGGCACCGTCGTGCTGAGCGCCACGCCGAGCCCCGACGCCGCGTTTGCGCTCATCGAGCGCGAGCGCGTGACGCTGTCGTCGGTCGTGCCGCCGCTGGCGCTGCTGTGGATCGACGCGGCGGCCCGGTCCCGGTTCGATCTCTCGAGTCTCGAGGTCCTGCAGGTGGGCGGCGCCCGGCTGGCGGACGAGGTGGCGCGCCGCGTGCGGCCCGCCCTCGGGTGCACGCTGCAGCAGGTCTTCGGCATGGCCGAAGGCCTGGTCAACTACACGCGCCTGGACGATCCCGAGGAGCGGATCGTGACCACGCAGGGCCGCCCGATCAGCCCGGACGATGAGGTGCGGATCGTGGACGGGGAGGGCGCCCCTGTGGCGCCGGGGACGGCAGGGGAGCTGCTGACCCGCGGACCGTACACGATCCGGGCGTACCACAATGCCGCCGACGCCAACCGGCAGGCGTTCACGCCGGACGGTTTCTACCGCACCGGGGACATCGTCCGGCAGACGGCCGACGGCTACCTGATTGTCGAGGGGCGCGCGCACGATCACATCAACCGCGGCGGTGAGAAGGTGTCGGCCGAGGAGATCGAGGGCCACATGCTCGCGCATCCCGGCGTCCACGACGCGATCGTCGTGGCCGTGCCCGATCGGTACATGGGCGAGCGCACCTGCGCCTACGTGATCCCCCGGGAGCCGGCGCCCTCGGGCGTCGAGCTCAAGCAGTGGATCCGGCAGCGCGGGATTGCCGCGTTCAAGGTGCCCGATCAGGTGGTGTTCGTCGAGGCCTTCCCCGCGACGCCTGTCGGCAAGGTCAGCCGGAAGGACCTGCGAGCCGTGCTCCGCGAACAGGGTGTTCGCGCGAGCGCGGAAGGACGCTAGCCGCGCCATGGGCCTCCCGCGCATTTCCGGTTACCCGCTCCCGCGGGAACACGATCTGCCGCCGTCGCGCGTGGACTGGCCGCTGGCGCCCGCACGGGCGGCGCTGCTCATCCACGACATGCAGCGCTATTTCGTGGATGCCTTCGAGCAGCCGTCGCCGCTGATGGACGAGGTCGTGGCGAACATCGTCCGCCTGCGCGCGGCGTGCGATGCGGCGGGTGCGCCCGTCTTCTACAGTGCGCAGCCCGGCCGGCAGGATCCACGCGATCGCGGCCTGCAGGCCGACTTCTGGGGACCCGGCATGGGCGCCGGTCCCGCGCAGGAGGGAATCGACGAGCGCCTGTCGCCCGGTCCCGAACACATCGTGCTGACCAAGTGGCGGTACAGCGCGTTCCAGCGCACGACGCTCGAGCCGATGCTGCGGGCCCGGGGGCGCGATCAGCTGATCGTCACCGGCGTCTTCGCGCACATCGGGTGCGTGCTGACCGCCGCCGACGCGTTCATGCGCGACATCCAGCCGTTCGTGGCCGCCGACGCGGTCGGCGACTTCTCCCGGGAGCGTCACGACGCGGCCCTGGCATGGGCCGCGGATCGCTGCGCGGTCGTGGCGACGACAACGCACCTGAGGCGCGCCCTTGGAGACCCCGGATGACACCCACCCTGACACTCGAAGGCATCCGTACGGAGATCGCGCAGATGATCGGCGTCCCGCCGGCCGACGTCACGGACGACGCCAACCTGATGGACCTGGGCCTGGACTCGATTCGCGCGATGAGCCTGGTTCAGCGGTGGGCGGATGCCGGCACGGCCGTGGACTTCGCCGAGCTGGCGGAAGAGCCGACCCTCCGCTACTGGTGGACGGTGATCGCGCGGTACCAGGAGCGCGGCTGACACCATGACCACGCAGGCACCCTTGCCCGCGGCGTCGCCGGCAGCAGCCCTCGCCCTCCAGCCGCTCACCGAGGCGCAGGAGGGATTGTGGTACGCGCAGCGGCTCGATCCGTCGAACCCGGTGTTCAACACGGGCCAGTACGTCGATCTGCGGGGCACGCTCGACGTGGCTGCGTTCGTCCAGTCCGTCGACCAGGCGATGGCGGAAGCGGACGGCCTGTCGGTCGCGCTTGTCGATCACCCGGACGGCCCGCGGCTGGGCCCGGCGTCCCGGCCTGTGGGCTGCCGCGTCGTGGACCTGACCACACGGACGGACGGTGAGTCCGCGGCGCTGTCGGAGATGCGGCGCGACATGGAGACGCCCGTGGATCTCGAGCGCGATCCGCTCGCGGCGCAGGTACTCTTCCTGCTCGCCGGCGATCGGGCGCTGTGGTACCAGCGTGTCCATCATGTGGCCATCGACGGCTATGGCACCGGCCTCCTCACGCGGCGCGTCTCCGGCCTCTACACGGCGCGGGTGACCGGCGTGCCGGAAGCCGGACGTCCGTTTGCCGGGCACGCGCTCGTGATGGACGCGGATGCGGCCTATCGCGCATCGGCGGAACGGGAACAGGACCGCGCGTTCTGGATGGAGCGCTTTGCCGACCGCCCGGACGTGGCCGGCCTCGCCGAAGGGGTGCCGCTCACGAGCCACACGTATCGCTCGTGTGCGGCGGCCCTGCCCGACGAGGTCGGAGCGCGCCTCGCGGATCAGGCGGCGTCGACCGGCGTCAGCTGGCCGGACGTGCTGGTGGGGCTCGTTGCCGCCTACATCCAGCGCCATGTCGGGACGCCGGAGACAATCGTCGGCGTGCCCGCGATGCTCCGCCTCGGGACCCCGGCCGCGCGTGTGCCGGCGATGGTGATGAACATCCTGCCGGTACGCATTCCGGGATCCCGCGGAGAACCGCTGGCCGACTACCTGCGCGACGTGGCGGGACGGCTGCGCGAGGCGCGCCGCCACGGACGGTATCGCAGCGAGCAGTTACGGCGTGACCTCGGCCTCCTGACGAGCCAGCGGCGGATGTACGGCGTCCTCATCAACATCCTGCCCTTCGACGCCGCGCCCGCGCTGCCGGGACTCTCGGCGGATGTGCATACGCTCGGCACGGGGCCCGTGGACGACCTGACGGTCACCGTGCGCGCGGACGCGACGGGCCGCGGCCTGAGGATCGAGCTCGATGGCAACCCGCGGCTGTACTCCGAGGCGGCGCTGGCCGCCCACGCGGAGCGGCTCGCCGTGTTCCTGAACGCCGCCCTCGGATCCCGGACGCTCGACGACGTGCCGACCGTCACGGAAGCGGAGCGGCGGCATCTGATCGACGAGATCAACGACACGGCACACCTCGTTCCGGACGTCACGCTCGCGGCCCTCATCGAGTCGGCCATGGGCCGGTGGCCCGCCGCGCCGGCACTGGCCTGTGGCGCCGAGGTGCTGAGCTACGCGCAGCTCGACGCGCGCACCGCACACCTCGCGCGCCGTCTCACGCGCGCCGGTGCCGGGCGCGGGGACATCGTCGCCGTGCTGCTCCCGCGATCGATCGACCTCGAGGTGGCCCTTGTCGGGATCCTTCGCGCGGGTGCCGCCTACCTGCCGATTGATCCCGACTTCCCGCCGGACCGCGTCCGCACGATCCTCGAATCGGCCCGCCCCCGGACGGTCCTGACGTGGTCGGCGCTCGAGGCGCGCGTGCCGGCCGGCGTGCAGCGCCTGCTGCTGGACGTGCAGGACGACGCCGTCGTCGATCCGGCGACCGTGCCCGCGAAGCCGGAGCTCGATGACCCGGCCTATGTCATCTACACGTCCGGCTCAACCGGCGTGCCGAACGGCGTTGTCATCCAGCACCGCGCGATCGTCAACCGCCTGGAGTGGATGCGGACGCACTATGGCTTCACGCCGGATGACCGCATCCTCCAGAAGACGCCCGCCACGTTCGACGTGTCCGTCTGGGAGTTCTTCCTCCCCCTCATTGCGGGCGCCACGCTCGTCATGGCGCCGCCGGACGCGCACAAGGACCCCGCGTGGCTGGCCCGGCTGATTCGGGAGCACGGGGTGACGACGCTGCACTTCGTGCCGTCGATGCTCGCGCAGTTCCTGGCGGAACCGGCGGCCCGCGGCCTGCGCCTGCGCCGCGTGTTCTGCAGCGGCGAGGCGCTGTCGGCAGCCGTGCGCGACCGCTTCCACGAGACAGTCGACGCCGAGCTGCACAACCTGTACGGACCGACGGAAGCCGCCGTCGACGTCACCTACTGGGACGCGTCCCGGCACGATCGATCCTCCATCGTGCCGATTGGGTGGCCTGTCTGGAACACCCGGATGTACGTGCTCGACGAACGGCTGCGCGTGGTCCCGGCAGGGGCGACGGGTCACCTCTTCATCGCCGGCGTACAACTGGCGCGCGAGTACCTCGGACGGCCCGACCTCACGGCTGAACGCTTCGTCGCCGATCCATTCGGTCAGCCGGGCAGCCGTATGTACCGCACCGGGGACCTGGCGCGCTGGCGCGCCGATGGCGCCATCGAGTTCCTCGGCCGGTCCGACCACCAGATCAAGGTGCGTGGTATCCGCATCGAACCGGGCGAGATCGAGGCCGCGCTCCTCGCGCACGAGGGCGTCGCGCAGGCGGCCGTCGTCGCACGCGAGGACCGGCCCGGCGACCAGCGGCTCGTCGCGTACGTGGTTCCGCACCACGGCCGGACGCCGGACATCGACGGGATGGCGGCCGCTGCGGCCGGCCGTCTGCCGGCGTACATGGTGCCGTCCGCGTTCGTGGTGATCGACGAGCTGCCACTCGGATCGAGCGGCAAGCTGGACCGCCGCCGCCTGCCGGCGCCCGCGCACGACAGTGTCCTGCCGGGGGTGCGGCCGCCGCGCACGCCAACGGAGGCGCGCATTGCGGCGTTGTTCGGCCAGGTACTCGGGTCCGGCGCCGAGGGCCCGGCGATTGGGGCCGAGAGCGACTTCTTCGGGCTCGGCGGGCATTCGCTGCTCGCGGCACAGCTGATGCTGGCAATCCGCGGCGAGTGGGATCTCGATCTCGGCCTCGGCGTGATCTTCGCCAATCCGACGGTGGAGGCCCTGGCCGCGCACGTGGATCAGGCGCGCGGCGTGGCGGCGTCCCCGGCGGACGGGCGGCAGATGGACGACGGCCTCGGCGTCGTGATGCGGTTGTCCGACGGCCCGGGAGAGGGAGCACTGTTCTGCATGCACCCGGCCGGCGGCCTGTCGTGGTGCTACCGCGCCCTTGCGCAGGAACTCCGGCCTCGCCGCCGCGTCTACGGTATCCAGGCGCGCAGCCTGGACGTGGACCAGCCGGCGCCGGAGACGCTGGCCGCGATGGCGGCGGACTACGTGCGCGAGGTGAGACGGGTCCAGCCCGGAGGGCCGTACCATCTGCTCGGCTGGTCGGTGGGCGGCATCGTCGCGCAGGCCATGGCCGTGGTGCTCGAGGGCGAAGGACAGGTGGTCGGGACACTCGCGATGCTCGACTCCTATCCCAGCGATCGGTGGCGGAACGAACCCGAGCCGGACGAGGGCGCCGCGCTGAGGGCGCTGCTCCTGATTGCCGGGCTCGGGAACGGTCCGGACACGGATGTGCCGCTGACCAGGGCACAGGTGATGGACACGCTCCGCGCATCCGGCCATGCCCTCGGCAGCCTCTCCGACCGTGCGCTCTCCGGCGTCGTGCGCGTCGTGGAGCACAACAGCCGTCTCGTCCGGCAGCACCGCCACGTGCTCGTCGCCGCCGACGTGATCCACTTCCGCGCGGCCCTCGACCATGAAGACGATGGGCTCTCACCGCAGGAGTGGGGCGAGTACACGACGGGTGTCATCGACGTGCACGACATCCCGTCGCTGCACGCGCACATGACCGGACCCGCGGCCAGCCGCGTGGTGGCCAGCGTCCTGAACCGGAGGTTCGCGTCGTGACCGCGTCCCGTTCGCCGGCGCTCCCCGGCCTCGCCGACGGCATCGCGTTCGTGACCGGGGCCGGCGGCGGTATCGGGAGCGCGACGGTCCGCGCCCTCCTGGCCGAAGGCGCGCGCGTTTGCGCCATGGACCGTGATCGCGAGGCGCTGGATCGGCTGGCAGACGGTGCGGATCCCGCACGCCTGCGCAGCGTCGCCGGGGATGTGGCGCGTGCCGGCGATGTGGAGTCGGCCATCGACGGTACCGAGCGCGCATGGGGCCCGATCGGGCTCGGCGTGAGCGTGGCCGGTGTGCTCTCGACATCCCTGGTCGTGGAGACAGACGACGAGACGTGGACCCGTGTCTTCGACGTCAACGCACGCGGCGTTTTTCACGTGGGCCGTGCCCTGGCGCGGCGCATGGGCCCGCGCCGCTCCGGCAGCATCGTGACCGTCAGCTCCAACGCCGCGGGGATCCCGCGCCACGCGATGGCGGCCTACGCGGCATCCAAGGCCGCCGCGACGATGTTCACCCGCTGCCTCGGCCTGGAACTGGCCGCGTCCGGCGTCCGCTGCAACATCGTGGCGCCGGGGTCGACGGACACGCGGATGCAGCGCGACATGTGGCCCGACAGTGAAGGGGCGGCCGCCGTGATCGCGGGCTCGCTCGAGACGTTCAAGACGGGCATTCCGCTCGGCAAGCTGGCGACGCCGGACGATGTGGCGGCGGCCGTGCTGTTCCTGCTGTCGGAACGAGCCGGCCATATCACGATGGCCGAGCTGTATGTCGACGGCGGGGCGACATTGAGGGCGTAAGGGAAGGCAGCGCGGGCCTCAGGCGCGGCCCCGCCGCGTGAGCCTGCGGTGGGCGGCGCCTCGGCGCCGTGGGAAGTCCGAAGCCCAAAGCCTAGAGCCCA
>CAZUGF010000006.1:21822-41784 GCA_964619705.1 uncultured Bifidobacteriaceae bacterium
ACGATGGCCGCCGCACCTGCCGCGCTGGACACGGCCGCCAGGGCCGACGGCGTCCGGACGAGGCGCGCCAGCGGCCAGCCGGCGAGGCCCGCCACTGCGGCCATGCCGGCTGTCGATCCCAGCCCGAAGACGAGCATGAACGCGATCTGGGCCGAGAGGGACGGCAGGCTGGCGGCAGCCAGTGCCGTGAGCGCACCGGTGCCGGCGAGGCCGTGCATGACGCCGACGAGCAGCGGGCGTCGTGCCAGCGCCCACCCGCCGATGTGCACGTGCTCGGCTGACGAGGCGTGCGTGTGGCGCATCAATCCGTGGCGGTGCGCCTGCACCGGTCCCCGGCCGCCCATCCGCCATGCGTCGAGGATGGCGCGTACGCCCATCACCGCGATCATGAGGGCCACGCCGGCCTCCAGGAGCACACCGACCTGATCGGACAGCGTCCGACGCGCGGCGACGAGGATTGTCCCCAGGACCATGATGGCGGCCGTGTGGCCGATGCCCCAGGCGGCGCCGAGGTGCAGGGCCGAGCGGACGGATCGTTCCCGCGTGACCAGCGTGGCGATGGCCACGAGGTGATCGGGTTCGAAGGCGTGCCGCAGGCCGACGAGGAGGCCGAGGGAGACAGCGGCCAGCCACGGCGTCCACGCGGCTGCGGGCGGTGGCGTGATCAGCCCGATGGTCCAGGCGGCGGCGAGGACGAGACCCGCTCCGGTGGCCGTCAGCGAGGCCGCCGTCCACGTGCGTCCGTCGGCGCGGGCCGTGCCGGCGTCGCGGTGCGCGACGAGATGGTGCACGCGGTCCAGGAGCGGCTGCTGCGGCGAGATGTCGGCGCGTCCCGAGGCGCCGGCGCGCCGGTGTTCGAGGGAGGCCAGCGCCTCTGCGAGTTCGAGGGGCTCGCACGCCGTGCCCGCCAGCTCGTCGCAGCAGCGCTCGCGTTCCCGATGGATGACCCGCGAGAGCCACCAGCTGGCTGGGTGGTGGCAGAGCAGGCCTTCGAGCAGCACCTGGACGAGGTTCCACGCGTAGTCGCGGCGGGCGACGTGGGCCAGCTCGTGGGCGGCCAGGGCGCGGAACGCGTCCGGGGACATCTGCGCGAGCAACCCCGCGGGAACGATCATCGCCGGACGCCGGATCCCCACGCTGCAGGGCACCTCGATCGACGCCGACTCTTCGAGCGTGACGGGCGTGCCGATGCGGAGCACGCGGCGGCAGTCATCGAGTGCCGCCTGCCATTCCCCCTCGACCGCCGATGACGATCGGCGGAGCCGGCGCACCGACCGCAGGCTGTTGGCGAGACGAATGATCGAGGTGGCGGCGCCCGCGAGCCAGGCGGCGGCGATCCAGGAGACCCACGGCTGCGTGGTCTGGCGGCCGGGCACGAGGACGGCTGGAACGATCGCGATCAGGACCAGGGCGGTGAGCGCGAGGCGGTAGCGGGCGAGCGGGTGGGCCTGACGCAGCAGGTGCAGGCCGAATGCGGTCCAGGCGGCGATGACCGCGCCGATCCAGAGCGAGTGCAGGACCATCGAGCCGGCCGCGGCCGGCAGGCTGGCGGCGGTCATGCCTCGTCCGGATCCGTCTGGCGGTCCGTGCGGCGGCGGCGGGCGAGGAGCCGTTCGACGGCCTTCATTTCGGCGGCGGAGGCCTTGGTCGTGGCCAGCGCCTGCATGACGAGCTTCGAGGCGGAGCCGCCGAACGCCCGATCGAGCAGGTCCCGGATCAGTTGCCGCTGCGTGCGCTCTTCCGAGAGGCACGGATGGTAGATGTGCGTGCGGCCGGCCTCTTCGCGACGGACGAGTCCCTTGGCGGTCATGATCTGGAGGAGCTTGAGCGCCGTTGTGTAGAGCGTGGGCCGCGATCGGTGGAGCACGTCGCGGACCTGCCGGACCGTCGATGGTCCCTCGGCCCACAGCACGCGGAGAATCGCGAGCTCGGCCTCCGTCGGCTTGGGTGGCGCGGCCATCGTCGGTGCCACTATACCGCGTGCGTCCGTCGCGACGACCCGGAGCGGGGCGGGTAGTGCGGCCCGCCCCGCTCACGGGGTGTCCGGGGACTGCGGCTAGCGGCGAGAACCGAGCGTGAACCGGGCGCCGGCCACGACGGCCCTCGGCAGGCCGGGGTAGCCGAGCGCGCTGTCGTAGCTCGTATCACCGATGTTGTCGCCGCGGACGTACAGCGTCAGCGCGCGGCTGACGCGCACGTCGAGGCCGAGCGTGGCCACGGTGTAGCCCGGGTTCACGGTGATGTCCGTGCCCACGGACTCCGGCCGCTCCGCGTTCGGCACCGTCTGGAAGAACAGGAAGCTGTTGTCGAAGCGGTCGCCGACGATCCGCAGGTTGGCGTGCGCCGTGACGGGGCCGTGCGCGTACGCCGCGCGCACCGATCCGGCGTGCTTCGGCCGGCGGAGCAGGGGCTGGCCGGGCTGGAACTGCTGGCTCGTGCCCTGGTTGGTCACCACGGCGGTGTCGACCAGCGCGTAGGTGGCGGCCGCCGTCAGCCCGAGCACCGGCTTCTGCACGACCACCTCGGCCTCCCAGCCGTTGGCCCTGGATCCGTCGATGTTGATGTACTCCGGAATGCCGTCGCCCGCCATCCCGGGACGGTAGGAGATCTGGTCGGTGAACCGGTTGTTGAACCAGGTGACCGACGCGCGGAACCGCTGGTCGTTGAACGTGGCCTCGATGCCCAGGTCCGCGGCGCGCACGGATTCCACCTCGATGTCCGGGTTGGGGTCCGCGAACCCGGCGCCGCCGAACCGCTCCGTGAACGTGGGCGACTTGACGCCGCGGCCGATGTTGCCGGACACCTTGACCGAGGAGAGCGCCCCGCGGCGCAACGGGACGAGAAAGCCGCCCGCGGAGAAGCGCGGGCTGACAAACGTGCTGTAGCTCTCCTTGCTGTCCACCCGGAGGCCGACGGTCGTGAACCAGCGGTCGGCAAACGTGGACTGCTGCTGGACGAAGAATCCGCTGTTGTCCAGGTTGAAGCCGTCGACGTCCGGGTTGCGCTCGCGTTCCCAGTCGTAGCCCGCGCTCAGCCGATGTCCCGCGCCCCAGGCGAAGTCGCCCTGGTAACGGACCGACGGCCGGCGGAAGTGCAGCGGGCTCTCGTAGGTGAAGTCGTAGCTGGTCGCCGAGGCGAGGAACTGGCCCGGCGCCGGCAGCGCGCCGGCGGCCGACAGGCGATCGAACGCCGCCTCATCGATCAGCCGCACCAGCCGTGTCCCGTTCGGGAACCGCGCCTCCGGTGTGCCGGAGAGGACGGCATACGTCGGGAACGGCGGGTCCGACACGCGATCCGCGGAGAGCCCGTCGTGCCGGTAGTAGTTGAGCGTCGCCGTTCCGGTGAACCGCGATCCCACGGCGTGCGAGACCGTGCCGTAGAGCGAGAGGTCCTCGCCGTCGTACGGGCTGCCGGTGTCCCGTGACCCGTACGTCACCGGGCCGACGCTGCGGCCCTCCGCGTTGCTGTAGCGCAGGCCCGCGCGCACCGTGGCCCGCGTCCCGAGGGCCATGCCCGCCCCGCCGTCGAACGTCGTCTGCCGGAACGCATCGTCTTCCGGCAGGATGTCGGCGAAGGCGCCGTCGGTCGTGCGCCTCGTGACACTTGCGCGGTAGTCCGCCCGTCCGCCCGCGCCGCCGTAGACACCGGCGTTCCCCCGGAAGGTCCCGAAGGAGCCGGCCTCGGCCGAGCCCGCAAGCTGCGGGGCATCGGCGGCGGCCGCGCGCCGCGTGAAGATCTGCACGACCGACGTCATGGCGTCGGCGCCCCAGAGCGATGACTGCGCGCCGCGGACGACCTCCACGCGTTCGATCTCGCCCGCCGCAATCCGACTGAAGTCGAAGCGGCCGCCGTCCAGGTTGGCGCGGACCCCGTCGATGAGGACGACGTTGTAGTCGGAGTCGCCGCCGCGGACGAAGAGCGACGTCGGTCCGCCGCCTTCGCGGCCTGTGCCCTCGACGCTCATGCCGGGAACAAAGCGCAGCACGTCGGACAACTGCGTCGATCCGAGGGCCTCGATCTCCGCGCGCGTCGCCACGCTCACCGACTGCGTGGTGGCCGCGCGATCTGCGACGCCGCGTGACGCGCTGACGACGAGCGTGTCGGAGAGCCCGCCGATCGGCATCACGATGTCGCGGGTCACGTCACCGGAGACGCCGCTGAACGCGATGGCCTGGTCGGCAAACCCGTCGCGCCGGACCCGGAGGCTGAACGGCACGCCGGACGGCACGTCGACCTGGTAGCGGCCGTCGGCGCCGCTGACGGCCGTGCCCGAGACGCGATCATTGACCACGACGTCCACGGTGGCCTCGGTGAGGGCGGCGCCCGAGATGTCGCGAACGGTGCCGGACGCCGTGACCGGCGCCTGCGCGGCCGCACCGGCGGCCATGAGGAACGTGAAGATGCTGACAGTACTGGCGAGACGAACAAGTGACCGGACCACGATGCCTCCTCGGGCGTTGCGGGAGACCTCGCGCGCGACGTACGTGGTACGGAATCCGGCAGGGCTGCCGGGTTCCCGTGGACACCTTCTGTCGTCGCAGAAGTCGACCGCAGGTATTCCGGGCAGGTCTCCTGGCTCGGAAGGTGCAGATGGGCTGCGAACCGCTTCGCCTTCCCCGGCTGGCAGCCGAGTGGCATTCGAAGCGATGCCTTCACTTACAGTGGCGGGACCGCGCCGGACTTGAACCGGCTTCCCTGTTAGGCCCTGATGGGCACCCGGAAAAGAGCGATGATACCACCGCAGGCGACCGTGGAGGTCCCAGGCGACCCTGAAGGGTCGCCTCTACGCGCCTGGCGCGAATCTCGCGGGCGACCGTGAAGGGGTTTGCAGGCGACCGTGAAGGGTCGCCTCTACGCTGTCGTCTACTCCAGCAGGCGCTCGAGAATCCGCACCAGCGTCTGCTGTTCCTCGGCCGACAGCCGGCGGAACGGGTCCGGCGGGTCCGCCATGCGGCGGTGCAGTTCGGCGCGCAGGCGCGCGCCGGTGGGGGTCAGGGTCAGGACCTTCACGCGGCGATCGCTCGCCGCCGCGCGGCGCTTCAGCAGGCCGCGCGATTCCAGGCGATCCACGAGCCCCGTCACGTTCGACGCGTCACACGCGAGCGTCTCCGCCAGGCGGCCCATCGGCACGGGCTGGTCCGGCTCGATCAGGTGCAGGACGTGGCACTGGACCGGTGACAGCTCGAACTCCGCGGCAAGGATGGGCAACTGGCCGCGGCGCGCGAAAAACAGGCGCGTCAGCAGTTCCCAGGCACGACAGGCATCCCGGCTGTCACGGCTCACGCCACGGTCACGACTCACACCCCGGATGATACTTGATGTTCGTAATGGTTGACAATATCAAATATTGAGTTTATCCTGAGGTTCGTATGAGCAGACTCAGACTCGTCCCACTCGATGACGCCGTCGTCTTTCCCGGCATGTCCGTCACGCTGCCGATCGACGTCGGTACCGATCAGCGCGTGCTGCTCGTGCCTCGGCAGGGCAGCGCCTACGCCAGGGTTGGCGTCGTGGCGGAAGTCTCGGAGCGCGTGCAGATGCAGGGCCACGGCTTTGCCGTGTCGCTGCTCGGCGTGCACCGGGCTGTTCCCGGAGCTGCGGCGGCCGACGAGACAGGCGTCCTGCGCGTCGATGTCGAGGAGCATCCCGACGTCGCGCCGGCGCCGACCCTCACGCGCGAACTGGAGCGCGAATACCGCGCGGTGGTCGATGAGATCCTCGGCCTCCGCGGAGACGACGGGCGCATCAGCGCGTTCGTGCGGTCCATCACCCACCCCGGCGCTCTGGCCGACACGGCCGGCTACTCGCCGGACCTGGACGCCGCCCAGAAGATTGCGCTGCTCGAGACGCTCGACGTGGTCGAGCGGCTGCAGCTCGCGATCCGCTTCCAGCAGGACCGTCTCACCGAGCTCGTCGTCCGCAAGCGCATCCGCGACGATGTGGAGGGCGGTGCCCAGAAGCAGCAGCGGGAGTACTTCCTGCGCCGGCAGATGGATGCCATCCGCAAGGAGCTCGGCGAGGAAGACGGCTCCGGCCCCGGCGAGTACCGCGAGAAGATTGCCGCGGCCGGCATGCCGGACGCGGTGCGCCAGCAGGCGGAGCGTGAGCTGACCCGGCTCGATCGCATCGGCGATTCGAATGCCGAGGCGTCCACCATCCGCACGTACCTCGACTGGCTGCTCGCGGTACCCTGGGCGAAGCGCTCGGAGGAGCGTCTCGACCCCGTCCACGCGCGCGCCGTCCTCGACGAGGACCACGAGGGCCTGGACGACGTGAAGAAGCGCATCACCGAGTACCTGGCGGTACGCAAGCTCCGCAGCGAGCGGGGCATGACGGACACGCGCCGCTCGGGCGTCATCCTCACGCTGATCGGCCCGCCCGGAACGGGGAAGACCTCCATCGGCGAGTCCATCGCCCGCGCGACGGGCCGCGAGTTCGTGCGCATGTCGCTCGGCGGCGTGAGGGACGAAGCGGAGATCCGCGGCCATCGACGCACCTACATCGGCGCGCTGCCGGGGCGGCTCGTGCGCGCCCTCCGGGACGCGGGCACGATGAACCCGGTGATCATGCTCGACGAGGTGGACAAGCTCGGCGCCGACTGGCGCGGGGACCCGTCCTCCGCGCTGCTGGAAGTGCTCGACCCGGCGCAGAACCACTCGTTCCGGGATCACTACCTGGACGTGGAGCTGGATCTCTCCCATGTCCTCTTCGTCGCGACGGCCAACGTCGCGGAGGCCATCCCCGGTCCGCTCTTCGACCGGATGGAAGTCATCCGCTTCGACGGCTACACCACCGACGAGAAGGTGGCCATCGCACGCGGCCACCTGTGGCCGAAGCAGGTGGAACGCAACGGCCTGCGCGCCGACGAGGTGAGCGTAGATGCCGGCGTGCTGCGCCAGCTCGTGGCCGACTACACGCGGGAAGCCGGCGTCAGGCAGCTCGAGCGCGAGCTGGGCACGCTGCTGCGGAAGACGGCCACGCAGGTGGCGTCCGGAAGCGCGGCCGCACCGATCGTCGTTGACACGGCGGCGGTGCGCGAGGCGCTCGGCCGGCCGAAGTTCTTCCACGAGGCCGCGGTCCGCACGGCGGTGCCGGGCGTGGCCACGGGCCTGGCGGTCACGGGTGCCGGGGGAGATGTGCTGTTCGTCGAGGCCGCCACGATGCCCGGACAGGGCGGGCTGGTGCTGACGGGACAGCTCGGCGACGTGATGAAGGAGTCCGCGCGCATTGCGCTGACCTACGTCCGGAGCCATGCGCCCGAGCTGTCCATCGAGACGGGCGCGCTCGACGGCCGCGATCTCCACGTGCACGTGCCGGCGGGGGCCATCCCCAAGGACGGACCGAGCGCGGGTGTGACGATGGTCACCGCCATCGCGTCACTGCTGTCGGGGCGGCCCGTGAAACCGACCGTGGGCATGACGGGCGAGGTGACGCTGCAGGGACGTGTCCTGCCGATCGGCGGCGTCAAGCAGAAGGTGCTGGCGGCGCATGCCGCCGGGCTGACGGAGATCATCCTGCCGGAACGGAATGCGCCGGACCTGGATGACGTGCCCCGCGACGTGCGGGACCACATGACGTTCCACGCGGTGGGGACGGTGGGCGAGGTGCTGGCGCTGGCCCTGGCGCCGGCGGACGTGGCCATCGCCGCCTGAGACGAAACCGGAGTCAGGTCGTGACCTGAGATCACGACCTGACTCCGTAACATGACTCGCGCTACTGCGCGATACGCACCACCTCGCCGCCGCCCGCGGACGTGCTGTGCGTGGTGACGTAGACGCTGTTGTCCGGGCCGATGGCGATCCGGCCGGGCGACTCGAGCAGGCCGGCCGCGAGTTCCGTCTGCATGCCGAACAGCCCGATCTTCACGAGGCGGCCGACGGTCCCGGGTCCCAGCAGGCTGTCGGCATCGTGCTCCAGCACGTAGGCCGCGCCGTCAGGGCCGATCGCGATGTCGATGATGTTGGTGAACCCGGTCGCCACGACCTCCGGGTCGCCGCCCGCGGCGGGCACGCGATAGACCTGCGCACCGCCGACAGGGAACGGGAAGCCCGTCAGCTCGCCGACGTAGAGGCTGCCGTCAGGCCCTTCGGCAATGGACGTGGGCACGCTCTCCATCGAGACGTCACCGCCAGGGCCCGGGACCGTTCTGTTGGGGAACACCGCGAGCGTGGACACCGTGCCCTGCGCGTCGATCTGCAGCAGCGAATTGCCGCCGGCATCCGTCACGACACCGCGCGTCGACAGGATCTCCAGCCCGTACAGGTTGGAGTCCACGGGACCGCCGGCCGGGTTCGTCGCCAGCTCGAATGCCGCCACATCGACCACCGGCGCGACCACGCCCGCGAACGACACGTTGTAGAGATGGCCGAACGAGATGCCGGCCTGAGCGAACGGCGCGAGCAGCGCCGGGTCACCGCCGGACCCGACCGTGATCCAGGCGCTGCCGAACCCGAACGCGATGTCGTGCGGTCCCGTGGCGCCCTGGCCGGTCGGGGGCGCCACCGAGGGCAGGCCCGTCAGCACGCGGTCGTGGACCCCGGGCGCCGTGATGCGCGTGACCGATCCCGTGGCGCCGTAGCACCGCGGATCCCCGCCCTCCGGGTTGGGCAGACAGAGCGCATCGGTGCCGCCGCGTCCCGCTTCGACGACATAGAGGAGCCCGTCGGGGCCGAAGGCCAGCCCGCGGGGATTGTCCAGCCCGGTCGCCATCACCTCCGGCGCCTGGGCCATGGCCGATGCCGGCAGCAGGACCAGGGCGGACGCCACGACGCCGCCGACGATGAGTGCACGAATAGTCGAGATGCTTTGCATGTGTTCTCCTGTGAGGGTTCCGCCGATCCTCCGTTCGAGGATCCACGGATCTACTGTGGTAACGTCCGGCGCACTTCAACCTAACGCACGCGTGTGTCGCGGCGTTGTCGTTTCCGCAGCTCGGCCACAGGACCAGCGCCTGCCGTCCCGGTGCGGACGCGGCCCGGCCGTCTCAGCCGTTCTGCCGGACAATCTGCCGGCGCAGGCTCTCTGACCAGCGTGGGTAGGTGTCGATCCGCAGGCCGAACTGGTCCAGCGCGCGCCCGACCGACTGGTCGATGATCTCATCAATCGTCGTCGGGCGGGCATAGAATGCGGGGACGGGCGGGAACACGATGCCGCCGGCCTCGGTGATCGTCACCATGTTGCGCAGGTGGATGAGGTTGAGCGGGGTTTCCCGCACCATCAGCACCAGCCGCCGCCGCTCCTTGAGGACGACATCCGCGGCGCGCGTGAGGAGCGACGAGGTGACGCCGGTGGCAATCTCGGCCACCGACCGCATCGACGCGGGCACGACGAGCATGCCCATCGTGTGGAACGATCCCGACGAGATGGGAGCGCCGATGTCGGCGGCGTTGTAGACGTGGTCGGCCAGGCCGGCCAGTTCCTCACGGCTGAGGTCCGTCTCGTACGTGCGCGTCAGGTCCGCCGCGCGGCTGACGACCAGGTGGGTCTCGACGCCAATCGACCTGAGCACGGTCAGCGCCCGCACGGCATACACGATGCCGGTGGCGCCCGTGACCCCGACGATGAGTCGCGGCTCAGGTGAGGCGGCCATGGCGGGACGGGTGTGCGGTCCGATTCACGATAGCCGATTGTCCCTCATTATCACCGCGGGCCGCAGCGCCGGCCGCTCGACCCGCGTCACGGACGAGGTCCTCATGCAGCTGACTGGCATACACCACCTGACGGCCATCTCCGCGGCCATCCGCGACAACCACCGCTTCTACACCGGCCCGCTGGGCCTGCGCCTGGTCAAGCGGTCCGTCAACCAGGACGACGTGAGCGCGTACCACCTGTTCTACGCCGACGCGGCGGGCAGCCCCGGCACGGACATCACGTTCTTCGACTGGCCGGTGCCTCGCGAGCGGCGCGGCACCCGGAGCATTACGCGCACGGGCTTTCGCGTCAACGGGCACGAGACGCTCGAGTGGTGGCGGCGCCGCCTGGCCGATCTCGGCGTCGCGCACGGCGAGATCGGGGAAGAGGACGGCCGGCTGACGCTGACGTTCGAGGATCCCGAAGGCCAGCGGCTTGCGCTCGTCGACGATGGAGGCGGGGGCGATCCGCCTGTGCCGTGGGACGCCAGCCCCGTGCCGGCGGAGCACCAGATTCGCGGCCTCGGTCCCATCCGGATCAGCGTCCCGTCGCTCAGCCGGACGGATCTCCTGCTGACGGCGGTCTTCAACATGCGGCAGGTGCGGGACTACCCGCACCCCGACACGCCGGCGGCGCACGTGCACGTCTTCGAGATGGGAAGCGGCGGCGCGCACGCCGAGTTGCACGTGGCCGTCGAGCCCGACCTGCCGCCGGCCACGCTGGGGGCGGGCGGCGTGCACCACGTCGCCTTCCGCACGCCCGATGCCGACTACGACGCCTGGGCCGCACGGCTGAACGACCTCCGCGTCGCGAACAGCGGCAAGGTGGACCGCTACTGGTTCCGCAGCCTCTACGTGCGCGAACCGAACGGCGTGCTGTTCGAGATCGCGACCGACGGTCCGGGCTTCGCGGTGGACGAGGACGCGGCCGCGCTCGGCCAGACGGTGGTGCTGCCGCCGTTCCTGGAGCCTCGTCGCGAGGAGATTGTGGGCAGGCTGAAGCCGATCGACTGACCGGCCCACCGTCGGTCGTCCGCGCGGACGCTCACACGCGGACGTTTGCGATACGATCGAGAACTGGAGAGAGCCGCACCCATTCCTCTCTCCGGAAGGATCAGTCTCTCGATGCTCTCAGGACAACAGGCATTCGATCGTCTCCGCGCGGGAAACGATCGGTTTGTGGCGGGCGTGCGCGCGCAGGACAGTTCCGCGCAGAAGACCAGGGTTCGCGAACTGTGCGCCGGACAGGAGCCGTTCGCCATCGTGCTCGGGTGCTCGGACTCGCGCGTGCCGGCGGAGATCGTGTTCGACCAGGGGCTCGGCGACCTGTTCGTGATCCGCGTGGCCGGGAACATCGTGGCGCCGTCGCAGGTGGGCAGCGTGGAGTTCGCGGCCCGGTTGTACCGCACGCGGCTCGTCGTCGTGCTGGGACACACGGGCTGCGGCGCCATCCAGGCCACGGTCGATGACATCGAGCGGCCGGCGCAGGAACCGTCGCGCAACCTCAGGTCCATTGTCGCCAGGATCCGCCCGTCCGTGGCGCCTCTGTTCGAAGCCGGCCTCCGGGAGGACGCGCTGGCCGCGCACGCCGTGCGGGCCAACATCCGCGCCTCCGTCAATCACCTGCGGAACGGATCCGAACTGCTCGAGCGGCTCGTCCGTGAGGACGGACTGCTGGTCATCGGCGCGGAGTACGACCTGACGACCGGGGTCGTCGACTTCTTCGACGGCGTGCCCGCGTAGGCGCGCGCGGTCAGTCCGCGGGGCCGTCCACGATCAGCTGGCGCGTCGGCCGCACCTCGATCGTGGCGAAGTACGCGCTCGGAATGCGCGACGCGATTCGCACCGCCTCGGCGAGGTCCGGCGCCTCGATCAGGTAGAAGCCGGCCACCATCTCCTTGGCCTCGGCGAAGGGCCCGTCCGTGACGATGGTCTTCCCCTGACGGACGCGAATCGTCGCCGTCTGCCGCGCGGGCTCGAGCGCGTCGGCTTCGACGAGTTGTCCGCCGGCTCTCAGCTCGTCGTTGAAGGCCAGATGCCGCCGATTGAGGGCAATCGAGTCGCCGGCGGGCATCGCGTCGAGCTCCTGCTCGTCCAGGTGAATCAGGCACAGGTACTTCATCAGGTCCTCTCGCGGTTGGCGCGGACCGCAGGTCCGGCCCGCCGCCCACAAGGATACCTGCCGCGGGGTGCCGGCCGCTGATTCGCCCGCGTCTGGCGGTCCTGAGGTTACAGATCGAAACCCGCCTGCCAGAGTGAAAGGCCGCCCGGGTCTGCCTGGGCCCCCATCTGGTGCGCACGCGTGTGCGTCCACCGGAACGGAAGTTGCACTCCTGAAGGTGAGCACTGACTGCATACAAGGAGGGTGGACATGGTGGGCCTGGCCGTGGTGTCGGCGGGAGTCGTCGGCGTGAGCGTTGTCGCGTATCTGGACTGGCGTACGCGGTTCCGCGCGCGGCTGCTCGCCGCTCCCGCCGTGGCGGTGGCGCAGCGGCAGGGCGCCGGCGCCATCCCTCGTGCGCTGCGGAACTTCGGCGGCGCGGTGGGGCTGGCGCTGTTGATTCCCGCGGCCATTCTCGTGGTCGGGTTGCCCGTGGCCTTCGCGGTCAGGGTCATCGCGTGGACGATCGGCTGGCTGACCGGGACCACGGTCTACTGAGGCATGCGGATTGAGGTGGTGGTCGAGCCCCAGGCGTCCGGCGCGCACGCGCGCGCGTACGCCGAGTACCGGCTGTTCGCGGTGCTGGCGCGGTACCGGCGGTACGCGCACAGCGCGCGGGTCGTGCTGGGATCGGGCGAGGGCGGCGGCGTGACCTGCGCGGTGGCGGTCCGGCTCGAGCCGCGCGGCCACGCGCGCACGCGTGCGAGCGGCCGCCATGCGTACGGTGCGATCGACAGGGCCGCCCGCCGTATCGGCGAGCGCATGGAGAAGCTGTCCGGGAAACGCTCCGGGGTCAGGTCTTGATGTTGTCGCCCTGTGAAAAGATCAGACCTGACCCCGGATAGACCCCGCAGGAGGCACCCCCATGATCAAGCTGAAGCGCGCCTATGAACCCGTGTCGGGAACGGACGGCCGCCGCGTGCTCGTCGAGCGGCTCTGGCCGCGTGGCATGACCAGGGACGCCCTGCACGTCGACGAGTGGCTCAAGGACGCCGGGCCCAGCACCGAGCTCCGCCAGTGGTTCGCCCACGACCCGGACAAGTGGCCGCGCTTCCGTACGCGATATTTCCGCGAGCTCGACGCCCGGCCCGAGGCCTGGCGGCCCATCCTGGCCGCCGCACGCCGCGGGACCGTGACGCTCGTCTACAGCTCGCGCGACGAGGCCCACAACAACGCCGTCGCCCTTCGCGAGTACCTGTGGGCGAAGCGGCGCACGCCGGCCGGCCGCGCGGCGGCCAAGGCGCCGCGTCCCGCGCGCTGACCCGGCATGGCGCGCGCGTCGTCATCGACTCTCGTCATCCGCCCGGTTCCCCCGTTCCGTCTCGACCTCACCGCGTGGGCCCTCCGCCGCCGCGCGCGTAACGCCATCGACCGATGGGATGGCGACACCTATCGCCGCGTGGTCATCATCGGATCGCGCGCGACGGAGCTGGCCGTGCGCCAGCTCGGGCCGCCGGCGTCACCACGGCTCGTCGTCACCACGACGCCTGCACTGCGGACGGACGCCGACAGACGGCTGGTGCGATCGACACTCCAACGCGCGCTCGGCGCGGACGTGGACCTGGCCGGGTGGTATCGCGTGGCGGGCGGCGACGCGCGGCTAGGGCCGCTGGCCGACCGGTTCCGCGGGATGAAGCCGCCGCGCTTCCCGACGATCTTCGAGGCCGTCGTCAACGCCTTCGCCTGCCAGCAACTGTCGCTCATCGTCGGCCTCGAGCTGCTCAACCGGCTGGCCGCAAGGTGCGGGACGAGGCATCGGACGTTGACGCGCGATCAGGACGCGTTTCCCGGACCGGACGATCTGGCGCGCCTGCCCGCGGCGCGCTATCGCGCCCTGGGCTTCAGCCATCAGAAGGCGCAGGCCCTCGTGCAGATGGCTCGTGCCGTGGCCGCCGGCGATCTCGACCTCGAGCACCTGGCGCGCGCGGAGCCGGAGGACGCGCGGGCGCGCCTGCTCGAGCTGCGCGGTGTGGGACGCTGGAGCGCGGAGTACGTGCTGCTGCGCGGGCTGGGCCGCCTCGATGTCTTTCCGGGCGACGATGTGGGCGCGCAGAAGAGCCTGGCGCGGTGGCTCGGACGCGCGGCGCCGCTGGACTACGCGGGCGTCACGCGCGCGGTCTCGCGATGGCAGCCCTATGCGGGCATGGTGTACTTCCACCTCCTGCTCGACGGCCTCGCGCGAGCGGGGACGGCCGGCCTGCCGCCGGCCTGATCGTCACCCGGACACGAGGCCGCCTTCGTTCTCCCAGCGGCCGATCGCCCGGGCCCGCCAGACATCGGCGTCGCCCATGGTCCGCGCGGACGGCGTCATGCGGCCCCCGCTCCTTGCGACCATGCGCGACATGAGACGGCGCCACGACTGGACGAAGGCCTCCGCGCCCTCGCGCTGCAGCCGCAGCCCGAGCGCGTCGATGTCGACGCCGGCTCGCGAGACATCGGCGAGCACGGCTTCCGCCTGGCCGCCGTCCTCGGGCATCGTCCCGTCGATCCGGCCGTGCGCGGCAAAGGCGTGCAGCGTCTTCTCGGGGATGGTGTTGATGGTGTCCGGCGCCGCGAGCGCTTCCACGTACATCGTGTCCCGCGCGGCGGGATCCTTGGTGCCCGTGCTGGCCCACAGCAGCCGCTGCGGCCTCGCGCCGGCGGCCGCGAGCGCGCGCCAGCGCGGCGAGGCGAGGAGTTCGCGATACGCCCGGTAGGTGCGTCCGGCGATCGCGAGGCCCAACTGGTTCCGCAGGTCCGCAGGAAGGACATCGCTGACGGCCCGGTCCCATCGGCTGATGAACACCGACGCCACCGAGGCCACCCGCGGGTCCAGCCCGGCGGCGATGCGCCGCTCGAGGCCGCGCATGTAGGCCTCCGCGGAGGCGAGGTACTGCTCGCGCGAGAACAGCAGCGTCACGTTGATCGGTACGCCGGTCGCGATGGATCGCTCGATGGCCGGCACGCCCTCCGCCGTCCCCGGAATCTTGACGAACAGGTTCGGCCGATCGGCCTGGCGGAAGATCCGCGCGGCAGCTTCGATGCTGCGTGCCGTGTCGTAGGCGAGGAGCGGCGACAGCTCCATCGACACCCATCCGTCGGCGCCGTCCGTGGCGTCGTGAGCGGGCCGGAAGAGATCCGCGGCCCCGCGCAGGTCTTCGAGCGCGAGTTCCACGAACAGGGCTTCGCCGTCCAGGCCCCACGCCGCCTTCTCGCGGATCCCGGCGTCGTAGGCGCCCGTGTCGATGGCCTGATCGAAGATGCTCGGGTTCGAGGTCAGGCCCGTCACCGAGAAGTCCTCGATGTAGCGGCGCAGGCCGCCGCCCTCGACGAGCGTTCTCGTGATGTTGTCCAGCCAGAGGCGCTGGCCAAGGTCGTGGAGCTGCCGTGTCGTGTTCATGGTCTCCCTCCGGCGTGCACGGAGGACCAACGTCCGCCAGCTCATTCGAAGAGGGCGCGTCCCCGGCGGTACCGGCCTTCGGGGACCCGGCACAGGACGCCGCGATCGACGAGCGTCCTGAGCACGTGGGCCAACGTGGCGTGGTCGAGTCCCCAGAGACGGCCGGCCTGTGCGGCAGTGAGCGCAAGGGTCGGCATGTCCCGGTACTCGGCCACGGCGCGCGTGAGCGCCTGGTGAACGGCACGAGCCGTGCGCCGAGCCTCGTCCGTGCGCGGGGCTCCTGTCACCAGTGTAGTCCTGCGGCGGACGGCCGGTGCGGTCCCGCCGGGGCGGCCGCGCGGATCCGTCGCGCGAACGGGCGTGAGGCAGGCAGTCATGAGGAGTACTCCTTTCGCGGAGGAGAGGGGTCCGCACTCAGGAGCAGAGCAAGGGCCGCGCCATGGCTGGGGCGCGTGCCGTCCCGCTGCAACGCGTTGCGCCGGCACGACTTCCGAGGCGCGGACGCCGTTCCTGACGCGCGCGGTCTCCGCCGGCCGTTTCAGGGTGAAGCGGCGCGGTTCCGTGTTGAAGGCCGTGCGGCGAACGCGCCCGCGGGCGCGGGCTCCGACGTGTCCTACTCGGCGAGCAACTGGCGCGTCCGACGCTCCCGGCACCAGCCGTCGAGCGTATCCAACCTGCGAAGCCGAGCATGATCGGCGTCATACAGCGCGCCGCCGTCGCCGGCCTATGCTGGCGCCAGCCATGCGCACGCTCTACCTGCTCTCCGTCTGGGTGCACATCCTCGCGGCCATGACGTGGATCGGCGGCATGGTGGTGTTCGTCGTCGCGCTGATGCCGTCCCTGCGGCGGCAGGGAGAGCCGACGCGCACCCTCGTGCTCGACGACTTCGGGCGCCGGTTCCGCGGCGTCGCCTGGGTGTGCCTGGCGGTGCTGGCCGTGACCGGCACGTTCAACCTGTGGGTACGAGGTGTCGCGCCCGCAGACGTCCTGCGGCCCGAGTGGCGCGCCTCGACGTTCGGCGCGCTCGTCCTGATCAAGCTGACGCTCGTCGCCGCGGCGATCGCGGTCACCAGCCTGCACGCACGAGCCGTCGCACTCTGGCAGGCCCGCTGGCTCGGGCGGCTCACCCTGCTCGTGGGCCTTGTCATCGTGGGGGTGGCGGTGCTGATGGTGAGGGCCCTGTGACAAGCCGCAGCGGGGGGTGGCGCGTGCTCGTACTCACGGCCACGCTTGCCGTGGCGGGCGCCATGACCGGCTGCGCCGCCGCCACGCCGTCGGAGGCGGGTACCGCGGCCCGCGGGCGGCCGCACGGCGGCGAGTGGTTTGTCGAGACCGGGTGTACGGCGTGTCACACCGTCTCCGTCTACGGGCTGACGAATCCCGCCGCCCGGGCTCCGGACCTCTCGCTCGCGGTGGAGGACGTCCCGAGCCGGTTCGGGCGGTCCGTCGAGGACTTCCTCCGCGCACCGACCGGCACCATGGCCATGGTGCTCGCCGGTTCCATCGTCCTGACCGACGCCGACCGGCGCGCGGCCGCGGCAGAACTGCACCGTGCGTACGCGCTCCATCAGGAGCAGCGCGGACGCATCATGCCTGCGCCGAGCCACTGACGACCCTGGCCCCGGGCCTGTCGCAACGCCTGCGCCGCCGCGCCGGTCGAGTTCCGATAGAATCCCCCCATCGCAACCGAGCGAAGGACTTCCGGCATGACCACCAGCGGCTCCTGGATTGCCGCGTTCGCCGTTATCGCCTCGTGCGCTCAGCCGGCCGCCGCCGAGGCCGGTGCGCATGCGCCTGCCGGCCAGCCCGATGCTGCCGGGCGTGTCGTCGTCACCGTGACGACACTCGAAGGGTCCGTGCACCTGCCCGGCGCGCAGGTGCAGCTCAGTTCGCCGAGCCGCGGCCTGGTCATCGCCGTCACCCAGACGGACGGCGTGGGGCAGGTCACGTTCCCCGAGGTGCCGCCCGGGGACTACGTCGTGTCTGCGTCCCGCCCGGGTTTCGTCGCCAGGGAGTCCACCGTCTTCACCGTGCGATCGGGTGATACCGCGCAGGTGCTGCTCGACGCGCAGTTGACCTTCGCCCTGCCCGCCGTCGAGGTGCGCGCCGCCACGCCGTCGGCGATCGACAGCGTACAGCCGGTCTCGATGAGCGACATGCTCTCCGGACCGGTGTTCGAGAGCGCGCCGCTCCAGGGCGACGATTTCCAGAGCCTGCTGCCCCTGCTGCCGGGCGTCGTGCGTGACGGCGACGGACGGCTCCGCATCAAGGGCGGACAACCGACGCAGGGCGCGCTGCAGGTCAGCAGCGCCAGCCTCATCGATCCCTCCACGGGGGACTTCGATCTGGACCTGCCCGCGCAGAGCGTGCAGTCGGTGGAGGTGCTGGCCAACCCGTTTGCGGCGGAGTACGGGCGCTTCTCGTCGAGCATCACCCAGATTCGGACGCGGCGCGGCACCAACGAGTGGGATGTGTCGACGGGCAACTTCGTGCCGCGATTCCGCGGCGCGCTGACGGGCATTCGCGCCTTCGAGCCACGCCTCTCCATCCGCGGTCCGCTGCAGCGTGACCGGATCTTTCTCGCCCAGGACACCCAGTTCCGCTACGTGACCACGGCCGTCCAGAGCCTGCCGGGCGAGCCCGAGATCGACCTCCGGAGCTTCGACTCGTTCACGCGTCTCGATGGCGTGCTGTCGGCCCGCCACATGCTGGGCGCGGGCCTCATCCTGTTTCCGCGCGCCATCCGCCGCGCCACCATGAACACGTTCCGGCCGATTGACGTCACGCCGGACTTCACCCAGGACGGCTGGTCCACCGGGCTCGTCGACCGGCTCGCGATCGCCAGCGATCTCGTGCTCGAGACGACCGTGTCGGTCCGCCGGTTCGAGATCGAGCTGAACGCCCCGCACCAGATCCCGATGATCTACGCGCCGGAGACGCAGTCCGGCGGGTTCTTCAACGATCAGGAGCGCGAGGTGACCAGCACGCAGTGGGTCCAGGCGCTCAGCCTGTCGCGCAATCTCTGGCGCGGCGAGCACGTCTTCAAGGTCGGGACCGACCTCCAGAAGTCCCACTACACCGGATCGAGCACGAGCCGCCCGATCGAAATCCGGCGCGGGGACGGCACGCTCGCCGAGCACATCCTCTTCGGCGCGCCGTCCAGCCAGCACGTCAACGGCACGGAGTTCGCGGTCTTCGCCCAGGATCGCTGGCGCGTGGGCTCGCGCGTCACCCTGGAGCTGGGCCTGCGGCTCGATCGGGACGCCGTCGTGGAACGCGTCAACTGGTCTCCGCGCGCGGGTGTCGCGATCAGCGTGCTGCCGGAGGGCCGCGGCATCGTGCGCGGCGGCTACGGGCGATTCGTGCAGCGGACGCCGCTCAACGTGGACGCCTTCCCCTCGTTCGAATCACGCACCGTCTCCCGGTTCGGCGGCGACAGCCTGGCGCTCGGCGTGCCGATCACGTTCGTCAACCGGATCGACGGCGTCCTCCGGACGCCCGACGCCCTGGTGGGAAACGTCGAGTGGGATCAGCGCTTCGGCCGGCGATTCCTGCTCAAGGCGGCCTACCTGACACGCCGCGGCGCCCACGAGTACATCCTGACCCCCTCGCCGGCGGAGGGCGCGTTGTGGCTGTCGAGCACGGGCGACTCCAGCTTCAAGGAGCTCGAGACGACGGTGCGGTATCTCGGCGGCGCGCGCCGGGACCTGACGCTGTCCTACGTCTGGTCCCGCGGGAGTGCCGACCTGAACAACTACGATCAGTTCTACGGCAACTTCCGCAACCCGATCGTCCGCGCCAACGAGTACAACCTGACGCCGACCGACGTCCGCCATCGCGTGCTGCTGCGCGGCACCATCGGGTTGCCGGGGCAGTGGGACCTGGCACCCGTGGTGGAACTGCGATCGGGGTTCCCGTGGTCCGCCGTGGACGAGTTCCAGGACTTCGCCGGGCCGCGCGGCCGCGCCGGCCGCCTGCCGGCCGTCCGCACACTGGACTTCAGCCTCGCGCGCCCCTGGCGCGTGGGCAAGTACCGTTTCCGCGCGGGGATCAAGGTCTACAACGTCTTCGGCGCCTCGGCGGAGCGCGACATGCAGGCCAACACCGCGTCGCCGTTCTTCGGCACGGCCTTCAATCCCGTCGAGCGCTCGATCGGCTTCGTGCTCGGGTCGGCGAAGTAGCGGCTCGAGTGGCGGGTCTGAAGACCCGCCCTACGAGGCCGCCCTACGAGGCCGCCCTACGGCTCGTCAGCGCTCGGACCGTAGACCTGCGGCACGGTCGATCCCATCGGGCGCAGGTAGGTCGTGATCTGCCCGCGGTGGTGGACGATGTCGAAGAGGAAGCTCCAGGCCATCGCGGACGCGGAGCGCTCCGCGCCGAAGAACTGGATTGCGCCGTCCCAACGGCTGGCCGGCACCGCCTTCCACCGGCGGACGATGTCCGCGCGCTGCGCATCGTAGATCGCGACCATCTCCTTCATCGTCGCGGGCGCCGGCGGCGGGTTCCAGTCGGCCTGTCCGCCCTCGACGGCGTCGATGATCATCTTCTCCTCGCAGGCAATCTGCCAGGCGATCTCGCTGGCGGTCCTCGACTTCGGATCCGGCCGGTAGTCCGAGGCCTCGGGAATGCGCGCGATGACCGCGCGCGTGGTTTCTGACTCCTTCTCCCAGAACTGTGTGAACAACGCCTGCTGGCTCATGTGTGTCTCCTTGTTCGAGAGGATTCGATATCCGGCGGCGGGCCTGAAGGCCCGGCATACGACGCTCGTGGCGGGCCTGAAGGCCCGCCCTACG
>CAZUGF010000006.1:41884-85355 GCA_964619705.1 uncultured Bifidobacteriaceae bacterium
CGTGGCGGGCCTGAAGGCCCGCCCTACGAGACCCGCCGTTCGTCAGCCGAGCGCCACGTCCAGCGCCATCATGACCGCGAAGCCGACCATGGCGCCCAGCGTGGCGGCGTCCGTGTGCCCGCCGCTCTGCGACTCGGGCACGACCTCTTCGACGACGACGAAGATCATGGCGCCGGCGGCGAACGCCAGGGCGAACGGCAGCAGTGGCCGCATGAGCGTCACGGCTGCGGCGCCGACCACCGCGGCCACCGGCTCCACGGCGGCCGAAAGCTGTCCGTACCACCAGCTGCGGAATCGCGAGAGGCCCTCCCGCCGCAGCGGGACCGCCACGGCCGTGCCCTCCGGGCAGTTCTGCAGGCCGATGCCGATCGCGAGCGCGATGGCGCCGGCCAGCGTCGCGCCCTCGTAGCCTGCGGCCACTGCGCCGAACGCGACGCCGATGGCCAGACCCTCGGGGATGTTGTGCAGCGTGATCGCCAGCACGAGCAGCGCGCTCTTGCGCCACGTCGTGGAGATGCCCTCCGCCTCCGTGAGCGGCTTGAACAGGTGGAGGTGGGGCAGCAGCGCGTCGGCAAAGCGGAGGAATACGCCGCCTGCCAGGAACCCGACGACGGCGGGGACCCAGGGCGTCATGCCCATCTCGTCCGCGAGGGCAATGGACGGGGCCAGCAGGGACCAGAAGCTTGCCGCCATCATCACGCCCGCCGTGAAGCCCAGCGCCGAGTCGAGGGTCTTCTGGCCGATGTCCCGGGCGAGGAAGACGACCGCTGCGCCCAGCGCCGTGACGGACCAGGTGAACAGTCCGGCCAGCAGGGCCTGGAGCACCGCGGACTGCTCCGCGAACCACGAGGCGAGCATCATGTGCTGGCGATTGTAGCGACATCGCGTACATTGGCAAGAGGAGCGGGCGGCGCCACCGCCGCCAGCGCATGCACAAGAAGACTCCACGCGTGTTCATCGTCGGCGGCGGGTTTGCCGGCATTGCCGCCGCGCGGGCGCTGGCGGACGCGCCGGTGGCCGTCACCCTTTTCGATCGCCGCAATCACCACGTGTTCCAGCCGCTGCTGTACCAGGTGGCGACCGCGTCCCTGTCGCCGGCGGACATCAGCGCGCCCATCCGCACCGTGCTGCGCGGACAGCAGAACTGCGAGGTGGTGCTCTCGGAAGTCGCGAGTGTCGATCTGGCCCTGCGGCACCTGATTGTGCCCGGCGGGCACGCCCCGTACGACTACCTGGTCCTGGCGGCCGGCGCCACGCACGCGTACTTCGGGCATGACGACTGGGCGGCCACCGCACCGGGCCTCAAGACCATCGAGGATGCCACCGAGCTGCGGCGGCGCATCCTGCTGGCCTTCGAGTCTGCCGAGCACGAGGGCAGCCCGGAAGCGCGGCGCGCCGTCCTCACCTTCGGGATTGTCGGCGGCGGGCCGACGGGCGTCGAACTGGCCGGCGCCATCAAGGAGATTGCCGGCCGCACCATTCCCCGGGACTACCGGCACATCGACACGCGGACCACGCGTGTGATCCTGTTCGAGGGCGGCGACCGGCTGCTGGCGCCGTTTCCGCCGCGGCTGAGCGCGCGGGCGCAGCGGGACCTGGAGCGGATGGGCGTCGAAGTGCGCGTGAACGCGCTCGTCACCAACGTGACGCCGCAGGGCATCTACCTCGGCGACGAGTTCATTGCCGTCAGCAACGTGTTCTGGGCGGCCGGCGTCCAGGCCAGCGGGCTCGGCCGATCGCTCGGCGTGCCCCTGGATCGCGCCGGACGCGTCATCGTGGGGAAGGACCTGACGGTGCCCGGATACCCGGAGGTGTTCGTGTGCGGGGACATGGCCGCGGCGACGTCCGGCGATACCGGGCGTCCCGTTCCCGGCGTCGCGCAGGGCGGCCTGCAGATGGGCGCCTACGCAGGCCAGGTGATCGCCGAGGACATCGACGGACAGACCGCGCGCGGGCAGCGCCGCGCGTTCGTCTATCGCGACAAGGGATCGATGGCGGTCATCGGGAAGGCCAGGGCCGTTGCGCAGATCGGCCGCCTCGAGCTGGGCGGCTTCCTCGCGTGGATGCTGTGGGGCGGCATCCACATCGCGTTCCTCATCGGCTTTCGGAACCGGCTGCAGGTGCTCCTGAGCTGGTTCTGGAACTGGCTGCTCAATACCCGTGACGCGCGCCTCATCACGGGCGACGCGCACATGACGATCCACCGTCCCCGCGGGCGCGACTTCGTGCCCGACGATGCCGACGGTCCGCCGTAGCTGCGCCAGTCAGTTCAGCGCGTCGAGGATCCGCGAGAGGTGCGCGCGGTCGCGCGTCGGGACGTCGGACTCGAACGCGGCCTCGAGCGTGGACACGATCTCCGCGGCAGCCTTCGTCCGCTTGCGGCCGAGCGGCGTGATCTCCGCCAGCACCACGCGGCGGTCCACCGGCGCGTCCACGCGGCGTACGAGCCCCTCGCGCTCCAGGCGGTCCATCTTCTGCGTGATGTTCGACGGCGCGCAGCGCTGGCCCTCGGCCAGTTCGCGCAGGCTCAGGGGGCGATCCGCCCGATCCAGCTGGGCCAGTGTCTCGTAGAGAGTCGGGGACAGGCCGACCGCTTTCAGTTCCCGTTCGAGCCATGCCAGGTACCGCTGTGCGGTTGCGAGGAGGGCGTACAAGAGGGACGTGGACGCGGGCGCCAGGACCGACGATTTGTCGTTCATGCCTTGAACTATAAAGAGATCGAACCACCTGTCAAGACCCGGTCCGGCAACAGCCCTTCCGGCCGCCGGGGCCCGTCACCGGGCTGCTGCAGAGCTGGCCTGGCGCCCTCGCGACGCCGGCGAGCGCGGTAGAGTGGAGAATGGCCGAGGACCTGGACGCCGCCATCGACGCGCTCTATCAGGCCCCTCTCGAGACGTTCACGACCCGGCGCAACGCGCTGGCCGCGGAGCGCCGCAAGGCTGGCGACCGGGAGGCCGCCGAACGCATCAAGTCCCTGCCCAAACCCGGCGTCACGGCCTGGGCGGTCAATCAGGCCTGGTGGCAGAACCACGACGCATTCCGCGCGATGCTCGATGCGGGGGAGGCCGAGCGTGCCGCGCACGCGGCATTCGGGCGCGGGAAGCCGGCGGACGTCCGGGCGGCCTCGGAGGCACGCCAGCGCGCGGTCCAGGCCGTTGTCGACGCGGCGGTCGCGGCGCTCGGCGGTCCGGGGAAGGTCTCACCGGACGCGCGCTATCGGCTGCTGGGGACCATCGAGGCGCTGGCGTCGAGCGGCGTGCCGGGGAACGTGCGGATTGGACGGCTGTCGAGCGACCTGCAGTCCAGCGGGCTCGCGGCACTGAGTGCCCTTGCCGGGGGTGCGCCGACGGTGCGCGAAGCCCCTCCTCGCCCTGTCATCATCTCCCGCACCACGCGGCCCGGAGCAGCAGCCGGGGCGGCCACGCACGCCGACGCGCTGGCAGACGAGGCCGCACGCGTCCACGCGGCGCGTCTCGCCGCCGCGCGCGAGGGGCTGTCCGCCCGCGAGAGCGCGTTGGCCGAGGCGGTGGCCGACGCCGCCGCCAGGGACGCCGCGGACCGCGAGGCGCGCGCCGTGCTGGATGCCGCCACCGCGCGCGTGGCGGAGATCGAGGAGGCGCTCGATCGGGCCAGGGAGGACGAGCGAACCGCCCGGCGCGCGCGCACGGAAGCGGCGCGGGCGCGGTCCGAAGCCGAGATGGTGCGTGCACGGACGGCCCGGGATGTCGAGCGGGCCCGCGGGGAGGTGGACGCCCTGGAGACGGGCCGCGGTTCCTGACAGCGGCGCGTCCGGTGGACAGCGATGATCGAGGCCCTGATGACAGACTGGCAGTTCGGGCTTGTCCTCGCGTCGGCGCTCGGCGCCGGCCTCATCGGCGGGGCATTCTTCGCCTTCTCGTCGTTTGTCATGCAGGCCCTCGCGCGACTCCCCGCGGCGCAGGGAATTGCCGCGATGCAGTCGATCAACATCACGGTGATCACGCCGTGGTTCCTCGGCCCCCTGTTCGGGACGGGCGCGCTCAGTGGCGTGGCCGGAGCCATGGCAGTGCTGCGCTGGCAGCCGCCGGCGGACGCGTACCTGGTTCTGGGCGCCGTCCTGTACGTGGCGGGAACGATCGGCGTCACGATGGTGTGCAACGTGCCGCTGAACGACCGGCTGGCGCGTCTCGACCCCGCGAGCGTCGACGACCGGAAGACGTGGGCCCGCGACGTGACGATGTGGACGCGGTGGAACCACGTGCGGACCGTGGCATCGCTGCTCGCGTCGGTGTGCTTCGTGCTCGCGCTCACGGCGTCCGCGCGTTGACGCGCCCCGGCCGTCCGCGGCTTCCGTCCTGCCCGGCGTCGGCGCCGCACGCGCGCGCGCGATCGAGCAGCAGCGCCCGCTCGCGGCCGTTGCGCGTCAGCGCCGCCGCGCGCTCGAACTCGACGCGCGCTTCGTCGAGACGTCCGAGCTTGCGCAGGAAGTCTCCACGCACGCTCGGCAGCAGGTGATAGCTCGCGAGCGCCGGCTCGGCGGTCAGCGTATCCACGATCGCCAGGCCGGCCGCGGGGCCCGAGGCCATGCCGACGGCCACCGCGCGGTTGAGCTCGACGACGGGGGAGGGGACGAGCGCGGCCAGTTCCGCGTAGAGACCGGCGATGCCCTGCCAGTCCGTGTCCGCGGCCGCCCGTGCCCGGGCATGGCAGGCCGCGATGGCGGCCTGCAGCGTGTACGGTCCGCGCACCTGGCTCAGGGCCTCCGCGCGTGCGAGCGCCGTCAGGCCGCGCTGGATGAGCAGGCCATCCCAGTGCGACCGGTTCTGGTCCAGGAGCAGGACGGGCGCCCCTGTGCGATCGACGCGCGCGCGCGATCGTGACGCCTGGATCTCCATGAGTGCCACGAGGCCGTGGACCTCGGGCTCCTCCGGCGCCAGGCCGGCCAGGATCCGTCCGAGGCGGAGGGCCTCCTCGCAGAGGGCGGGCCGCATCCAGTCATCGCCGGCGGTCGCGGTGTACCCCTCGTTGAAGATCAGGTAGATCACCTCGAGGACCGACGACACGCGGGCCGATCGTTCGGCGCCCCGCGGGACCTCGAATGCGACCGGGGCGCCGGCCAGCGCCTTCTTGGCGCGGACGATGCGCTGGGCGATGGTCGGTTCCGGGGCGAGAAAGGCGCGCGCGATCTCCGGCGTGGTGAGTCCGCCGAGGAGCCGCAGCGTGAGCGCCACGCGGGCCTCGGTCGAGAGGATCGGGTGGCACGCCGTGAAGATCAGGCGGAGCAGGTCATCGCCCACGTCATCGTCCAGTGCGGCGTCGAGGTCCGGCGCGTTGAGCCTGCGGTCGGTCTCGATCTCGTAGCCGAGTTCCACGTGCTTCCGCTCGAGCCGCTTGCCGCGGCGGAAGTGGTCGATGGCGCGATGCTTCGCGGCGGCCATGAGCCAGGCCCCGGGGTTGCGGGGGATGCCGGAGGCCGGCCATTGCTCGAGTGCCGCGACGAGCGCGTCCTGGGCCAGGTCCTCGGCCACGCCGACATCGCGCACCATGCGCACCAGGCTCGCGATGAGCTTCGCGGACTCGATCCGCCAGACCGCGTCGATGGCACGGTGGGTGTCGGTCGCCGTCACGATCCCCGATCACACCACCGTCCCACCCGCCGGCGCAAGGCCGTCGGGCCTACTGCTTCCGGGCGATCTCCTCGCGCAGGCGCTCTTCCTGTGCCCGCAGCTCCGGCGTGAACTCGGCGCCGAAGTCCGACGCTTCGAAGATCTGCCGGATCTCGATCTCGCTGTCGACGTTGTCGGGGTTCGGGCAGCGCTTGACCCACTCGACCGCCTCATCCATCGAGCGCACCTGCCACATCCAGAACCCCGCGATGAGCTCCTTGGTCTCGGCAAACGGTCCGTCGATGACGCTCCTGTCCTGGCCGGAGAAGCGGACCCGCTTGCCCTTGGCGCTCGCCTGCAGTCCCTCGCCGGCCAGCATGATGCCGGCCTTCACCAGCTCTTCGTTGTAGGCGCCCATCTCGGTGAGGAGCTGCTCGCTCGGCATGACGCCGGCTTCCGAGTCCGCGTTGGCCTTGATGATGACCATGACACGCATCTGTCACTCTCCTGGAGGCCGACGGCGCGCCCCGGGACCGTCCCGGTGCCGCGTGGGCCCTCTATAGGAGACGTCGAACGGCCTGCCGCCGGATCGACAAAGCCGAAGCCCAAAGCCCAAAGCCCCCGTACACAAAACGAGACGGCCATCCCCCAACATACGTGGGAGAGGCCGCCCCGTCAGTAGGGTCGGGCTGTTACCTTACCAGCGCGGTTCCGAGCGCCGGCGGTCGCCGCCGTAGCCGCCGCCGCCACCACCGCTGGAGGTCTTGGGCTTGGCCTCGTTGACGGTCAGGTTGCGGCCGCCGTAGTTGAAGTTGTTCAGCGTGTTGATCGCGTTCTGCGCGTCCTCATCGCTGGCCATCTCCACGAACGCGAAGCCGCGGGCACGGCCGGTGGCCATGTCGCGCATCACGCTGACGGTCTCGACCTGTCCCGCGCTCGCGAAGAGCTCGCGGAGGTCCTGTTCGCCGGTTTCGTACGGCATGTTGCCCACGTAGAGTTTTCTCGCCATCTGTTCTGTTCTCTCTTCCGCCCCGCGATACGGGGTCGCATGGAAACGTAGTGATCCGGAATGGATCGAGGATGGATTCGGCTGAGCTATCGGATTACGTTTGCGGAGAGAGGCGAGACCGAAACGGCTCGAATTCGTCGCTGGACGCAGTCAACTGCAGAAGCTTTCTTCCACCTAGCTCCCGGAGTATACCACAGGTCCCGCTCTCGTGCGGAGAGGCCCGCTGCGGGCGGGCGGAAACGACGTCGTCCTGGAGGTACCTGGGCCCAGTCCCGCCTGCAAACCGAGACAATTCGGCCGCAAGACACGGAGTGTCCGGCGGTCGCCGGAGTGCGACAGTCGTCATATGGCAACCACGATGACGATGTCCGCGACGGAGCGGGTGGCTCGAATCGACTGGCCGGGCGCGCTCGCCGAGCTCGACGGCCGAGGCTGGACGACGATTGCGGGGATGCTGGACCCGGACGTGTGCCGCGCTGTCGCGGACCTCTACGCGGACGACAGCCGCTTCCGGAGCCATGTGGTGATGGCGCGGCATGGCTTCGGGCGGGGCGAGTACAAGTACTTTGCCTACCCGTTGCCTGGTGTCCTCACGGAGCTCCGCACGGCCCTCTACGGGCATCTCGCGCCGCTCGCCAATGCCTGGAGCGAACGACTGAGGAACGACGTCCGCTACCCGGACACCCACGCGGCCTTTGCCGAGCGCTGCCACGAGGCCGGGCAGACCCGCCCCACGCCGCTTCTGCTGCAGTACGGCGCCGGCGACTACAACGCGCTGCACCAGGACGTGTACGGGGCACACGTGTTCCCCCTCCAGGTGGCGATCCTCCTCTCGGAGCCCGGACGGGATTTCGCGGGCGGCGAGTTCGTGCTGACGGAGCAGCGGCCCCGGATGCAGTCGCGGGTGTCGGTCGTCCCCCTGCGGCAGGGCGACGCCGTCGTGTTCGCCGTGCACCATCGGCCGGTGGACGGACAGCGGGGCACCTACCGCGTGCAGATGCGCCACGGCGTCAGCGAAATCCGCTCCGGTCAGCGCCATACCGTCGGGATCATTTTCCATGACGCTCGATAAGCGGCGCTCCGGAGGGGCGCGGTCCGGTCGGGCGAGCCACCCGGCACGAGACGAGGGAGGCCGGCGCCGGCAGCGATTGCTGGACCGATTGGAGCACGCGTGGGCTGGGTTCCGCGACTCGTACGCGGGCCTGACGGACGAGGAACTGCTCCGCCCGGGCGTCACCGGTCAGTGGTCGGTCCGCGACATCATCGCGCACGTGACGTGGTGGGAGGAGGAGTCGCTTGCGCACCTGCCCGTCGTGCTCGGCGGCGGCCGCCCCCCGCGCTACTCCACGCGCTACGGCGGCATCGACGCCTTCAACGCGATCAGGACAGTGGAGAAGCGGGGCCTCTCGCTGGGAGGCGTGCTCCGCGAGCAGGCCGAGACCCATCGGCGCCTCCTGGCGTACCTCGAGGAGGTATCCGACGAGGCCCTTGCCCACGCGCGCTTTCGACGCCGCCTGCTCCTCGACACATACGGGCATTACCCGAAGCATGCCGCGGCGATCCGGTGTTGGCGGGAATCAGCGGGAGGGACCGGTCAGCCGGAGGCGCGCAGCAGGTCGTCCACTTCCGCGTAGCCGGTCGGCCATGTGATTCCGGACGTGGACGCGTGGGCGGCCAGCAGCGCGGCCACCGACTCCGGAGACCGGCGATCGCTCCAGTACGAGTCCACCGTCGCCCGCACGGCCAGGGCGAGCGGCGTCCGCCCGGCCGCATCCAGCGCGTCGACTGCTGCGCCACGCGCGATGAGCAGCCGGACCGTCGCGTGGCGCGCGCGCCATGCCGCGACATGGAGTGCCGTGGTGTCCGCTGCAAGGCCCCAGTACCCGTCGCTCTCGGGCAGTCGCACGGCGACGTCCACACCGAGATCCACGAGACATCCGACGCCGTCCGCGTTGCCGCTACCGGCAAACGCGGCCAGCAGCCGGGCACCATCGTCGAGCAGCGCACGGACGAGCGCCGGCGCGTGAGCCGCCATCGACAGGACCGCGCCGCTGTCGCCTCG
Organism: uncultured Bifidobacteriaceae bacterium; assembly: GCA_964619705.1. Classification (GTDB taxonomy): domain Bacteria; phylum Acidobacteriota; class Vicinamibacteria; order Vicinamibacterales; family UBA2999; genus VFZN01. The sequence goes on from CAZUGF010000006.1 coordinate 50,541, forward strand.
CGCACACGCCGCGATCAGGCCGTCGACGCCGGTCAGTTCCAGCGCGATCCCTCGCTCCGCCAGCAGGTCCAGTACGTCCCCGCGGCCCCGGTGCGCGGCCATGATCGCGGCGGATCGGCCGTCGAGCCGATTGCCCGCATGCGGGTCCCCGCCACGGTCCAGCATCAGCCGGATGATCGGGAGCGCGTTGTCGCGCCTGATGGCCTGCTGGAACGCCGTGTAGTGCCACGGCGTCTGGCGGTTGGGATCCGCACCGTGCGTCAGGAGGTACTCGATGCCGGCCTCATCGTGCCAGTCCGCCTTGCGGAGGAGCAGCGTGGCCAGGCTGTCCGCCGTGAGCCGGCCGCTTTCCACGAGTACCCGCAGCACGGCGTTGTCATGCGTCTCCGGCGCGTGATACGGCACCTCCTCGTCGTTCGGGTCCGCGCCGCGGTCGAGGAGCAGCTGCGTCAGGGGCGCGTGGTGTGCGACGCCGGCCGCCCCGTACAGCGCGCTCTCGAACTGCGGCGCCGGGCCGTGCGTCGTGTCGAAGAAGCCCGTCCGCGGATCGGCGCCCGCGTCCAGCAGCGCCTCCGCGGCCCTCACGAACCCGCCCGAACGCGCGCGGTCGAGCCGGAGATACCGCGAGAAGCAGAGGCACGTGAGCGGATCCCAGCCGTAGGGGCCTCCGGGCGAGGTGGCAGGTGACGTGTCCAGCTCGAGGAAGCGGTGAACACCCGCCGGATCGCCCAGGATGGCCGCCGCGTGAATGCTGCCGCCCGCGATCTCCGGATGCCGGATCAGCATCGCCTGCGCCTGATCGAGCGTTCCCGATCGATGCGCCTCGCCGCGCGGCACGCACGCGGCCTCGATGAACGCGTCGAGACGTGGCATGGCCCCCTACACCGGTGTGTTCCAGCCCCCCACGTCCGCCACGAGCGCATCCGACTCCGCGGGGCCCCACGATCCGGGCTCGTACTCGATCACCGGCGGCGGCTCCTGCAGCGCGGGATCCACGATGGCCCACGCCGCCTCGACGACGTCCTGCCGGGCGAAGAGCGTCGAGTCGCCGATCATGGCGTCGCCCAGGAGCCGTTCGTAGTCGCCCAGGCGCCCGCTCGATCCCTTCTGCGGATCCACCACGGACAGTTCCAGCGGCACGCCCGTCATGCCCTCGCCGGCACGCTTGGCGCGCGCGCCGATGGCGATGGCCACGTGCGGCGTCAGGCGGAAGCGGACGTAGTTGCCCTGGGCCGGGCTCGGCTCGCTGAAGACGACGGGCGGCGCCTCGCGGAGTTCCACGAGCACTTCGGTCGCCGTCATACGCAGGGACTTGCCGGCCCGCACGTAGAACGGGACGCCGTCCCACCGCCACGAGTCCACGTGCAGCCGGAGCGCCGCGTAGGTGGCGACCTGCGAGTCCGCGGCCACGCCCGCCTCGTCGCGGTAGCCGCGGAACTGCCCGAGCGTCATGTGCTCCGCCGTGAGCGGCCGCACGGTCCGCAGCACCTTGGCCTGCTCGTCACGGATGGCCTCGGCGTAGGTGGAGGTGGGCGCTTCCATGGCCAGGTAGCTCACGATCTGGAGCAGGTGGTTCTGGATGACGTCGCGCACGATGCCCGTCTCCTCGTAGAACCGACCGCGGCCGTTGACGCCGAACGCCTCGGCCATCGTGATCTGCACGTTCTCCACGTAGTGCCGGTTCCAGATGGGCTCGAGGAAGGCGTTGGCAAACCGGAAGTAGAGGATGTTCTGGACGGCCTCCTTTCCCAGGTAGTGATCGATCCGGAAGATATTGCCTTCCGGGAACGACTCCAGGAGGACGCGGTTGAGCTCCCGTGCGGATTGGAGGTCGCGGCCGAACGGCTTCTCGAGGATGACCCTGGCGCCGCGCCGCGTACACCCGGTCTCCGACAGCTTGCCGACGACGACGGGGAACATGCTGGGCGGGATGGCCAGGTAGTGCGCCGGCCGCGTGGCACCGGCGAGCTCCGTCCGCAGCTTCTGGAACGTCTCGCTGTCGTTGTAGTCGCCGTCGACGTAGCGCAGCCGTTCGGCGAGCTTCGGGAACGCCTGCGGGTCCACGCCGCCGCCGTGCTCGGTGATGCTGGCCATCGCGCGGTCGATGAGCTGCTCGCGCGTCCATCCCGATCGGGCGACGCCGACGACCGGTCCCTCGAGCCGCCCACGTCCGGCCAGGGCCTGCAGGGCGGGGAAGATCTTCTTGTAGGCGAGGTCGCCGCTCGCGCCGAAGAACACGAGCGCGTCGGAGCGCGGCTGCTCCTGCTTCATGACCCCTTCTCCACGTGGCCGCCAAACCCGAAGCGCATGGCCGAGAGCACCTTGTTCTGGAACAGGTCCAGATCGCGGGAGGCGAAGCGCTCGAAGAGGGCCGCGGTCAGGACATGGGCCGGCACGCCCTCGTCGTTTGCGGCCTGCACGGTCCAGCGGCCCTCGCCGGAGTCGGAGACACGGCCCCCGAAGGCGTCGAGCCCCGGGTCCGCCGCCAGCGCCTGCGCCGTGAGGTCCAGGAGCCACGAGGTGATGACGCTGCCGCGCCGCCACACTTCCGTGACCTCCGCCAGATCGAACTCGTACTGGTAGTGCTCAGGGTTCCTGAGCGGCGTCGTCTCGGCGTCCATGTCGTGGACGTGGTTGCCGATGTTCGCGCGCTTCAGGATGTTCAGCCCCTCGCCGTAGGCGGCCATCAGGCCGTACTCGATGCCGTTGTGTACCATCTTGACGAAGTGGCCGGCGCCGGCAGCGCCGCAGTGGAGATACCCGAGCTCGGCCGTGCTGCTCCGGGTGCGCCCCGTCGTCGGGGGTGTTCCGGCGGCGCCCGGCGCGAGGCTCCGGAAGATCGGGTCCAGGTGCGCCACGACATCCGGTTCGCCGCCGATCATCAGGCAGTACCCGCGGTCCAGGCCCCACACGCCGCCGCTGGTGCCCATGTCCACGTAGTGGAGCCCGAGGCCGAGGAGCCGCTTCGCGCGGGCGATGTCGTCGTGATAGTGCGAATTACCGCCGTCGATGATGATGTCGCCGGGCTGAAGGTGCGGCAGGAGCGTCTCGATGACCGGATCGACAATGGCGGCGGGCACCATCAGGCAGATCGCGCGGGGCGGTGCGAGCAGGGCCGCAAAGGCCTCGAGCGAGGTGGACCCGGCGGCACCCTCCGCAATCAGGCCGTCCACCGCCTCGGCCGAGATGTCCTGCACGACGCAGGCGTGGCCGTCGCGCATGAGGCGCCGTACCATGTTTCCGCCCATCCGCCCGAGTCCCACCATGCCAAGCTGCATGTCATAACCTTGACCCACAACCGCTCGACCTGCCAAGGGGATAACGACCGATGCCATCAGCCGTGATCGTGGATACCGCCGCCGACATCGTCCAGGCATTTGCCAGGCGCGTCGAGACCCTCGCACGCGAGGCCATGGCCGCGCGGGGACGGTTTGCTGTGGCGGTGACGGGCGGTTCGGCGGCCGAACTGTGCCTGCCCGGCCTCGTCGATGCGGACGTCGACTGGTCCCGCGTGGACGTGTTCTTCGGCGACGAGCGCGCGGTTCCGCCGGCGCACGAGGATGCCAACTACGGCCTGGCGCACAGGCTCTGGCTGGGCAAGGTCGCCGTGGACCCGGCCCGCGTGCATCGGATGGCGGGGGAGCAGGCGGACCTGGCCGGGGCCGCCGCCGAGTACGAGTCGATCCTGTTGCGCGTGCTGGGCGATCCCCCGCGCCTGGACCTCGTGATGCTGGGCGTGGGTCCGGACGGGCATGTCTGCTCGCTGTTTCCCGGGCACGCGCTGCTCGCGGAGGACGCGCACTGGGCGGCCGCGGTCACCGACTCGCCCAAGCCGCCGGCCGGGCGGCTGACGCTCACGCTGCCGTCGCTCCTCGAAGCCCGGGCGGTCATCGTCGTGGCCACGGGGGTGTCCAAGGCCGACGCCGTGCGGGAGGCGATGGACGACGACAGCTCGGAGCTCCCGATCGCGCTCGTGGCGCATGGCGCCGATGACGTCACGTTCCTGCTGGACCGTGACGCGTCCGGGGGCTCACTCGGACGCACTCCGGACGACCCCGGACGTAGAATCGGCGCGAGGTGAGCGGGATGCATCCTGGAACCGGCAGCGGTAGGTGGCGTGACGGCGTGGCCCTGACCCTGGGGACGATGCTCCTGGCTGGAGTGATGGCGGCGCAGGACACCACGCCCCGTGCGGGCCAGGCGGCCGCGCCGCCGGATGGGTGGGCCGGGACTGCCGCCTTCTATCGCCAGCAGGTCGAGCAGGCGGGCATCGTCGGGAGCGGCCTCGTGCTGGTGCGCGGCGGAGAGGTGCTCGCGCACGAGCAGGTGGGCTATCAGGACGTCGACGCGGCGCGGGCCGTCGACCGCGACACCATCTTTCACTGGGCGTCCATCACCAAGACGTTCACGGCCATCGCCATCATGCAGTTGCGCGATCGCGGACGCCTCACGCTGGACGATCCGGTCGAGCGCTACGTGCCCGAGATCCGGCGCGTGCACAACCCGCATGGCGACACGTCGCGGATCACGATTCGCACGCTGCTGAGCCACAGCGCCGGCTTCCGGGCGGGCACGTGGCCGTGGGGCGGCGACCAGCCCTGGCATCCGTTCGAGCCCACCGGCTGGGACCAGTTGACGGCCATGCTGCCCTACACGGAGATCCTCTTCCCGCCCGGCTCGCGCTACCGCTACTCGAACCCCGGCATCCTGTTCCTCGGCCGAATCATCGAGGCGCTGAGCGGAGACGACTACGAGGTGTACGTCACGAAGAACATCCTGATGCCCCTCGGCATGCACCGGACGTTCTACGATCGGGCGCCCTATCACCTGGTGGACCACCGGTCGCACAGCTACTTCCTGGACGACGACGGCCGGCGCGAGGCACGCTTCGACTTCGATGCGGGCATCACCACGGCCAACGGCGGGTTGAACGCACCGCTGACGGACATGGCCCGTTATCTCGCGTTCCTGATCGGCGACCCGGCGCGTCCGGAGTACGACGGTGTGCTCGTGCGGGCGTCGCTCGAGGAGATGTGGCAGCCGGTCCTGGAGGCGGAGGACGGCGAGGGCGGCAGCGGCGACGATGTGCGCATCGGCCTGTCGTTCTTTGTCGAGCGCCACCACGGCGTGGAACTGGTCGGGCACAGCGGCAACCAGAACGGGTTCCTCTCGCACCTCTACCTGCACCGGCCGTCACGGACGGGATTCGTCGTGGGCTTCAACACGGATGTCTCCTCTGTGAAGGGGGAGCGGCCCTCGACGCGCGATGTGGACGACGCCGTGCGGGATCGCATCATCCGGGATGTGATCTCCCAGGAGCGCCAGGCCTTCGGTGAGCGACGCCTGCGGCTCGTGGGCCTCGCGCTTCACGCTCGGTAGGACTCGGACCGGATCGCTTCCTCCCACGGCGCCGGCCCATGCGCCGGCAGGCGCGCCCACGGCCCGAAGGGCCGCCTGCTATGCTGCGAGCATGTCGAAGCGATCCGATGTCGTGTCCGCCGAGGAGTGCGTCGCTCTCGGCGCCGGCGAGCAGCGGCTGGAGACCTACCCCAATCGCGATCTCGCGCTCGGCACGCTGGCCATCACCCGTGCGCTGCCGGTGAGGGACCGCCGGCTCGTCGGGCCCTGGTGCTTCCTGGACCGGTACGGCCCGCTCACCTTCACCGACGGGCGGCCCATGGACGTCGCACCGCACCCGCACATCGGTCTGCAGACGGTGACGTGGCTGCTCGACGGCGAAGTGGCGCACGACGACAGCCTCGGCGTCGCATCGGTCCTCCGCCCGCGCGGCGTCAACGTGATGACCTCCGGCTCCGGCATCGCCCACGCCGAGCAGACACCGCGCGACAACACCGGCCGCCTGGACGGCGTGCAACTGTGGACGGCCCTGCCCGACGCCGACCGCCACGCGGCGGCGACGTTTGCCCACGTCGAGGAGGTCCCCGCCTTCGAGACGCCGGGCGGCATCGTGCAGGTGTTTGCGGGCGGCCTCCAGGACGCCGTCTCGCCCGCGCCGTACTTCTCCGGGATTCTCGGCGCGGACCTTCAACTGCACGCGGGACACAGCCTGAGTCTCCCCCTCGACCCCACGTTCGAGCACGCGGTGCTCGTGCTCAGCGGGGACTGCACCTTCGACGGCCAGGTCCTTGGCGAACGCGCGCTCTACTATCTCGGCCGCGCGCGCACGGAGGCATCCTTCGCGAGCCGGGCCGGGGGACGCGTCCTGCTGATTGGCGGTCCGCCGTTCCCGGAGACCATCCTGATGTGGTGGAACTTCGTGGCCCGCACGCCGGAGGAGATTGCGAGCGCGCGGGCGGACTGGGAAGCCGGCCACCGCTTCGGTGAGGTCACGGCCTACGACGGTCCGCGGCTGAGCGCGCCGAGCCTGGTGCGCATGGCGCGGCCCAACCCGGCGAGCTGAGCTGCGTGCGGTGGCGTCGCCGCGGCACCCTCTCCGTCTTCAGCGCGGCGGCAGCGCGAGCCACAGCGCGCTGACACCGTTCCAGATGATCTGGACCCCGATGCAGAGCAGGATGAAGGACGACAGCCGCAGGACGACGCTCATGGCCGACGCGCCGAACCAGCGCTCGAGGTGCTCTGACGAGCGATACGCCAGGTAGATGGCCAGGGCGATGGCCGCGGGCGCGAGCAGGGCGGCCACGACCAACTGGAGCTGCTGCTCGAGCCCGCCGGCGGCGTTGGCGCCCAGCGTGACGGCGATGGACATGGACCCCGGGCCCACGGTCAACGGGAGCGTCAGCGGATAGAACGCCTGGTGGAGGAGGCCCGCATCTGCGGTCCTGACTGCCGTGCCGTCCGTGGGCTTCTCGTCCGGCTGGCTGAGGAGCGTCCAGCCGGTGGCCGTCAGCACGAGCCCGCCGCCTACCTGAACGACGGGCAGCGAGATACCGAAGAAAGCCAGGATATGCGAGCCGATCAGCATCGAGGCGGCCAGCAGGATGAACCCGTTGATGGCGATCTTCCGGCACAGGAGGCGGCGCGTCTGCGGCGACGCCCCGCGCGTGAGGCTGAGGAAGAGGGGCGCGTTGCCGACGGGGTTGACGATCGGGAAGAGCGCCGCGACGTCGAGCACGGCCGTCCGTGCGACCTCGGCCAACAGTCCGTCCATGAGGAGACCCAGTCTAGCCCGCATTCCTCGCCCACGCGGCGCGTTCACTCACAGGAGCCCGCTCGCGCCCCCCGGCGCGCAGAATCGCTACAGACGAGCCGGCTGAGTGCAGCGATTCAATACGCTCCGGTCCCGGTTTGCCCGGCCTCCAGGCACTCCGCCGTGGTGGGGGACGGATTTCGCGCCATTCCGCCTGCCGGTTTGCAGGCTGGCACCGATCTCGTATGTCATAGAGGGATGCGCGCCCCCGCGAACACGCCGACCCCCTCTGTCTCTCCCGGCCAGCTCGACCGTCAGCGCCTTGCCGCGTGGTACGCGCGCAACCGCGCCCGGTCTGCGGCCCTCTTCGACATGCTGGTGGAGGACGCGTACTACGCGCGGCCCATCGCCCTGCGTCATCCCATCGTGTTCTACGAGGGCCACCTGCCGGCCTTCAGCTTCAACACGCTGGTCAAGCGTGGTCTCGGCCATCCGGGCATCGATGCCGGGCTGGAGACGCTCTTCGCGCGCGGCATCGATCCGCACGAGTCCAACGCTGGCCAGGGCGGCAACGGCACCCCCCGGCTGGAGTGGCCCCGGCGTGAGGAGGTCCGGCGCTTTGCCGAGGAGGCCGATCGCCGTGTCCTCCACGCCATTGCCCACGAGGACATCGTCCAGCCGGGGCACCCCCTGCTCGATCGGGCGGAGGCGGCGTTCTGCATTCTCGAGCACGAGGCGATGCACCAGGAGACGCTGCTGTACATGTGGCACCAGCTGCCCTACGCGCAGAAGCGGCGTCCCGACGGGTATGCGGCGGCCGTGGCGGGCACACCGCCCGCGCGGGAATGGGTGGACGTGCCCGCCGGTGACGCCACGCTCGGCGTCCTGCCCACCCGCGAGGCCTTCACGTGGGACAACGAGCGGCCGTCGCGGAGCGAGACGGTCCCCGCCTTTGCCATCGAGCGGCACGACGTGACCAACGCGCGCTACATGGAGTTTGTGGAGGCCGGCGGATACGAGGACGAGCGCTGGTGGCGTCCCGAGGACTGGGCCTGGGTCCGCGCCGAGCGGATGGCGTACCCGCGCTTCTGGGAGCGTGACGGCGGGGAGTGGTGGTGGCGCGGCATGTTCGAGCGCGTGGCGCTGCCGGCGGCATGGCCCGTGTACGTCAGCTGGGCGGAGGCGCGTGCCTACGCCGCGTGGGCGGGCGCGCGGCTGCCGTCGGAGGCGGAGTTCCAGCGCGCGGCGTTCGGCGCGCCGGATGGACAGCCCCGCCGGCATCCGTGGGGCGACGAGAGCCCATCCGCGCGGCACGGCGTCTTCGAGTTCGAGAGCTGGGACCCGCAGCCTGCCGGATCGCATCCCGACGGCGCGAGCGCGTGGGGCGTCGAGGACCTCGTCGGCAACGGATGGGAGTGGACGGGGACTGTGTTCGAGCCGTTCCCCGGGTTCACGCCGCTGCCGTCCTACCCCGAGTACTCGGCAGACTTCTTCGACGGCGAGCACTTCGTGATGAAGGGCGCGTCGCCGGCGACGGCGCGCGAGCTGTTGCGGCCGTCGTTCCGCAACTGGTTCCGGCCGCGCTACCCCTACGTGTATGCGACGTTCCGCCTCGCCCGCGACGCGGGGACGTCGGCGCGATGACGGCGGCCGGCGCCCGCGTCTCCGTCCACGCCAGGAACCCGCAGGCCGCGGCCGAGGAGTTTGCCGCGGACGTGCGGACCTTCCTGTCGCGCACGCCCCGGGAACTCCCGTCGCGCTACTTCTACGACGCGCTGGGCTCCGCGCTCTTCGACGCGATCTGCCGCCTGCCGTGGTACCACGTGACGCGGGCGGAGACGCGGCTGCTGCGGGCACATGCGCGGTCCGTGCTCGGCGCGTCGCCGCCGCCGTCGCGGCTGGTCGAGCTCGGGTCCGGCAACGGCGAGAAACTGGCCACGCTGGTGGCGGCGGGTGCGCCGGCCAGCCGCAGCCTGGACGTGCACCTGGTCGATGTGTCCGCGTCCGCGCTGGCCACGGCGGCGCGCGCCCTTCGCGTCTTCGACGGCGTGCGCAGCGTCACGACGCACGAGGCCTCGTACGAAGCCGGCCTGGAACAGTTGTCGGACGACGCCCGCGGGAGCGGGCCGACGCTGGTCGTCTTCCTGGGATCGAACATCGGTAACTTCGATCCCGAGGCGGCCACGGCCTTCGTGCGCGGCGTGCGGGACGTGTTGCGGCCCGGCGACGGGCTGCTGCTCGGCGCGGACCTGCGCAAGCCGGAGGCGGTGCTGCGCCTGGCCTACGACGATCCGCTCGGCGTGACGGCGGCGTTCAACCGGAACCTGCTGGTCCGGATCAATCGCGAACTCGGGGCGGCGATCGACCTGGACGGCTTCCGCCATGAGGCGGTGTGGAACGCGGCGGCGTCACGCGTGGAGATGCACCTGGTCAGCACGCGCGCGCAGCGGCTCCGCATCGACGCCGCGCGCATCGACGTGCGGCTCGACGAGGGCGAGCGGATCTGGACCGAGAGCTCGTACAAGTACGACACGGCGACCCTGGCGCGGTTTCTCGCGGCGTGCGGCTTTGCGGCGGAGCACCAGTGGATCGACGAAGAGGGCCAGTTCGCGCTGACCTTGTCGCGCGCCTGACCGGCTCGGCCGTAGGCGGCCGGCTGGACTTGCTCCGGCGGCCTCGTGGAAGATGGACCGATCCGTTGCCCTGAGGATACCCCCCAGCCAAGAGGACACATGGAACGCTCGACCCGCCCCACCCCCACCGTGCGGAGCCTCGCCCGGCCGCGCCCGGCCCGCGGCGCCGTGCCCGTCGACGCCGACGAGTTTTCACGGTCGCTCCTCCTCGCCATGCTGTCGTTCCGCGACGGCGACTTCTCGGCGCGCCTGCCGTCCGACCTGGTCGGCATCCACGGCAAGATCGCCGACGCGTTCAACGAGATCGCGGCCGCCAGCGAGCGGCGCGTGCGCGAGACGACGCGCGTCAGCCACGCCGTCGGCAAGGAAGGCAAGCTCAAGCAGCGCATGCGCCCCGTCGGGCTGACGGGCGCGTGGACCGACGAGGTCGGCGCCATCAACACGCTCATCGACGACCTCGCGTGGCCGACGACGGAAGTGACCCGCGCGGTGGGCGCGGTGGCCAAGGGCGACCTCGGGCAGTCGATGGCGCTCGAGGTGGACGGCCGCCCGCTGGAAGGCGAGTTCCTGCGCTCGGCCACGCTCGTCAACAAGATGATCGATCAGCTCTCCGTCTTCACCTCGGAGGTCACGCGCGTCGCGCGCGAGGTGGGCACGGAAGGCAAGCTGGGCGGCCAGGCCCAGGTGAAGAACGCCTCCGGCGTCTGGCGGGAGCTCACCGAATCGGTCAACCAGATGGCCGGCAACCTGACGGCGCAGGTCCGGAGCATCGCGGACGTGACGATTGCCGTCGCCAACGGCGACCTCTCCAAGAAGATCACGGTGGACGTCCGCGGCGAGATCCTGCAGCTCAAGGAAGCCATCAACACGATGGTGGACCAGTTGCGCGGTTTTGCGGCGGAGGTGACGCGCGTGGCGCGCGAGGTCGGTACCGACGGGAAGCTCGGCAACCAGGCGGTGGTGCCCGGCGTCGCGGGTACGTGGAAGGACCTGACGGACTCGGTCAACGCCATGGCCTCGAACCTCACCTCGCAGGTGCGGAACATCGCGGCGGTGACCACGGCCGTGGCGCGCGGGGACCTGTCCCGCAAGATCACGGTGGACGTGAAGGGCGAGATGCTCGAGCTGAAGGACACCATCAACACGATGGTGGATCAGCTCAACAGCTTCTCGTCGGAGGTGAGCCGCGTCGCGCGCGAGGTGGGCACCGAAGGGAAGCTGGGCGGGCAGGCCACGGTGCCGGGCGTGGCTGGCACCTGGAAGGACCTGACGGACAACGTCAACTCGATGGCGTCCAACCTGACCGGCCAGGTCCGCAACATCGCGGAGGTGACGACGGCCGTGGCCCGCGGCGACCTGTCGCGCACGATCACGGTGGACGTCAAGGGCGAGATCCTGGAGCTGAAGGACACCATCAACACGATGGTGGATCAGCTGAACGGCTTCGCCTCCGAGGTGACGCGCGTGGCGCGCGAGGTGGGCACGGAAGGCAAGCTCGGCGGACAGGCCGTGGTGCCGGGCGTGGCCGGCACCTGGAAGGACCTGACGGACAACGTGAACCAGATGGCCGGCAACCTCACCGGCCAGGTGCGGAACATCGCCGACGTGGCCACGGCCATCGCCAATGGCGACCTCTCGCGGAAGATCACGGTCGACGTCAAGGGCGAGATCCGCGAGCTGAAGGACACCATCAACACGATGGTGGACCAGTTGAACGGCTTCGCCTCGGAGGTGACGCGCGTGGCGCGCGAGGTGGGCACGGACGGCAAGCTCGGCGGGCAGGCCGTGGTCACCGGCGTCGCGGGCACGTGGAAGGACCTGACGGACAACGTCAACTTCATGGCGTCCAACCTCACCGGCCAGGTGCGGAACATCGCGGAGGTGGCGACCGCCGTGGCGCGCGGGGACCTGTCCCGCAAGATCACGGTGGACGTGAAGGGCGAGATCCTCGAGCTCAAGGACACCATCAACACGATGGTGGATCAGCTGAACGCGTTTGCCTTCGAGGTGAGCCGCGTGGCGCGCGAGGTGGGCACCGACGGCAAGCTCGGCGGCCAGGCCGAGGTGCCGGGCGTGGCGGGCACGTGGAAGGACCTGACGGACAACGTGAACCAGATGGCCGGCAACCTGACGGCGCAGGTCCGGAACATCGCCGAGGTCACGATTGCCGTGGCCAACGGCGACCTGTCGCGCAAGATCGCCGTCGACGTGCGTGGCGAGATCCTGCAGCTCAAGGAAGCCATCAACGCGATGGTGGAGCAGCTCCGCTCGTTCGCGTCGGAGGTGACGCGCGTGGCGCGCGAGGTCGGGACCGAAGGGCGGCTGGGCGTGCAGGCGGTGGTGCCGGGCGTGGCCGGCACCTGGAAGGACCTGACGGACTCGGTCAACGTGATGGGCGCCAACCTGACGGCGCAGGTGCGGAACATCGCGGAGGTGACGACCGCCGTGGCGCGCGGAGACCTGTCCCGCAAGATCACGGTGGACGTCAAGGGCGAGATCCTCGAGCTGAAGAACACCATCAACACGATGGTGGACCAGCTCAACTCGTTTGCCGCGGAGGTGACGCGCGTGGCGCGCGAGGTCGGCACGGAAGGCAAGCTCGGCGGGCAGGCGGAAGTGCCGGGCGTGGCCGGCACGTGGAAGGACCTGACGGACTCGGTCAACGTGATGGCCGCGAACCTCACCGACCAGGTCCGCGGCATCGTCAAGGTGGTGACGGCGGTGGCCGACGGCAACCTGCGGCAGAAACTGACGGTGGAGGCCAAGGGCGAGGTGGCGGCGCTCGCCGAGACCATCAACGGCATGACCGACACGCTGGCGATCTTCGCCGACCAGGTGACGAACGTCGCCCGCGAGGTCGGCGTGGACGGACGGCTGGGCGGGCAGGCGCACGTGCCCGGCGCGGCCGGGACGTGGAAGGACCTGACGGGCAACGTCAACCTGCTGGCCGCCAACCTGACCAACCAGGTCCGCGCCATCGCGGAGGTGGCGACGGCCGTCACCAAGGGCGACCTGACGCGATCCATCCAGGTGCAGGCACGGGGCGAGGTGGCCGAGCTCAAGGACAACATCAACACGATGATCGGCAACCTGCGCGTGACGACGGATCGCAACCAGGAGCAGGACTGGCTCAAGACGAACATCGCGCGGTTCACGCGCATGCTGCAGGGCCAGCGCGATCTCGTGACGGTCGGCCGGCTGCTGCTCTCCGAGGTCGCGCCGCTCGTCAACGCCCAGCAGGGCACCGTCTACCAGATGGTGGAGGGCCCGGAGCGGACGCCGGCCCTGGAGCTGCTGGCCGGCTACGCCATCGGCGACGGCCACGCGCGCCGCATCGAGATCGGGCAGGGCCTGGTCGGCCAGTGCGCCATCGAGAAGCAGCGCCTCTTCCTGACGAAGGTCCCGCCGCGCTACAGCCGCGTGCACTCCAGCCTCGGCGCCGCGCACCCCCGGACCATCGTCGTGCTGCCCGTGCTGTTCGAGGGCGAGACGAAGGCGGTCATCGAGATTTCCTCGCTCCAGCCGTTCACCGCGGCCCACCTGGCGTTCCTCGATCAGCTGACGCAGTCGCTCGGCGTCGTCTTCAACACCATCGAGGCGACGATGCGGACGGAGGGCCTGCTGAAGCAGTCGCAGCAGCTCACCATGGAGCTGCAGACGCGCCAGAGCGAGCTGCAGCAGACGAACCAGGAGCTGGCCTCCAAGGCCAAGCAGCTCGCGGAGCAGAACGTCGAGGTCGAGCGCAAGAACCAGGAAGTGGAGCAGGCGCGCCGCGCCCTGGAGGAGAAGGCGGCGGAGCTGGCGCTGACCTCCAAGTACAAGTCCGAGTTCCTCGCCAACATGTCGCACGAGCTCCGGACGCCGCTCAACTCGATCCTGATCCTCGGCCAACAGCTCGCGGCCAACCCCACGGGCAACCTCGCGCCGAAGCAGGTGGACTTCGCGAAGAACATCCACTCGGCCGGCACGGACCTGCTGACGCTCATCAACGACATCCTCGACCTCTCGAAGATCGAGTCCGGCACGGTCACGGTCGAGGCCGAGGAGGTGACGTTCGGCTCGCTCCGCGACACGGCGCGGCGGATGTTCCACCACATGGCGGAGGCCAAGAACGTCGGCTTCGACGTCCAGATCGACGAGGACCTGCCGCGGTCCCTGACGACGGACCCGAAGCGCCTGCAGCAGATCCTCAAGAACCTGCTGTCGAACGCCTTCAAGTTCACGTCCCAGGGCCAGGTGACGATGCGGGTGAACCGCGTGGCGAGCGGGTGGTCGCCGGATCACCCGACGCTGCGCTTCGTGCCGGCGGCCGTCGCCATCGCGGTGAGCGACACGGGCATCGGCATCGCGCCGGAGAAGCAGCGCCTCATCTTCGAGGCGTTCCAGCAGGCCGACGCCGGCACGAGCCGGAAGTACGGCGGCACCGGCCTCGGCCTGGCCATCAGCCGCGAGCTGGCCGGCCTCCTCGGCGGCGAGATCCGCCTGTCGAGCACGCCAGGCGAGGGGAGCACGTTCACGCTCTACCTGCCGCTCACCTACGGCGGACCGGCCGGCATCAGCGCGGCGGCGCCGCGCGCGGCCGGGCGGTCGGGCCTGGCGTCCGTCGTGCGGCCCGTCCTGCCGCCGGCTGTCGAGGAGCTCCGCGACGACCGCGATGCCATTGTGGCCGGGGACGCCGTCCTGCTCATCGTCGACGACGATCCGCACTACGCGCGCGTGCTGCTCGGGCTGGCCCGCGACCGCGGCTTCAAGGCGCTCGTGACGACGCGCGGCCAGACGGCGCTCGCGCTCGCGCGCCAGTACCTGCCGACGGCCATCACGCTGGACGTGTTCCTGCCGGACATGCTGGGCTGGACGGTCCTCAACAACCTGAAGCTCAATCCCGCCACCCGCCACATCCCCGTGCAGATCCTGTCGATTGAGGAAGAGCGGCAGCACGGCCTGTCGCACGGCGCCTTCTCGTACCTGGTCAAGCCCGGCACGACGACCGAGCTGGAGCAGGCCATCGACCGCATCCGCCAGTATGTCGTGCCGCACAAGAAGCGGCTGCTCATCGTGGAGGACAACGCCATCGAACGCGCCAGCGTCGTCGACCTGCTGCGCCACGACGACATCGACGTGACGGCGGTCGGCACCGGGGCCGAGGCGCTGCAGGTGCTGGCCGAGCAGCCCGTGGACTGCTGCGTGCTGGACCTCAAGCTGCCGGACATGTCCGGCTTCGACGTGCTGACCCGGCTCCAGGGCACGGACGCGCTCCGCGATCTGCCGGTGGTCGTCTTCACCGGCAAGGACCTCTCGGAGCACGAGGAGCAGCGGCTGCGTGCGCTCGCCAAGAGCGTGGTGATCAAGGACGTGCAGTCGCCGGAGCGGCTGTTCGACGAGACGGCGCTCTTCCTGCACCGCGTGGTCTCGGACCTGCCCGCGTCCAAGCAGCAGCTGCTGGAACGCCTGCACGGGTCGAACGACGTGCTGCACGGCCGGCGCGTCCTCATCGTGGACGACGATGCACGCAACATCTTCGCGCTCACGACCGTGCTCGAGAACCAGGAGATGGAGGTGCTCAGCGCAACGAACGGGCGGCAGGCCATCGACCTCATCCAGGCCACGCCGGACCTGAGCGTCGTGCTGATGGATATCATGATGCCCGACATGGACGGCTATGAGACGATGCGCGAGATCCGGAAGGAGTCCCGCTTCAGGACGCTCCCGATCGTGGCCCTGACCGCCAGGGCGATGAAGGGCGATCGCGAGAAGTGCCTGCAGGCCGGGGCATCGGACTACATCGCGAAACCCGTCAACACGGAGCAGCTGCTCTCGCTGCTCCGCGTCTGGCTGTACCGGTGAGGTGGTGACGGACGACACCCGGCTGCTCATCGTCGACGATACGCCGGCCAACCTGGACGCGCTCGCGGCCCTCCTCGAGCCGACCGGCTGTACGCTCGTGCGCGCCCACTCCGGCGACGAGGCCCTGCTCGCGCTGCTCAAGCACGACTTCGCCGCCATCATCCTCGACATCCGGATGCCGGGCATGGGCGGCATCGACCTGGCCCGCCTCATCAAGCAGCGCCGGCGCAGCCAGGACATTCCCATCCTGTTCCTCACGGCCCACCTGCCGGACCGCGACGAGGTCCTGACCGGCTACGGCGTGGGGGCCGTCGACTACCTGAGCAAGCCCGTCAACCCGGACATCCTGCGATCGAAGGTCGCCGTGTTCGTGGACCTGCACCGGAAGACACGGGCGCTGGCCGAACTGAACCGCACCCTCCAGGAGGAGGTGCTCGAACGGCGGCAGGCGCAGCTGGAGATCGAGCGCGCCAACGAGGAACTGGAACGGCGCGTCAGCGAGCGCACGGCCGCGCTCGTCCGTGCGCACCAGGCCCTCAAGGACAACGAGGAGCGCTTCCGCCTGGCCGCGGATGCCGCCGACGCTTTCGTCTACGACGTGGATCTGGCCACCGGCCGGATGACGGTCATGCACAACCTCGAACGGGTGACCGGCTTCGACGCCGCCGAGGTGGAGGCCACGGTCGGCTGGTGGGAGGCCCGCGTCCACCCCGACGATCGCGCCGCCCGCCGGCGCCGCCTGGACGAGCATCTCCGCGATCCGGCCGCGCGCAACTTCCGCCTCGCCTATCGCATCCGCCGGGCGGACGGCTCGTGGTGCTCCGTCGAGGACACGACGCTCATCGTCCGCGAGGACGACGGGCAGGCGCGGCGGCTGGTCGGCGCCATCGCGGACGAGACCGAGCGTGCCCGGATGGAGGAGGGGCTCCGCGAGGCGCAGCGCCGGGCGGACGACGCCAACCGGGCGAAGGACGAGTTCCTGGCGATGCTCGGACACGAGCTCCGGAACCCGCTGGCGCCGATGGTGACGGCCCTGGAGCTGCTGCGGTTGCGCGGGTCGCAGTCGCGGGAACAGGACGTGCTCGAGCGCCAGGTCCGCCACCTCATCCGCATGGTCGACGATCTGCTGGACGTGAGCCGCATCACGACCGGGAAGGTCGAGCTGCAGCGGCGCCCGGTGAACCTGCACGACGTCGTCGGCCGTGCGATGGAGATTGCCGGCCACCTGCTCGAGCAGCGGCGGCACGCCGTGGACATCCAGATCCCGCATCACGAGCTCGTCGTCCACGCGGACGTGGATCGGCTGGCCCAGGTCATCGCGAACCTGCTGACCAACGCCGCCAAGTACAGCGATCACGGGTCGCGGATCCTCCTGCGCGGGGAGCGCCTCGGCCCGCACGTCCGCCTGACCGTCGCGGACGAGGGCATCGGCATCATGCCGGAGATGCTCCGCGGGGTCTTCGACGCGTTCGTGCAGCAGCCGCAGACGCTCGAACGATCGCGCGGCGGCCTCGGCCTGGGCCTCGCCATCGTGCGCAGCCTGGTGACGCAGCACGGGGGCACGGTGCAGGCCCTCAGCGAGGGCCCGGGCAAGGGCAGCGAGTTCATCGTCGAGCTGCCCGCGGTGGACCGCGTGGAGACGGGCGGGTTCGACGTGCGCCCGGCCATCCTGCGGCCCACGTCGGATCGCCTCACCCGCATCCTTGTCGTCGATGACAACGACGATGCGGTGCAGATGCTGACGGTGGCGCTCGGGCGCCTCGGGTATACCGTGGAAGCCGCGCACGACGGCCCGTCGGCCATCAAGAAGGCGATGGCCTTCCACCCCGAGATCGCGCTGCTCGACATCGGGCTGCCGGTGATGGACGGGTACGAGCTGGCGGAGCGCCTGCGCGAGCTGCCGATCGGACCGTCGATCCGGATGGTGGCCGTGACGGGCTACGGGCAGGATGCGGATCGCGACCGCGCGACTCGCGCCGGGTTCGAAAAGCACCTGGTCAAGCCCATCGACCTCCTGCGGCTCGAGCGCGTCATCGAGGAGATGGCCGCCAGGCAGGCGGCCGCCGTACGGACGACGGGCGCGTAGGCGCGGCCTGCGGGTTCGACACCATGCCCGGCACCCGTGTCACGGGTGCCGCAGGAGAGCGAGAACGATGAGCGTGATGAGAGAAGCGATCATGCCCGCGGCCGCCGCGGGGCTGGCGGCGGCCCTGTTGGCGATGGTCCCCGTGCATGCGGCGGCGCAGACGCCGTTCGAGCCGCAATCGGGACAGCCGGGCAAGGATGTGGTCTGGGTGCCGACGCCCGAGGCGCTCGTCGAGAAGATGCTCGACATGGCGCAGGTCACCAGCGACGACATCGTCATGGACCTCGGCTCCGGGGACGGGCGCAACGTCATCGCGGCGGCCAGGCGCGGGGCCGAGGCCATCGGCGTCGAGTACAACCCCGACATGGTGGAGCTGTCGCGACGGGCGGCGGCTGCGGCCGGCGTGGCGGATCGGGCGACGTTCGTCGAGGGCGACATGTTCGAGGCCGACGTGTCCCGGGCCACCGTCCTCGCGCTTTTCCTGCTGCCGAGCAACCTGGACAAGCTCCGCGACAAGTTCTTCGCCCTGGATCCGGGGACGCGGATTGTCCTCAACACGTTCGGCATCAACGGCTGGGAAGCTGACGAGACCGAGACGATTCACGACGACTGCACGAGCTGGTGCACGGCGCTCCTCCTGATCGTGCCCGCCAAGGTGTCCGGGACGTGGCAGTTCCCGGATGGCGAGGTGGCGTTCCAGCAGGCGTTCCAGCAGGTGGCGGGGAGCATGACGACGGGCGCGTCCTCGTCGCCCGTCCTCGGCGGCCGCCTCCGGGGCGATGCCATCTCGTTCACGGTTGACGGGGCGGAGTACTCCGGCCGCGTCGCCGGGGACCGGATCGAGGGGACCGTCAGGGCCGGGGGCGAGACACGGCCGTGGAGCGCGACCAGGCGCCCCTGACGGCGCCGCCGAGAGGGTCCGGCGCGGGTCCCGCCGGCCGCGCCGCGGCCATCGCGTATACTCGGCGGACAGGCCCGGTCGTCGGTGAGCATCTTCCAGTGAACCGGGCAGGAGGCTTTGTGCGCGTACGTCGGATTCCCGTCATCGTCCTTGTCACTGTGCTCGGCAGCAGCATGCTCGTGCTCGGCCAGGCATCCACTACTCAACGGCTCAACCCCGTCATCGAGCTCCTGGAACAGAAGCAGCCGGTCTTTGGCCTCTATGCCCCGGCGAACCGGCGCATGCCGGGCCCGGGCGGCGTGGCCGCCACCGTCCAGCTCCCGGACAAGCCCGCGACGGAGCTGGCGCGCGAGGCCCTCGCCTATGGCCGCACGGACTTCCTGTTCGACGGCAGCATGGAGGGGAACTTCGATCGCGGGTACGCGGACTTCAGCAAGCTCGTCTCGGCCCTGGGTCAGGTGGGGATGCTGACGACCTCGCCGTTCAAGCGGCTGCACCACCCGCTCATCGTGAAGGCGCC
Organism: uncultured Bifidobacteriaceae bacterium; assembly: GCA_964619705.1. Lineage (GTDB taxonomy): Bacteria > Acidobacteriota > Vicinamibacteria > Vicinamibacterales > UBA2999 > VFZN01. The sequence continues at coordinate 69,633 of CAZUGF010000006.1, forward strand.
GGAGATTGCGCCGGACCCGGCGAAGGCCGTGAGCCAGATCGGCCGTCAGCTGAACCTCGGCGTGAGCGGCGTGATGTTCGTGTCCGTCGAGTCGCCCGAGGAAACGCAGCAGGGCCTTGCCGCGATGCGCTTTGCCTCGAAGGGCGGCACGCGCGCGGAGGATGTGGGCGATGCGCCGAAGCTGTGGGGCATGAGCGAGGCCGAGTACAAGGCCAAGGCGGATCTCTGGCCGCTCAATCCCGAAGGCGAGCTGGTCAACTGGACGATCGTCGAGAGCAAGGCCGGGCTCGCGAAGGTCCGCGAGATTGCCGCGGTGAAGGGCATCGGCGTTCTGTGGCCGGGTGCCGGCACACTCCGCCGCGTGTTCAGTACCGAGGTGGACGGCAAGCGCGTCACGGACGAGGCGGCGTGGGAGGCGGCCATCCAGCAGGTGCTCGCCGCGTGCAAGGAGTTCAACGTGGCGTGCGGCTACCCCGCGAACGCGGGCGACATCGAGATGCGCATGAAGCAGGGCTTCAGCGTGTTCGTGATGGGCTGGGGCGACGCCGGCTTCAAGGCCATCGACGTGGGCCGTCAGGCCGCCGGGCGATAGCCCCTCACCGGACTGCAGCGCGCGGCCGCCCCGTGGTGGCCGCGCGCAGCACATCCGCCAGTATCGCGACCCCTTCCCGGATTTCCTGCTCCGTCAGGCAGGCATACCCCAGCATCAGGCCGGCCCGCCGCGGCCGCCGCGTGTAGTACGGCGTCACGGGATAGATGCCCAGCCCGCGCGCAAGCGCCGCGCGGAGAACGCCGTCGAGCTGTGCCACCGGCAGGTTGCGCGGCCACAGCACGACGTGCAGGCCCGCGCTCTCGCCCGACACCGTCACGTCGTCGCCGAGCGTCTCGTCGAGGGCCGTCAGGAGCGTCGCACGCCGGGCGGCGTTCCGCGCCCGCGACCGCCGGAGGTGGCGTTCGAAGTGGCCCCCGGTGATGAAGTCCGTCAGCACTTCCTGCTCGAACGTGGACGTCTGTGAGTCCGTCAGGAACTTGAGCCCTTCGAGGGGCCGCGTCAGCGCATCCGGCACCACCAGGTAGCCGATCCGGAGCGACGGGTAGAGCACCTTGGAGAACGTCCCGACGTAGAGGACGCGTCCCGTGCGGTCCAGCCCCTGTACGGCCTCGACCGGCCGCCCTCCGTAGCGGAACTCGCTGTCGTAGTCGTCCTCGACGATGTAGGCCCCCATGGTTTCCGCCCAGTGGAGCAGCTCGAGGCGCCGCGCGAGCGGCAGGATGGCGCCGAGGGGAAACTGGTGCGAGGGCGTGACGTAGGCGAGCCGGACGGGGCCTTCGCGAGGCAGGCGGGCCACGTCCAGTCCCTGTCGATCGACGGGCACCGCCACGATGTCGGCGCCGTGCGCGAGGAAGACCTGGCGCGCCGCCGAGTATCCGGGCTCCTCGATCACCACACGGTCCCCGGCGTCGATGAGCAGCCGGGCAATCAGGTCGAAGGCCTGCTGGGCCCCGTTGACGATGACGACCTGCGAGGCGGTGGTTGTCACGCCGCGCGCCCGGGTGACGTAGTCGGCGATCGCCTGACGGAGCGGCTGGAAGCCCAGCGCCCGCCCGTACCCGAGCGTTCGCATCGACAGCGCGTTCGCCCGCCGGGCCATCAGCCGCGCCCAGAGCTGCTGCGGGAAGTCCGCGATGGCCGGCACGCCGTAGCGGAAATCCACGGTGACCTTCCCGCGGAGGGGCGTCCCGGGGGCGGGCAGCGGCGCGATGGCCTGCACGCGCCGCGCGCCCGTCGACAGTTCGATGCAGCCGGGCGCGTGGTCGGCGCGGGGACGGGGCCGCCACGGCGCCAGCGCCTTGTCGGGCAGCGTCGGCGACACGAAGGTGCCCGAGCCCACACGGGACTCGATGTAACCCTCCGCCATCAACTGCTCGAACGCGATGACGACGACGTTGCGGGAGAGACTCAGCTCCTCGGCCAGGACGCGGCTGGACGGCAGACGCGTGCCGGCGGCCAGGCGCCCCTCGAGCATCGCGCGCCGCAGGCCGCGGTAGAGGCGCTGGGTCAGCGGGCCTTCACCGTCGAGCTTGATCAGCATGCAGGTTGTGGGAGGCGGCCTCCCGGGTCACGGACGCTTCGACGCTCTCCTGCGCCCGGCCGCGGCTGATGCCTGCGCCGGCCTTGTGGCCTTGTTCCGCCTGGCGGCGGGGCGGACCGGTGCTGGATCAGTTACGCCGGCCGGCGTGCGCCCGGCACGGCGCGGCTTCACCGCAACGGGCGCGACGGGCGCGACCGGCTCCTCCGGCGTGGGCGCCGGTTGAGCGGCGGGCTGCGTTCCGGGCGACGCGCCGGATGCGGCACGGGCCGCGGTTTCGGCCCGGGCCTTCAGTTCGGCCTCGGCCAGCAGCCAGTCGTGGAGCGGATCGCCGCCCCTGAAGCCGCGCTCCTGCGAGATCTCGTAGGCGCGGCGGGCAATGGCCTCGTGCGAGGGGGAAGGGGACTCCTGCGGGCCGCGGTCATCGGAATGGTTCGTGGGTCTGTTCATCGGACTGTTCACCCTATGGTGCCATGAGGACATCACTCATGTGTAACCACGTGCAGTCGTGACCCTCTCGCAGGCCGGGGGTTCAGGCGACCCTGAAGGGTCGCCTCTACGGGTCGGGGGTTCAGGCGACCCTGAAGGGTCGCCTCTACAGGCCCTGCTGGCGGGCATTCAGCGTCACGGTTGTCGTCAGTCGGCTTTCGGTTCGCGCAGCATGACCAGCAGCATCCGCGAGACGGCTGTCGCATCCACGGCGTGCGGGATCCCGGCCGGCATGCGGACGATCGTGCCCGGCGTGGCCGCGACAGGCGTCCCGCCGACGGTCAGCGTCAGCGCGCCGTCGAGGACGACCACGAGCGCGTCAAAGGGCGCGGTGTGCTCGCTCAGGCCCTGGCCCTCGTCGAACGCGAAGATGGTCAGGGTGCCGCCGCCGGTCTTTCCGAGGACACGGCTGGCGATGCCCTTCTCGGTGGGGGTGACGAGGTCCGTCAGGCGCAGGGCCTCGGCGGCGGGAATGGTGGACGTGGACATGTGAACCTTCTCCAGTCAGGCGCGCGCCGGCGATCGGGCGCGTGCGGTCAGCGGCATCGGCCGCGTTCGTCGGTCAATCGCGGGCGCGGGCCCGTTCAGGTCCGGTCCGGCGGGCCGGGCGTCAGGACGTCCGCAAAGGCCGGGTCGGAGGTGAGCACCGCGCGCGCGTACCCGCAGATCGGCACGAGCGTCACGTGGGTCTCGCGTGCCCAGGTGACGGCGCTCTCGACGAGGCGGCGGCCGAGGCCCGTGCCCCGGAGGCGCGGCGAGACCTCGACGTAGTCCACGTGGACGACGCGCGGGTCCGTGCGGTGATAGTCGAGCGTCCCCACGGTCGCGCCGTCGACCGTGAGGGTGAACAGGCCCGTGCCGTCCGCCTCGTGCCGTTCGATGGTCGGGTCGCCCATACAGGCATCATATCCCTCGCGCGTGCACGCGGCCGCCCGTCATCCGCCGCGCGTACCTCCGTGTAAGATCACGGATGTGTCCAGCATTCTCCAGTCCCTTCCCGCCGGCGAGAAGGTCGGCATCGCGTTCTCCGGCGGCCTCGATACGAGCGCCGCGCTCCACTGGATGCGCGCCCACGGCGCCATCCCGTTCGCCTACACGGCGAACCTCGGCCAGCCGGACGAGACGGACTACGAGGACATCCCGAAGAAGGCGCGGCTGTACGGCGCCGAGCAGGCCCGGCTGATCGAGTGCCGTCCCCAACTGGTCGCGGAGGGACTGGCGGCCATCCAGTGCGGCGCGTTCCACATCACCACCGCCGGTGCAACCTACTTCAACACCACGCCCCTCGGGCGGGCGGTCACGGGCACCATGCTCGTCGTCGCCATGCGCGAAGACGACGTGAACATCTGGGGCGACGGGAGCACGTTCAAGGGCAACGACATCGAGCGGTTCTATCGGTACGGCCTGCTGGCCAACCCGCACCTCCGCATCTACAAGCCGTGGCTGGACCAGCGCTTCATCGACGAACTGGGCGGCCGCACCGAGATGTCGGAGTACATGATCGCCCACGGCTTCGAGTACAAGATGAGCGTCGAGAAGGCGTACTCGACGGACTCCAACATCCTGGGCGCCACGCACGAAGCCAAGGATCTCGAGTTCCTCAACAAGGGCATCGCCATCGTCCAGCCGATTATGGGCGTGGCGTCCTGGCGCCGGGACGTCGCGGTGGAGCCGGAGACGGTGACCGTCCGCTTCGAGGAGGGCCTGCCGGTCTCGCTGAACGGTCGGACGTTCGGCGACGCGCTGTCGATGTTCTCGGAGGCGAACGCCATTGGCGGCCGCCACGGCCTCGGCATGTGCGACCAGATCGAGAACCGGATCATCGAGGCCAAGAGCCGCGGCATCTACGAGGCGCCGGGCATGGCGCTGCTGCACCTGGCGTACGAGCGGCTCGTCACGGGCATCCACAACGAGGACACGATCGAGCAGTACCGGAACAACGGCCGCCGGCTGGGCCGCCTCCTCTACCAGGGCCGCTGGTTCGATCCGCAGTGCATGATGCTGCGGGAGACGGCGCAGCGCTGGGTCGCGCGTGCCGTCACAGGCGAGGTGACGCTGGAGCTCAGGCGCGGCAACGACTACACCATCCTCGACACGACAAGCCCGAATCTCACCTACAAGCCGGAGCGCCTGACGATGGAGAAGGGCGAGGCCTTCTTCACGCCCCAGGACCGCATCGGGCAGCTGACGATGCGGAACCTGGACATCATCGACACGCGGGACAAGCTGCGCGTCTACACGGAGGCGGGGCTGCTCGGCGCGGGGAGCGCGGGCGTGCCGCTGCTGCCGGGCGGTGAGAAGGGCGACGAGAAGGGCGACGAGCCGCGATGATGGACATGGGCCGGCTCCTCATGATCTTCGGGGCCGTCCTGCTCCTGGTCGGCGCGGTGCTGTCGCTCGGCGGCCGGATCCCCTGGCTGGGCCGCCTGCCCGGCGACATTGTCATCGAGCGCGAGCACGTCCGGTTCTACTTTCCCCTCGGGACGTCGATTCTGGTGAGCCTGGTCCTGTCGCTGATGGCCATGCTGTTCCGGCGCTGACGATCGTCGGCGCCAGAGGCACAGCGCGCGGTCTGTCCGACCCTGTCTCGATCGGCACGGGCCTGCCCGGCAGCGCGGCGGGCCCCGTCCAACGTATGATGGCCTCCACCCGGACCAGCCCAAGGCCACAATGAAGCGATGCCCCCACTGCGGCGAGCAGGATCACGACGATGCGATCATCTGCAAGTACTGCATCCGCTACTTCAATGCGCCCGTTGCGGCGCCCGCTGGCGGGAAGGGCACCGGCCGGGCACGGGAGCGGAAGGCGAACGCGTCCCGCGGCAACCCGCTGCGCATCATCGTCATGGCCGGCGCGCTGTGGTTCCTCTTCCAGCGGCTGCCGGACGTCATCCAGTGGATGGAGACCACCGTGCAGTCGCCGGCGGTCCCGGGCGGCGAGGTCCCGCTCCGCGTCGGCGGCGACATCCAGGCGCCGCGCCGGACGCGTGAGGTGCCGCCCCGCTATCCGCCGGACGCACAATCGGCCGGCGTGCAGGGCGAGGTGATGGTCGAGGCCGTCATCGATGCCACCGGACGCGTGGGGCAGGCCACGGTCGTCCGATCGATCCCCCTGCTCGACGAGGCCGCGCTGGAGGCGGTCAGGCAGTGGGAGTACGAGCCCGCCATCGTCAACGGTGTGCCGGTGCCGGTCGTCATGACGGTCACCGTGCGGTTCACGCTGAGGTAGCCGGATGATCCTCGACTCCGTCCTCCACGCCATCGGCCGCACGCCGGTCGTGCGCCTTCGCCGCATCGTGCCGTCCGGCTCCGCCGATGTCGTGATCAAGCTCGAGTACTTCAACCCGACCGGGTCCTACAAGGACCGGATGGCGCTGGCGATGATCGAAGGCGGCGAGCGGCGCGGGGCGCTCCGGCCCGGCATGCGGGTCGTCGAGTACACCGGTGGCAGCACGGGATCCTCGCTCGCCCTGGTGTGCGCGATGAAGGGCTACGCGTTCCATCCGCTGTCGTCCGACGCCTTCGCCGCGGAGAAGCTCGACACGATGCGCGCGTTCGGCGCGGACCTGGAGATCGTGCCGAGCGACGGCGGGAAGGTCACGCCGGCACTCTTCGATCGCTTCAAGGCGCGGATCGCGGAGCTGACGACGGACCCGAACACGTTCTGGACCGACCAGTTCCACAACGCCGATGCGATCGACGGCTACGCCAACATCGGGCGCGAGCTCATCGAGCAGGTCGGCGCCGTGGACGGGTTCGTGGGCGCGGTCGGCACGGCCGGCATGCTGGCGGGCGTCGCGCGCGCCTTCGACCAGGCCGGCGCCGGGACGCGTGTCGTCGCCCTCGAGCCGTCGACGTCGCCGTTCCTCACCACCGGCAAGGCAGGACCGCACAGGGTCGAGGGCACCGCCGCCGGGTTCTGGCCCCCGCACCTGACGGACGACGTCTGCGACGAGGCGCGCGCGATCGACGAGGAGGAAGGCCGAGCGATGGCCCGGCGCGCGGCACGTGAGGAGGGCGTCTTCGCGGGCACGTCCACCGGCCTCAACCTGATCGGCGCGCTCCAGTTGGCGCGCGAGCTGGGACCGGGCAAGGTGGTCGCGACGGTCGCCGTCGACACGGGCCTCAAGTACCTCGCGGGCGACCTGTACAAGTAGGCCCGCGCGGCCCGTCATGCCGCCGTCGCCCGATCGTCCACGGTCCGTCACAGGCGGCGGCTATCGTGAAGACCGATGCCGGGTTACGGCCCGTACCTGCTGTGCGACTTTCACGTGCACACGACATGGAGCGACGGGCGCCTCAGTCTTCGCGAGGTCGTCGACCTCTACGGACAGACGGGCAAGTTTGATGTGATTGCCATCACCGATCACATCCTGATGAAGCGTGATCTGCTGGCGCGGATCGGCCGCCTGGCAACGCTCGGGACCCGGACCTTCGGCGTCACCGAGCCGCGCTTCGAGGCCTACCTCGACGACGTCCGGAACGAGGCCGAGCGCGCGCTCACGAAGTACGGCCTGCTCGTTCTGCCGGGGGCGGAGATCACGCAGAACCGGATCCAGGGCAAGAAGAACTCCCACATCATCGCGCTCGACATCAAGCACTACATCAGCGCGGATCAGCCGGCCGTGGAGATCCTGCACGAGATCCGCCGCCAGGACGCGCTGAGCATCGCCTGCCATCCGCACCACCGGACGACGCGCCGCCTCGAGATCAGCACCTGCTACCTGTGGGATCACCGCGACGCGCTGTCGCACCTCGTGGATGTCTGGGAGGCGGCCAACCGCGACGACCTGTTCTCCGTCACCAGCCTCAAGCACTTCCCGTACGTCGCCAACAGCGACTTCCACAAGGCGAAGCACCTCTACTCGTGGAAGACTCTCCTGCGCGCCGAGAAGGACTGGCCGTCGATCCGCCGGGCGCTCAAGGACAACGTGGACATCGCCATCACGCTCTTCCGGCCGGGTGCGTGGACCGCATGACAGCCGCCCCTCCGTCCCTGCGCATCAGCGTGATCGTGTGCGCGCACGACGAGGCAGCCTGGATCGGCGGCTGTCTCCACTCGCTTCGTGCCCAGTTCCGGCCGCCGGACGAGATCATCGTCGTCAACAACGCGAGCCGCGACGCGACGGGTACGGTGGCTGCGGCGGTGCCGGGCGTCCGCGTCGTGGACGAGCCCAGGAAGGGCCTGACGATCGCGCGTGAGCGCGGACGGCTGGAGGCGTCGGGTGACCTGCTGGTGTACGTGGACGCTGACTGCCGCGCGCCGCTGGAGTGGCTCGGCCGCGTGGAGCAATGCTTCGTCCGGACGCCGGCGCTCATCGCCCTCTCCGGGACGTACCGCTTCTACGACTGGGACTGGTGGGGCCGGCTCCTGATCCGCGCCTACGACCTGACGCTCGGCCCGGCCACGCACGTCCTGGTCAAGCGCGTGCTCCGCAGCGGCGTGGTGTTCTACGGCGGGAATTTCGCGGTGCGGCGGGAGGCGCTCGCGCGGATCGACGGCTTCGATACGTCCATCGAGTTCCACGGCGAGGATACGAACCTCGGCCGGCGGCTCTTCCGGATCGGGCGCGTGGATCTCAGGCCCCGGTGCTACCTGTACACGTCGGCGCGGCGATACAACGCCATGGGGAAGGGGACCGTGTTCCGGCTCTACGTGCGGAACTTCGTCTCCGAGATCCTGCACCATCGGCCGAGGGACTCCCGGCACGTGGACGTCAGGGAGGCGTAGCGCCTCGCCTGGCGGCGTGCCGGGCCGTCCCGATGCGGCCTACGGCTTCACGTACGGCGCCACCTGCTCCTTCACGGTCTTCTCGTCGCCGACGATCACGAGCGTCATCTCGCCGGGCGTGAGGTACTTGTTCGCCATGCGGAGGATGGCCTCCGGCGAGACGGACATGAGCCGCTTGACGTACTGCGACAGGTAGTCCGCCCCGAGCTCGTGGAGATCCACGAAGGCAAGCTGGCTGATGACGCCGCTGCGCGAGGCGTTCTGGACGACGAACACGCCGGCCAGGTTGTTCTTGATGCCCTGCAGTTCTTCGCGGCCGGGCTCCTCCTTCCGGAGGCGATCGATCTCGCCGAAGATCTCCTTGAGCGAGGCGCCGGTCATGGCCGTGGTCACGTCCGCGGTCTGCACCCAGTGCGCGACGTCCGGGTGGCTCGCGATGGTGCTGAACGGCGAGTACGTGTAGCCCTTGTCCTCCCGGATGTTGCTCGTGATGCGCGACGCGAAGGAGCCGCCGAGCAGCGAGTCGGTGACGACGAGCGGGATCCAATCCGGGGTGGAGGGGTCGGCGACCGGCAGGCCCAGCATCAGCGTGGACTGCGGCGCGCCGGCACGGTCCACGAGCGCGTGGCGCGTGGTGCCCCTGGGCGGCTGCGCCCGGGGCGCGGCCGGCTTGCCCTTCGTCCAGCCGTCGAACGCCGTTCGCACGGCCGCTTCCATGGCCGCACGGTCGAAGACGCCGGCAATGTAGAGGCGGGCGCGGGCGGCGCCGAAGTGGTCGCGGTGGAAGGCCGTCACCTGTTCGAGCGTGTACCCGTTCAGCATGGCCTCGGTCGGGAAGGTGCGCCCGTACGGATGGTCGCCGTAGACGAGCTCGGCAAACTTCTCCGCCGCGATGGCCTGCGGCGTGGCACGCTGGACGGCCAGTTCCCGCGCGAGCGTGGCCTTGAGGCGCGACAACTCGGAGGCCGGGAGCCGCGGCGCCTGGACGACGCTCGCCAGGAGGCTCACGGCGCGCGCGCCCTGGTCGCTGAGGACGTCCGTGGTGATGGTGGTGGTATCCGGCCCGACGGCAATGCCGAGCTGGCCGCCCATGCCGGCAAACTCACGCGCGAGCGCGTCGGCGCCGAGTGTGGCCGTGCCTTCCTGCAGCATCCGGCCCAGGAGGTCCGAGAGCCAGACCTGGTCCTTCGCCTCGTCGGCGTTGCCCACGTCGATGATGAGCCGCACGGTCACCTTCGGCACGCGGCCGAAGGGCACCATCGTGACCGGCAGGCCGTTGGCGAGCGTGAACCGCGTGGGCGCGGGAATGACGAAGTCCTTCGGCGTGCCCGGCGCCGGCGGCGCCTGGCGCGCCTGGGCTGTCGCCACGCTGGCGGCGGCCAGCAGGATGGCCAGTGTCGTGCTGGCGACTCGTGTCTTCATCGCGCCTCCCCGGGCTGCGCGCCCTCGGTCTTGCCCGGCGTGACCACATAGACCGTCCGGTTCGTCGACCGGAGGTACTCCGCCGCGGTCCGCTTGATCAGTTCCGGCGTCACCTTGGCAAACTCCGCTTCGAGCTCGTTGATGCGGCCCGGGTCGTCGTCGAAGAGCGCGAAGGAGGCGAGGAGGTTGGCGCGGCCGAAGCCGGCAAAGCTCTCCGTCTGCGCGTAGAGCTGCGAGCGGACCTTCACGCGTGCCCGGTCGAGCGTCGCCGTGTCCAGCCCGTCGCGCTGAAGGGTACCCACGACCTCGTCAATGGCCGCGACGAGGGCATCCGACGTCGTCGTCTCGTCGTGGATGACGCTGGCGATCCACAGCATCGGCCCGCTGTAGTCGAACATGCTGCCGAGGCCGAAGTTGATACCGGCGTCGATGCTTCCGGTGAGCGCGCGCTTGCGCACGAGCTCGTCGTAGAGCAGCGAGTCGCGGCCCTGGGCGAGCGCCTGGTCGATGAGCCCGAAGGCATACCACTCCGGCGTGAAGCGCGGCGGCACGTGGTACGCGATCCCGAGCGCCGGCCGGGTGGCGAGGGCGTCCGTCCGCCCGGCCCGCTTCTCCTTCTCCTGGCGCGGCTCGGAGAGATCCGGCGGCGGCGGGAGCGTCGCGGCGGGGATGGGGCCGAAGTACTGCTCGACCCACCCCCGGGCCGGCGCGGCTTCGATGTCGCCGCTCAGGACGAGCACGGCGTTGTTCGGCGCGTAGTAGGTCTTGAAGAAGGCCCGGACGTCCTCGAGCGTCGCCGCGTCCAGGTGCTCCAGGTCGCCGTAGAAGTTGTGCGCGTTGTGCCAGTTCTCGTTGGCCGCCATCGGCAGGTCGATCCACGGGAAGCTGCCGTACGGCTGGTTCAGCACGTTGACGCGCACCTCGCTCTTGACGACCTCCTGCTGGTTCTTCAGGTTCTCGGCATCGATCGTGAGGCTCCGCATGCGGTCGGCCTCCGCCCACAGTACCGTCTCCACGACATGCGACGGCACCACCTGGAAGTAGTTGGTGAAGTCGAACCGCGTCGAGCCGTTCAGCAGGCCGCCGTTCGACTGCACGAGACGGATGAACTCCATCTTGCCGAGGTTCTCCGACCCCTGGAACATCATGTGCTCGAAGAGGTGGGCAAAGCCCGTGCGGTCACGCGGCTCGTTGCGGAAGCCGATGTTGTAGTAGACGGCGACGGCCACCGTGGGCGAGGTCGTGTCGCGTGACAGGACGACCTTCAGCCCGTTCTTCAGCGTGTAGTACTCAATCGGCACCTGGAGGCGCCCGGCCTCCCCGGACGGCGCCTGGGCGGCGGCCACCGGCAGGACGCGCGGCGCCGCGCCTCCCGCCAGGAGCCCGAGAGCCACCAGGACAACGCCGGCCCCGTACGATCGGCTTCCCTGCATGCGAGCAGTCTCCCTTCGTGGTCGGCCCGGGCGTCCCCGGGCCTCCAATGAGGTCTCAGACGAGCCCGGACGGGAATTGGTTCGGCGGCGGCGCTACTTCTCGATCGTCACGCGCTCGATCGTCACGTCCTGGAGCGGGCGGTCCTGCGCCCCCGTCCTGACCTTGCCAATCGCCTGGACGACATCCATCCCTTCCACGACCTCGCCGAAGATCGCGTGCTTGTTGTCGAGCCAGGGCGTGGGAACGAGCGTGACGAAAAACTGGCTGCCGTTCGTGTTGGGCCCGGCGTTGGCCATCGACAGCAGCCCCGGCCGGTCGTGCTGGAGGCCCGGCCCGAACTCGTCCGCGAACTTGTAGCCCGGCCCGCCGCGGCCCGTCCCCTCGGGACAGCCGCCCTGCAGCATGAAACCGTCGATGACGCGGTGGAAGATCAGCCCGTCGTAGAACGGCCGGCTGGCCGGCTTCCCGGTCTTGGGATCGGTCCACTCCTGCGTGCCTGTCGCGAGGCCGACGAAGTTGGCCACCGTGTGCGGCGCCGCGTCATCGAAGAGGCGCACCTTGAAGGTGCCCTGGGAGGTGGTGAAGGTCGCGGTTGTCATCTGCCGATTATCTCCCGGACCCGCGGCCGGCCGGGTCACCGCCCGTTACGGCCGGGCTCTGCCGCGCGCGCGGGCCGCAGGCCTCCGGCCTTGCGAGCCCCTAGCCGAACGTGATCCCCTGCGCCAGCGGCAGGGCCGTGGACCAGTTCACCGTGTTCGTCTGCCGCCGCATGTACGCCTTCCACGCGTCGGAGCCGGACTCGCGGCCGCCGCCCGTCTCCTTCTCCCCGCCGAACGCGCCGCCGATCTCCGCGCCGGACGTGCCGATGTTGACGTTGGCAATGCCGCAGTCCGAGCCGCGCGCGGAGAGGAACTCCTCCGCGGTCCGCACGCTCTCCGTGAAGATCGCACTCGACAGGCCCTGCGGTACGGCGTTGTGCAGGGCGAGCGCGTCCTCCAGCCGCTCGTACTCGAGCAGGTAGAGAATCGGCGCGAACGTCTCCTGCTCGACGATGGCCGTCTGCGCAGGCATGCGGACAATCGCGGGCTCCACGAACTGGGGACCGAGATCCGGGCGCCTGGTGCCGCCGCGGATGACCTCGCCGCCCTGGGCCTTCGCGTCGGCGAGCGCCGCTTCCATCTGGTCGACGGCCTGCGCCGTCACCAGCGGACCCATCAGGGTGGCGTCCTGCAGGGGATCGCCGATGTTCACCTGCGCGTAGGCCTGCTCCAGCCGTCCGGCCAGCGTCGCCATCACGTCCCTGTGCACGATGACACGCCGCGTGGACGTGCACCGCTGGCCTGCCGTACCGACGGCCCCGAACAGGATGGCGCGGACCGCCATGTCCAGGTTCGCGTCCGCCGTCACGACGATGGCGTTGTTGCCGCCCAGTTCGAGGATGGTCCGGCCGAAGCGCCCGGCCACCGTCTGCGCCACGTGGCGGCCGACGGCCGTCGATCCCGTGAAGGACACGAGCGGCAGGCGCCGGTCCTGCAGCATGGCCTCGCCCACGGTGCGGCCGGGACCGACGGCGAGCGTGAAGATGCCCGTCAGGCCGTGGTCGGCCATCACGCGGTTGGCGATGTGCTGCACGGCCACGGCCGTCAGGGGCGTGGGCTCGGCCGGCTTCCAGATGACCGTATCGCCGCACACGGCCGCGAGCGCGGCGTTCCAGGACCAGACCGCGACGGGGAAGTTGAAGGCGGTGATGACCCCCACGGGACCGAGCGGGTGCCACTGTTCCATCATGCGGTGGCCCGGACGCTCCGATGCGATCGTCAGGCCGTACAACTGGCGCGAGAGGCCGACGGCAAAGTCGCAGATGTCGATCATCTCCTGGACCTCGCCGTGGCCCTCCGCGCGGATCTTGCCCATCTCCAGCGACACCAGATCGCCGAGCGGTTCCTTGAGCTCGCGGAGGGCGCTGCCGAGATCGCGGACCACCTCGCCGCGGCGGGGCGCCGGCACCTCGCGCCACGCACGGAAGGCGTCGGTGGCGGCCGCCGCCACGCGGTCGTAGGTGGCCGGGCTCGCGAGCGTCACTGCGGCAATCGGCTTACCGGTGGTCGGATTCAGGGACTGGAGCGTCTGGCCGCCGGGGTCGTCAATCCACCCATCGGGACCGGTACAGGCGCCGGCATTGAGGGGTTGCAGCCCGAGCGTGTCGAGAATCGTCTTGGCCATCCGGACCAGTGTACTTCGGCGATCGGGCCGCGGAAAGACGCGCGGATCCGCGCGTCCGCCCGGACACGGCGCCGGGAACCGCTATGATCCCTTCCAGGATGCTGGCTCACGACATCGATGCCCTGGTCCGCGGGCTCCACGCGGACCCGTTCGCCGTGCTCGGTCCCCACGATGTGCCGGACGGCCTGGCCATCCGGGCGTTCTGGCCCCGGGCCCGCGCCATGAGCGTCGTGCCCGCCGCCGACCGGCGTGCCGCCAGCGAGATGCGCCCGATCCATTCGGACGGCCTCTTCGAGATCGTCATCCCCGACGCCGCGCGGGAGACGTTCGACTACCGGCTGCGGATCACGACGAGCGGCGACGATGTGGTCCTGGTGGACGATCCGTACCGGTATGGCCAGGTGCTGACCGACTACGACCTGCACCTGCTCGGCGAGGGCACGCACGTCCGTGCGTACGACACGCTGGGCGCGCGGGTCATCGTCCATGGCGTCACGCGAGGCGTGCACTTCGGCGTCTGGGCGCCCAACGCACGCCGTGTCAGCGTCGTCGGCGACTTCAACGGGTGGGATGGCCGTGTCCACGCGATGCGCGCGCTCAGGCCCGGCGGCTACTGGGAGATCTTCCTGCCCGGGCTGGGGCAGGGCGACCGCTACAAGTTCGAGGTGGTGGGCGCCGACGGCCACGTCGTTCTCAAGTCCGACCCGTGCGGGCGATTCTTCGAGACGCCGCCGCGGACGGCGGGCATCGTCCGCGGGGGTGAGGAGTATGCGTGGGGCGATGACGCGTGGATGAAGGCGCGGCCCGAGGCCGGCCAGTGGCGGCGGCAGCCCCTGTCGGTGTACGAGGTGCACCTCGGAAGCTGGCAGCGTGCCGCCGACGGACGCCTCCTGACATACCCCGAGATGGCCGAGCGGCTCGTGCCCTACGTCCGCGAGATGGGCTTCACGCACATCGAGCTGCTGCCGGTGATGGAGCACCCGTTCACGGGATCGTGGGGCTACCAGGTGGTGGGCCTCTTCGCGCCGACCAGCCGCTTCGGCACGCCGGAGGACTTCAAGGCCTTCGTCGATGCGTGCCACCAGGGAGGCATCGGCGTGATCCTGGACTGGGTGCCCGGGCACTTTCCCAGGGACCAGCACGGGCTCGCGCGCTTTGACGGGACGGCACTCTACGAGCACGCGGACCCGCGGCAGGGCGAGCACCAGGACTGGGGCACGCTCGTGTTCAACTACGGACGGAACGAGGTCCGGTCGTTCCTCCTCTCGAACGCGCTCTTCTGGCTCGAGCAGTTCCATCTCGACGGGCTGCGCGTCGATGCCGTGGCCTCGATGCTCTACCTGGATTACTCGCGCGAGGCCGGGCAGTGGGTTCCCAACCGCTTCGGCGGACGCGAGAACCTCGAGGCCATCGACTTCCTCCAGCAGTTGAACACGCTCGTCGAGCAGCACTGTCCCGGCGCCGCCACGTTTGCGGAGGAGTCCACCTCGTGGCCGGGCGTCACGCGGCCGGTACACCTCGGCGGCCTGGGGTTCACCTACAAGTGGAACATGGGCTGGATGCACGACATGCTGGACTACGTGCAGGAGGACCCGGTCTACCGCAAGTGGCATCACGATCGGATCACCTTCTCGCTGATGTACGCCTACAGCGAGCAGTTCATCCTGCCGTTCTCGCACGACGAGGTGGTCCACGGCAAGCGATCGATGCTCGACAAGATGCCGGGGGACGAGTGGCAGCGCCACGCGAACCTGCGCGCGCTCTACGGCTACATGTTCGTGCACCCGGGAAAGAAGCTGCTCTTCATGGGCGCGGAGATCGGGCAGTGGCGCGAGTGGAATCACGACTGGCAGCTCGACTGGGCGGTCCTGGGCGATGCACGGCACGCCGGCATGCAGCGATGGGTCCGGGACCTGAATCGCGCGTACCGCGCCGCGCCCGCGCTGTGGGCCGACGACAACCTGCCCCGGGGGTTCTCGTGGATCGACTGCCACGATCACGAGAACAGCGTCATCTCGCTGGTGCGACATGCCGAGGCCGGCGATCACACGGCTGTCGCCGTCGTCAACTTCACGCCGGTACCCCGCCACGACTACCGCATCGGCGTCCCGCTGGCCGGTCCGTGGCGCGAGGTGCTCAACAGCGATGCCGAACTCTACGGCGGCAGTAACGTGGGGAATGAGGGCGGCGTGACCACGGAAGCCGTGCCGGCGCACGGCCACCCGCAGTCCCTCTCGCTGACGGTCCCGCCCCTGGGGTTCCTGCTGCTCGAGCCGGGCGCCTGATTCCCAGCTTGGCGAAGGCGGAAGACCCGCCCTACGTCCAGCGCGAGGCG
>CAZUGF010000006.1:85455-87619 GCA_964619705.1 uncultured Bifidobacteriaceae bacterium
CTGATCCTCGTCCCCGGGCCCTCGATCCGGCCGCGCCCGGCCCCGGAAGCCCGAAGCCGGCGCGATACACGCCACGAGCGGGCTGGCATTCATACTGCAGTGCCTCAGCCAAACCATGGTGGCACGCTCACCTGTCGTTCCGTTCCCGGACAACAGCGTCCGCCTGCGGCCACTGCGTGGGATGAATGGTGGGACCGGTGACTCTCCGCTTGATCCGGCCGTGCAAGGGGCCGATAGTCGCACTATGGCAACGGACCGTGCCGGCGTGCGCGTGCTCACGATCTTCGGCGTGGCGACGGCGCTGACGGTCCTCTCGTCCTCGCAGGCCTACTACTTCGTCTCCACGTTCTCGGAGAAGCCGGCATCCTTCCCGCTGCTGTTCACGCTCAACCTCGGGTACTGGTACTCGTGGGCGTGTCTCGCGCCCGCCATCATCTGGCTCTCGCGGCGGTTCCCCCTGGACCAGCAGGCCTGGCGGTTCTCGGTGCCGGTCCACATCGCCGGCGTCTTCGCGGCGACGGGGCTGCACATCCTGATGGCGGTGGCGTCGCGCATGGGCGCGAGCTGGCTGTTCGGCGAGGAGACGAGCTCCTGGCAGCTCGAGGCCCAGCGCATGTTCGTGCTCAACTTCGACTGGGAGATGATGACCTACTGGGCCATCGTCGGACTGAGTCACGCGCTGTGGTATCACGGCGAGGCGCAGTACCGCGCGCTGCGCGCGAGCCAGCTCGAAACAAGCCTCGTGGAGGCCAACCTGCAGTCGCTGCAGCGGCAGCTCCAGCCGCACTTCCTGTTCAATACGCTGAACACGATCTCCGCCCTGATGCACCGCGACGTGGAGGCGGCGGATGCCATGATTGCCCGCCTCAGCGATCTCCTCCGGATCTCCCTCGAGATGGTGGGCGTCCAGGAAGTGTCCCTGAAGCAGGAGTTGGATTTTCTCTCCAAGTACTTGGAGATCGAACAAACGCGCTTTCGCGACCGTCTGACCGTAGTGTTCGACGTGCAGCCGGATACGTTCGATGCGCTGGTGCCGAACCTCATCCTGCAGCCGCTGGTCGAGAACGCGATCAAGCACGGGATTGGTCCCAGGCCCGGTCCGGGCGTCATCACCGTCCGGTCGCGGCTCGCGGACGGGATGTTGGAGATCGAGATCCAGGACGACGGCGTCGGGTTGTCCGCGGCGCGGCTTTCGGACTTCAACCGCGGCGTGGGCCTGTCGAACAGCCGGTCGCGGCTGGAACACCTGTACGGCACACGGCACCGGTTCGAGTTCCGGCGGCCTGCGGAGGGCGGCCTGCTCGTGTCGATTGCGGTGCCGCTCGAATCGGTGGCGGATGAAGTGATGGACGGCAATGCGGACGGGATGGTGAGGGGGGCTGCGTGACCAAGATCCGGACGATGGTCGTAGACGACGAGCCGATGGCACGCGAGCGCCTGGTCGGCCTCCTCGGGCAGGAACAGGACATCGAGGTCATCGGCGAGTGCGCGGACGGGTCGCAGGCCATCTCGGCCATCGAGCAGCAGCACCCGGACCTGGTGTTCCTCGACGTGCAGATGCCGGCGTGTGACGGGTTCGGCGTCATTCAGCACGTCGGCCCGGAGCGGATGCCGGCCGTGGTCTTCGTGACGGCCTACGACGAGTACGCGCTGAAAGCGTTCGAGGTCCACGCCATCGACTACCTGCTCAAGCCGTTCGGCCGCGACCGCTTCCAGCAGACGCTGCAGCACGCGCGGGAGCACGTGGAGCGGCGCCGGGCCGGCGACCTGGGACGCCGCCTCATGGCGCTCGTGCAGGACATCAAGCCCGAGCCGCAGCGGATGGACCGGCTCGTCGTGAAGTCCGGCGGGCGCGTCTTCTTCCTCCGCACGGACGAGATCGACTGGATCGAGGCGGCGGGCAACTACGTGCGCCTGCACCTGACGACCGACTCGCACCTCTTCCGCGAGACGATGAACAACATGGAAGGCCGGCTGGACGGCCGCCGCTTCGTCCGGATCCACCGATCCCGCATCGTCAACACGGATCGGATCAAGGAACTGCAGCCGTGGTTCAACGGGGAGTACGTGGTCGTGCTGCACAACGGCACGAAGCTCACGCTGAGCCGCGGGTACCGGGAGAAGCTGCAGGAACGCCTCGGAAAAGGCTTCTAGAGCCCAGAGC
>CAZUGF010000007.1:0-27164 GCA_964619705.1 uncultured Bifidobacteriaceae bacterium
CCCTGAAGCCCCTGCTCGCCCTGCGGCCCCTGAAGTCCCGGGGCGCCCTGCGCACCGTCGGCACCCGCCGGGCCCATCGGACCCTCCGGACCTGCCGGCCCCTGAAGTCCCTGCTCGCCCTGCGGCCCCTGAAGTCCCGGGGCGCCCTGCGGCCCCATCGCGCCGTCAGCACCATTCGCGCCCGCCGGCCCCTGAAGCCCCTGCTCGCCCTGCGGCCCCTGAAGTCCCGGGGCGCCCTGCGCACCGTCGGCACCCGCCGGGCCCATCGGACCCTCCGGACCTGCCGGGCCCTGGGGACCCACGGCACCATCAGCACCGACCGGACCCGCCGCACCCGTCGGACCCGCGGGACCCTGGGGACCCATCGCGCCGTCCGCACCGTTCGCGCCCGCCGGCCCGAGCGGCCCGACCGGGCCCGCCGCGCCCGTCGGCCCCGCGGGACCTGCCGGTCCCTGCACGCCTGCCGGCCCCACCGGACCCGCAGGACCTGCCGGTCCCTGCGCGCCAATCACGCCACCCAGCAGGTCGGCGTTCCGCAGAACGAGGCCCGGCGAGGGGTTGGCCGGAATGAACGAGCTGTTCGTCGACCAGACGGCCACGATGTAGTAGCGGTCCAGCTGCGTACCGAAGAAGGGAGGCGCGATCGAAACCACTGCCTGACCGTTCCCGTCGAGGACGCCGGCCGCCAGCACGACCGCATCACGGCCGAGCGGCAGCGTCACACCGCCATACACGAGGCCCGCGCCCGTGGCACTGCCCCCGATGGCAAAGTGCATCCCGGCCGGGCCCGTCACGGTCACCGGAACCGGCACACCGGGCGTGACCACGTCCGCCGGCACCGACAGCTCAATCGTCTGCGCCTGCGCCACCGCCGCGCCACCCAGCGCACAAATCAGGGTCAGCACCGCGGCCATTCTCCCGGGGCTGGTCATCTTCGTCGTCATCTGCGAGTCTCCAGGTCGCCTGCCGTCAGGCTCGTCTCAGTCAGTTGCCTTCAATCGGCTGCCGGAACCGCGGCAACCAGAACGGACCGTCCTTCGGTCCGACCCAACGGACAGCAAGAACCAGACCAGACATGACACATGGTGTGTTCATAGCTATTTAAAGAACTTAATACGACAATGAATACCTATACAGTCAGAACATGTGTCCTTTACTGTCATGATGTGACACTAATTGACAGCAGGGTCTTAGCCGTCTGGAGTGGGGCCGCAGTCCGGCCGGGCCCAGGCCCGCGGAGGGGCCGCCGGCCTGGTCGGAGGAGGGAAGTCCCCGGCCGCGTCACTGGGCCGCGGTCCGATGTGCTAGACTCAGTCGTTCGAACGACCTCGGGGCGTGGCTCAGCTTGGTAGAGCGCTCGGTTCGGGACCGAGAGGCCGCTGGTTCGAATCCAGTCGCCCCGACCAGTCTTGCCGCCCTCTCGTCTGCAACCGGATTGCGGCGGGAGGGCGTTGCTGTTTCTGCCACCATGCAGCTGCCGGGCGAGTCCTCTCGAACCGCGGCCAACGCGTCAGGACAGACGATGGCCATCCTGAGGGCCTTGTGACGGAACCTGCCCTTCCTCAACCAGACAGGTCGTCAGCCGGGTTTCCGTTCCTCACGCTGCTGGTGGCCGGTCTCGGGCTGGGGCTCCTGGTCCTGAGCGTGCGGCAGGCCGGCTGGGGTCAGATTGCCGCAAGCTTCCGCAGCCTCGGCGCCTGGTTCGGGGTGATCGTGGCGCTCGGTGCGGTCCGGATGGCCATCCGCGCGCGCGCCTGGTCGCTGTGCTCCCGGGCCGGCGCCGGCGCCGGGATTCCGTTCCGCGATGCCTTCGTGGCGGTCATCGCGGCGGACGCCGTCGGGAACCTCACGCCGTTCGGCCTCCTGGCCAGCGAGCCCGCCAAGGTGATGATGGCGCGCCGCCACGTGTCCACCGTGACGAGCCTCTCGTCGGTGACGGTGGAGAACGTCTTCTACAGCCTGTCGGTGATCGGCATGCTGCTCGGCGGCACCTGGGTGCTGCTGCAGCGGGCGATGGTGCCGGCGGCACTCCAGCGCATCGGCGAGGGCGTCCTGGCCGCCTCCATCGCGGGCCTGGTCGTCGGACTGTGGGTCTTCCGCACGCGCCCCGCGGTTCTGACCCGGCTGTCACGCCTCGTGGCGCGATTCCGCCCACAGGCGAACGAATCCCACGACGCCGCCGCGGCCCTCGAGGCCCAGGTCTATGGCGTGGTCCGATGGCCCGCGCGACGGCTGGCCACCGTCGCGGCCTGGGAGGTGCTCTTTCACGTCGCCGCGGTCGCGGAAGTGTGGCTCGTACTCCGGGCGCTCCCCGGCGGGGGCGCGACGACGATCGTGGACGCGTTCCTGATGGAAGCGGCGGGGCGCTTCATCACGGTGGCGTTCAAGTTCATCCCGTACCGGCTCGGCGTGGACGAGATCGGCTCCGGCTCGGTCTCGCAACTGATCGGCCTCGGCACCCCGGCCGGCGTCACGCTGGCCCTGGTCCGCCGCGCGCGCATCCTCATCCTGAACGCCGTCGGTATCGGCCTCTTCTCGGTCCGATCGTGATGCCTGGTCCGTGCGCGTACGCGCCGCACCCCGTCGGCGCGACACCGGCGGGGCCATCCACCTGATCTACAATGTCGCGATGCGCGAGGCCCGGCGGTTTCTCGTGAGTGGGCACGTGCAGGGTGTCGGCTTCCGCTACTTCGTCGCCGACGCGGCGCGGCGCGAGGGCCTCACCGGGTCGGTGCGGAACCTGGCCGATGGCCGCGTGGAGGCCGTGGCCGAGGGCGACGCCGAGTCGCTGGACCGCTTCGAGCGCGTCCTGTGGCGCGGCCCGTCGCGCGCCCGCGTCGAGCACGTTGTCGTCGACGGCACCGAACCGCCCCTCCATCGTTCCGGCTTCGTCGTCGACTGACGGGCCGCCCGTGAACCCCAATCGTTCAGCTTCGCCAGCCATGGACCATCTCAAATCCAAGATCCGCCATGTGCCGGACTTTCCGAAAGCCGGCATCCTCTTCTACGACATCACGACGCTGTTGAACGACGCCCAGGGATTCCGGGACACCGTGGACGCCCTCGCCGCGCCCTACATGGGCGAGGACATCGACCTCGTCGTCGGCATCGAGAGCCGGGGCTTCATCCTCGGCGCGGCGGTCGCGAACGTGCTCGGCACGGGCTTCGTGCCCATCCGGAAGCCGGGCAAGCTGCCCGCGGCCACCGTCAGCGAGACCTACGCCCTGGAGTACGGCACCGACAGCCTCGAGATCCACAGCGATGCCGTCCCGCCGGGCAGCCGGGTGCTGATCGTGGACGACGTGCTGGCGACGGGCGGGACGGCGGGCGCCGCGGCGCGCCTGGTCAAGGGGATTGGCGGCAACGTCCGGGCGCTGGCGTTCCTGCTCGAGCTCGACGTCCTGAACGGCCGCGCGAAGCTCGAAGGCGAAGAGGTCTACTCGATCCTGCGGTATTGACCGTACACTGAGGCCGAGGGCCTGGTGCCCGTGTTGCGCCCGTAGCTCAGTGGATAGAGCACCCGCCTCCTAAGCGGGGGGTCGGCAGTTCAAGTCTGCCCGGGCGCGCCAGTCTTCTTGATGTTTGCCCGGCAGTTGGCCGACAATGGACAGCTCGGTCCCGCCCGCGCGTCGCGCCCGGAGCGAGGCCCGTCACCCTTATGAGAACCTCCGAACGTCATCGTCTGAAGGAAAACGAGTTCGCCCGCTTCGTCGCCGAGGCGCAGGCCTGGCTCGAGGTACACGGACGCACCATTGTCGTCGCCCTTGTCGCCCTCGTGCTGCTGGGCGGCGGAGTGCTCGGCTACATGGCCTGGCAGAACAGCATCGAGCAGCGGGCCGCCGCGCTCCTCGCGGAGGCAATGGTCATCGACGAAGGGCGCGTGGCCCCGCCCGCGCCGCCGGCCGGGACGACCAACGACCCGACAAACCCCGGCGGGCAGCTGCCCGGGACCTACCCCACGCTGCAGGCCAAGCTCGAAGCCGCGCTGCCGAAGTTCCTCGCCGCCGCCGACGAGTACCCGGCCACCAACGCCGGCCAGACGGCGCGCCTGCACGCGGCGGACACGCTCGCGCGGATGGGCCGCACCCAGGAAGCCGTCGCGCAGTTCGATCAGCTGACCGGCAGCAGCAACGCGCTCGTCGCGCGTGCCGCGCGCCTCGGCAAGATCGGCGTCCAGGTGAACGCCAGCGATTTCGACCCCGCCATCGCCTCCCTCGAGGATCTCTCGAAGCAGGCCGACAGCACGCTGCCGAACGACGCCATCCTGATGGAGCTCGCCCGGGTCTACCGCCTGGCCGGCAAGACCGACGCCGCGCGCGAGACGCTGACGCGCGTGGTGGAGCAGCACGCGGACTCCCCGTACGCCGCGGAAGCCAGGATCGAGATCGACAAGCTCAAGGGCTGACCGCCGGCGCATCGGCGGTGCGCTTCCGCACGTCCCGCAGGAAGGTGAAGTCCGCCGACGGCGAGAGCGTCACGCCGTCAAGCTCCCGGCGGTACACCGCGACGTTCGTCTTGTACCAGAGGCTGATGTAGGGCGCGTCCGCCGCAATCAGCCGCTGCGCCTCCGCATACAACCGGCCCCGCTCGGCGTGATCCGTCGAAACGGTCGCCGCATCAATCAGCCGGTCCACGGCGGGGTTCTCGTAGAAGCCGCGGTTGAACCCCGCGGGCGGAACCTGTCCGGAGTGGAAGACGCGGCGGAGCATGTCGGGATCCGACACGCCCACCCACTGCAGCGTGAAGAGCTGGAAGTTGCCGCGCAGCACGTCCGCGTAAAGCGTGGCGAACTCGTAGGAGCGCACGTCCAGTGCGATGCCCACCTGCTTCAGGTCCTCCTGGAGCACGGCGGCCTGCAGGCGGATGAACTCGTTCGTGGAGACCTTGAGCGTCAGCGTCAGGCGGGGCAGCGGGCCGCTGCCGTCCGGGTCCGGGTAGCCCGCCTCATCGAGCAGGCGCATCGCGCGCGCCCGATCGAGCGTGAACTGGAACACCCCGGGTTCGAACGCCCACGACGCCGGCGGGAGCACGCCGACGGCCGGCTCCGCCAGCCCGCGGCGCAGGTAGTCCACGATCGCCTGCCGGTCGATGGCGTAGCCGATCGCCTGCCGCACGCGCAGGTCGCGAAGCACCGGATCGCGCAGGTTGAGCCCGACGTAGGCGTAGTCGGTCCCCGCCGACTCGCTGACCGCGATGTCCGGCTCCGTCTCGAGCTGCGCGACGACGTCCGGCGACAGGTCGTTGACGATGAGATCGACGCTGCCCTTGCGCAGCTCGAGCCCCCGCATCACCTCGTCCGGAATCACGCGCAGGACGATGCCGCCGTTCGCGGGCGGCCCGAGATAGTAGTCCGCAAAGGGCGCCAGGGCCACGTGGTCGTCCACCGCGTGGCGCACGAAGCGATAGGGCCCGGTGCCCACCGGGTGATCGCGCAGCTCCGCGCCCGCGCCCGCCGGGACGACCGGCATCACCAGGTTGACGGGAAAGGACCCGAAGGGCTCCGCGAGCGAGAACCGCGTGGTGTAGCGATCCACCGCGGTCACGGACGTCAGCAGCCGGTAGGCGCCCTTGCGCGGCGAGACGAACGCCGGATCGATCAGGCTGCCGAACGTATGCACGACGTCCGCTGACGTCAGCTCGTGCCCGTCGTGAAACCGCACGCCCTCCCGGAGCCGGACCACGTAGGTGAGCGGATCCGGCTGCTCCCAGGACGCGGCCAACCCCGGCACGACGTTCAGTCCCGCATCGAGTGTCAGCAGGTTGTCGTAGACGAGCTGCGCCACCTTCTGCGAGACCTCGTCGGTCCCGACGCGCGGGTCGAAGCTGTTGGGCGAGCTCAGCACGGCCAGCGTGATGATCCCGTCCGGCGCGGCTGCCGGCGAACAGGCGGACGTGACCAAGCCGGCCGCGAGCAGGAGTCCCGCGACACGGCCCGCGACGGCCGGCGTGCGTCTCACCCCTCGGCCTCGCGCTTCAGGTCCTCGAGGAGCTGCAGCGCGTCGAGCGGCGTGGTGCGGTGGACGTCCACCTCCCGCAGGCGGTCGCGCAGGCGTTCTTCGACGGGGGAGACGGTCTGGAAGAGGCCGAGCTGCTCGCGCGGCGCCGCCGGCTGTCCGCTCAGCGCGGGCTTGCCGCCGCGGCGCAGTTCGTCCTGTTCGAGCGCGTGCAGGATGTCCCGGGCGCGTCCGATGACCTCGGCCGGCAGGCCGGCCAGCCGCGCCACCTGGATGCCGTAGCTCCGGTCCGAACGGCCGGGCAGGATCTTGTGCAGGAAGACGATGTCGTCCTTCCACTCGCGCGCGGCAACGTGTGCGTTGATGACGCCGGGGAAGGCGTCCGCAAGATCCGTCAGCTCGTGGTAGTGCGTCGCGAACATGGTCTTGGGCCGGGCGGGCCCGCGGCTGACGAGGTACTCCGCCACGGCCCACGCGATGCTCAGCCCGTCGAACGTCGCCGTCCCGCGCCCGATCTCGTCGAGCACCACCAGGCTGCGGCTTGTCGCGCCGTTCAGGATGTGCGCCGTCTCCTGCATCTCCACCATGAACGTGGACTGCCCGCGCGCGATGTTGTCCGACGCGCCCACGCGCGCGTAGAGCCGATCGATGATGCCGATCTTCGCCTCCCGCGCCGGCACGAAGGACCCCGTCTGGGCAAGCAGGCAGAGCAGCGCGACCTGCCGCAGGTAGGTGGACTTGCCGCCCATGTTCGGGCCGGTGATCACGACGAGCTGGTGGGCCGTCGTATCCAGCCGGACATCGTTGGCCACGAACGCGCCGCCGGCCAGCCGCTCGACGACGGGGTGGCGGAGGTCGACGGCGACCAGCTCGTCGCCATCGTTGACGTGCGGCTTGGTGTAGTTGGCGACGCTCGCCGTCTCCGCGAGCGCGGACAGCACGTCGAGACCGGCGACGGCCCGGGCGGTGTCGAGCACGCGCGGCGCCTCGGCCGCGACGCGCGCGCGCAGTGCCTCGAACATGGCCAGCTCCCGCGCGAGGATACGCTCGTCGGCGCCGAGGACCTTCTCCTCGTACTCCTTGAGGGCGGGCGTGACGAAGCGCTCGCCGCCGGCAACGGTCTGCTTCCGCTGGTAGTCCTCGGGGACGGCGTGCAGGTTGGCCTTCGAGACCTCGATGTAGTACCCGAACACGCGGTTGAAGCGCACCTTGAGCGATGCGATGCCGGTCCGCGCGCGCTCCTGTTCCTCCATCTCCGCGATGACCTGCTTGCCGGACCGGCTGATGTGCCGCAGCTCGTCGAGCTCCGGATCCACGCCGTCGCGGACGAAGCCGCCGTCGCGGGCCAGTGCGGGCGGCTCGTCGGCGATCGTCGTCTCGATCCACCCGCGGACGTCGGCCAGGTCGTCGAGCTCCGCGCGCAGGCTCCGGACGAGCGGCGCCTCGCACACGTCGAGCACGAGCGCCACGCGCGGCACGGCCGCGAGCGAGGCGCGCAGCGCCGCGAGGTCCCGGGGGCCGGCCGTGGAGAGCGCGATGCGGGAGACGAGCCGCTCGAGATCCTGGACGGACTTGAATGCCTCGCGCGCCTTCGCGCGCTCCGTCGGACGGATGACCAGTTCCTCCACCGCGTCCAGGCGATCCCGGATCCGTTCCAGCTCCACGAGCGGCCGGAGCAGCCACGCGCGGAGCAGCCGTCCGCCCATGGCGGTCACCGTGCAGTCGATCTCGTGCAGGAGCGATCCCGGCCGTCCGCCGTCCATCGACGCGACCACTTCCAGGTGCGCGAGCGTCGTCGGATCGATGAGCAGCGTGTCCGCCGTCTCCTTGAGGCGGATGGTCCGCACGTGGACCAGGTCCGCCTTCTGCGTGTCGCGCAGGTGCCGGACGAGGGCGCCGGCGGCCGACACGGCGGCCTGCCGGCGTTCCAGGCCGAAGCCGTCGAGCGTGCCCACGCGCAGCTGCTCGAGGAGCACCTGCCGCGCCGTCTCGATGTCGAAGTGCCAGCCGTCCACCTCGGTGACGGGGAGGTCGAGCCGCGCGATCTCCGGAATGGCGGCCCGCGCGTCGTACCCGGCGGCCACCACGATCTCACGCGGACCGAGCACGGTGATCTCGTCCTGCAGCGCCTGCAACCCGTCGGCGCCGGCAAACTCGGCCACCGAGAACTCGCCGGTCGAGAGGTCCAGCAGCGCCACGCCGTAGGTGGCGGCGCGTCCCGCCGCCGCCGCCGTCGGGGCAATCGCCATCAGGAAGGCCGGCTCCCTGGCATCCAGGTAGCTGCTGTCCGCCAGGGTCCCCGGCGAGATCACCCGCACGACCTCCCGCTTGACAACGCCCTTGGCCTTCTTCGGATCCTCCACCTGCTCGCAGATGGCGACGCGGTATCCCTTCTTCACCAGCCGGGCGATGTAGGCATCCCCCGCGTGATAGGGCACGCCGCACATCGGTACCGCCGCGCCGGACTGGTCCTTGGACCGGGACGTGAGCGTCAGGTCGAGCGCCCGGGCGGCCACCAGCGCGTCCTCGTAGAACATCTCGTAGAAGTCGCCCATGCGGAAGAAGACAATGGCATGGCGGTACTGCCGCTTCGCCTCGAAGTACTGGCGCATCGCGGGCGTAAGCGTGGCGCCGGGCGGCGCCGCGGAGGCGGCAGGGGTGGCAGGCTGGGACACGGTCGGCGTTCGAGAAGGACTGCCGTCGAGTATACGATGGCAGTGCCGCGACCGCCCGTGCTCATTCTCGCCCTCGACACCACCACCCGCGCCGGAAGCACCGCCGTGCTGCGCCATCACGATGTGCTGGCGCTCGTCCCCGGCGATGGCCGGCGCACGCATGGCGAGCGGCTCCCGGGCGAACTGGACCGCGCGCTGGCCGATGCCGGCTGCACGCTCGCCGACGTGGATCTGCTGGCCGTCGCCTCCGGGCCCGGCGCATTCACCGGGCTCCGGATCGGCCTCGCGGCCATTCAGGGCCTGGCCCTCGTCCTGGGCACGCCGGTCGTGGGCGTCTCCGCGCTCGCCGCGCTTGCCGCCGCGGCCGTCGACGCGCCGCCGGCGGACGGCGGCCGCGTGGGCACGTGGATGGACGCTGCACGCGGCGAGGTGTTCGCCGCACTGTACGATGCGGCGGCGGCGCCCGACGGCGGCGTGCCGCACCTCCAGGAGGTGGAGCCGCCCGCGGTGGGGCTACCTGAGGCCATCCTCCGCGCCTGGATGCCGCACCTGGCGTCGCCCATCCTGTTCGCCGGCGACGGCGCGCAGCGCTATGCGGCCGCGATCGAGGACACGGCACGGGCCGGGCAGGCCGCGGGCCGCGTGGTCGACACGCCGCTCCTGGCCGGCTGGATCGGGCGCCTGGCCGTGGATCAGGCCTCGCGCGGCCTGGCGGGCCCGCCGCACGCGCTGCAGCCGCTGTATGTGCGCCGGCCGGACGTCGAGATCGTTCGCGGTCGGCGGCAGCCATGACGCCTCGCATCGATCGGCTCTCCGGTCCCGCCGATCTCGACGGCATCGTCGCGATCGATCACGCGTCGTTCGTCAACCCCACGACGCGGGAGTGGTACGAAGCCGAACTGGCCCGGCCCGACGTCTGCTACGTGTACGTCGTGCGCCTGCCGGAGCGGCCGGTCGCGGGGTTCGTGGCGTTCTGGCGGGTCCTGGACGAGATGCACATCAACAACCTCGCCGTGCACCCGGACTACCGCGGCCGGGGGCTCGGCCGGGCGCTGCTGCGGGGCGCGCTCGGCGCCGCCCATGCCATCGGCGTGCGCCGCGCGACGCTGGAAGTGCGGCGGTCCAACCTGCCGGCGCTGCGCTTGTACGCCGGCCTGGGCTTCACCGAATCCGGCGTCCGGACCGGCTACTACTCGCAGCCGGTCGAGGATGCGCTGGTCCTGTCCCTGGAGGTTGAACCGCCACCGGGAGGGTGGTAGAGTGCGCCCATGGGGCGGGTGGGCGTCAGGTCCGCGGCCCCGGCGAAGGGAGGCATGCCCGATGGCAGAGGCACAGGACTTGAAGAACCTGCTCCTCGAGACCAACGACGAATATCGCCAGTTGGCCTCCAAGCACCACGAGCTCGATGATCGTCTGGTCGAGCTCGAGTCCAAGCACTACCTCTCGGACGACGAGCAAGTCGAAGAAGTCACGCTCAAGAAACGCAAACTCCACATCAAAGACCAGATGGAAGCGATCCTGCGCAGCCACCGCAGCGGGAGCGAGCCACAGGCCATGACTGCCTGAGGCCTACGATCGGTGTGACACATCAGGGCCACCCTCCGGGGTGGCCCCACTCATGTACGCGGCCGGCGGCGCGCCCGATCTATGATCGGGAGCTTGATGTTCATCGATCGTGCGGGCCTGCCATTCATCCTCGCGGCGCTGGCCTTCGCCCTGGCCGCCGGCTGGGGCGCGGGCCGCGGCTGGGCCGTGCCGTTCCTGGTCCTGGCCGCCTTCTTCGTCTTCTTCTTCCGCGATCCGGACCGGACGACGCCCGCAGGACCCGGGATCGTCGTCTCGCCCGCCGACGGACGCGTGATGATCGCGGGCGACAAGCCTGGGCCGGGTGCGCCGGCGGGGGAGTGGCGCCAGATCAGCATCTTCCTCTCGCCGATGGACGTCCACGTCAACCGCACGCCGGTCGAGGGCGCCGTCACGCACGTGGAGTATCATCCGGGACGGTTCCTCCCGGCGTACCGCGTCGAGGCCGGGCAGCTCAACGAGTGGACCGAGGTGTGGTTCGAGCGGAACGGCCGGCCGATCGTCTGCCGGCAGATCGTCGGGATCCTGGCACGGCGGATCGTGTGCCGGCTGAAGGCCGGCGACCGCGTGACGCGCGGCCAGCGCTTCGGCGTCATGAAGTTCGGGTCGCGCATCGATCTCTTCCTCCCGCCCGACGCGCGGATCGCGGTCACGCCGGGCGATCGCGTCGTGGCCGGCGAGACGACGCTCGCGGTGATCGAGTGACGCGGCCCGCCCCAACCGGACACCGGCATCCAGAAGAGACCCCATCGTGAGCGCCGATCCGCCGAGCACGCCGTCCTCCATGCGCCAGGCCTCCGCGCCCCGGCCGCACGACCGCCGCGGCCTGCGCCGCGGTGTCGCGCTGCTGCCGAGCGTCTTCACGATCGCCAATTTGTTCTGCGGCTGGGCCTGCGTCATTCACGCCATGCGCGGCGACCTGAGCACGGCGGCCCCGTTCATCGGCATCGCCATCGTCCTGGACATGCTCGACGGGCGGATTGCGCGGATGACCGGCACGAGCAGCGACTTCGGCGTGCAGTTGGACTCCCTGGCGGACCTCATCTCGTTCGGGATGGCGCCGGCCATCCTCACGTTCCAGTGGGGCCTCATCCCGCTCGGGCGGCTCGGCTGGGCCGCGGGCTTCGTCTTCGTGACCGCCGCGGCGCTGCGCCTCGCGCGGTTCAACATCCAGGCGGCCAGCGACAAGCGGTACTTCGTCGGCATGCCCAGCCCCGCGGCCGCGGCCGTGCCGGCGGCGACGGTCTTCTACTTCTCCGGCGGCCTCCAGACCTACGAGCAGGCGCTGCCGGCCCTCGCCGTCGTCCTCGTGCCGGCGCTGCTGATGGTCAGCACCATCCGCTTCCGCAGTTTCAAGTCCATCGATCTCGGCATCCGCCGGAGCTATCGCGGGCTGATCGCCCTGGCCGTCCTCATCGCGGCCGTCGTGGCGCGTCCGCACGAGGTGCTGCTCCTCATGGCGTACGCCTACCTGCTCTCCGCCTTCGTGGGGCTGGGCCTGTCGAGGCTCCGCGGACACCGCCAGCACACGGCCGACCACGCGTAGCCGGCACGGGTCCGCGCATCCGTGGGCCCGCGCACGCCCCGTCAGGGACGCGCGGCGCTGACCGGCAGGACCATCGACACGCTCGTGCCCAGGCCGGGGGAGGACTCGATGCCGATCGTCCCGCCGTTGGCCTCGACGTTCCGCTTGGCGATCGTCAGTCCGAGTCCCGTGCCGGTGGTCTTGGTCGAGAAGTACGGTTCGAAGATCCGCGCCTGGGCCTCGGCGTCCATCCCGATCCCGGAGTCGGTCACGCGCAGTGCGACCGTCCCGGCCGTGGCATCGGACGCGGCCGCCACCACCAGCGCCCCGCCGTTCGTCATCGCGTGGAGCGCGTTCTCGATGACGTTGGTCAGCGCCCGCCCGATGAGCAGCGGATCCACGTCGACCAGCGGCAGGTCCGTCGGGATCTCCACGACGAAGCGGACGCGCCCGGCCAGGCCCGCCGTATACGGGTCGATGATCCCCTGCACGAGCGGACCGAGCGCGGTCGGCACGCGGCGCGGCTGGGGTGCGGACGCAAAGCTCGAGAACTCCGCCGAGATCTGCCGGAGCAGCCGCACCTGCCCGAGGATGCTCGCCACGCAGTCGTCCACGAGCGGGCCGAGCGGCCGGCCGCGATCGGCGTGGACGCGCTGGAGGTGTTCGGCGGTCAACTGGATGGGCGTCAGCGGGTTCTTGATGTCGTGCGCGACCTGGCGCGCCATGTCGGCCCACGCGGCCAGCTTGTTGGTCCGCTCGAGTTCCGCCCGCTGGCGCCGCAGGTCCTCGGCCATGCCGTTGAACGCCTCCACCAGGCGCCGGAGCTCGTCCGACGAGGTGGCCAGGACGCGCGCGTCCAGATCTCCGCGCGCGATGCGGCGCGTCGCGCGCATCAGCCGGTTGACCGGGTCCGCGATCCGCTCGGCCATGGAGTAGCCGATGCCCGCCCCCAGCATGATGAAGAGCAGGGCCGCGAGCAGCATGCGGCGATCGAGCTCCTCGATCTGCCCCTCGATGTCCTGCTGCCGCGAGGTGAGCGGCACCATCAGGATGGCGTTCTGCTCCTGCACGCGCACCGGTGCGGCGGCGACCAGGTAGGTCACCCCGCGCGCCGCTTCACGCCCGACGAATGAGGCGCGGCCCTCGAGCAGGATCGCGCGGTAGACATCGCCCGGCGTCCGCGTCGGCAGCAGCCCGGACGCGAACAGGTTCCGCTCGCTCGACGCGAGCAGCGTCGGACCGGTGAAGATGTTGACGTCCTGCGCGATGACGCGGCTCAACCAGACCACCACGTTGTCGTCGATGAGCGGAATCGCCGCCAGGCCGCGCGCCTGCAGGCTGCCGAAG
This sequence comes from uncultured Bifidobacteriaceae bacterium, assembly GCA_964619705.1. Taxonomy (GTDB): domain Bacteria; phylum Acidobacteriota; class Vicinamibacteria; order Vicinamibacterales; family UBA2999; genus VFZN01. The sequence goes on from CAZUGF010000007.1 coordinate 13,086, forward strand.
TCTTCCACCACGCGGCTCGCGACACTGGCCGTGCGCGTGGCTTCCATCTCGATGTCGGCAAACATGAGCGAGGCGAAGTACGCGCGCGTCACGAAGGCGAGGGCCACCACCGGCACGATGGCCGCGGCCACGAAGGCGAGAAAGAGCTTGCGATAGAAGCTGGCGCGCACCTCGCGCAGGAGCGCGCGTCCCGAGGTCGGCGTGCGGACGGCCACCGTCCCGTAGACCATGCCGCCGAGTACACCGAGGAGGAACGTGAGGACGGCCAGCGTGACGAGCTCCGCCAGCACGACCAGGTGGCCGAACGGCGTCTCCTTCCACGCGCTGAGCATGTAGATCGCGCCGCGATCGTTCAGGACGTACGCCTCGGCGCGCCGTCCGCTGTCCGTCATCTCGGTCCAGAACGGTTCCCGGCCGGCCGACGCGCGCGCGAACGTCTCGTCGTCGATGGGGCTCACCGTGGAGGCCGAGCTGTAGAGCACCTTGCGGCTCCAGCCGTAGGCGGTGAAGTGAACGGGGCGCCGGACCGGCGGCGCCGCCTCGGTGCGGCCGGCGCGCAGCATCGCAACGTAGGGACTCTGCGCCGAGACGAACGAGAGGTTTGCGTAGTCGAGCATCAGGTGCACGACGACGGACCCGTACCGCTCCACGCGGCCATCGGGCAGGGTGGCGCAGACGCTCCGTCCCGCGTGCAGCAGGCGCCGCTCCTCGGCGAAGAAGGGCGACACCTCCTCGAAGACGTCCCACTCGCAGCGGGTGTCCATCGCGGACAGCGCCCCGCTCGCGTCCGGCAGCTTGAGCGCGAAGCGGCTCACGAGCGCGCCGTTCCCGTTGTAGAGCTCCACGCTCGAGGTCAACCGCTGCGCCGCCAGCGTCGTCTGCGACCAGACGAAGAACGCGGCGTCCGTGGGCGGCGCACCTTGCGGCGGCGGCTCCGCGGCACGGATGACGTCGTCGAGCCCCTCCATGCGGTCGATCCCGGCCAGCGCATCGGCCAGGTGCCGCTGGAGGTTGAGGCGCTGCTCCAGCACCTCGGGTGCGAAGCGCGTCTCGACGAGCGTGTGGCGCGCCCGGTCCGACGCGTCCACGATGGACGGGTAGAAGGCAATCGACGGCAGGACCAGCGTCAGCACCGCCGCCATGAGCCGGCCCGCCTGTGACGCATGCCGCAGGCGCACGCGCACGCGGCCGATGCGCCACGCGACCGCCACCGCGAAGATCAGGACGAGGAGCGTCGGCAGCGCCGGCGCCCGGTCGTCCACGAGGCGGAAGGCGATCGCGGCCACCGGGGCCACCAGCCATGCCGCCACCATGGCCGCACGCGCCGCGCTCGACGCCGGGCCCACCGCCCACGGCGCGCGGGCGAGGCGCAGCACGAGCACCCCGGCCGCAATCACCGTCACGTTGAGCACGACAAGGCCGCTGACGATGGCCAGGCGATGCCAGTCCCACGGGCGCAGGCCGAAGTGCAGGATGTCGGAGGGCACCGCGGCCACGCCGAAGCGGAGGAATGCTTCGTACGCCACGACGATCGCCGTCACGACGGCGCCGGCCGCCCCCTGCGTCGCGAGGAACGCGGCGGTCCGGCCGGGCGTGTCGAGGACGAGGCCGCCGCCCCGGCGTGCCACGCGCCACAGGTCCAGCGTGGAACCGGCAAGCACCACCAGCGCCCCGGCGAACAGGCTCGACGCCAGGAAATCCAGCGGGGAGCGGAAGAAGACGTCCCCCAGGCCTGGAGGCTCGAGCAGTGGCGCGCCCGCCAGGCCCGACTCGCGAATCGCCAGGGCCACCAGCGCGCGCGCGGCCAGCAGCAGCGCGGCCACCCCCGTCGTCGTCACGAGTCCCGTTCTCGACGTACGCGCGACGCGGCGCCAGTCCAGCAGCGGCGCGGTGGCCAGGAGCGCGACGATGGCCAGCGCCAGCAGGACGGCACTACGCACGCGCGCGTTGAACGCGGCGCGCGTGGCGGCCAGGGCGTCTGCGGACACGCTGGCGGTGGCCAGGACGTCGCCCCCGGCGGCGCGGACGAGGATCTCGTCCGGCCCCGGCGCGCCGCCGCCCTCGAAGCGCGGCCGCACGGCGACGTCGATCAGGCGCGTGGGCAGGATGTACCCGTCTGGTCCGTCGGCATCGATGCCCGAGCCGAGCAGCGCCTCCGCCACCAGTGTCCCGACGCGGCGTCCGCCCCCCGGCGGGTCCTCCAGCGCCACGACGCGGACCATGCGCAGGCCCTGCGGGCCCGGGGCCAGGAAGGTGGCGTCCGGGCCGGTGATGCGGGCATCCGGCACGCCCGTGGGACGTCCGGCCCAGGCGACCGGCGTGGTCGTCTCGCCGTATGCCGTGATCGAGACGGCCGGCGCCCCCGGCGGGGCCGCGCTCGCCAGGCGTGTGAACAACGCCTGCTGGCCGCTGACGTCGCCGCCCTCCGCCAGTTGCAGCGTTGGTGCGTCCACGCGTGCGGCGCGAATGGTCTCGTGGAGGCGGGCCTCGATGGCGCCGACGGCCTCGGTGACGGCCGCATCGATGCGCGCGCGCGAGGCCGCCTGGTCGCTCCCGAACGTGAGCCGCCCGAGGCCGATACCGCCGAGCCAGACCGTGACGACCAGCATCCCGCCGATCACCGCCAGGCGGATCAGCGACCGGCTGATGAAAGAGGGCGGGCGCATACGGTCAGGCCATTGTACCGAGGTAACATGGGGGACTCACCGATTGATGAAGCCCTCCCGCCCGCTCGAGCTGCTGCTGAAGCGGGGCGCCCTCGTCGCCGCGGCCAACTGGCCGGTGGTCCTCGTCCAGCTCGCCGCCGACGCCCTTTTCAAGACGCTGCTCGTCGTGCCCATCCTCGGCGGCGTCGCCCTCGTGGCGCTCCTCGTCGAAGGCGACCCGGCCGAGTGGCTGCGCCTGGGCCTCAACGATGCCGTCCCCGCGATCGTGGAGATGCTGATGGCGCAGCCCGTCGCGCTGGCCGCGTTCCTCGGCGCCCTGTCCCTGGTGGTCTGCGGCGGCTCGGTGCTGATGTTCGCCGTCAAGGCCGGTACGATCACGGTACTCGTGGACGGGGAGCGGTGGGCGGGCGCCATCGAGCATCCGCCGCTCCGGGCCGACGTCCTGGCCCGCGCGAATCGGTTCACCCTCGAGCGCTTCATGGCGGGCACGCGTGCGCTGTTCTCGCGCTACCTGGTGCTCGGCACCGGGCTGGGCCTCGCGTACCTGGTGGCGGTCGGCGCCTACGCGGTCCTGGTGTTCGGTCCGCCGCGCATGGCCCTCTCCGGCGGTCCCGTCCTCGTCGGCATGGCCTCCGCCGCCCTCATCGCCTGGATCACGCTGGCGAACTTCGTCTACCTGCTGGCGCAGATCGCGATCGCCCATGACGACTGCGGGCTCTCCGAGGCCCTGGCGCGTGTCGTGCGGCTGCTCGCGCGCGAGACCCTCACGATGCTCGGACTGCTGGCGGCCATCCTGGCCCTCATGATCCTGACGACGGCGGCATCGGTGCTGGCGACGGCGGCCCTCGGCCTCATCGCGTTCGTGCCGTTCGTCGGGCTTGCCGCGCTGCCGCTGCAGATACTGGCGTGGGTGATTCGCGGCCTGGTGTTCCAGTACATCGGCCTGGCCGGCGCCGCGTCCTACCTCCGGCTCTACCGGATTGCGCTCCACGCCGACGCGTCCCCGGCTGTCACGGCACCACCGCCGTCCCCGGCAGGGTTGTCAGAGGCACCGCCGGCGGCTCGAAGCGAGCCCCGGCGCCCTGCAGGTGCCCGTCGCGGGTGATGGCGACCAGCGTGGCGCTCGTCGCGCGCGCCTCGGGGCGCACGTGCGGCGGCGTGCTGAGTTCACCGGGCGCGGGAATCGTACCGACGGCCTTGCCCGTCGCCGGATCGAGCAGCTCGATCGCGGTCGAGAGCGGCACGAGGACGGCCCCGTCGAAGAGGACGGGGCCGCCCACCGGGCGCGACGACAGCTCCGCGTACCACTTGAGGTTCCCGTTGCCCCGGTCCACGGCGCGCACCACGTTGTCGCGCGAGGCGAAATAGATGTGGCGTTCGTCGCTCGTCGCCGCGCCGATGGCGGCGCCGCCGACGCGCCAGTGCCAGCGCTGGCGTCCGTTCCTGATGTCCAGGCTCACCACGCCGCGGGCGCTCGTCCCCGCGATGAGCTGGTCCGCCGTGACGGAGAGCGCGGTGATCGGGCCGCCGAGCGTCCGCTCCCAGACGGTCGCGCCGGTGGCCAGATCGAGTGCGGCCACGCGGGCGCCGTCCAGGCCGAGGTAGAGACGGTCCAGGCCCGCCGCGGGCGGCGTCACGAGGGGGGCGCCGAGGTCCGCGCGCCAGACCAGGGACCCGTCCAGGGCGCGCAGCGCCGCGAGGTCGCCGGCGTCGGTCCCGCAGAGCAGCCAGCCGTTGTCCCACGCCACGAGGATGATGCGGCCCGGCAGCGGCGCGCGCCAGCGCGTCACGCCATCCGCCGTGCCCATCGCCTCGACGTGCCCATCCGTCGCGACGTACACCATCCCGCCGCCGGTGGCGGGTGCGATGGCGGTGCGAATCTCACGCTGCCAGAGCACGGCGCCGCGATCGAGGCCGACGGCCAGCAGCGATCCGTCGCGCAGCGGCACGTAGGCCGTGTCGGCATCGTAGGCGGGCGGCGCGGCCGGCGACGAGGCGAGCGCCACGGTCCAGCGCGGGTCGAGGGTGGCAGGCACGGGCGCGGGCGCCTGGACGAGAATGATCGCCATCGCGCCGATCGCTGCCAGCATCGGGAGCATCGACAGTTATAATAGCGTTCTTACCTCGGACCCTCAGTGGCACATCAAACAATACTCGTCCTCGATTTCGGATCGCAGTTCACCCAGCTCATCGCCAGGCGACTGCGCGAGCTCTCCGTCTACTCGGAGATCGTCCCCTTCGACACGCCGATCGAGAGCATCCAGGCCCGGCAGCCTGTCGGGCTGGTGCTCTCGGGCGGCCCGAGCAGCGTGAGAGAGGAGGGCGCGCCGCGGCCGGACCCGCGCGTCCTGGAGCTCGGCCTGCCGACGCTGGGCATCTGCTACGGGATGCAACTCATGACCGACGTGCTCGGCGGCACGGTCGGCAGCGCGCCGCATCGCGAGTTCGGGCACGCGCTCATCCGCCGGACGGGCGAGGAGACGCGCGTCCTCGCGGACATGCCGGAGACGCTGCGTGTGTGGGCGAGCCACGGCGACTTCGTCGCGGCGGCGCCGCCCGGCTTCGCCGTCACGGCCACCAGTGACAACGCGCCGATCGCGGCCATGGAAGCGCCGGATCGCGGGTTCTACGCGCTGCTGTTCCATCCGGAAGTGGCGCACACCGAGCGGGGCAGCGACATCCTGCGGCACTTTGCCGTCGACGTGTGCGGGTGCACCGGCGACTGGACGATTGCCTCCTTCATCGAAGAGGCGACGGCCAGGATTCGCGAACAGGTGGGGGAGGGACGCGTCGTCTGCGCGCTGTCCGGCGGCGTGGACTCCACGGTGGCCGCCACCCTGCTGCACCGGGCCATCGGCAAGCACCTCGAGTGCATCTTCGTGGACAACGGGCTGCTCCGGAAGGACGAGGCGGCGCAGGTGGTCGAGCGCTACAAGAAGCTCCGCCTTCCGGTGCACTTCGTCGACGCGTCGGACACCTTCCTGGATCGCCTGGCCGGGGTGACCGACCCCGAGCAGAAGCGGAAGATCATCGGCGCGGCATTCATCGACGTCTTCGAGGCGGAGGCCGCGCGGCTGGGGAGCTTCGACTTCCTCGCGCAGGGGACCCTCTATCCCGACGTGATCGAGTCGGTGTCGGTGCGCGGGCCCTCCGCGACGATCAAGAGCCATCACAACGTGGGCGGGCTGCCGGAGCGGATGCGCTTCCGCCTGGTGGAGCCGCTCCGCGAGCTGTTCAAGGACGAGGTCCGTGCCGTCGGGCGCGACCTCGGCATCGACAAGGAGTTCCTGGTCCGGCAGCCGTTCCCGGGGCCCGGCCTGGCCGTGCGCCTCCTGGGACCGCTGACGCGCGAGCGGCTGGACCTGCTGCAGCGTGCGGACGCCATCGTCGCCGACGAGATGCGCACGTCCGGCTGGTACGAGCGGCTCTGGCAGAGTTTTGCGGTGCTGCTGCCCGTGCAGAGTGTCGGGGTGATGGGCGACGCGCGCACCTACGAGTTCACGATCGCGATTCGTGCGGTCGAGAGCCTGGACGGCATGACCGCCGACTGGGCGCGCCTGCCGCACGATCTCCTGGCGTCGATCTCCTCGCGCATCGTCAACGAGGTCAAGGGTATCAACCGGGTGGTGTACGACATCAGCTCCAAGCCGCCCAGCACGATCGAGTGGGAATAGGATGACGAGCTGCGGAGGCGTGTCCGGGATCCTGCCCACCGAGCGGCACCGCCGCGAGGCCTCCCATGTCTGACTTCGTCCACCTTCACCTGCACACGGAGTTCTCGCTCCTCGACGGGGCCTGCCGCATCGACGAGCTCCTGGACGAGGCCGCGAAGCTCGGGATGCCGGCGCTGGCGGTCACCGAGCACGGCAACATGTTCTCGTCGGTCGTGTTCCACGATGCGGCGCGCAAGCGCGGCATCAAGCCGATTCTCGGCTGCGAGGTGTACGTCGCGCCGGGCAGCCGCTTCGACAAGAACGGCACGGCGGGAGAGACCGCCAACCACCTCGTCCTGCTGGCCGAGAACGAGACGGGCTTCCGCAACCTGATCAAGCTCGTCTCCGCCGGGTACACCGAGGGCTTCTACTACAAGCCGCGCATCGACAAGGCGCTGCTGGCCGAGCACAGCGCGGGGCTCATCGGGTTGAGCAGCTGCCTCAAGGGCGAGGTTGCCAGCGAGATCCGCGGACCGCAGCCGGCGAAGGCGCTGGCCGCCGCCGCCACGTTCCGGGACATCCTCGGCGCGGGCAACTTCTTCCTCGAAATGCAGTTCCAGGGCATCGAGGAGCAGCGCATCGTCAACAACGGGCTGCTGCCGATTGCCCGGGATCTCGGCATGCCGCTCGTGTGCACGAACGACGTGCACTACCTCCGGCACGGGGACGACAAGCCGCACGACATCCTGCTCTGCATCGGCACGGGCAAGTCGGTCAACGACGCGCACCGGCTCCGCTACCACGGCGACCAGTTCTTCCTGAAGACGGCGGCGCAGATGCGGCAGGTCTTCGGGGACTACCCGGAGGCCCTGTCCAACACGCTGCTGATCGCGGAGCGGTGCGACGTCACGATTCCGAGCGGCGAGAACCACCTGCCCAACTTCGCGGTGCCGGAGGGCTTCACGCTGGACGGGTACTTCGAGCACGAAGCGCGCCTGGGCTTCGCGCAGCGGCTCCCGCGCCTGCGGCAGCTCGAGCAGGAGGGGAAGCTCCGCCACGACATCGCGGCGTACGAGGCGCGTCTCGCCTACGAGATCGCGATGATCAAGAAGATGGGGTACCCCGGGTACTTCCTCATCGTCTGGGACTTCATCCGCTACGCACGCGAGCAGGGCATTCCCGTCGGGCCGGGCCGCGGATCGGCGGCGGGGAGCCTCGTGGCGTGGTGCCTGCGCATCACGGACGTGGACCCGCTGCACTACGACCTGCTGTTCGAGCGGTTCCTGAACCCCGAGCGCGTGTCGCTGCCCGATATCGACGTGGACTTCTGCGAGCGGCGGCGCGGCGAGGTCATCGAGTACGTCACGCGCAAGTACGGGCGCGAGAACGTCTCGCAGATCATCACCTTCGGCACGATGAAGGCCAAGGCCGTCGTCCGCGACGTCGGCCGCGCGATGGACATGCCGTATGCGGAGGTGGACCGCATTGCCAAGCAGATCCCCGCCGCGCTCGACATGACGCTGGAGAAGGCGGTGGCCGAGAACCCGGTCCTGCGGCAGATGCGCGACCAGGACTCGCGCGTCAAGGACCTGCTGGAGATGGGGCGCCGCCTCGAGGGCATGTCGCGCAATGCCGGCGTCCACGCCGCCGGCGTCGTGATCGCGCCGGGGCCCATCACGGACTACGCGCCGCTCTTCAAGAGCAACCGCGACGAAATCACGACCCAGTGGGCGATGAAGGAGGTCGAACGCGTCGGCCTGCTCAAGATGGACTTCCTGGGCCTGAGCACGCTCACGCTCATCCAGGACGCGCTCGGCGAGATCAGGCGCACCGAGGGCGTCGACCTCGACATCGACGCCGTGCCGCTCGACGATGCGAAGACCTACCAGCTCTTCGTGGACGGGCAGACATACGGGATCTTCCAGTTCGAGAGCTCCGGCATGCGCGAGATCCTGCGCAAGGCCAAGCCGCAGCGTCTCGACGACCTGATCGCCATGAACGCGCTCTATCGCCCCGGTCCGCTCAAGAGCGGCATGGTGGACGACTTCATCGCGCGCAAGGCGGGACGGAGCGAGGTCAAGTACGAGCTGCCGCAGCTCGAGCCCATCCTCTCGGACACCTACGGCGTCATCGCGTACCAGGAACAGGTGATGCGGATCGCCTCGGTCCTGGCGGGCTTCTCGCTCGGCCAGTCCGACGTGCTGCGCAAGGCCATGGGCAAGAAGGACCCGGCGGTCATGGCCCGGCAGCGTGAGGCGTTCATGGAGGGCGCGCGCACGCACGGGGTCAACGAGAAGAAGGCCGCGCGGATCTTCGACCTGATGGAGTACTTCGCCGGGTACGGCTTCAACAAGTCGCACTCGACGGCCTACGCGTTCCTGGCCTACCAGACGGCGTACCTCAAGGCCAACTATCCCCGGCACTTCGCCGCGGCGCTGCTCACCATCGAGGCCGCCAACACGGACAAGCTGGCCCTCTACATCGGCGAGTGCCGCGACCGCGGCATCGCCGTGCGCCCCCCGGACATCAACGAGAGCCAGCTCCACTTCACGGTCGTGCCGGAGGGCGTCCGCTTCGGCCTCACGGCCATCAAGGGCCTCGGCGAGGGCGCCATCCGTGCCATCCTCCAGGTCCGCGAGGCCAGCGGCCGCATCACCTCGCTCCATCAGCTCTGCGAGGAGCTGGACCTGCGCCTCTGTAACAAGCGCGTGTTCGAGGCCCTGGTCAAGTCCGGGGCGTGCGACTCCCTGATCCCCGAGGGCGTGCCGCTCACCACCGGCCGTGCGACGCTCCTCGGCGCCGTCGACGGCGCCCTCGAGCACGGAAACCGGACGCAGCGCGACCGCGATCGCGGACAGGCGGACCTGTTCGGCGGCGGCGGCGAAGGCGGCCTGAGCATCATCCGCCTGCCCGACAGCGCGCCCTGGTCCGAGATGGAGCTGCTCGGGTACGAGAAGGAGTCGCTCGGCCTCTTCCTGAGCGGCCATCCCATCGATCGCCACGCCGACGACCTGCGCGCGTTCGGTGCCCGGACCGTCGGCGACCTCACGCTCGGCGAGCTGCCCACCTCGACCGACGGATCGCCAGGCCGCCTCCTCGTCGAGGACGCGCACGTCGGCGGGCTCGTCTCCGGCCTCCGTCCGCTCAAGACGAAGAAGGGCGATCCGATGTGCGTGTTCACGCTCGAGGATCAGCACGGCGCCGTCGAAGTGGTCGTCTTCCCCGAGGCCTACGCCCGGTACCGCGCCGCCTGCGAGAACGGCGCGCTGCTCCTCGTGCGCGGCCGCTTCGAACGCGACGAGGAGTCCGCGCGCCTCCAGGCCACCGAGGTCCTCCCGATGGCCCTCCTGCGCGAACGGTTGTCGCGCGGGGTGCGGATTCATTTGAAGGCCGGCACGCCGCGTGAGACGATAGGCCAGTTGTGGGACGTGGTGGCCGCCCATCGCGGCGACCGTCCCCTCGCCATCGAGGTGGAGGTGAACGGCGGCGGCGCGCACACACGCGTGCGGGTCGACGTCAACCCGTCCATCCGGGTCCGCCCGTCGGAGCAGTTCGTGGCCGCCGTGGAGCGGCTCTGCGGCGACGGCACGGTAATCGTGCACTGAGACTATGGCCGACCTTCTCGACTTCGAAGAACCCATCGGCATCCTCCTCAAGGAGATCGAGGCCCTCTCGATGCTCCCGGCCACGGAGGATCGCAACCGCGAGATCGAGCGCCTGGAGCGCCGCATCTCCGCCATCCGGGGGGAGCTCTACAAGAACCTGACGGCCTGGCAGCGCGTGCTCGTCGCACGGCATCCCGCGCGCCCGACCACGCTCGACTACGTCGATCGCCTCTGCACGGACTTCGTCGAGCTCCACGGCGACCGCCGCTTTGCGGACGACCACGCCATCGTGGCCGGCATGGCGGACTACAAGGATCGGCCGGTCATGGTCATCGGGCACCAGAAGGGGAGCGATACCAAGCAGAAGATCTTCCGGAACTTCGGGTACGCCCGGCCGGAGGGGTACCGCAAGGCGCTGCGGCTGATGGAGCTGGCGGAGAAGTTCCGCCGCCCGGTCCTCTGCTTCGTGGACACGCCGGCGGCGTACCCGGGCATCGAGTCCGAGGAGCGCGGCGTGGCCGAGGCCATCGCGGTCAACCTGCGCGAGATGGCCATGCTCGACGTCCCGGTGATCGTCATCGTGCACGGCGAGGGCGGGAGCGGCGGCGCGCTCGGGATCGCGGTCGGCGATCGCGTCCTCATGCACGAGTTCGCCATCTACAGCGTGATTCCGCCGGAGGGCTGCGCGGCCATCCTGTGGCGCGATGCGAACCGCAAGATGGAAGCCGCCGAGGCGCTCCGCATCACCGCGCCGGACCTGCAGTCGCTCGGGCTCATCGACGAGATCGTCGCCGAGCCGGTCGGCGGTGCGCACACGGACCCCAAGCAGGCCGCGGCCCTCCTGGACATCGCCCTCGACCGCGCGCTGGAGGAGGTCTCGCGGATGGACGGCGACGCGCGCCTGGAGGCGCGCTACCAGAAGTTCCGCGCCATGGGCCAGATCGGCATCGAGCCCCTCGAGGAGCCCGCGCCCGAGGGATCGGCGCCGGCCTGAATGGTTCCGCGGATCTGGAAGACCCATCCGTGCGACGAGGCGGCCGCCAGCCGCCTGTCGGCGGAGCTGGGCGTCTCACCCATCACGGCCCGGCTGCTGGTCATCCGCGGCCTGGACGACCCGGATCAGGCACGCGCCTTCCTGGCACCGTCGCTCGATCAGTTGCTGGACCCCTTCCGCCTCGCCGACATGGACCGGGCCGTCACGCGCCTGGAACAGGCGATTGCCGCGGGCGAGCGCATCGCCGTGCACGGGGACTACGACGTGGACGGCATCACGTCGACCGTGATCCTGCGCCGCACGCTGGAACTGCTGGGCGGCAACGTCATGCACTTCGTCCCCGAGCGCGTGCGCGACGGGTACGGCCTGCAGCCGGCCACGTTCGATCGGCTCAAGGCGGACGGCGTGCAGGTGGTCGTGTCCGTGGACTGCGGCATCCGGGGCGCCGATGCGGCCAGGCGCGCGCGCGAGCTGGGCATCGACCTCGTGATCACCGACCATCACGAGCCGGACACGGAGCTGCCGTCGGCGGTGGCGGTCGTCAACCCCAAGCGCCACGACTGCACGTACCCCGACAAGAACCTCGCGGGCGTCGGCGTCGCTCTCAAGGTCGTGCAGGCCCTCTGCGCGCGGGCGGGCAAGAGCGCCTGGGTCCCCGGCTTCGTCAAGGTGGCGGCCATCGGCACGCTGGCTGACGTCGTCCCGCTCGTCGGCGAGAACCGCGTCATCGCGCGGCTCGGCCTGCAGATGCTCTCGAAGGGCCCGCACAAGGTCGGCCTCCGGGCGCTGCTCGACGCGAGCAACCTGACGGGCAAGACCATCGACAGCTATCACATCTCCTTCATGGTCGCGCCCCGCATCAACGCGGCGGGGCGGATGAGCACGCCGGACATTGCCGCCCGGCTGCTGCTGGCCGCGGACGAGGGGATGGCCGACGAGGCGCGCGGCCTGGCCGGGCAGCTCGAGATCGAGAACACGCGCCGCCGCGCCGAGGAACAGGACATCGTTGCCAAGGCGCGGAAGATCGTCGACACGGATCCGGAGGTGGGCGCGCGCAGCGTCCTCGTCGTGGCCGGCGACGGCTGGCACCGCGGCGTCATCGGCATCGTCGCGTCGAAGCTGGTGGATCACTACTACCGGCCGGCCATCGTCCTGTCGGTCGAGGACGGGGTGGCGCACGGGTCGTGCCGCAGCATCCCGGGCTTCGACATGCTCGGCGCCCTCGAGTCGTGCGCGCCGATGCTGGGACGGTTCGGCGGCCACCGGCAGGCCGCGGGTCTCCAGATCGAGGCGGCGCGCATTCGGGAGTTCCGCCTGGCGGTGAACGCGCACGCCGACACGCAGCTCGAGCCGGACGACCTGCGTCCCCGCCTGTGGCTCGACGCGCCGCTCGCCTTCGGCGCGATCACGGACCGCGTCGTCGAGGAACTGGCCGCGCTCGCCCCGTTCGGCGCCGGCAACCCCCGGCCGAAGTTCCACGCCGGTCCGGTGACGATCGTCGACGGTCCACGGACGCTGAAGGAGCGGCACCTGAAGATGTCGTTCCGCCAGGACGGCCGTGTCCTGCGCGGCATCCAGTGGAACGCCGCCGAGCGGGGCGAGGCGCTCACGGCGCAGAAGGCGGGCGTGGAGATCGCGTACACGCTGGAGGAGAACGAGTTCCGCGGCGAGAAATATCTCGAACTGCGCGTGGAGGACTTCCGGTAGCGAACCTCCCCGCACCTCCCCAGCACCTCCCCAGAACCTCCCCCGAACCTCCCCCGAACCTCCCGCACAGTACAATCTGCCCCCAATGCCCTCCATCAACCGGCGGCGCTTCCTCACCACCACCGGGACCGGACTGGCTGCGGCGGGCCTCCGTCCCCTTGCACTCGGCGCCCAGGCGCCGGCCATTGCCGCCGGCGCACCGGATGTCGTGGTCATCGGCGCGGGCGCATTCGGGGCCTGGACCGCCCTGATCCTCCGGGAGCAGGGCGCCCGGGTCACGCTGCTCGACGTCTACGGCCCGGGCAACTCGCGCGCCACGTCCGGCGACGAGACGCGCCAGATCCGCATCGGGTACGGTGACCGCGAGGCCTACTCCCGCTGGGCCGCGGAGGCGATGACACGGTGGCAGGCGCGCGAGCAGGAGTTCGGCCGCCGCCTGATGTACCGGGCGGGGCGCGTGCAGCTCGGCGCCGCGTGGACACCCGGCTACGAGGCGACGACGCAGATCTTCACGCGCCTGGGCGTGCCGTTCGAGCGGCTCGGGCCCGACGAGGTGCGGACGCGATGGCCGCAGATCGATCCCGTGGGGATGGAGGTCGGCCTCTACGAGCCCGGCGCCTCCATCCTGCGCGCGCGTGAGTCCATCATCGCCGTCGGCGAAGCCTTCGAGCGCAAGGGCGGCACGCTGACCATTGCGCGCGGGCGCCCGGGCCGCACGGCCGGCCGGGTGCTGACGGACCTGGAGATCGAGTCCGGCGGCCGCGTCTCCGGCGGCACGTTCGTGTTCGCCTGCGGCCCCTGGCTGCCGGCGCTCTTCCCGGCCATCGTCGGTCCGAAGATCCAGGTCCCGCGCCGGGAGGTGTTCCTCTTCGGACCGCCGCCGGGTGACACGCGCTTCTCCTGGCCCAACCTGCCCGTGTTCTCCGAGGCGAGCTACTACGGTTTCCCGGACTTCGATCGCCGCGGCCTCAAGGTCTGCCCGGTCGGGGACGTCATGGAGATGAACCCCGACAGCGATGAGCGGATTGTGACGCCGCACTACGTGCGCCGCGCCCACGAGTACGTCGCCCGGCGCTTCCCGGCCATGCGGGGCCAGCCGATCATCGAGACCCGTGTCTGCCAGCTCGAGAACACCGCGGACGAGCACTTCCTCATCGACCGCCATCCGGACTTCGACAACGTCTGGATTGCCGGCGGCGGGTCGGGGCACGGGTTCAAGCACGGTCCCGTCGTGGGCGAGTACATCGCGAACCTCGCGCTGGGCCGCCCGGCAGACGCGGAGTACGCGGCTGCGTTCTCGCTCGCACGCCAGAGGTAGAGGCGACCCTTCAGGGTCGCCTACCCGGCAAGCCCGCGGCAGCCGCCACGTTCTAGCCCCCCACCCACGTTCTCGCTCGCACACCCACGTTCTCGCTCGCGTGCGCTGTAGAGGCAACCCTTCAGGGTCGCCTACC
>CAZUGF010000007.1:27264-47996 GCA_964619705.1 uncultured Bifidobacteriaceae bacterium
CAAGCCCGCGGCAGCCGCCACGTTCTCGCTCGCGCACCCACGTTTTCGCTCGCGTGCGCTGTAGAGGCGACCCTTCAGGGTCGCCTACCGGAAACAGACCCGGCGCGGTTTCCCCGTTCCGGGCGCACCACGCTGGTACAATCCATGTATGTGGCGGAAGCGCCTGCGTCTGGGCATTGCGCTCGTGGGCCTCTCGGTGGCCGTTTTCGTCGTCTACGCCCTCCGTCCGCGTGAGGTGCGCACCGGCGCGGCGCCGCTCGACCGCCTCGATCCAACCTCGACCGTCGAGACGCGCGGCGGGGAGGCCATCCAGCTCAGCGGCTCCCGCCAGGACCTGCGGGTGGAATTCGACAGGCAGGTCACCTACGGAGACGGGTTGACGAAGCTCGTCGGCGTCAAGCTGATGGTGGACAACCGGTCCGGGCGCAACTTCGTCGTCACGGGGAACGAGGCCGCCGTCGGGACCAACAACAGCAGCTACGACATGACCGGGGACGTGACCCTGACGGCGAGCGACGGGCTGACGGCCACGGCCGGGGCGGCCAGCTACGCCGAGGCCGAGGGCATCGTCCGCGCGCCGGGCCCGGTGCAGTTCAGCCGCGGCCGGATGGCGGGCGCGGGCATCGGCTTCACGTACGACGAGCAGCGGAACATCGTCTCGCTGCTGGACCAGGCCGTGGTGCGGTTTGCGGCGGGGGAGGGCGAGGGGCCCATGGACGTCGCCGCCGGCAGCGCCGGGTTCGCGCGCAACGATCGCTACATGCGCTTCGAGCGCGGCGTCCGCATGGTGCGCGACGGGCAGATCATCGAGGCCGACGAGGCCACGGTCTTCCTCTTCGCGGATCGCGACGAGCCGGACCACATCGAGCTGCGCGGCAACGCGTCGGTGACCGGGGGCACGGGCATGGGCGCCCTCCGGGCCATGCGCGCCCGCGACATCAACCTGGATTACGGGGAGGACGGGCGCACGCTCGAGCGCACCACGCTGGCCGGACAGTCCAGCATCCAGATGGCCAACCAGGACGGCAGCGACGGGCAGCGGCTCTCCGGCGAGTGGACGGAGGTCGCGCTCGCGCCGGACGGCACCGTCACGAGCCTCGTCAGCCGCGAGCAGGTGTCGGTGGACCTTCCCGCCGCGGGGGAAACGCCGCCGAGGACCATTCGCTCCGTCGAGCTCACGGCGTCCGGCCGTCCCGGACAGGGACTGACCGCGATGACGTTCAAGGATGGCGTCGTGTTCACGGAGAGTGCCGTGCGCGGCCGTCCGGCGCGGACGGCCCGCGCGCGCACGCTCACCACCCGGCTGGCCGGCGGTTCCGGTGCGCTGGAGGAGGCGGTCTTCGCCGGCGCCTTCCGCTTCGAGGACGGCCCGATGCGCGCTGGAAGCGCGGAGGCCACCTATCGCATCGACGCCGGCACGCTCGCCCTCTCGGGCCGCGAAGGCACGACGCTGCCGAACGTGAGCGACACGGCCCTCCGCATCGACGCCGACACCATCGACATCACGCTGTCGCCGCGGGCGATGGCGGCCTCCGGCACGGTCAAGAGCACGATGCAGCCGACGGCCTCGGCCGATGGCGCGGCCCCGGCGGCCCGGCGGCCCGGCCTCCTCGGCGATCGCGAGCCGGTCATCATCGTCTCCGACACGATGACCTATGACGAGCAGGCCCGGCGCGGCGTCTACACGGGCCAGGCGCGCCTGCTCCAGGGCGACACGCAGATCGTGTCCGACACGATCACGCTCGACGAGGCGCGCGGCGATCTCCAGGCGAGTGGGAAGGTCCGCACGACGCTCGTGCTGACGCCGGAGGACGGCGCGGCGGCGGGCGGTTCGAAGACGACCATCGTGGTCGCCTCCACGTTCCAGTACGCCGACGAGACCCGGCGGGCCATCTACGAGACCCGGGCGCCCGACACGCAGGCCCGGATGATCGGCGAGCAGGGCGACCTCCGCGCCAACCACATCGAGCTCGCGCTGGCCCGCGACGAGAACGCGCTCGATCGGCTCGAGGCCCGCGGCGGCGTCACCGCGGTCATCGGCGCCCGCACCGCGACGGGGCAGGAGCTCACCTATCTCCCCGCGGACGAGCGCTACGTCATCGTCGGGTCACCCGTGAAGTACGTGGACGAGTGCAACGAGTCGGCCGGCAAGACGCTGACCTTCTATCGCTCGTCGGACCGGGTCACCATCGACGGCAACCAGGAAGTCCGGACCGAGACGCGTGGGGGCAAATGCTCCGGCACGCCCCCCCGCTGATGTCGATTCTCGAAACCCAGGCCCTGACCAAGACCTACGGCGGACGCACGGTCGTCAAGGGCGTGAGCCTCGACGTGCGCGCCGGCGAAGTGGTCGGCCTCCTCGGCCCGAACGGCGCCGGCAAGACGACGACGTTCTACATGACCGTCGGGCTGACGGCGCCGGACTCGGGCCGCGTGCTGCTCGACGGCGCCGACATCACCGAGGACGCGATGTACGTGCGCGCCCGGAAGGGCATCGGCTACCTCCCGCAGGAGGCGTCGATCTTCCGCGGCCTGACGGTCGAGCAGAACGTGCTCGCGATCCTCGAGACGCTGCCGCTCAGCGCCGCCGAGCGGCGGCAGCGGGCGCGCGACCTGCTCGCCGAACTGGGGCTGACGGCGCTGGCCGGGGCGGCCGCCTACACGCTCTCCGGCGGCGAGCGCCGGCGCGCGGAGATCACGCGCGCGCTCGTCATGTCCCCGCGCTTCATCCTGCTGGACGAGCCGTTCGCCGGGATCGATCCGATTGCCGTCACCGACATCCAGGCGATCATCTTCCACCTGAAGGCGCGCGGCATCGGGATCCTGATCACGGATCACAACGTGCGCGAGACGCTGCGCATCACCGATCGCGCGCACATCGTGACCGACGGCAGCATCTTCCGCAGTGGCACACCCGAGGTCCTGGCCGCCGACGAAGAGGTCCGGCGGATTTATCTCGGGACCGATTTCAGGCTGGACTAGAATCGGGGGAGTCCGGCATGGCGATATCGCAGAGACTTCAAACCAAGCTGGCGCAGAAGCTCATTCTGACGCCCTCGCTGCAGCAGGCGATCAAGCTGCTGCCGATGTCCACGCTCGAGCTCGCGGATCTGCTCACGCAGGAAGTGGTGGAGAACCCGCTGCTCGAGGAGATCCCGACCGAGGACCTCCAGGCCGCCGACGCGCAGCCCGCCACGGAGAAGGAACCCGAGGCGCCCAAGCCCGACCAGAAGAACGACACCTGGGACGATGCGGACTACGAGTACTTCTTCGGGGAGTACCTGGACGACAGCTATCGCCCGCGGGCGCCGCAGGAAGTCCGCGAGCTGCCGCCCATCGAAAACACGCTCTCGACCTCCAGTTCGCTCACCGATCACCTCGAGTGGCAGCTCTCTCTCCAGACCAACGACGACACCGTCCGCGAGATCGGCGAGGCCATCATCGGCAACCTGGACGATGACGGGTACCTGGTCGCCTCCGTCGACGAGATTGCGGGCATGGGGCCCTGGCCCGTGGATCAGGTGGAAGAGGTCCTGCGCCTCATCCAGAGCTTCGACCCGGTGGGCGTCGCGGCGCGTGACCTGCAGGAGTGCCTGACCCTGCAGGTCCGGCACCTGAACCTCGACGGCACGCCCGCCGACGTCATCGTCACCGAGCACCTCCGCCTGCTGCAGAATCACCAGATCCCGGAGCTCTCGCGCAAGCTGAACCTGACGCTCGAGGAGCTCAAGCACCACATCGAGATCATCCAGCAGCTCGATCCGAAGCCCGGCAGCCGCTACAACCCGCAGCCGTCGCAGTACGTGATCCCCGACGTCTACGTCGTGAAGGTGGAGGAGGAGTACGTCGCGGTCCTCAACGAGGACGGCCTCCCGCAGCTCCGCATCAGCCCGACCTACCGTCGCCTCCTGGACAAGGGCGCCACCGAGCCGGGCGACGAGACCCGCGCCTACGTCAAGGACAAGTTCCGCTCCGCGCTGTGGCTCATCAAGTCGGTCGAGCAGCGGCAGAAGACGATTCACAAGGTCGCGACGAGCATCATCAACTTCCAGCGCGAGTTCATGGACCACGGCATCGAGCACCTGCGTCCCCTCGTCCTGCGGGACGTGGCGAACGACATCGGCATGCACGAGTCCACCGTCAGCCGCGTCGTCACCAACAAGTACATGCACACCCCGCAGGGCGTGCACGAGATGAAGTTCTTCTTCCACAGCGGGATCAGCAGCTCGTACGGCGAGTCCGTGTCGTCGGTCACGATCAAGAACCGCATCCGGAAGATCATCGAGGCCGAAGACCCCAAGAAGCCCCTGAGCGATTCGAAGATTGTCAGTATCCTCCAGCGCGAAGGCCTCATCCTCGCGCGGCGCACGATTGCCAAGTACCGCGAGGAGCTGAAGATTCCGACATCCAACCAGCGCAAGGTCCTCTTCTGACGCCATGGCCATATCCATCACGGGACGGCGCATCACGCCCTCCGGCTACCTCAAGACGCTCATCTCCCGGAAACTGCAGCGCGTCTTCCGCCGCCTGGGCGACGCGGGCCTCTCGGCCACCGTCGTGGTCTCGCGCGAGAAGCTCGAGAAGGTCGTCGACATCTCGCTGCACGCGCGGGGCGACCGGATCCTGCACGCCTCCGGCTCCGGCGACACCTGGCAGCTCGCCTCGACCATCGCCGTCGAGAAGCTGGAACGCCAGGCCGACACCCTGAAGGGCAAGTGGAAGGACCGCCGGCGGCGCTAGCCGTCCGGCGCCCGTGACATGGCATCCGTTCCCGCCGTCACCGTCGGCGGCCTGCTCGGCATCCGCCAGGACGCCTTCGGGCTCTCGCTGACGCTGCTGGCCGGGTCCCGCGGCCTGGCGCGGCCCATCACCAGCCCGTACATCCAGAAGACCGGCCTCGCGCTCGCCGGCTTCCACGAGTACCTTCAGGCCGGCCGCATCCTGATCTTCGGGGACAGCGAGGTCCGCTTCATCGAGAAACTGGCGCCGGACGCGCGGCGCCTGGCGCTCTCCCGGACGCTCGAGAGCGACGTGCCCTGCATCCTCGTCACGACCGGCGCCAGGCTCGTGCCGGAGCTGGTCAGCGAGGCCGAAGAGGCCGGCATGCCGGTCATCCTCACGACGGTGCCGACCGCGGCGGCCATCGGCAAGCTGACGGCGCTGCTCGAGGACCGGCTCGCCGTGCGCGAGATCATCCACGGCGTCCTGCTCGACGTCCTCGGCCTCGGCGTCCTCATCGTCGGGGAGAGCGGCATCGGGAAGAGCGAGTGCGCGCTGGACCTCGTCGTGCGCGGGCACCGCCTCGTGGCGGACGACACCGTCGAGATCCGCCGACGCGCCGAGTCCATCGTGATCGGGAGCTGTCCCGAGGTCACGCGGCACCACATGGAAGTGCGCGGCCTCGGCCTCATCAACATCCGGGACCTGTTCGGCGTGGCGGCCACGCGGTCGTCCAAGCGCGTCGAGCTCGTCGTGCAGCTCGAGCGGTGGGACGAGGAGCACGAGTACGACCGGCTCGGTCTCGACGACCTGACCCACGATCTGCTGGGCCTTCACGTGCCGTTCATCCGCATGCCCGTCGCCCCGGGACGCAATCTCGCCACGCTCATCGAGGTGGCCGCGCGCAACCAGCTCCTGCGCGCGCGCGGGATCAACGCCGCACGCGACCTGGTCGCGCGCCTCGATGAGACGCTCCGGGCCGCGGGGAGTGACGAGGACGAGGACGTCGAGCCGGGAGGGCTGTCGTGACGAAGGCGAAGGCCAACGCGGCCAGGAAGGCCGCCAAGCCGCGGGCCCGGGTGCGATCATCCCGGTTCATCGTCGTCACCGGGCATTCGGGGGCGGGGAAGTCCCAGGCGATTCGGGCGCTGGAGGACATCGGCTACTACTGCGTGGACAACCTGCCGGTCGCGCTCCTGCCCGTGATGGCGGACCTGGCCCGCCCCGGAACCGAGCACGAGCGCCTGGCCGTGGTGATGGACGTCCGCGAGCAGCGCTTCGCGACGGACTTCCCGCGCGAGTACAAGTCGATCGGCGCCTCGGGTCCCTCTCGTCCGACGCTCATCTTCCTCGACGCGAGCGACCCCGAGCTCGTCCGCCGGTTCTCCGAGACGCGCCGGCCGCACCCGCTGGCGCCGGACCGCCCGGTGACCGAGGGCATCGCGGAGGAGCGCGCCATGCTGCGGCCCATTCGCGCGCTGGCCGACAAGGTCATCGACACCTCCGCGCTCAACGTGCACGAGCTGCGCCAGGCGCTGCTGGACATCGTCACCGGCAAGCGGCAGGCCTCGCGCCTGGTGCTCACGTTCCTGAGCTTCGGCTTCCGGTACGGCACGCCGACCGAGGCGGACCTGATGTTCGACGTCCGCTTTCTGAAGAACCCGCACTGGGTCCCGGCGCTCCGGCCGCAGACCGGCCGAGACCGTGCGGTGGCCGCCTACATGCGGCGGCAGCCGGTGACCCGGGATTTCGTCACCCGGCTCACGTCCTTCCTGCGGTTTCTCGTGCCACACTACGTCGAGGAAGGGAAGGCCTACCTCACGGTCGCCATCGGGTGCACCGGCGGCCGGCACCGCTCGGTGTATCTCGCCGAGGCGCTCAAGCGCGAGATGGCCGACCTGAAGGGCATCACGACCCGCGTACGGCACCGCGACATGACGAGGCAGACATGATCGGAATCGTGGTGGTCACCCACGGACAACTGGCGACGGAACTGCTGAACGCGGCCGAAACGATTGTCGGCGACCTGCCGCAGTTCGCGGCCGTGTCGATCGGATGGCACGAGGACGTCCAGGACGCGCGGAACGACATCCAGGCCGCGATCGGCCGGGTACAGGAGCGCGCCCGGGAGGGCGTGCTCATCGCGACGGACATGTTCGGCGGGACGCCGTGCAATCTGGCGATGACGTTCCTCGCCAAGGACGAGGTCGAGGTCCTCACCGGCGTCAACCTGCCGATGCTCATCAAGGCCGCCAGCCTCGCCGAGGGGGCCGCCCTCGTGGACGCGGCGCGCGTCCTCAGCGAGCACGGGCGGAGCGCGATCTGGGTAGCCACCGATCTGCTGGACGGCACGCGGGTCGGCACCCCCGGCCCGGCGGCGCCGGACGAAGGATGACGACGCGCGAGGCGGTCGTCCCCAATCCGCTCGGCCTGCACGCGCGGGCGGCCGCGAAGTTCGTGCACGCGGCCTCCCGCTTCCGGTCGCAGGTCCACGTGCAGCGGGGTGGACGGACCGTGGACGGCAAGAGCATCATGGGTATCCTCCTGCTCGCCGCGAGCCGGGGCTCGTCGATTGTCATCTCGGCGGAAGGGCCCGACGAGACCGAGGCCGTGGAGGCGCTCACGGCCCTCGTCCTGTCCGGATTTGGAGAGGCACCGTGGAACGCTTGACCGGCATCGGCGTCTCGCCCGGGGTCGCCGTCGGACGCGCCGTCGTCCTGACGCAGCCGTCGGAGGTGGTCCGCTTTCCCATTCCCGCGGATCGGGTGGAGCGGGAGGTGGCGGAGATCGACCACGCGCGGGACCTGTCCCGCGAGCAGCTCCGCGACATCCGGAGCCGCCTGCCCGCCGGCCCCGCCCGCGACATGGCGCCGCTCTTCGACGCACAGCTCCTGATGCTGGACGACCCGCTGCTCGTCGAGCGCGCGCGCGAGATCGTGCGGACGGAGCGCGTCAACGCGACGTGGGCCGTCCACCGCGCCTACGAGGAGGTGCGGCAGCTCTTCATGGAGATGGAGGATCCCTACCTCCGCGAGCGGGAGACGGACGTCGCGGACGTGGCCGGCCGGCTCAGGATGAACCTGCGGCACGGCGCCTCCGGCCCGCGCGAGCTGCTGAAGGATCTCGACGGACCGTCCGTGCTCGTCGCCGACGAGCTGACCGCGTCCCTGGCCGCGCAGCTCGACTGGACGCGCGTGCAGGGCTTTGCCACCGACGCCGGCAGCCGCACGTACCACACGGCCATCCTCGCGCGCTCGCTCAACGTGCCCGCCATCGTCGGGCTGCACGACCTGTCGTCGCGGATCGCGGCCGGCACGCCGGTGATCCTCGACGGCACGACGGGGGAGGTGACGGTCGCGCCGGACGCCGGGCAGATTGCCGACGCGCAGCGCCGCGCGGCCCGGCCGCGCCGGCGGCCGGTGGGCCCGGCCGCGCCGCTCGCGCCTGTCACCACCGCGGACGGCGTGCGCATCCGCCTCGACGCGAACATCGAGCTCGTCGAGGACCTGCCGTACCTGCACGAGTCCGGCGCCGAGGGCATCGGCCTCTATCGATCCGAGTTCCTCCTGTCGGGCCGCTCCGTGGAGGGCGCGACGGAGGAGGTCCAGTACACCGCCTACCGTGCGCTCCTGGAGCAGGTGGCCCCCCGGCCCGTCACTGTCCGCACCTTCGACCTCGACGAGCGTCACCTGACGCCGGTTCGCGGCCAGGAGCGCAGCCGCGCGCGTCCGGGCCTCCGCGGCCTGCGCCTCGGGCTGGCGCACCCCGAAGTGCTGTGGCCGCAGCTCCGCGCGCTCGTCCGCGCGTCGGCGCACGGGCCGCTCCGCATCATGTTCCCGTTCGTGACGGCCGTGGAGGAGATCCGCCAGGCGCGCGCGATGTTCGAGCAGGTCTGCACGGACCTCGGCGCCGCCCCGGTCCCCATTGGCGCGATGATCGAGGTCCCGGCCGCGGCGCTCGCCACCGACCTGCTCGCGCCGGAGGTGGACTTCCTCACCATCGGCACCAACGACCTCATCCAGTACACGCTGGCCGTCGACCGGACCGACGATCGCATGTCGGACCTGTACGAGCCGCTGCACCCGGCTGTCCTCCGGTTGATCCGGCTCGTGGGCCGTGCGGCGCGGCGGCGCGGCCTGCCCGTGTCGCTCTGCGGCGAGATGGCCTCGGATCCGGCACTGGTCGGCCTGCTCATCGGGCTCGGCCTTACGGAGTTCAGCATGACGCCCGGCGCGATCCCGATCGTGCGCCAGGTCGTCAGCGAACTGCGCGTGGACGAGGCCAGGCGCCTCGCGCGGCAGGCGCTCGGCCTGGCGACCGCGGCCGAAGTGGAACAGTTCCTGTTCGACGCGCTCGCCGCGTCGGCGGGCGATCCGTCGCGGAGTTGAGCGACAATGGCGGCGGAGCGGAGAGACCATCGGCGCCGGCGGCGCCGCGCGGAGGAGAGACGTTGTCAGACCTGCATCGAGTGGAGAAGCCCTGGGGATACGAGCTGTGGTGGGCGCGGACCGACCGCTACGTCGGCAAGCTCATTCACATCGACAAGGGCCACGCCCTGAGCCTGCAGTATCACAACAGGAAGGACGAGACGATCTTCGTCCACGCCGGACGCATCCTCTTCGAGATGCAGGTGGGGGATACGCTCACGACACGCGAGATGGGACCGGGCGATGCCGTCCATGTGACACCGCCCACCGTCCACCGCATGACCGCG
Source organism: uncultured Bifidobacteriaceae bacterium (assembly GCA_964619705.1). GTDB lineage: Bacteria > Acidobacteriota > Vicinamibacteria > Vicinamibacterales > UBA2999 > VFZN01. The sequence goes on from CAZUGF010000007.1 coordinate 36,698, forward strand.
CTCGAGGACACGGACATCTTCGAGGTCTCCACGCCGGAGACCGATGATGTGGTGCGTATCGAGGACCGGTACGGCCGGAGCTGACGCGGGCGTCCCCCCGTGGCGACGCCGTGCCTCGGTCGTTGACGCGGCGGCGCACGCCTTGCGCGCAGGCCGGGCCCCGCGTCACGACGTGCGCGTCCGGCCGGTGCGGGCAGGGGTCGTCAGAACGGGATGTCGTCGTCGGTGACGGCCGCCGGTTCCTTCATCGGATCCTGGTAGCCGCCTGCGTCGCCGCGATCCTGGCGATCGCCGCTCCCGCGCCCGCCGCCGAGCAGCACGATGCGATCGGCCTTGATCTCCGTCGTGTAGTGCTTCTGGCCTTCCTTCTCCCACTGCCGCGTCTGGAGCCGGCCCTCGACGTAGATCTGCTTCCCCTTCACCAGGTAGGGCTGCAGCGTCTCCGCCTGCTTCCCCCACAGCACGATCCGGTGCCATTCGGTCTGCTCGTGCTTCTCGCCGTCCTTGGACGTCCAGTTCTCGGTCGTGGCGATGCTGAAGCTCGCCACGGGCGCACCGCTGGGAGTGACGCGCACTTCCGCATCCCGGCCGAGGTTGCCCACCAGTAGTACCTTGTTGACGCTTCCCATATCGTTCCCCTCGTGTGTGATTGGCGCAGGTGTCGGGCCATGACCAGCGGCGCACGGCCGCGGACAGGCAGGTTACCGGATCACGCGCGGACGCGGCGCGGTCAATCCCTGGTGAAGCACGGGGACGGCCGGGCCGTCCCGCGTGCCGGGTCTCCGTGGATCAGTGGTTCGTGTGCTACGCCGGCGGACGCGGCCGCGACAGGCGATCGAGGTTCTGCTTGCCGAGGCGGGCCATCTCGCTGTCCGGGAAGGTCTTGATCAGCGTGTCCCAGGACTCGCGCGCCTGGTCCACCTGCCCCATGCGCTCGAACGTCATGCCGCGCTTGTAGTAGGCCTCCGGCACGCGATCGCCGCCCGGGTAGTTCGTGATGACGCGGTTGTACGCGTCCATCGCCTCGGCGTTCTTCCCGTCCAGGTAGTTGCACTCGGCGATGTAGAACTGCGCATCGTCGGCCAGCTCGCTCCGCGGAAAGCTGCGGAGGTAGGTATTGAAGCCCTCGATGCAGAGCGTCCACTGCCCGGCGGTGTAGTCCGTCCACGCGGTGTCGTAGAGGCGCTGCGGCGAGATGCCCGGGTTGACGGGCACCGGCGGCGGCAGGCCGGCACCGGCCTGCGGGTCCCCGGGCTCGGTGCCCGGCGCGGCCGGGTCCATGGGTGCGCCTGTCGGATCGAACGGCATCGACGGCGCGGGGTAGGAGGGGATGGCCACGCGGAGGGCCTCCACTTCCTGCGAGAGCGACGTGATGCGGACGTTCGTCTCGTCCACGCGCTCCTTGACGATCCGGAGATCGCTGTTGACCTGGTCGATCACCAGCTTCTGGTCGGCGAAACCCTTGCGCGTCGCGCCGTTCTGGTCCTCGACGCGGGTCGAGAGCTGCTGAATCGACGTCCCGATCTCCGCGAGCGCCGCCGCCAGCTGCTGCTGCAGCTGCTGCGTCTGCTCCTGGAGCATGCGGAGATCCGCCATCATCTGCATCTCGCGGCGCGACTGCGCGGCCGCGGATGACGGGGCCGCGACAAGCCCTGCCGCCACCACGAGACCAACGAGGAGGTGCCGAGTCATGGCCACTATGTTACCTGCTCAGCGGGCCGTGATGACGAAGTGCGCGCGGCGATTCTTCGACCAGGCCGCCTCGTCATGGCCGGGGTCGAAGGGGAACTCCTTCCCGTAGCTCACCGTGCGGACGCGCTCGGCCGGGATGCCGAGGGACACGAGATAGGCCCGGGCGGACAGGGCCCGCCGCTCCCCGAGGGCCAGGTTGTACTCGGCCGTGCCGCGCTCGTCGCAGTGCCCCTCGATCGTCACCTGCATCTGCGGGTACTTCGTCATGACGGCGGCGTTCTCCTGGAGGATCAGCTGGCCGTCGGCGTCCACGTCCGAACTGTCGAGCCCGAAGAGCACCGGCTTGAGCAGCCCGGCACGGTTGAGGTCGTCCAGGCTGGTGCTTGCAATCGTGTCCTCGACCAGCGGCTCGGGCGGGACCGGCACCGGCTCGCTCACCGGCTCCGGCGGCGCGGGCGGTGTCGGCGGAATCGCCGTCTCTCCCGGCGGCGGCATCGGCCGCGCCACGGGGGGCGTCTTCTTCGCGCACGCCGCCGCCACCACCACCAGCAGCACCACCGCCGCCAGCTTCATCGTCTCGTTCGGTCTCATCGTCGCACCCTCGCATCGCTTGCCGCCTGCCGGACGTCCTGCATGGACGCCCGTACCGAACCCGTGCCCGCCGTTCGCCGCCTCGCTGTCCCGCTACTGGCTCCAGGCCGGCGTCGTATTGTTCCCGTCGCGCGTGATCTGCCGGACGTTGCGCCCGTCGCGATCCACCGTGAACACCTGCGTGCGCCCGGCGCGCGTGGACGTGAACGCCAGGTGCCGGCCGTTCGGCGACCAGGCCGGGCTCTCGTTCGTCCCTTCGCCGAAGGTGATCTGCCGCGTCGCGCCTTCCGCGATGTTCAGGATCTTGATGTCGAACCCCGGCCCGGTCCGCGCCGCGAACGCAATCTCGTTGTAGGGCGCCGGCGACCAGGTCGGCCGGTCTGCGAAGGACTCGAACGAGATGCGCCGGAGGCCGGTGCCGTCCGGCGCGATCACGTAGATCTGCGGCGACCCGGAGCGATCCGACGTGAACGCAATCTGCGTCCCGGTCGGGGACCAGGTCGGCGTCACGTCGATGGCCGGGTTGTTCGTGAGCCGCCGGATGTTGGCGCCGCTCCGGTCCATCACGTAGATCTCGGAGTTGCCGTGGCGCGTGGACATGAACGCGATCTGCGAGCCGTCCGGCGAGAACACCGGCAGGAAGTTCTGCCCGACGCCCTTGGCCGGCTCCTCCATGGTCCCCACGAAGATGTTGGAGATGACGATGTCCGGGAGCGCCTTGCGGTAGGACGTGTACGCGATGGAGCGGCCGTCGGGCGACCAGCTCGGCGTGATGTTGAGCACGCGGTTGATCGTGATCCGCCGCTGGTTGGCGCCGTCGTAGTCGGAGATGTAGATCTCCTTGACGTCGCGCTTCTCGACGGTGCCGGCCACCGCGTCGCGGTTGCGGTCCGAGGCGAACGCCAGCTTCGTCCGCGCCACGCCGCGCAGCGAGCGCTGCGACTGGTGCAGTTCGTCCGCCATCGTGTGCGCGTACAGGCGCGGGTTGGCCGCGGTCCCGCTGTACTCGCGCCCGTAGACCTGCTGCTGCGCGCGCACGTTGTACAGCTTGATCTCCACGCGGATGCCCGTCTCCGCGCGCTGCACGGTGCCGATCACGACGCCGTCCGCGCCGAGCTCGCGCCACCGGTCGAACGGCACCGTGTCGATGGACCGTGCGGCCGGGATGGACGTGTACGTGTCGCGCGGGATCATGTAGAACTCGCGCTCGAAGTCCAGGTCGTCCCACAGCACCTGGCCAATCACCCGCGCCGCCTCCTGCGTCTCCTTGTCCGGCGAGAGGGCAATCAGGTCGGGCACCGCCATGCGCGGCGGCGTGCCGGGATCGCCCGTCAGCCGCACCTCCACGCTCGACGGTGACTGCGGGCTGGCGGGGGGCGGCGGCTGCTGGGCGCCGACCACGACCGCGCACGCGGCCATGCTCAGGGCCGCCAGGACGCGGCCGGGGCGCCGGGGCGCGGCCGCTCGATTCGTACCGGGTGAATGCATCATGCTCGGGGTGTCCTACCGGGTGTATTCGAAGACGAGGTGCACCGTCAGCCGATCCTGTGTGTAGGCGGCCGGCAGCGGCGGCAGTTGCCGCGTGAGCGCGAGCGCGCGCTGTGAGAAGTAATCGAGGGCGGGCGTGCCGCTCGCCCGTTCGACCTGGATGTTCGTGAGCCGCCCGTCCCGCTCGATGACAAACTTCATGAGGGTCGTGCCGTCCGTCTGCTGCTTCGAGTTCCAGTTCCGGTTGATCATCTCGGACATCGTCGCCAGGTACTCGGGACAGCAGAAGTTCGCGATGTCCAGGTAGCCGCCCGTCCCCCCGCCGCCGGAGGTCAGGCCGAAGCCCTGCCCCTTGCCCTCGGTCTGGGCGACGGCACTGCCTTTCTGCACCTGCTCGCCCTTGGTCGGCGTCCGGCTGCGCGGATCCTTGGCCTCCACCTTGGCCGGCGCCGTCTTCTTCGGCGCCACCTTGGTCGGCTCCACCATCTCCGGCGCGCGGGCCGCCGGCGGCCGCACGGGCTCGATCGCCTTCTTCGCCTCGACCGGCCGCACTTCCTGCACGGGCCGGCCGCCGAGCGTCACCAGCCCGCCATCGCGCGGACCGACCGCGCCGCCCAGGCTGATCTGCATCACCACCTCCGGCTCCTCGCCGAAGCGCACCCCGAGCCAGCCTGCCGGCACCACCACCAGCAGGATGGCGAGCGCCACATGCGCGAGGGCGGAGTACCCCAGGATGGAACCGAGGGGCTCCTCGCCGCGCGCGCGCTGCACGAGAACCGACGTCACCGCGTCCATGGCCTGACGATCTACCTGCTTACCGCCGGCGCGCCGGCGGCGGCGGCTGCGCCACAATCCCGACGCGCTCCACGCCGCCGTCCTTGAGCCGATCCATGACGTCCATCAGTTCCTGCAACTCCACGCCGCCGTCGCCGCGCAGGAACACTTCCTTCTCTTCACGGCCGGTCATCGCCTGCCGCATGCGCTCCGGCAGCACATCACGCGGGACCGCCTCGTCATCGAGGTAGACCCGCCCGTCCTGCCTGTATGACAGCGGCACCGTGACATAGAGCCGCTGCTCGGCCAGTTTCTGCGTCTGCTGCGCGACGGGGAGGTTCACCTCGATCCCCTTCTGCAACATGGGTGCCGCCACCATGAAGATGATGAGCAGCACCAGCATCACGTCCACCAGCGGGATGACGTTGATCTCCGACAGCGACGTCGACACGCGCCGGCCGCGCCGGCCGCGTCCCCCCGCTTCCGGAATGGGCAGGACCTTCGGCACTACGTGAAGTTCCTCTCGGAGATGTTGAGGAACTCCAGCGCGAAGTCATCCATTTCCGTCGCGTACACCTTCACCTTCGTCGTCAGGTGATTGTAGAAGTACACGGCCGGGATGGCCGCGAAGAGGCCCGCCGCCGTGGCAATGAGCGCTTCCGCGATCGGCGGCGCCACCACGGCCAGGTCCGTCGAGCCCTGTGCGCCGATGTTCGAGAAGGCCAGCATGATGCCCCACACCGTCCCGAAGAGCCCGATGAACGGCGTGATGCTTGCCGTCGTCGCGAGGAACGTCACCCGCTTCTCGAGCTTGTTCACCTCCGCGGAGGACGCCCGCAGGAGCGCGCGGTCCACCGCCGCCAGGCTCTTCAGGGTTGGACGTGCCGCGGGCGCAGCCGGACTGCCGGCGGCGGCGGCCTGCGGTTGGCGTAACTGTGCCGTCAACTCCGCATAGCCGGCCTGGAAGATGCCCACGAGCGGGCTGGCCGACAGCGAGGCACTCACGGACTGGACGTCCGAGAACTTCGACGCCCGCCGGAACACATCGAGGAACGCCTTGCTCTGTCTCTCTATCTTCTGAAAGGCCAGTAACTTGACGACGATGATGGCCCAGGCGACCACGGAGAACAGCAACAGGATGATCAGGACCGCCAGCGAGATCGGACTCGATTGGGCAATGAGCCCAACGATGTCTCCCGTGGCGGCCTGTGTAGACGTAGCACTGCCGTCGAGTTGCAGTGCCAGGACAAGCGACCCAGGCGTCGGCAACAAAGCCCTCCGTATCCGTTCGATTGGGGAGTGCGCTGCTGGGAAGAAGCGCGGTTCCGTGCAAACGTAACACGCGCCGGGAAATTCTGTCAAACCCATGATAGGATGAGGGTTCCGCCTGCGTCCTCCATCCCGGCCATCGGAATGAGCGCCCCGCATGCTCCGCTACCTCGCCATTCGCAACCTGGCGGTCATCGAGTCGGCCTCCGTCGAGTTTGAACCATCGTTCAATATCCTGACCGGCGAAACCGGCGCGGGGAAGTCCATTCTCGTCGAAGCCGTCGGCCTCCTCCTGGGGGGACGCGCCACACAGGACCTGCTCCGGACCGGCGAGGACCTGGCCACCGTGGAGGCGATCTTCGAGACCGCGGACGGCACCGAGGTCATCGTCCGCCGCGAGATCACGAGCCAGGGCCGGAGCCGCGCGTTCATCAACGGCGCGCTGGCCACCGCCACGGCTCTCCGGGACCTGGCGCAGACGCTCGTCGAACTGCACGGCCAGCACGAGCACCAGTTGCTCCTGGACCCGGACCAGCACCTTGCGGTGCTCGATCAATGGGCCGGGCTCGAGGAGCCGGCGGCCGCCGTCGCCGGCGCGTACGACGACGTCCGGGGCATCCGTCAGCAGATCGACCGTCTCCGGATGGACAGCCGGGAGCGTGCCGCGCGGCTCGAGCTCGTCGAGTTCCAGTTGCACGAGCTGACGACGGCCGCGCTTGTGGCGGGGGAGGACGAGACGCTGGCGGCCGACCGGCAGATCCTCCGCAGCGCGGACCGCGTGGAGCGCCTCTGCCGCGACGGGCACGCGGAACTCTACGAGTCCGAGTCGGCCGTCCTCGGCGGCCTCGAGCGCGTCTGGAAGAAGGTGGGGGAGCTGGCCACCCTCGATCCCCGGTTCGTGCCGTACCTGGAGGCGCGGGACGGGATCAAGGCACAGCTCGAAGACCTCGCCTTCACCCTGCGTGACTTCGCGGCCGGCATCGACCTCTCGCCCGGGCGGCTCCAGCAGGTCGAGGATCGCCTGGCCCTGATCGAGCGGCTCAAGCGCAAGCACGGGCCGACACTGGACGATGTCCTGGCGCGGCGCGATCAGTTGGCGCGGGAGCACGCGGCGCTGGCCGGGGGCGGCGCGAGCCTGGCCGACCTGGAGCAGGCGCTGGCCGATGCCTCTGCGCGCTACCGGGAACGGGCCGGGCAGTTGTCGGCCCGCCGGCGTGCCGGGGCCGCCGACCTGGCTCGGGCCCTCGGCGCGGAGCTCCAGGTCCTGGCGATGGAGCGCGCACGCTTCGAGGTCCGGCTGTCCGGAGTGGACGAAGAGCCGGCGTGGACCGCCCGGGGCTTCGACCGAGCCGAGTTCTACCTCTCGGCCAATCCCGGCGAAGAGCTCCGTCCGCTGGCCCGCGTGGTTTCGGGGGGCGAGCTGTCGCGCGTGATGCTCGGCCTGAAGACGCTGACGGCCACGCGGCAGGCGGGCCGCGCCGGAACGCGCACGCTCATCTTCGACGAGGTGGACGCCGGCATCGGGGGACGCGTGGCCACGGTCGTCGGGCAGAAGCTGGCGTCGCTCGGGGATCGCTTCCAGGTGCTGTGCATCACGCACCTGCCGCAGATCGCGGCGTCCGGGCGGACGCATTTCCTGATCGAGAAGCAGGTGGGGGAGCACCGGACGGCGACGAGCGTGCAGCGCCTGGATCGGGAAGGCCGCGTTGCGGAACTGGCCCGGATGATGGGCGGCGCCGACGCCGGTGCGCACGCCCACCGGGGCGCCCTGGAGCTCCTGGACGCCGCGGAGGCGAAAGGGGAATACAGGGCGAAAGCGAAAGGCGAAAGTCGCCCGAGGCGAAAGGCGAAGGCATGAAGTACTTCATCGAGACCTACGGCTGCCAGATGAACGTGCACGACTCGGAGCGGATGGCGGGGCTGCTGGAGCAGTCCGGCTACGACCCGGCGGAGTCGGACGCGGATGCGGACATCGTGGTGGTCAATACCTGCAGCGTCCGCGAGCGTGCGGAGGAGAAGCTCTATACACGTCTGGGCGAGATCCGCGAGATGGCGAGGGAGACGGGCCGCGATCCGATCGTCGCCGTCACCGGGTGTGTCGCCCAGCAGGAAGGGGAGGCGCTGCTCAAGCGCTCGCCGGGGATCATCGACGTGATCGTGGGGACGCAGCGCATCAAGTCTCTCCCGATGCTCGTCGAGCAGCGCCGCGACGCCGGGGCGGGCGCCCGGCCGTTCATCGACATCACGACGCCGTATGACGAGCCGTCGTTCCCGCTGGGCCTCACGCGCCACCAGGACCCGGTCAAGGCCTACGTCACGATCATCGAGGGCTGCAACGACTTCTGTGCCTTCTGCGTCGTCCCCTACACGCGCGGGCACGAGCGGATGCGGCCCCGGGCGGAGATCCTGCGCGACGTGGAAGCGGCGGCCGCCAGCGGGCGCAAGGAGGTGCAGCTCCTCGGGCAGATCGTCAATCACTACCACGCGCCGGACGACCCGGCGTGCGACTTTCCGGCGCTGCTCGAAGCCGTGCACGAGGTGTCCGGCATCGAGCGCATCCGGTTCGCGAGCCCGCATCCCCGGCACACGAGCGATCGGCTGATTGCCGCCGTCCGCGACCTCCCGAAGGTCGCGCGGCACATGCACCTGCCCGTGCAGTCCGGCTCCACGCGGGTCCTCAAGCTGATGCGCCGCCGGTACACGCGGGAGGGATACCTCGAGACGGTGCAGAAGATCCGCGAGGCCATCCCGGACGTGCAGCTATCGACCGATATGATCGTTGGCTTCCCCGGCGAGACGCCGGAGGACTTCGAGGAGACGTTGACGCTCACGCAGGCGGCGCAGTATCACAGCATGTTCTCCTTCAAGTACTCCGAGCGCCCGAACACGCTGGCGTCCCGGCGCATGCCGGATGACGTGCCGGAGGCGGAGAAGACGCGGCGGATTGTGGCGCTGCAGCAGGTGCAGCGGCGCATCCAGTGGGCGCTGCACGAGCGGGCGGTCGGGCGCACCTACGACGTCCTGGCGGACCACGTGAGCCGGCGCCGGGACTGGGAGTTGTCGGGCCGGACGATGGGGAACACCGTCGTGAACTTTCCGGGGGACCCGTCGCTCGTGGGCCAGGTGGTGCCGGTGACGATTCGGCGCGCGGGTCCGAACAGCGTGTGGGGCGAGCGGGCGGACGAGTCCGGCGCGCGGGCGCCGGTCGGCGGGCAGCAAGAGGTGACGTCATGATCGAGATGAACATCAAGGGCCTGATGGTCGACCCCATCACGAACATGCCGATCATCATCCTCCGCGACGCGGACGGCCAGAAGGTCCTGCCCATCTGGGTCGGCGTCTTCGAGGCGAACGCGATCGCGCTCCAGATCGAGAACATCCAGACGCCGCGTCCGATGACGCACGACCTCCTTCGCAACATCATCCAGGATCTCCAGGCGGCGGTGGAGAAGGTCGTCGTCTGCGACCTGAAGGAGAACACCTTCTACGCGCTCATCCACCTGCGGACGCCGGGCGGGCCCGTCGCCATCGACGCCCGGCCGAGCGATGCCATCGCGCTGGCACTCCGCACGCGCGCGCCGATCCTCGTCGACGAGCGCGTCATCGACACCGCCAAGACCGTGGACTTCACCAACGACAAGCAGGACACCGATCGCCTGCAGCAGTGGCTGGAGTCGCTCGACCCGGACGACATGGGCAAGTACAAGATGTAGGCGCCGGAACGCGCCCGGAGACCCCTGCAGGTTCCGCCGCCATTCCGCCCACCGAACGTCGGCCGGCCGACAATTCCCGTAAGGCCTTAAGACATCGACACTTAGCGATCGCAAATCGGCCTAATTCCCCGGCCGACAATTCGCCGTCCTTGACCTGCGCCCCGGCGCTCCCTACAATGCCGGGGAACCCGCACACTCCTTCGCAATGATTCTCGCGATTGCCAATCAGAAGGGTGGTGTCGGCAAGACCACCACCGCCATCAACCTTGCAGCCGCGTTAGCCATGCGCGGGAAGCAGACGCTCCTGATCGACCTCGACCCCCAGGGCAACAGCAGCATGTCGTACATCGACGTGCGCCTGCGCGAACGCAGCATGTACGACGTCTTCGTCGAGCCGGCCGTCCACCTCGCGGACGTCATCGTCACCACCGAGCAGCCGAACCTCTCCGTCGCGCCGGCACGCATCGCCCTCGCGAAGCTCGAGTCCCGCCTCGTCGGTGAGCTCGATGCTCCCTTCAAGCTCAAGGACGAACTCGCCGTCGTCCTGCCGCAGTTCGAGCACGTCGTCATCGACTGCCCGCCGGCCCTCGGCCTCCTGACCGTCAACGCCCTCGTGGCGTCGACACACCTCCTCATCCCGATCCAGTCCTCCTACTTCGCCCTCGAAGGCACGGACGACCTGCTCGAGACCATCGAGAAGGTGCGGCAGCGGCCCAACCCGGAACTGCAGATCCTCGGCGTCGTCATCACGATGCACGACAAGCGGACGGCCCTCGGCCGCGACATCCAGGACCAGATCCGCAAGGTGTTCGGGGACAAGGTCTTCCGCACCGTCATCACGAAGAGCGTGCGCCTGGAGGAGAGCCCGGCGTACCGCGAGTCCATTTTCACGTTCGCGCCGGACTCCAGCGGCGCCACCGAGTACTACAGCCTGTGTGAGGAGGTCATGGACCGTGCCTAAGCGAGGATTGCCGAATACGCTGCGCATGCGCCACGACGCACATTACGTCGAAACCCTGAACGCCCCCTCCGGCACCCCGGTGGGACGCACGGTCCCGATCGAAAGCGTCGACCCGAACCCCGACCAGCCGCGGCAGGCCATGGGAGACCTGTCCGAGCTCATCTCGTCCGTGACGGAAAAGGGCATCATCGAGCCCCTGGTCGTCCGCCAGAAGGGCGCCCGCTACCAGATCGTCGCCGGCGAACGCCGCTACCATGCCGCCGTCCAGTCCGGCCTCACGCAGCTGCCCGTCGTCATCCGCGACGTCGACGATACCGAGATGCTCGAACTTGCGCTGGTTGAGAACATCCAGCGCAAGGACCTGACGCCGTTCGAAGAGTCAGACGCCCTGCAGAGCCTCGGCCAGCGGTGCGGCTACACGCACGAGGACCTGGCCAAGCGCCTGGGGAAGTCCCGCACCTCGATCACCGAGTCCCTGTCCCTGAACGCCATCCCGCCGGACGTCCGGAAGGTCTGCCGCCTGGCCGGGATCCACAACAAGTCCGCGCTGCTCCAGATCGTCCGCCAGGGCGACTCCCAGAAGATGCTGGCGCTCGTCGAGAAGATCACCAGCCTCGGCGGCGCCACGCGCGAGGAACTCCGCAAGCAGACCCAGACGCCGAAACCAGGCCGGCCCAAGGCCTTCGTCTTCGCATTCCGCCCCCAGAGCAAGGCCTTCAACCTCCGCCTCAGCTTCAACAAGAAGAACGCCTCCAAGGACGAGATCATCTCCGCCCTCGAGGCCATCCTGGACGACCTGCGGAAGGGATAG
>CAZUGF010000007.1:48096-65967 GCA_964619705.1 uncultured Bifidobacteriaceae bacterium
GGACGAGATCATCTCCGCCCTCGAGGCCATCCTGGACGACCTGCGGAAGGGATAGGCTCGAGGCTCTGGGGCTCCAGGCTTCGGGCTTCGGGCTAGCCAGAGTCCAAAGCCCAAAGCCTAACGCCCAGAGCCCAAAGTCTCTGAGTCCAAAGCCCAGAGCCCAAAGTTTCCACAATAGTCAACATAATAACTATTATCAGACCTTAGAACATTGCCCAATATTTGCCGCCTGTGGAAGACTTGCGGACGGTTGTCGGGGGCACTCGCCCAAATATCCGGCTTCGACCAGGCGGGCGCCGTTCACGGCAGCCGCAGCCCGAACGCCGGCCGTCGACGCCCGCCGGAGGCCCGGGCAACGAAGCCTATAATTGACGGCAGGCCGGCATGAAGACCCTCGACCGCTACATCATCCGGGAGATCATCCCGCCGTTCCTGATCGCGCTCCTGGTCTTCACCTTCATCCTCATCGTCCCGCACATCATCGAACTCGCCGAGCAGCTCATCACCAAGGGCGTGCCCTGGGGCACGCTGCTCACGCTGATGATGACGCTCCTCCCGTCCACCCTGGCGCTGACCATCCCGATGGCGCTCCTGATTGCCATCCTGGTCGCCTTCGGCCGCCTGTCCGCGGACCGCGAGGTCGTCGTCATGATGGCCTGCGGCATCAGCCCCTACCGCCTCCTGCGCCCGGTCGGCGCCGTGGCCATCGTGGCCTGGGCCATCTCGTCCTGGGTCCTCCTCAAGGCCATGCCCGACGCCAACCAGGCCTTCCGCGAGATGACGATGCAGATCGTGGCGGAGCGGGCGGAGGGCGAGGTGCGGCCACGGGTGTTCTTCGAGGACTTCCCGAACACGGTCCTCTACGTCCGCGAGGTGCCGGCGTCCGGCGGATGGCAGGACGTCCTGGCCGCGGACACCTCCAACCCGGGCCAGCCCATCATCTACCTCGCCCGGTCGGGACGGATGGTCGTCGATCGGCAGGCCCGTACGGTCCAGATGGTCCTGGAGGACGGCGCCCGGCACACGGCCAGGCTGGACGACCCGTCGGTCTACGAGGTCCTGCGCTTCCAGCAGATGATCGTCAGCCTCGATCCCGAGAAGGTCTTCCCCCGCGGCGGGCTCGCCCGCGGCGACAACGAGCTCACGATCACGCAGTTGCGCGAGAAGGTGGCCGAGCTGGATGCCCAGGGCGCCTCGAGCCACAACGTCGTGATGACCATCCACCAGAAGTTCTCGATCCCCATCGCCTGCTTCGTCTTCGGCCTCCTCGGCCTGGCCCTGGGCGCAAGCAACCGCAAGGACGGCAAGCTCGCGAGCTTCGTCCTCGGCATCGGGGTCATCTTCGTCTACTACGTGATCATGTTCGGCGCGCAGGCGATGACCAAGGGCGGCATGATCCCGGCCTGGCTCGCGATGTGGCTGCCCAACATCATCCTGGGCGCGGCGGGCGTCGCGCTGCTCCTGTCACGCGCGCGCTCGGCCGATCAGCCCATCCGGATCTCCCTGCCGCGCCCCGCGCTCCCCCGCTGGCTGACGCGCGCCGCCACCGGCTCCCCCGCCGCCACGGCCGGCCCGGCCGATCCCGCCGCCGCCGCGCGTCCCGGCCGGGTGGTGGTGGTCATCCGGATCCCGCAGTTCGAGCTGCCGCGGCCCGGCCTGCTGGACATCTACGTCGCCCGGCAGTACCTGCGTATCCTCGGCATGACGGTCATGGCGATGCTGGTGCTGTTCTATATCTCGACGTTCCTGGACCTCTCGGACAAGTGGTTCAAGGGCGACACGACGCTCGGCCAGATCCTGTCGTTCCTCTGGTGGTCCACGCCGCAGTTCATGTCGTACATCATCGCCCTCGCGGTGCTGCTGTCCGCCCTCGTGACCATCGGCCTCCTGACCAAGAACAGCGAGCTGATCGTCATGCGCGCGTGCGGCGTCAGCATCTACCGGACCGCGGTGCCGCTGGTGGCCTTTGCCGTGGTCGCGAGCGCCATCCTGTTCGGGATGGAGGAACGCGTGCTGGCCCTCGCCAACCGCCGCGCGGACCAGCTCAAGCACCTCATCCGCGGGGGCTCGCCGCAGACCTTCGACGTGCTCAACCGGAAGTGGATTGTCGGACGGCAGGGCGAGGTCTACCACTACCAGTACTTCGACCCGCGCACGAGCGAGCTGAACGGCGTCTCCGTGTTCGACTTCGACCCGGCGACCGACCAGCTGACCCGGCGGCTCTATGCCACGCGCGCCGTGCACGTGGAGGGGCTGCCGGAGGTGTCCGGCCGGCCGCAGTGGCAGCTCTCCGGCGGCTGGCAGCGCACGTTCGCCGACGGCGAGCTCAAGGACTTCGAGCGCTTCGACGAGGCCGTGCTGCCGCTCGAGACCGCCGACTACTTCGTCACCGAGGTCCCGGAACCACGGCGCATGACCTACCTGCAGCTCCGGCGGTACATCGCCGAGCTGCGCCAGAGCGGCTACGACGTGCTGGGCCACGAGGTGGAGCTGTACCGCAAGGTCGCCTTCCCCCTCGTCACGCTCGTCATGACCTGCATCGCCATCCCCTTTGCCGTGACCACGGGCCGGCGCGGGGCGATGTACGGCATCGGCATCGGCATTGTCCTGGCGCTGGTCTACTGGACGATGATCTCGGTCTTCGCGGCGTTCGGCGCCGCGGGCCTCATCAGTCCGCTGCTCGCGGCGTGGGCGCCCAACATCCTGTTCGGCGCCGCCGCGGCGGTCCTCCTCCTCACGGTGCGCACATGAGCCGCTTCGGTGAACGCTCCTTCGCTCGCGGGTTGTTCGGCGTCGTCTTTCTCGTCGCCTCCGTCATCGTCCTGGCGGCGGGTTTCGCGCAGATGCTCATCGGGCTGACCGGCCCCGGCTACGGATCCTCCGCGATGTGGATCTCGTTCGCGGTCCTGGGCGTCGGCGGCGGCCTGATGTCGCTCGGCCTCGGCCTGCTCATCTGGGAGGCGAGTATCCGGTACGGCATTCCGCGATGACGCCCTCCGGCCACCAGTCCGGTGCACGGGGACGCCGGATACGCGCCAGGGCGGAGAGCGGCCACCGCGTGACACCCACCCACCGATACTGATCCGCACGCCGCGCCAGCCGCGCGCGCACGGGCGCCGCAACCAGGTAGGCCGCCGCCGCACCGAGCGTCGCGATGTCCTCTGCCGTCAGGACGTACTCGGCGGACTTCTGCCGCCACAACCCCTGGCCGGTGCGCGCCCGGTGCGTATAGCCCGTGAGCTGCTTCCAGCGCCGGAGGCCGGCGCGCGGATCGGCGCGGGGGCCGAGGCCGGCAATCAGCAGGTGCGCGTGCGTCGGCAGCACGCAGTACGCAAGGGCTTCGGCATCGAAGCGCCGCAGCGTACGCAGAAGCTCCATCGTGAGACGGCCGGGCGTATCCCCTTCCGTCAGTACGGGATAGCCACGCCGGGACACCGCCATCGTGTACACGACAGCGCCGAACCGATCGTCAGGACTGCGAAGGTCAGGGTGTTCAACCATGCTGCCGGGCCACGGCAGCAAACGCCGCGCCGGGGCGGCCCGGGGCCCTCGTCAGCGCGCCGGCGAGCCGAGCCACATCTCGGCAATCTGGATCGTGCCGGTGGAGCCCGGCTGCGTGTTGACCGTGTCCACCACGAGGAGGAGCGCGTCGATTCGGTCCAGCGGCGGCAGGGGCGAGGACGTCTGACCGAGCGGGACGAACTCGTCGAAGAAGAGGTCCGCGCTGCGGAACCGCTGGTCGAGGTAGAGGCTCCTGCCCCACCGCTCGCCGTCCACACCGGCGGACGTCCGGACCTGGACCCAGACACGCATCGGCCGATCCGCCCTGAGGCGGAGCTGCACGCGGTCCCGGCCGGACAGCCCGCCCGAGCCGGGCGCGACCGGGAACCGGAGCGCGGCATACTGGCCCGCGGGCCGTCCGGGGGCGAGGCCGAACTGCCAGCCGAGCGCGGCGACACCGTCGAGCACGAGGTCCGCGTGCAGCCGGCTCGTCGAGTCCGCGCTGGCTTCCGCGGTCCACATCTCCGTGGCCACGTTCCCGCGCGCGCCGGCCGCCGCCCGCGCCACGCCCGCCGCCGCGCGTGCGTGCGCCTCCCGCAGCCCGACGTAGATCGGGTTCGAGACCAGCCACGGCACTGGCGGGCGTCCGGGGACACCCGGGACCTCGAGCTCCACGCGGTAGACCCCCGGGGCCGTGAGCACGTTGACGCGCGCCTCCGCCTCCGTGGTCTCGAAGAACGGCGCGCCGTCCCGGAGCAGGATCATCCGCGTCCCCGGCGGCGCGGCCATGCGCATCTCGATGAGCACGCTGTCCACGATGTCGAGCACGTCCCCCATCCGCGCGAACACGCCGCCGCTCGACGCCCGGAAGTCGAACCCGCCCGGCGAGGCCACGGCGTCGATCACGGTGTAGGAGCGGCCGTGCCGCAGCAGGCCGAGCACGACGCCCGCGTCCCGGACGGGGTCGCCCGACAGCGGCGCGTCGAGCACGACGTGGGTGCTGAACGCGCGGAAGGACGCCTCGTAGCCGGGCAGCCGCAGGTGCCAGCCCTCCTCGAAGGGATCCGTCTGCTGGCGGCGGAAGCCGAGGCGCTGGTGCGCGTCGGTGCCGGCCAGGCTCATCACGGGCCGCGTACGGGCCAGGGCGTCCCAGCGTGCCAGCACGTCATCCGGCCGATCGAGCATCGAGGCCAGCGTCTCCGCCGGACGCAGCGCGTAGGTGATCAGCAGGCGGCCGAGGGACGCCGGCAGCTCGTCGCGCCATTCGCTGTCGGCGTTCAGCCACTCGAGGCCATCCACGGGCGCCTCGGTGTCGGTCCACTGGAGCGACGTCCGCGGCGAGCCCGGGTGCGCGGCCACGCCAAAGCCCCCCAGCCGGTGGACGTCCTCGAGCACCGCGCGCGGCGCGCCGGCCAGCGGGTACGCGGACGGCGCTGCGCCGAGCGCCACCAGGTGCCCGCCGCTCGTGTTGATCTCCACGCCCTCGATGACGAGCACGCCGGACATGTACCGCGGCGGGTCGGGCTGCCGCGTGCCGTCTCCGTGATCCGTGAGGATCACGAATGCGAGCCCGGCGGCCGCCGCGGCGGCGGCAATCTCGTCGATGGTGCCGGTGCCGTCGGAGATGGTCGAGTGGACGTGGTACGCCCCCCGCAGCGGGAACCCGCTCGGCGGCCAGGCGGCCGCGGGGGTCACCACGGGCACGGGCGGAAGCCAGCGCGCGATCGCAGCCGTCAGCACGGCGGCGATCAACAGGACGGCGAGGAGGGCGAAACGGAACGGGCGGGTCACCGGCGCGGGTGGAAGCGATCATACAGCGTCCGCAGGCGTGCCTCCAGGACGTGCGTGTAGATCTCGGTCGTGGACAGGTCGGCGTGTCCGAGCATCACCTGGATGGCGCGCAGGTCCGCGCCGCGCGCGAGCAGGTGGGTGGCAAACGAGTGCCGCAGCACGTGCGGGCTGAGTCG
Organism: uncultured Bifidobacteriaceae bacterium; assembly: GCA_964619705.1. Classification (GTDB taxonomy): domain Bacteria; phylum Acidobacteriota; class Vicinamibacteria; order Vicinamibacterales; family UBA2999; genus VFZN01. The sequence continues at coordinate 53,565 of CAZUGF010000007.1, forward strand.
GGTCCCGAGCCCGAGGGCCAGGCCGTAGGCCCGGAGGATCTTCCACACGCCGATGCGCGACATCCCGCCGCCGCCGCGTGCGCGCACGAGCAGCCGCGGCGAGCTCCGGCCGCCGAGCAGCACGGGCCGCGCCTCCGCCACGTAGCGCCGGACCCAGGCCACGGCCTCCTCGCCGAGCGGCACGAGGCGTTCCTTGCGGCCCTTCCCCACCGTGGTCAGGTAGCCGTCCGTCAGGTTGAGGTCGGGCGTCCTGAGCGACACCAGCTCCGTCACCCGGAGCCCTGTCGCGTACAGCACCTCGATCATCGCGCGGTCGCGCACGCCGCGTGGCGTGCCGATGTCGGGTGCGGCAATGAGGGCATCCACCTCCTCCTCGCCCAGGAACTTCGGCAGCGCGCGGATGGCGCGCGGCGCGCGCAGGTCGTCGGCCGGGCTCGCCGGCAGGTGGCCGTTGACGACCAGGTAACGAAAGAAGCTCCGGACGGCGGCCACCAGGCGCGCCACGGATCGCGGCGAGCGCCCCTCGGCCATCAACTGCCGGACCAGTGCCTCGAGCGCGCGCCGGTCGAGCGTCCCGATCGAACGCCCATGCTCCGCGGCGAACGCCGCGAGCACGCGCAGATCGCGTCCGTAGGCCTCGAGCGTGTGCGGCGACAGCCGGCGCTCCACGCCCAGATGCGTCAGAAAGGCGTCAATCGGCGCATCCACGCCCTGTAGCTTAGCAGCCGCGCGCGGAATCCCCGGCGGGCCCGCGGTCCGTCCCTCGCCGCCGCAGCCTCGTTTCCGGTCCGAACCGCCGCGTCCCCCTCCGGCGCGGCGATTGACAGTCCGGTGCATGGAGACTAGCATCAGGGTTTCCGTCAGGGCCAACAGCTCGATGCCGACGATCCGTTCCAAGTGGCACGCACTCCCCACCGAAGCGATTAACCCCGCCTCGCTCAACATCGACAAGCTTCCGGCCGCCGGCATCATCGACCTGATGCTCAACGAGGACCGCAAGACCCTCGCGGCCGTGCAGCGTGAGCGGGATCGGATTGCCGTCGGCGCCGACCTGATCTCCAGGTCGCTCCGGCGTGGCGGGCGGATTGTCTTCGTCGGCGCGGGCACGAGCGGGCGCCTCGGCGTGCTCGAGGCGGCCGAGATGCCGCCGACCTTCGGCATCGACCCCACGCTCGTCCAGGCGATCATGGCCGGCGGCAAGGACGCGATCTTCCGCGCCAAGGAAGGCGCCGAGGACAACTACGAGGAAGGCGCGCGCGCGGTCAACCGCCTCGCGCCGACGAAGAAGGACGTCATCATCGGCGTCTCGGCGAGCGGCATGACGCCGTTCGTGCGGGGCGCGCTGACGAGCGGGCGCCAGGCGGGCTCCCTGGTCATCTTCGTCACGTGCGACCCGCGCACCGAACTGCAGACGTTCGTGGACCTGACGATCGCGCCGTCGGTGGGCCCGGAGATCATCGCGGGCTCCACGCGTCTCAAGGCCGGCACGGCGACGAAGCTCGTGCTCAACATGCTCACGACCGCCGCGATGATTCTCGTCGGCAAGACCTACGGCAACCTGATGGTCGACGTGCGGATCGGGTCCGAGAAGCTGCGGGATCGCGCCCGGCGCATCCTCCACATCGTGTCCGACCTCGAGTCCAAGGATGCGGAGAAGCTCCTCAAGCGCGCGCACGGCAACGTCAAGGCCGCCATCGTGATGCAGAAGACGGGCCTCACCTATCCACGCGCGCTGTCCCGTCTGCGCCGCTCGCAGGACCGCGTGCGCGAAGCCATCGGCGAGGACATCGAGCCCCGCCTGCGCGCGCTCATCGACGGCTAGCCCGCGAGGCGCGCGCTACGTCCCGTCCCGGCTGCTCGCTTCGCGATCGAGCATCAACGTCACGTCGGGGTGCAGTTGCAGGAACGACGCCGGCAGCGCGGTCGTGATCGGCCCGTCCACCATCGCGCCCAGGGCGGCCGCCTTTTCCTCGCCGGTCGCCATCAGCACGATCGCCCGCGACCGCAGGATGGTCGCCATCCCCATGGACAGCCCGGCGGCCGGCACGCGCGCCAGCGCTCCGCCGAAGAGGTCCACGTTGGCCGCGCGCGTCTCCGGCCTGAGCGCCGCACGGTGCGTGCGTGCGTGCAGGCCCGGCGCGGGTTCGTTGAAGCCGATGTGGCCGTTGACGCCGATGCCCAGGATCATCAGGTCGATGCCGCCGGCCTCCGCGATGGCGCGCTCGTAGCGGGCGCACTCCTCGTCGAGATCGGGGGCGCGTCCGTCCAGGAAGCCCACGTGCGCGGGCGCCACGCCGACATCGGCAAAGAGCTGGTGCTCCATGTACTGCCGGTAGCTCGCCGGATCCCCGCCGCCCAACCCGACGAACTCATCCAGGTTGAACGTGCGGACGCGCGACCAGTCGGCGGCCGCCGCGCGCGAGCGGAGCTCGGCGTAGAGCAGCTGCGGCGTGCGACCCGTCGGGAGGCCGATGACCAGGTCCGGCCGCTCGTGAATGGCGTCGAGGACGCGCTGGGAGAGGCTGCGGGCGAGGTGGATTTCGTCGTCGAATACCAGGATCGTCACGATGCTGTCGATGTCCTCGAGAGGGCGGGCGCGGCGGTGGCGAGATAGGTGGGCACGCGGGCCGTGCCGGCGGCCTCGGCCAGGGCCAGGCGGACGGCGCCCAGGGCCGGCTCCGCCGTCAGGAGCGCGGATGTCGCGCGCGGGGCCAGGTCGCCGACGCGTGTCGCGACCGCGGCCGCCAGCCAGGGAATCGAGCGGAACATCCCGCCCGACAGGAACGCCTGGAACACGTCGCCGCGCATCTCGAGGCGCGAGACCACGGACGAGGCCGCGGCCACCAGCTCCGCGGCGGCCTCCCGGAGAATCTCCGCCGCGACCACGTCGCCTCCGCGCCGCGCCTCGTCGACCAGGGGCCCGAGCGTGGCGACGAGCTGACGCCGCTCGGCGCTGTCGTAGATCTCGTGGACCAGATCGTCCGGACGCGTCAGCCCGAGCCGCTCGAGCGCGAGGGCGGTCAGGGCCGTTCGCGGTCCGCGCCCGTCCGCCTCCCGCATCACGGCCACGAGTGCGCGGCGTCCCATCCAGTATCCGGATCCCTCGTCGGCGAGCACGGGGCCCCATCCCCCGGAGCGGGCGGCCAGGCCCCCGGCGTTGACGCCGTACACGATGGAGCCGGTCCCGGCCACGATGACGAGACCGGCGGGCACGCCCGCGCCGGCCACGAGCGCGATGAGCGCGTCGTTGACGATGAGCGTGTGATCGCGGAAGCCGAGGCGCCGCATGACGCCGCGGAGCGTGTGCGCGTCGTCCAGGCGGTCGACGCCGGCGATGCCGAGGCAGACGGCGGCAGGGACCGCGGGCGGGTCGCCCAGGGCCCGGGTGATCGCCTCGTCGAGGGCCTTCTCGACGGCGAGTTCGCCGTGGACCCGCAGGTTGGCGCCCCCGGCGCGCCCCTCCCCGACCACGCGGCCATCCGCCGACGCCAGGAGGGCCACCGTCTTGCTGCCTCCCGCGTCGATCCCGAGCACGTGCATGTCTTCTAGCTTATGCCGCGGGGGCACACGTTGACGACAAACGGGAGCCACGCTACATTGTCACGTTGTCCCCTGACGCCACGCTCCCGTCCCGCCGCCGTCACCGTCTCGGCGTCGCGGCCATCGCCATCGCGCTCCTCGCACTCGGCACCGGCACTCCGCGCGCCCTGGACCGGGCCGCGGTCACCGACATCCGTGCCCTCTGGGTCACGCGCGGGACACTCTCCACGCCCGCGGCCATCACCCAGATGGTGGAGTCCGCCCGCGCCGCCGGCTTCAACACCCTGCTCGTGCAGGTCCGCGGCCGCGGCGACGCGTACTACGCAACGACGCTCGAGCCGCGCGCGCCCGCCCTGACCGGCCAGCCGGGATTCGATCCGCTCGCCCTGATCATCGAGCAGGCCCACACCGCCGGACTGAGCGTCCACGCGTGGATCGCGGTCAACCTCGTGTCGAGCGCCACGACGCTGCCGGCCTCGCGCACCCACATCGTCTATCGCAACCCGGAGTGGCTGATGGTGCCGCGCGCCCTCGCCCCCGAGCTCCGGCAGGTGGACCCCCGCAGCCCCGAGTACCTCGGGCGGCTCGCCCGCTGGTCGCGCGCGCGCGCCGGCGATGTCGAAGGTCTCTACGCCTCGCCCGTGCACCCCGCCGCCCAGGCGCACGTGGCCGCCGTCATCGGCGACCTCGCCGCGAACTACGCGATCGACGGCGTCCACCTGGACTACGTGCGCTTCCCCAACGAGGACTTCGACTACAGCCGCACGGCCATCCAGCAGTTCAAGCTGGCACTCGACCCGGACATGACCCCGGCGGAGCGCCGCACCGCGCAGGCCCGCGAGGCCGTGGACCCGCTCGCCTACCCCGCGCTCTACCCGCAGCGCTGGAACGCCTTCCGGCGCTCGCGCCTGACCAGCCTCGTGATGCGCATCCGCACCGCGGTCAAGGCCGTCCGGCCGGAGGCCATCATCAGCGCCGCCGTCATCCCCGACGCCGAGGACGCCTTCAGCGAGCGCCTGCAGGACTGGCGCACATGGGCCGACCAGTCCCTCGTCGACGTCATCTGCCCGATGGCCTACTCGACCGATGCCCGTATCTTCGAGCAGCAGGTGCAGGTGGCCCGTGACTACGCCGGCTCGCGGCGCGTGTGGGCGGGCATCGGCGCCTATCGCCTGACGCCTGCGGAGACCGTCCAGTACATCGAGGCGGCCCGCCGCCTCGGCAGCGACGGTATCATCCTGTTCTCGTACGATGCCCTCGTGGCGCCGCCCAACACGGCCGGCACGCTCACCACGCTCGGACGCGCGGCGTTCGGGACCACCTCCAGCCAGTAGGTGACCGCGCACCGCCGGCGCGGGACGGCGTAGACTACCCTCCTCGATGTCGTTGTCCGCCCTCGACTACGCCGTCGTGGCCGCCTACCTGCTGGCAATCACGGCGTTCGGCTCGTGGTTCGCGCGCTTCCAGAAGACGACGCGCGACTACTTCCTGACGGACCGGAGCGTGCCGTGGTGGGCCATCTGCTTCACCATCGTCGCCACGGAGACGAGCACCCTCACCTTCATCGGCATTCCGGCCAGCGCCTATGCCGGCAACATGGCGTTCCTGCAACTGGCCATCGGCTACGTGATCGGCCGCGTCCTGGTCAGCGTGCTCTTCATCCCGGCCTACTTCCGCGGCGAACTCTACACGTCCTACGAACTGCTGCAGCGGCGCTTCGGCCCGCGGGTCAAGACGATCGCCGCGGTCATCTTCCTCGTCTCGCGATCGCTCGCCGACGGCATCCGCCTCTTCACCACGGCCCTCGTCATCGCCATCGTCACGCAGTTGTCGGTCTCGCTCGTCGTCGTGGTGCTCGGCGTGGCGATGATCGTCTACACGATGCGCGGCGGCGTCTCGGCGGTCATCTGGACGGACGTGGTCCAGATGTTCGTCTACATCGCGGGCGCCGGGCTCATCGCCTGGTCGCTGCTCCACGCCATCGACGGCGGCTGGGCGGCGGTGGCGCAGGCCGGGCGCGAGACCGGCCGCTTCGCCATCGTCGACTGGTCGTGGGACGTCACGCGCGTCTACACCATCTGGTCCGGCGTGCTCGGCGGCATCGCGCTGACGCTGGCCACGCACGGGACCGACCAGTTCCTGGTGCAGCGCCTGCTCTCCGCACGCAGCGCCGCCGAGGCGTCACGCGGCCTGGTGCTGAGCGGCGTCATCGTCTTCGCGCAGTTCGTGCTCTTCCTCCTCATCGGCGTCATGCTCTACACCTACTACCTGCAGGTGCCGCTGCCCCAGCCCCTGGCGCGCGCCGACGAGATTCTCCCGGTCTTCGTCGTCAACACGCTCCCACCCGGCGCTGCCGGCTTCATCGTCGCCGCGATCGTGGCCGCGGCGCTCTCGCCGTCGCTGAACGCCATGGCCTCGACCACGATCACGGACTTCTACCTGCCGTACGTCAACCCCGGGGCGGACGAGGCGACGCGCCTGCGCGTGTCGAAGCGCGCGACCGTGTTCTGGGGCGTCGTGCAGTTGGGCGTCGCGCTCGCCGCGCAATACATGGCGCGCTCGGTGCTCGATGCCGGCCTCTCCGTCCTCTCCTTCGCGTCCGGCGCGGTGCTCGGTGCCTTCCTGCTCGGGACGCTGTCGCGCACGGTGGTCGAGCGGGACGTCGTCGCGGGGATGCTCGCCGGGATGGCCGTGGTGACGGGCGTCTGGTGGGCGACGCCCATTGCGTGGACCTGGTACGTGCTGATCGGCGCCGTCGTGACCATCGTGGTCGCCTGGATCTCCGCGTGGGCGCGGCCGCCGGCGCAGCCGGCCCGGCAGACCTGGGGCGCATGACGCGCTTCCCCCACACGCGCCTCGTCCTTGACGACGCGATAGCGGCACGCGTGTTTCCCGGGGCCATCGTCGAAGTCGGCGGAACCGGGGGGCCCATCGGCACCGTGGCCGCCGGCCGGCTCGGCTACGACGTCGACGATCCCGCGGTCGACGCCGGCACCATCTACGACCTCGCCTCGCTCACCAAGGTGATCGCCACCACGACGCTGGCCGTATCCCTCGTCCACGCCGGACGCCTGGACCTCGCGGATCCCGTCCGGCGGTGGATTCCAGCCTGGGCCGGCAGCGACCGCCAGGACGTCACCGTGCGCCACCTGCTCGACCACTCCTCGGGCCTGCCGGCGCACAGGCGCTACTACGAGCGGTACCAGGGGCGCGCCGCCTTCGAGCGTGCGATTGCCGCCGACGCGCTGGAGTACGCGCCGGGATCGCAGTCCGTCTACTCGGACCTGGGCTTCATCCTGCTCGGCTTCGCGCTGGAGACGGCGGCAGGCCGTCCGCTCGATCAGCAGTTCGACGCCTGGCGCGCGACAGCCCTCGGCGAGGCCGCACCCGATCACGGCCTGCCGGGATATCGCCCGCCGCCGTCACTCGCCGCGCGCGTGGCGCCGACCGAGGACGACCCCTGGCGCGGCCGCGTGCTGCGGGGCGAGGTCCACGACGAGAACGCCGCGGCGCTCGGCGGCGTGGCCGCGCACGCGGGCCTCTTCGGGACCGCGGCGGCCGTCGGCGCCTGTGCGCGCTGGTGGCTGCACGCGCTGACCGCGCCCGATGACGGGGGCGGCATCGCGTCCGTCGCCCGCGCGTTCGTCCGGCCCACGGGCGTGCCGGGGAGTTCCCGCGCGCTCGGCTGGGACACGATGCGCCCGACATCGTCGTGCGGATCGCGCATGTCCGCCGCCGCCGTCGGGCACACCGGCTTCACGGGCACGTCGCTCTGGATCGATCCGGCGGCACCCGGCGGGCGCTATGTCGCGGTGCTCTCCAACCGGGTGCACCCGTCACGCGCGGGCGACGCCATCACGCGCGTGCGCCAGGCGATTCACGACGCCGTCGCCGTGGACCTCGGCCGCGCCTGAGTCGTCAGCCGGTCCACTTCGCGCCGGACCGCGTGCGACGCACGCTCGGCCGCCAGCGTGATCGCCTTGTAGAGATCGCCGTGCACTTCCTCCACCACGACCGGCGCCTGACGCCCCTCGAGCGCGACCGAGATCCGGCACGCCTTGTCCGCGCCGCGCCGGAGCGGTCCGTTGATGTCATCGAACCAGACCGTGATGCCACGCACGTGGCGGCCGAGGCGGCCCACGGCGGACGTCACGCGCTTGTCCACGTGCTGGCGCAGCGCATCAGTCGGCTTCAGGTGTCCGCGGATATCGATGTGCATGAGGACCTCCTGTCCCCACCCTACCCCGTTCCGTCGCGGGGAACAACCGCGACTGCTCCGGCACGGGCGCGGCCGGTGTCACGCGTATAATCCGCGCGTGATCCTGACGCCCCTCGACTGGGCCATCATCGCCGCGTACTTTGTCGTCTCCGCGGCCATCGGCGTGCTGCTCTCCCGGCGCGGCGGCCGGAGCGTCACCGACTTCTTCCTCAGCGGACGGCAGCTCCCCTGGTGGCTGGCCGGCACGTCGATGGTCGCCACGACGTTTGCCGCGGACACGCCGCTCGCCGTCGCCGGCCTCGTCGCGCGCGACGGGATTGCCGGCAACTGGATCTGGTGGAGCGCCGCCACCGGCAGCATGCTGACGGTGTTCCTCTTCGCGCGGCTCTGGCGGCGCGCCGGCATCCTCACCGACGTCGAGCTCGCGGAGGTGCGCTATACGGGCCGCCCGGCCGCCATCCTGCGCGGCTTCCGCGCGCTCTACCTCGGCATCCCGATCAACTGCGTCGTCATGGGCTGGGTGAACCTGGCCATGGCCAAGATTCTCGACGTCACCCTTGGGTGGGACCGCCTGACCGCGGTGTTCGTCAGCCTGGCGATCACGGGCGGCTACAGCGCGCTCAGCGGCCTGTGGGGCGTGGTCGCGACGGACTTCTTCCAGTTCATCTTCGCGATGATTGGCACGATCGCGCTCGCGTGGTTCGCGCTCGGCGCGCCCGGTGTCGGCGGGCTCGACGGCCTGGTCGCACAGGTCGCGCCCTCGACGCTCAGCTTCCTGCCGTCGTTCGGCGCGATGGACGCCGCGGGGCTCGCCGCCGGCCTGCCGCTCGGCGCGTTCGTCGCCTACGTCGGCGTGCAGTGGTGGGCGAGCTGGTATCCGGGACAGGAACCGGGCGGCGGCGGCTACGTGGCGCAGCGCATGATGTCCGCGCGCGACGAACGCCACGCGTTCCTGGCCACGCTGTGGTTCACCGTCGCGCACTACTGCGTGCGCCCGTGGCCCTGGATCATCGTCGGCCTCGTGTCGATGGTGCTCTACCCCACCATCACGGACAAGGAGGCCGGCTACGTCATGGTGATTCGCGATCACCTGCCGCCCGGCTGGCGCGGCCTGCTCCTCGGCGCGTTCTTCGCCGCGTACATGTCCACCATCTCCACGCAGCTCAACTGGGGCACGTCCTACATCGTCAACGACTTCTACCGCCGGTTCGTCCGCAGGGACGGCGACGAGCGCCACTACGTGCTGGCCGCCAGGCTGACGACGCTCGCGCTGATGGTCGCGAGCGGCATCGTCACCTTCTACCTGGAGAGCATCCGCCAGGCGTGGGAGTTCGTCCTCCAGAGCGGCGCGGGCATCGGCCTCGTGCTGATCCTGCGCTGGTACTGGTGGCGCATCAACGCGTGGTCGGAGATTGCCGCGATGGTGGGCGCGGCCATCGGCTACGCCGTCGTCACGCTGGCCACCGACCTGGATTTCCCCGCCACGATCCTGGTGGTCGTGGCCTGGACGACGGTCTGCTGGGTCGTGGTGACGCTGGCCACGCCGCCGGAGCCGGAGGCGCACCTCGTCCGCTTCTACCGGCTGACGCGGCCGGACGGGCCGGGGTGGACGCGCATCGCGCGCGCGGCCGGCGAGCCGGCGCCCGGATCCCTGCGTCCGCTCCTGCTCCAGTGGCTGGCCGGCACGGTCCTCGTGTACGCCGTGTTGTTCGGCGTGGGCACGTTCCTGCTCGACAGCCCGGGCGCCGCGGTGCCGCACGTGTTCGTGGCTGCGGGTGCCGCGTGGATCATCGCGAGGCAGTTGCGTTCGTCGGCCGGTGTGCCGGTGGCGTAGCCGGCGTGCGCGCGACGCCGTCCGGGCGCCGACTTCTGCACCGCCGTGGACGTCCTATGTTCGGAAGCCGGCCGCCGCTACCCCGGCGGACGGGCCGGGTTGACCGGCGTGAAGATGGAGCCGCCGGGCGGCGGTGGAATTGGCGGCATGGATGGCGTGCCGAACGTCCCGGGCTGACCGAAGCCCCCGGGCTGCGCGCCGGGGTTCATCGGCTGGCCGAAGCCCCCGGGCTGGGTGCCTGGGTTCATGGGCTGGCCGAAGCCGCCTGGCTGACCGAACCCGCCCGGTTGGCCAAAGCCTCCGGGCTGGGCACCGGGGTTCATCGGCTGGCCAAAGCCCCCGGGCTGACCGAAGCCGCCGGGGCTGCCGGGCTGGCCGAGCCCGCCGGCGCCGCCGGGCGGTGTGCCAAAGCCGCCGCCGCCCCCCAGCCCCGGCTGGGTGGAGGCGGCCATGGCCACGAAGGCCCACTGGTTGTACTTGTCCATCCCGTTGTAGAGGCGGATGGATGTTTCGGAGCTTGCCGAGGTGACGCCCTGGATACCGCGACCCGCCAGACCGGCCTGATTCGTCGCGCCAATCACGGTGCCGCCGCCGAAGCCGGACGGCATCCCGCCCGCACCCGGCGCCGACGGCTGCTGTGCGGTGCCGAAACCGCCTGTGCCGGCGCCCGCCCCGGGGGCTCCCGTGCCACCGCCGAAGCTTCCGGCGCCGGAGGGCCTGCTGCCGCCAGGGCCGCCGGGCCCCTGGCCCATGCCTCCACCAAAGCCTCCGGCACCGCCACCGGCGCCCATGCCGCCGGAACCCATGCCGCCGCCGAAGCCGGAGCCGCCACCGCCGAAGCCCGAGCCGCCCGCGCTGCCGAAGCCGGAACCGCCCGCGCCGGCAAACCCGCTGCCGCTGCCCAGGCCGCCACCGAAGCCGCCCTGCGGCTGGCCCGGCTGACCCGGCTGACCGGGGGCCCCGGGCATGCCGGGCACACCGCCGCCGACGGGAATCAGCAGGAAGTCCTCGCCGGTGACCGGGTCCTTGTACTTCTTCCGCAGGAATTTCTGTTCGACGAGCACGTCGATGCTCGGCGGGAAGGCGTTGGCGAACTTGCGCTGGAAGAGCATGATGGCGCGCCGGTATTGCTCACCGCGCCAGACGAGCTCGGCCTCCCGTTCGCGCTGGGCGGCGTGGCTCCACACGGGCAGTGCCGCGGCCATCATCACGGCCATCACGCTCAGGCCGACGAGCAGGGCGGCCATCGCGTATCCGGCCTGGTCAGCGCTCCTGCCTTGACCCGCTAACCCCATGCGCCTATTATCCTTATTGGTCTTGTCCGTGTCACGCCTCACAATCCTGCTTCCTGCACTCCTTGGCGTGGTGGTCATGTCCGCCTGCGACAAGGTCCCGCTCCTCGCTCCCACGTCGTCCACGATCACGCTCACCGTCAATACGACGGTGCTGCCGGTCAATGGGACGGCGGACGTGACCGCGTCGGTCACCGAGGCCGCGGGGACACCGGTCCAGAACGGCACGGTCGTCACCTTCACGTCGTCCTTCGGCGTCATCGAGCCTGTCGAGGCGCGGACGTCCGGCGGCAAGGCCACGGTGCGTTTCGTCGCGAGCATGCAGTCGGGCACGGCGAAGATCGGGGCGTTCTCGGGCGCGGCTCGCGCCACGGAGTTGGAGGTCAAGGTCGGCGGCGCGGCGGCCACGCGCGTCATCGTGCGCGCGGACCCGCAGACCATCCCCGCCACCGGTGGCTCCACGGACGTCATCGCCACGGTGCTGGACGAGTCGGGCAACCGCCTCGAGGGCGTTCCGGTCACCTTCTCCGCCACGGCGGGACAGTTCTCGCCGGGCCAGGTGATCTCCGATGCCGCCGGCGAGGCGCGCACGACGTTCACGGCGCCGCGCACGGCCACGATCACCGCCAACGCGGGCGGCCAGAGCGCGACGCTCGAGATCACGGCCTCCTCGCCGGGCGTGCTCATCACGGCGCCCGCCACCATCGAGGCCGGCGTCGCCGCGTCCTTCACGCTCGCGCCCATTGCCGGCGCCACCGGCAACGCCATTCGCGAGGTCGTCCTCGACTTCGGCGACGGTACGGCGCCGCAGCGCATCGGCGCCGTCACCGGCTCCACGCCTGTCGCCCACACGTTCCCGCGGGCCGGCATCTTCACGATCACCGCCACCGTCACCGACACGCAGGGCATCGTCGGCACGTCGTCGATCATCGTCAGCGTCACCGAGCAGTCCTCGGTCGCCGTCGCGCTCACGGCCACGCCCAGCATCGTCTCGATCGGCAACGTCCTGCAGCAGGGGATCGTCTCCTTCACCGCCACCACGGGCGGGTTCGGGACGGGTGCCTCGGTGCAGTCCTACACCTGGGACTTCGGCGACGGTCAGGGCACGTTCACGACGGGCAACACGACCAACCACCGCTACACCGCGCCCGGCACCTACGCGGCCAGCGTCACGGTCCGCACGACCACGGGCACGTCCGGAATCGGCACGTTCACCGTCCGGGTCAATCCGTAGGAAGCGAAGGCGACCCTGAAGGGTCGCCTCTACAAGAACTGAAGGGGACAGGCGGCCCTGCAGGTGGGCGACCCTGAAGGGTCGCCTCTACAGGAAGTGGGATCAGTCCCAGCCGACGCAGGAAGTGGGATCAGTCCCGGTCGGCGCAGGAAGTGGGATCAGTCCCGGTCGGCGCAGGGAGTGGGCTCAGTCCCAGTCGGCGTAGTTCGTGCCGTCCATGGACTGCTGGTCGGAGCCGCTCTTGACGTCGTAGATGCCGACCTGGCTGGCGGGGTTGTTCAGGT
>CAZUGF010000007.1:66067-82556 GCA_964619705.1 uncultured Bifidobacteriaceae bacterium
TCGGAGCCGCTCTTGACGTCGTAGATGCCGACCTGGCTGGCGGGGTTGTTCAGGTCCGGCTCCGCGTTGACGGTCTGCCAGGTGTCCTTCGAGTTCGTGATGGGATCCACGGGAATCTCGCGCAGGTACCCGTCGCTGACCAGATCCTCGAGCCCCGCGGGGTACCGGTTCTTGTCGGCGTAGTACTGGTCGATGGCATCGCGCATCCGGAACAGGTCCTCCTTGAGGACCGCCTCGCGCGCGCGGACGACGCTCTGCCGGTACTGCGCCATCCCGATGCTCGCCAGGATCACGATGATCGACACGACGACCAGCAGCTCGATCATCGTGAAGCCGGCGGTCTGCCGCCGGCGCCAGAACCGGTTCATCCGCACCCTGCTCCTCACCATTCCGCGTACTTCGTGCCGTCGAGCGCCGTGCCCCCGGCCAGCGAGCGCACGTCGAAGACGTTCTGCCCGCCCCAGCTCGTCGTGTCGGGATCGTCCTGGTACGCGCGCAGGCCCCACTCGGCCTCGCCCGTCATCGGATCGATGGGGATGCGCCGCAGGAACTTGAGCTTGCGGCCGGACGCGTCGTTGGCCACGGACACCCCCTCCACGAGGATCTCCAGGTTCGGCGGGTACCCCTCGCTGTTGGCCTTCAGCTCCGTCGTCGGGATCTGCCCGGCGATGGCCGCGTCGTTGAACCGATCGATGGCGTCCCGCATCTCGCGCAGCACGCGCCGCAGCTCCACTTCCTTCTGCCGCTGGATGGTGACGCGCGCCAGCGGCTGCACCGCGGACGCCAGGATCAGGATGATCGTCGTCACGACCAGCAGCTCGACAAACGAGTAGCCGCCCTGCGTCCCGCGCAGCGATGCCCGGCGGAGACGGCGGAGGGAAACCATCAGCGCACCACCACTCCGGCCGGCACGAAGGTGACGGAAACCGTGCCGCCGCCCGCCTGGGTGGCCGTGCCCGACATCGCCAGGGAGCCGGATCCGGCCGCGACCGGCTCGAACAGGATGGCCGCCAGGAGGCCCGCGGTGGACGCGCCGACCTCGTCGCCCGCGCGGACGATGGCAATGTCGATGCGGCCCGCATCCGCATCCACCTGCTGCGTGAAGGTCGGGGTCTGGCCGCCCTGCCGCATGAACGTCCCCTCGGACACCGACCGCACGCGCAGCAGCGCGGGGTTGAACGTGATGGAAATCGTCAGGCCGGACAGCCGCGTGGCGCCGCTGATCGATACCGGAACCGTATAGGGTCCGCTTCCCACCCGCATCTCCGACGGCGGGCTCAGTGTCACACGCGCCGTACTGCTTGTCGTGACCGCGGGCGCCGCGGCATCCGGCGGCGTGGCCGGAGGTGCCGCTGGCGGCGTCGCGGGCGGCGGTGCCGGCGTACCGAACGGCGTGGGCGTCGGGACCGGTGTCTCAGGTGTCGCCGGCGTCGGCTCCACCGGCAGCGGCTGGAAGACCGTGATGCCGCTCTGCGGCGGTTGCGGCGGCGCGGGCGGCGTGACCACCGTCCCCGGAATCGGCGAGCTGCCCGGCGGCACCTGCACCGGCACGCCCAGCACGCCCGGCGCGATCGCCGGCGGTGTGAACGGGCTGCCGGGCGCTGGCGCGGCAACGGCGGCCGGCTCGGGCTGTGGCGCAGCCGCCGCTCCCGGTTGGTCCGGCGGCGGGTCACCCAGGACCGGCGTCGGGCCGCCGAGCGCCATGTTGGTTTGCGTGCCGATGTAGATCGGGCTCAGGTCATCCGCCGTCAGCTCGTGCGTCCGGACAATCCGCGGCGTGAGCAGCATGACGATGTCCGACTGCCTGACCTGCTCTTCGTTCCCCGAGAACAACTGCTTGACGATGGGGAGGCGCAGCAGGCCGGGGAATCCGCTGAGCGATCGACGCTCGTCCTCGCGCAGGAGCCCCGCCAGCAGGTTCGACTCGCCGTCGCGCAGCCGCAGCTTGGTCACGACCTTGCGCGACAGGAACGACGGCAGGTTCTGACCCGCGATGTTCGTGTCCTGCCCGCGCGAGCTGCTCTCCACGGACAGTTCCAGGATGACCTCGCCCTCGTAAGTCACCCGCGGCGTCATCTCGACGATGACACCGACCGTGCGATAGGCGAAGGAGGTCAGCGGCTGCGACGACACGCCGCCGCCGGCGATCGGCGTGAACGTGGTGCTCGGCACCGGCACGTCCTCGCCGAGGTTGAGCGACAGCTTCTGCCCCTCCGAGCCGCGCAACTGCGGCTTGGCCAGCGTCTTGGTCGTGTTGTCGCTCTCGAGGAACCGCATCACGGCCGCGGGCACCGCCAGGTAGAAGTCCGCCGTGCTGACGCCCGTCGAGATCGTGTTCAGGTTGAACGGCGGCGGTGATCCCACGCCGCCCGGCGAGGTCCCGCTCGATGTTTCCGCGCCGCCGCCCGGCGCGACCTCCGGCGAGAAGATCCCGCCGATCGCGTACTCGGTCAGGTTCAGCCCGTACTGCTTGGCGCGCTCGCGGTTCACCTCGAGGATCTGGACGTCCACCACGACTTCGGCCCGCGGCTTGTCGTTGGCCGCGATCATGCGCTCGACGATCTGCACGGCCGAGGCCGTCGCGCGGACGGTAATCGTATTCGTGGTCTTGTTGGCGACGATCGTGGGCTGGATCGGCACGCCGGGCACGCGCAGGATCGGCGTCAGGAGCTGGGAGATCTCCGTTGCATCGCCGTGGGAGACGAAGAACGTGCGGATGACCTGATCCTCGTACTGCGTGCGCTTCTGGGTCGTGTCGGCCGCGACGATGATCGTCCGCTCGTTGAGCACCTTGTAGAACAACTGGTTGGCGATCATGATCTGCTGGAGCGCCTGCTCCAGCGTGACGCCTTCCAGGTCGAGCGTGATCGACCGGTCCTGGAAGTCGCGGTCGTAGGTGATGTTGATGCCGGTGGAGCTCGCGATGAAGCTGAGCACGTCGCGGATGTTCGCGTCGTTGAAGTGAATCCCGAGCGGCTCGCGGCTCGTCGGGCTCAGGATGGGCTCCGCCGTCTGCCGGCGCGCTTCCTCCCGGAGCTTCTCGATCTCGGGCCTCGGGATGCTCGCTTCCAGCCGATCGCGCAGCATCCGCTCGATCTCGCCGGCCTTCTGGGCAATGGGACGGTTGCCGGGCTCGAACTCGAGCGCCTTCCGATAGGCGCGCAGCGCCTCCTCGGGCTGGTCCTGGGCCTCGAACTCCCGCGCGCGCGCCACGTACATCTGCGCCGCGGCGAGCATCGCCCGCTCGAGCGCGATCTTGTAGTCCGGCCGATCCGGGTCGTCCTGCAGCGCCTGCCGGTAGAAGCCGACCGCGGCGTCCCAGTCCCCGACCTTCGCCGCTTCCTGCCCGCGCGTATAGGCCCGCCCCGTGGCACACCCCGCCACGACGGCCGCCAGCAGCCCCACCACGATCACCCGCGTCACCAGTCTCAACGTCATTCGGATCTCAGCTTCTCGACCTGCACCCCGGCCCGCATCGTCCAGCCTCTCCCCGCACCTGCGCGCACCTTCCTCCTCACCTCCCGGTCATCCTGATCGTCTGCTGCCCTCGCCCGTCGGCGTACGCCATGTCGATCGACTCCGTCCCGATCCGCACGATGCGATAGCGGCCGTCGATGATATCGCCTTCCTTCCCGTGCAACGGGCCGCGCCCGTCGGTCAGCACGGCCAGCTTCATCCCGTCCGCCTTCTCCACGACGCCGATGAACTTGAGCGTGATCGGCGGCAGCGGCGGCGGGCCGGGCGGCGTCGCGGGCGCGGGCGCCAGCGCCGGCGCGTTGCCGCCCGCCAGGTCCACCGCCGGCATCGGCGCCGCCCGCCTCACCTCGAAGGTGAACGGGTTGCGTGTCATGTCCGACGGCTCCACGCGCGCGGCCTCCAGCGCCGACAGCCGCACGGCCATCGTCTCCGCCGGTGGCAGCGCGGCCTGATTGGCCGTGGGCGCCGTCCGTGCGCCCGCCCGCGCCGCGGGCGCCCCCGTTCCTCCGGACGGCCCGAACCACGTCCAGGCCCCCGCGGCCAGCACGAGCACGAGCGCGCCCCCGGTCAGCAGAGTCCGCCGATCAGCGCGCATTGGCCGTCCGGTAGAAGGTCGACAGATCCAGCGTCAGCGCCAGCGGGCCCTGCGTCCCCTGCCCCTGCGAGAGAAAGACGTTGTCGATGACGATGAAGTCTTCCGAGGTCTCGATGTCGTAGATCATCCGCCGGATGTCGTCGTAGTCGCCGGCCAGCGCGTAGGTGGCGTGCAGCCGCTCCAGGCTGGACTTCTGCAGCGTCTCCGGCGACGCGGCGGTCCGCTGGAACGTGACGTCGTGCTCGCGCGCGAGCTGGCTCAGCTTGAGCGTCATCACCCGCGCCGCGGCACGCACGTCGGCAGGCAGCACCTCCGCGTAGAACGTGTCCAGGTCCGTCGCGGACTGGGACTGCGCATCGCGCGTCGCCTCGGCGGCCGCAAACTCGTCGGCGGCCGCCTGGCGTTCGATCACGGCGGCGGCGGCCCGCTGCTCCGCCGCATCCGCCGATGCCGTCATCGGCAGCACCACGAACATCAGCACGGCCAGCGCCACGGCCAGCGCCGCCACGATCGGAACAATCCAGTGGCGGTAATCCCCCATCACGCGGGACAGCGGCACCGCCGGGGCGACGCCGAAGAGCGCCTTCATCGCGGCTCCTCCGCGCGCGCCTGCGCCGCCGGCGGCGCCTCGCCGGGCGTCGCCTCCGCCTCCGGCGGTGCGGCCACGGCGGACGGGAACACGTAGTACCCCTGGACGACGACGCGAAGCGTCCCGTCGTCCTGGGCCTCGACCTGACGCGCGAGCGCGCTGCTGAAGGAACCCGACGTCTGCAGGGCTTCCGTGAACGCGTCCACGTCCTCGATGCGCCGCGCGACGGCGGAGATGGCCACGAGCATGCGGCCGTCCGTGTCGACCTGCGGCTGGACGGCCGAAATGCGCACGTCGGCGGGCAGCGTCGCCTCGAAGCGGTTGAAGAGGTCCGTCCAGGAGAACGCACGGCGATCGATCAGCAGGTTGGCCTCGCGCGCGGCCACCTGTACCGTCTCGAGCTGATCGCGGTTGAGCGACTGCCGGATGGCGCGCGCCTCGCCCCGCAGCCCGGCGGCTTCGCGCTCTGCCGCCTCGGCCTGCTGGCGGACGTCCGCACTCCGCGTGCGGAGCCGCACGATCTGCGCCGCGTCGAAGATCCCGAGGCCGAGGGCCGCCAGCGCCACCGCGCCCAGGACGACGCGCACGAGGCGCTCGTTGTAGAAGGGACGGGTCGAGAGGTTGGTCCGGAGCACGTCAGGCCGCCTTCCGATCGCGGCGCAGCACGCCGACGAGCGGCGCCAGCGTGTCCATCAGGTCCGCCGGCGCGTCGATGCGATCCACGAACGCCGCCACCGCGCGCGGATCCACCGGGTCCACCGGCACGCCCAGGCGTTCCTCCATGCTGCGGCGTCCGGCCTCGGTGCCGCCGGGCAGCCGCGCGCCACCGGCCAGCCACACGCGGGCGAAGCCGCGGCCCTGGAGCCGGTCCTCGTAGTACATCGCCGTCTGGTGAATGAGGTCCGCCAGCGTGCCCTCGGCCTCCTCGCCGCGATGGCGGAAGAACATCAGGTGCGGCCCGCGCGCCACCGCCAGCGTCAGGTAGCTCGCGGTCACGTGGACGAGGAGCCAGTCGCCCCCGGGCGCCCCGCCGCCGGCCTCGATGCCGTTGAGGACGCTGAAGGTGGCGAGGTCCACGAGGCCCGCGTGCGCGCCCGCCATGGCGCAGGCCTGTTCGTACTGCCGGACCACGTCCTCGCGCGCGAGCGTCACCACGAGTTCATGGCCGCCGTCCGGCGACACGGCGCCGGGGCTGATGGACAGCACGGCCTGCTCCACCGGGAACGGCGCCGTCTTCCGCATCTGCCAGCGAACGATCTCCTGCAGGTCCGCCGCCTTCGCCGGGACGCGCTCGAGCTTCAGGAGCGACACCTTGGCCACCGTGTCGGGCACGACGAGCGCGACCCTGGCCGGACGCCCCCCAATCTGCGCCAGGACGCGCGCCACCGCCTGCCCCACGACGCCGACGTCGGGCATGTTCGGCGCCCCCAGTTGCGGCGCCACCACGCCTGACGGCAGCGCCTCCACCGCGTGTGCCGCGAGCACGGCCTCGCCGGCGCGCCACTCCAGGCGTGCCGCCGACACCGCGGCATGGTCGATGGCAACCGCCACGTCCGGCGGCTCGGCCCGGAACCAGTCGGAGAGGCTCATTCGACGAACGTCACCTTGTTGATCTCGCGCAGCGTGGTCAGCCCGTGCATCACGCGCTCCACGGCCGACTCGCGCAGGAACCGCATGCCCTGCTCCTTGGCGGCGCGCTTGATTTCGGAGATGGGACGGCGGTCCATGATGATCTCGCGGATGTGGTCCGTCAGGTCCAGGAGTTCGCAGATGGCCATGCGGCCCTTGAACCCGGTGCCGCCGCACTCCATGCACCCGGCCCCTTCGTAGAACACGTGCGACGCCGACAGGGAGGGATCCATCGCGGACTCGGACAACGCCGCGGGATCGTAGCGGACCTCCCGGCGGCACGCCTCGCAGATGCGCCGCACGAGCCGCTGCGCCATCACGCAGTTGAGCGCCGAGATGAACTGGTACGGCTCCACGCCCATGTTGAGGAACCGGCCGAGCACATCGAAGACGTTGTTGGCATGGACGGTCGTGAACACGAGGTGGCCCGTGAGCGCGGACTGGATGGCAATCTGCGCCGTCTCCGGATCGCGGATCTCGCCGACCATGATCTTGTCGGGATCGTGGCGCAGGATGGATCGCAGCCCACGCGCGAAGGTCAGCCCCTTCTTCTCGTTGATCGGGATTTGCGTGATGCCGCGGAGCTGGTATTCGACCGGGTCCTCAATCGTGATGATCTTGTCCTCGACGGACTTGATCTCCGCCAGCGCCGCGTAGAGCGTGGTCGTCTTGCCGGAGCCCGTCGGGCCGGTGACGAGCACCATCCCGTACGGCTCCCGGATGTACTTCCGGAACCGCTTGAGCTCGAGGTCGGGGAACCCGAGAATCTCCAGCCGCAGCTCCGTGAACTGCTCGCTGATCGACTGCTTGTCGAGGATACGGATGACCGCGTCCTCGCCATGCGCGCTCGGCATCACGGACACGCGGAAGTCGATCGTCTTGCCCGGCACCTTCAGCTTGAAGCGCCCGTCCTGAGGCACCCGCTTCTCGGCGATGTCGAGCTCGGCCATCACCTTGATGCGCGAGATGATCGAACTGTGGAACCGCTTGGCGATCGGCCGCATGGCCGGCTGCAGGACGCCGTCCACCCGGTACTTCACATACACCGCGTCGTCCTGCGTCTCGATGTGGATGTCGCTCGCGCGCCGCTGGATGGCGGTGAAGATCGTCCGGTGCACCAGCTTGATGATCGGGCTGTCGTCGCTCGTCAGCCGCTCGAGACTCAGGTTGTCGTCGCCCGCATCGTCCTCGCGCAGGACCTGCAGTTGGAACTCCTCGGTCGCCTCGTCCAGCAGCCGCTGCGAGCTCTCGCTCTTCTTGAGGATGCCCTCGATGGCGGACCGGGCGCCCACCATCACGCGGATCGGCGTCCCGAGCAGCACGCTCAGCTCGTCGATCATCGGGAGGTCCGTCGGGTCCGACACGACGATGACCATCGACTTGCCGTCGCGCCGGCTCGGGACGAAGCCGTAGCGCAGCATCAGGTCCGCGGGAATCGACCGGAACAGCTCCTGGTCGATCCGGAACTCGTTCATGTCCAGGAAGTCCAGGCGGTAGCGCTCCGCGAGGCGCCGCGCCTGCGCCATCTCCTCGGAGCGCGCGGCGGCCGCGGCGGCGGCCTCGACCGGCTCCTCGATGAGGGCCTCGGGGTCGAGGGCGTGCACGTCGGCGTCGGGTGTCATGTCCATGCTAGCGCCCCATCACCGCGGTGAGCTGGAACAGGGGCATGTAGAGCGCGAGCACGATGGCTGCGATCACGATGCCCATGATCACGAGGAGCGCGGGCTCGATGAGCGTCACGAACCGGCCGACATCGGTCTCGATCTCCTCATCGTAGAAGTCCGCCAGGCTGTTGAGCATCTCCTGCAGCGCACCGGTGGACTCCCCCACCTCGATCATCTTGATCGCCACGTCCGGCACCGTCTTGCGCTCGAGCAAGGTCGCGGCAAACCCCTGCCCCTCCCGGACCTTCTGCGCCACGATCTCCAGCTCGCCGCCCAGGTGGCGGTTGCCCGTGGACCGCGCGGCGATGTCCACCGCATTGACGAGCGGAATGCCGCCGCCGAGGAGCGTCGCCAGCGTGCGCGCCAGCTGCGAGGTGGCGAACTTGTGCAGGCTCGACCCCACCGCCGGGATGCGCAGCAGCAGGCGATCGAAGCGCGCCTTCTGCCCCGGCCGCTTGAGCCACGTGTAGAGCGCCAGCCCGCCCCCGACGATGGCCATCGCAATCAGGACGAGCTGTGCCCGCACGAAATCCGAGACCGCGACGATGAGCTGCGTGGAGAGCGGCAGCTCGGCCTCGAAGCTCGCGTAGAAGTCCGAGAAGGTCGGCACGACCTTGATCACGATGATGCCGACCAGGACGAGCGCCAGCAGGATGAGGATGACCGGGTAGACGAGCGCGGAGATGGTCTTCGAGCGCACCTGGTCGATCGTCTTGGAGTACGACACGAACCGCCGCAGCACCGCGTCCAGGTTGCCGGACCGCTCGCCGGCCATGAGCGAGGCGTTGTACACGCTCGGGAAGAGCTCCCCATGCGCCGCGAACGCATCGGACAGCGCCGTCCCCGCCCGCACCTTCTCGTGCACGTCGTCCAGGACCGCCTTGAAGACGGGGTTGGCCAGGCGCACGCGCAGGATGTCCAGCGACTGCACGAGCGGCATGCCGGCCTTGAGGAGCGTGGCCAGCTCCTGGTTGAACACCAGGAACTCGTGGCGGGCAATCCCGCGCCGGCGCCCGCCGGAGAACAGCCCTCCCCATCCGCCTCGCTGGCGGAGGGACAGCACATGGAGGCCCTTGTCCTCGAGCTCGCGTCGGAGGGCGGACTCGCTCTGCGCGACGTAAACGCCCTCGATGATCTCGCCCGAAGCGGTGCCGAGACGGCAGCGGTATTCCATCCCTAAAAGGTTGTCCTACAGGATGTTACACGAAGTCAGCAGGCGCGTCAGGCCCGGGCCCGCCCTCACGACTGCCGCGCCCGGCCGTCCGTCGCGCCCGTGTCGTGCCCGCCCTGCTCCCTTAGACTGACGCGGCCGCCGGAAAGTCGTGGCCGGCTAGCGGCCAAGGCGGCCGAGGATGCGCGCCACGTAGCTGCGCGTCTCCGGGTAGGGCGGGACGCCGCCGTAGCGCCGGATCGTCGCCTCGCCGGCGTTGTAGGCGGCCAGCGCGAGTGAGACGTCGAAGCGCGTGAGCAGATCCTTGAGGTGGCGGACACCGGCCTCGATGTTCGCCCGCGGATCGTACGGGTCGCGGACCGCGTACTGGCGCGCCGTGGCCGGCATCAACTGCATCAGCCCCTTGGCGCCCTTGCGCGAACGGGCCCGCGGCTGGTAGTTGGACTCCGCCTCGATGACGGCATGGATGAGCCGGGCATCGACGCCGTGGGTCGCAGCCGCGGACGCGATGATGGCCGCGAAGGGCCGCGCCGTCAGCACGTCGGAGGAACCGTCCGGCACCGTCACGGCTTCGCCAGCACGCTCGGGTGCCTCGCCCTCCACATCCCACTCCACTTCGTCCGCGTCCACGCGGAGGATGAGGGACGCGGGGAATACGCCTTCCCCGCCGCCGCGCAGCGTGACCCGCATGCGGTCCCCATCCAGACGAGACGAGGCGACCGACATCGTGCGTCCGGTGGTGAAGACAAGGATGTCCGCGCCGGCGTCGTGAGGGGCGGCCAGCAGGAAGGCGGCGGCCAGCGCGGCCGCGCCGGCCCGCACGGCGTGCCGCGCGGCGTATCCGCCAGCGGCCGTCTCGTGCGAGATCCGGGGCTCGGTCATCGGGAACGCTACTGCACGAACGCGTGGAACACCCGCGCGCCCAGCTCGCGGCTGTCGGCGGTGGCCGCCCCGCTTTCCAGCGCGGGCACGAACGTCTTGTCGGCCGTGAACTGCAGTTCCACCATGTCGGCCTCGCCAAGCTGCGCGGCCGCGATCGGGATCTTCTGCACGGGAGCCACGCCGCTCGCGAGCGGCGCCGTGCCCAGCAGCTCATCGCCAATCCGGACCTCGAGCTGCTGCGCCGCGTTCGGCCCGGCACTCGGGTTATCCGCCTGGAGGTAGAGGACGACATCGCGCTTCGGGTTCCGGAACGCGACCGTGGCGTCCTTCTTGGTCCACTGCCACTCGACGCGGCTGCCGCCCTCGTTGACGACCTCCGTCTGGTGCCAGCCGTCCTTGAAGATGAGGAACACGTTCTCCGTCTGCGGCAGCAGCTCGAAGTCCGCGACCTTGTAGGACCGGCCGCCCCTGTCGACGTTGCTCAGCCGCAGCCGCTCGTTCGATCCGGGGGCATACAGGCCCGCGACGATGGAGGCCGCCCCGACGTACGGGTAGCTCGGCACGAACATCGTCCGCGTGTACTCGATGCTCTGGCCCGGCTTCCACTCGGTCGTCGGCGTCGGCGGCTCGTGGTCGTCCGCCCACATCATCTCGTCGTCCGCGTCCAGGAAGTGGACGAAGACCATCCGGCTGCCGAGCGGCGGGGCATCCGCGGCCACGGTGAACCGGTAGGTGACCTCCACGGGGCTGCCGAGCGCGATGCGCGACCGGGCGAGCGTCACCTGGACCTCCCCGACCTGGGGTGCGGTGTCCGAGGACGAACGGCAGGCGCCGGCGAGGGTCGCAAGGACGGCGAGGCCGGCAACTGCGACGTGGCGGGGCATGACTGTCATGGGTCTCCGTTGCATGGCGAACGGAACGAGAATATCATGCGGGCACTCGATGGACACTCCTCGCGACGCTCTCGGCATGGTCGAAACCCGCGGCTTCATCGGGTCGGTGGAAGCCGCCGATGCCATGGTCAAGGCCGCCAATGTCCAGCTCATCGGAACCGAGTACATCGGCGCCGCCTACGTGACGGTGCTCGTCCGCGGCGACGTGGGCGCGGTCAAGGCCGCGACGGACGCCGGCGCGGCGGCCGCGCGCCGCGTGGGTGAGCTCGTCTCGGTCCACGTCATTCCCCGCCCTCACGCCGAAGTCGAGCGGATCCTCCCGAAGGGATAGCCGGCGATGGCCGTCGCCGCCCCCCGACAGACCGACACGGACCTGGCCTCCATCGCCGAGGCCCGGGCACTCGCCCGGCGCGCGCGCGTCGCGCAGCAGGCCCTCGCGGAGCTCTCGCAGGCACAGATCGATCGCATCGTGGACGCCATGGCCGCCGCGGCCACGCCCCAGGCCGAGGCCCTCGCGCGCCTGGCCGTGGACGAGACCGGCTACGGCGTCGTCGCCGACAAGGTCCAGAAGAACCTCTTCGCGTCCACCCAGATCCACGCGTTCATCCGGCCGATGAAGACGGTCGGCGTCGTCAACCGGATCGAGGACCGGAAGATCATCGAGATTGCCGAGCCCTTCGGGGTCGTGGCGGCCATCGTGCCGTCCACGAACCCGACGTCCACCGCCATCTACAAGCTGCTCATCTCGATCAAGGCGCGGTGCGCCGTGGTGCTCAGCCCGCACCCGTCCGCAGCCCGGTGCATCACGCGCACGGCCGAATTGCTGGAAGACGCCGCCCGCACCGCCGGCCTGCCCGAGGGCGCCATCGGCTGGATGCGGACCGTCACGATCGAGGGGACACAGGAGCTGATGAAGGCCCGCGAGGTGGCCGTCATCCTCGCGACCGGCGGCATGGGGCTCGTGCGCGCCGCCTACAGCGCCGGCAAGCCCGCCTACGGCGTCGGCCCCGGCAACGCGCCCTGCTACATCGAGTCCACGGCCGACGTCCGCAAGGCCGCCAGCGACATCGTCATCGGCAAGAGCTTCGACAACGGCGTCCTGTGCTCCTCGCCCAACTCCGTCGTCGTGGACCGCGCGATTGACGAGGAGGCCCGCCGGCAGTTCCGCGCACACGGCGGCCACTTCCTCTCCCCGCGGGAGGCCGAGGTCCTGGCGGGTGCGCTGGTGACGCCCGCGCGGCTGCCGAACGCAGCGCTCGTCGGCAAGTCCGCCATGGCCATCGCCGGCCAACTGGGCTTGACCGTCCCGGACGGCACGCGCGCGCTCATCGTCGAGCTGCAGGGCGTCGGCCGGGACTACCCGCTCTCGATCGAGAAACTGTGCCCCGTCCTCTCCTATTACGTCGTCAGCGACTGGCGCGAGGGCTGCGAGCGAGCCAGGCAGATCCTGCGGTACGGGGGCATGGGCCACACGATGTCGATCCACTCCCGGAACGACGATGTGATCCTGGAGTTCGGGCTGCACAAGCCGGCGTACCGCATCTGCGTCAACACGCCGACCACGCACGGCTCCATCGGCCTGACGACGGGGCTGGACCCGGCGATGACGCTCGGCTGCGGAGGCTTCGGCGGCAACATCACCTCCGACAACATCTCGCCGAAGCACCTGCTGAACATCAAGCGCGTCGCCTACGGCCTGCGCGAGGCCGGGGCGCCGGGCCCGGCTATCGCCGATAGTCGGGCCGCTCGAGGCGCCGGGGCTGCGGCATCCAGCCCGGCGGCCCGGCCGGCTCTCCCCGCCCTGCCCAAGGCCCCGGCCGCGCCCGACGCGGACCCCGTCCCGGCCGCGTCCCTGACGACACGGATCGACGCATTCCTCGCCACGCGCGGCGTGACGGGCCCGCCGGCGCACCGTCCCGCAATTTCCCGTGGCATCCCGGGCCTTCCCGAGCCTTCCCAGAACCGCCCCGAACCGCCCCAGGCCGTCCCTTCCCCGTTCGTCTGCGAAGACGATGTGCGGGTGGCTGTCAGGGAGGGGCGGACGATTCTCGTCGGGGACCGCACCATCATCACGCCCGCCGCACGCGACGCCGGCGAGGCCGCGCGCATCTTCGTGTGGGAGGGATGGCGTTCGTAAAGGCTTGACCGACAGCGGGTTGACCGGCGGAAATCCCGCGTGTTACCCTGCCGGGTCTTCCGAATTCCGGGTCTGAATGCCCAGCACGCAGCTTCGACTCACATTCCTCTCCGTCTGTGCGGCGGCCCTCTTCGTGGGCTGCGCGTCCGGCTCCGGCGCCAAGGTGGCGGCGGTCACGCCGGCGACCCAGGCCGATTCCCCGTCTCCGTCAGCGGTCCAGGCCGCGGCCGAGGATCCGGTGACGGTCCTGATGGCGAAGGCGGATCGCCACTTCGAGAACGGCCAGAAGGAACTGTCGTTCGGCCACCTCGATCGGGCGCGGCTGCAGTTCGACCAGGCGCTGGACGTCCTGCTGGAGTCCGACGGCGGCGCCCGGTCCGACGCGCGGCTCCGCGAGCACTACGAAGGGCTGGTGGATCGGATCGCGGTCCTGGAGCAGTCCGCCCTGGCGACCGGCGACGGGTTCACGGCCACGCGCACCGAGCCGGCGTCCATCGACCTGCTGCTCGGGACGGATCGCTTCGACACGACCCCGCCGACGCTCGAGACCGCCCAGGCCGTCGAAGCCGACCTCCAGGCCATCGTCCACGACATCCCGATTCCCGCCAACGACCGCGTGCTCCGCTACGTGCAGGTGTTCCAGGGACGGCTTCGCGAGTTCCTCACCGAGGGCCTGTCGCGCGGGGCGCAGTACCTGCCGATGATCCAGGATGTGTTCCGGGCGGAGGGTCTGCCGCTGGACCTCGCCTACGTCCCGCTCATCGAGAGCGCCTTCAAGCCGACCGCACTCTCGCGCGCCAAGGCGCGCGGTGTGTGGCAGTTCATGCGGGCGACGGGGATCGAGAACGGCCTCCAGGCGGACTGGTACATCGACGAACGCGCGGATCCCGCCAAGGCGACGGTGGCGGCGGCCAAGTACTTCAAGACGCTGTACCGGATGTTCGACGACTGGCACCTGGCGATGGCCTCCTACAACGGCGGGCCCGGCCGGGTGCAGCGCGCGATCAAGAGCAGCCGGCTGGACGACTTCTGGGACCTCACCCGATCCACGCGGTTCCTGCCGCGGGAGACGCGTGAGTACGTCCCGATGATCCTCGCGGCCATCATCATCGCCAAGAACCCGGCGCAGTACGGGTTCGAGATCACGCCCGTCGAGCCCCCGCCGACGGAGACCGTGACGCTTCCCGCCGCGCTGGACCTGCGGCGGGTGGCCGAGTGGGCCGGCGTCCCGGTGGACGACATCCAGCAGATGAACCCCGAGCTACGCCGCTGGACCACGCCGATCCGCGAGGGGGACTATACGCTCCGCGTCCCCGCCGGCACGGCAGAACCCATCCGGCAGGCACTGGCCGCGTCCGAACCGGCGCAGTTGAACGCACTGCAGTGGCACACGGTCAAGAACGGCGAGTCGCTGTCGACCATCGCGCGCGCCCTCCGCGTGAGCCGCACGGACCTGGCCGAGGCCAACTACATCAGGACCAACGCCCGGGTCCGCAAGGGACAGCGCCTGGTGGTGCCGCGCATGCCGTCGGCCGCGCTGCTCGCGCGCGCGGGATCGGCCGACGCGCCGGCAGTCGCCGAGGCGGAATCGGCCTCGACCGCCGCCACCATCTACCGGGTGCGGGCCGGCGACACGCTCTACAAGATTGCCCGCCGCCACGGCACGACCGTCGAGCGGCTGCGCGACTGGAACAACATCAAGGGCAGCACGCTCAGCATCGGCGCCCGCCTCATCGTCCAGCCCGGCCGCTCCGCCGACGCCCAGCAGTAGCGCGCGCGTCCAGCGCCGCCGCATCGCACAAATCACCTCCCTCCATCCCAGCCGATGTCGCCGTTTCTGCGACGTGGGGGATGGCCGGCGCGGCGTTCCTTCCGTGAACAGGGACGAATCCACCGCGGTCCCCGGGGCATGGGCGTTGCACCACCCGTGTCATGCTCGCCCGACTCGAGAGCGCCGCGGTCATCGGAATCGAGGCCAGCCCGGTACACGTCGAAGTGGATCTCTGCTTCGGCCTTCCCCGCTTCCAGCTCGTCGGCCTGCCGGATGCGAGCGTCAAGGAGAGCCGGGACCGCGTTCACTCGGCCATCCGCAACTCGGGGTACGAGTTTCCCCAGCACCGGATCGTGATCAACCTCGCGCCGGCGGACGTCCGCAAGGCCGGGGCCGCGTTCGACCTGCCGATTGCGCTGGGCGTGCTGGCCGGCGCGGGCACCGTGCTGACGCGCGACATCCGCGACGTGGTGATCGTCGGCGAGTTGTCGCTCGACGGCACGATCCATCCCGCCCGCGGCGTGCTGCCGATTGCCGTGAGCGCACGGCGCCGCGGGGCCGCGGCGCTCCTCCTGCCGATCGCGAACGCGGCGGAAGCCTCGGTGGTCGCCGGCCTGCACCTGCTGCCGGTGCACACGCTGGCGGACGCCGTGTCCGTCCTCAACCTGCCCCGCGAGCAGTGGCCGACATCACCCCTGCCGCCGCCGCGGGCGCACACGCCCGTGGACGCGGGCCTGGACCTCTCCGACCTGCGGGCCCAGGGCTTTGCGCGCCGCGCCCTGGAAGTGGCGGCCGCGGGCGGCCACAACCTGCTGATGATCGGCCCGCCCGGCGCCGGCAAGACGATGCTCGCGCGCCGGCTGCCGGGCGTGCTGCCGCCGCTGTCGTTCGACGAGGCGCTGGAGGCCACCGCGATCCACTCCGTGGCGGGCCGGATTCCCCCCGGTGCCGGCCTGCTCACCGAGCGGCCGTTCCGCGCGCCGCATCACACCATCTCGGACGTGGCGCTGGTCGGCGGCGGGTCCCTGCCGCGGCCGGGCGAGGTCAGCCTCGCGCACCACGGCGTGCTCTTCCTGGACGAGATGCCGGAGTTCGAGCGCCGGGTGCTGGACTCCCTCCGCCAGCCCATCGAGGAGGGCCGCATCACCATCGCGCGCGCGGCGCGCTCCGTCGTGTTCCCCGCGCGGTTCATGCTGGTCGCGGCCATGAACCCGTGCCCCTGCGGGTACCTGGGGGACGCCACGCGCGCCTGCCGGTGCACGCCGGACCAGGTCGCGCGCTATCGGTCGCGCATCTCCGGGCCGCTGCGGGATCGCATCGATCTCATCGTGGAGGTGGAGGCCGTGCCGGTCCGGGCGCTCGGCGACGGGCCGGCGGGCGAGCCGTCGGCCGCGGTCCGCGCGCGGGTGCTGGAGGGCCGCGCATGCCAGGCCGCGCGCCAGGGCCGGCTCAACGCGCAACTGCCCGTCCGGGCGCTCCAGGTCCACACAGCGCTCGACGCGGCGGGGCGAGGCCTGCTGGAGCGGTCCGCGGAACGGCTGGGCTTGTCGGCACGCTCGTTCCACCGCGTCCTGCGCGTGGCCCGAACCGTGGCAGACCTGGATCGCGCGGACCGCGTGACCGCCACGCATGTGGGCGAAGCGCTGCAGTATCGGTTCGTGGAGTAGGGGCTTTGGGCTTT
>CAZUGF010000008.1:0-7169 GCA_964619705.1 uncultured Bifidobacteriaceae bacterium
CTGGAAATGTGGAGGCGCCGCCCGGATTTGAACCGGGGATGGAGGTTTTGCAGACCTCTGCCTTACCGCTTGGCGACGGCGCCGTCTGGGAAGTGTCGGTGCGGATTGTAGCGCGGGTGAGAATCCGTCGATCCGCAATCTCGCGCGGTGGGCCGCGGCTGGTCGTTCGACTCGCCCTGCCCCTCGCCAGGCTCAGGGCCCGCCATGAGCGAAACATCGTTCCGCCGGAGGCGGGACGATGTTGAGTCGAATGGAGCGGGAAACGGGATTCGAACCCGCGACTTCGACCTTGGCAAGGTCGCACTCTACCACTGAGTTATTCCCGCCCACGAGCGAAACCTGAGTGTAACTTACGGCACAGCCTCACGGCAAGCGCCACCGGCAGGGTCCCCCGTCCCGCACCGGCTCCGGGACCTGGGCCCGGCGCCCGCGGGCCACGGGGTCGCGCCCCCCCAACGCCGGCCGCAGGGACATACCCCCGGCGGATCGGCCCTTGCACCACCCCGGGCATGACCATCGCACGCCAGCAACTGGGCGAGCGCGGCGAAACGCTGGCCTGCGAAGAGTTGGAACGGCTCGGATATGCCGTGCTCAGGCGGCGATACCGGACGCGCTACGGGGAGATCGACATCGTGGCCAGGGAGGACGAGGTGCTGGTCTTCGTCGAGGTGAAGGCCCGCACGAGTGGCGATTTCGGCCACCCGGCGGAGGCTGTCACGGCGAAGAAAATGCAGCGTGTCGCCGCGATGGCCGAGACCTACCTGGCGCTGGAACGGGTGCGGGAGTGCCTCTGCCGCTTCGACGTCGTGGCCGTGGAGTCCGGAGCCGAGGGGGCCAGGGTGACGGTGTACCGCGATGCGTTCAGGCCCGGATGGTAGTGCGGCGGCCCGGCGGGGGCGCCCCGCTCCCCCGCCGCCTCCGGACCGTCACCCTCTACGCGAGCGTGCCCAACGCCTCGTCCAGGATCCCGACCGCCGTCTTGGCCTGCTCCCGCGTCAACACCAGCGGCGGCGACATCCGGATGGCGTTCCGGCCCGCGCCCAGCACGAGCATCCCCCGCTCGAAGCACGCATCCACCACGCGGTCCCGCTCCGTCGTCGCGCGCTCCCTGGTCGTGCGATCGCGCACCAGCTCGATGCCGATCATCAGGCCCTTACCGCGCACGTCGCCGATGATCGCGTGCTTCTCTTGCAGGCCGCGCAGGAGGTCCATCATGTAGGCGCCTACCTCCTCCGCGTTCCGGATGAGCGAGGTCCGCAGCAGGTCGATCGTGGCCAGCGAGGCGGCGCACGAGACGGGGTTCCCGCCGAACGTGCTGGCGTGCGCGCCCGGCGGCCACGTCATGATCTCCGCCCGTGCCGTCGTCACGCCGAGCGGCATGCCGGAGGCCACGCCCTTGGCGGCGGTGATGACGTCCGGCTGCACGCCGAAGTGCTCGATACCGAACATCTTGCCGGTCCGGCCCATGCCCGACTGCACCTCGTCGGTGATGAGCAGCATGCCGTGCTGCGTCGTGAGCTCACGCAGGCGCTGGTGGAACTCGGCCGGCGGCACCACGTAGCCGCCCTCGCCCTGGATGGACTCGACGAGGACGCCGGCCACCTCGTCCGGGGAGATCAGGTGCATCAGGATCTGGTTCTCGATGAAGTCCAGGCACTCGGCCGCGCAGTTGCCGGGCCGGCTGCCGACCGGACAGCGATAGCAGTTGGCGTAGGGCGCGTGGTACACGCCCGGGAGCGGCGGGCCGAAGCCCCGGCGCTGGATGGTCCGGCTGGACGTCGCGGACAGGGCGCCGAGCGTGCGCCCGTGGAAGCTGCCGAGGAAGGCAATCAGCCCGTAACGGCCGGTCGAGTAGCGCGCCAGCTTGATGGCCGCCTCCACCGCCTCCGCGCCGGAGTTCGAGAAGAACGATCGTTTGGGCCCGTCGAAGGGCGCGATCTCGTTGAAGACCTCCCCCAGGCGCACCTGCGGCTCGTAGTAGAAGTCCGTCCCGGACATGTGCAGGAACTTCTGCGCCTGCTCGATGATGGCGGAGACGACCTGGGGATGCGCGTGACCGGTGGAGGTCACGGCAATGCCGGCGGCGCAGTCCAGGAACCGGTTGCCGTCCACGTCCTCGACGACGGCGCCCTCGCCGCGCGCCATCACGAACGGGTAGCCCCGCGTATACGAGGTGGAGACCACCTGCTCGTCGCGGGCGATGATGGCCCTGGCCTTCGGGCCGGGCAGCGGCGTCTTGAGGTTGGGAGCGTCCATCGCTCATTATCCCCCGGCCAGCCCGGCGGTTGTCATGGCCGCGGACGCGCGGGCGCCGGCCTACTTCCGCTTCCAGCGCGTGCCCTGCGGGCCGTCCTCCAGCATCACGCCCCTGGCGGCCATGTCGTCCCGGATGCGGTCCGCCTCGGCAAAGTTCCGGGCACGCCGCGCCGCCTGCCGGGCCGCGATCGCCGCATCGATCTCCGCCTCGGGAATCGGCGGCTGCCGGTCCTCCGACCGGCGGAGCGACAGGACACCGAGTACCTTGTCGAAGTGCGTGAAGGCGTGGCGCACGGTCCGTGCATCCGGCGCGCCGATCTGCTTCTGGTCGATGGCGGTGTTGACCGTGCGGAGCAGGTCGAACATCACGCCGAGTGCCGCCGCCGTGTTGAGGTCGTCGGCCATGGCTTCGTCGAAGGCGGCGCGGGCCGCCGCCGCGGCGCGCACGACCTCCGGGTGTTCGCCCGCGCCCGTCACCGTGTCCAGCCGATCCAGGAAGTCCGTGAGGCGCCGGAGTGCTTCCTCCGACTGCTGCATCCCCGTCCAGGTGAAGTTGAGCTGCTTGTGGTAGTGCGACGACAGGAGCAGGTAGCGCAGGGCGGAGAGCCGGAACCCGCGCGATCGCACGTCCTCGAGCAGGTAGACGTTGCCGAGGGACTTGGACATCTTCTGGTTGTCGACGAGCAGGTGCTCGACGTGGAACCAGAAGCGCGAGAAGGGCCGCCCCGTGGCGCCTTCGCTCTGCGCGATCTCGTTCTCGTGGTGCGGGAAGATGAGGTCGATGCCGCCGGCGTGGATGTCGATCGGGCCCTCGCCCAGCAGGCGCAGCGCCATGGCCGAGCACTCGATGTGCCAGCCCGGCCGCCCGGGCCCGACGCCGCAGTCCCAGGTGGGCTCGCCCGGCTTCGTCGCCTTCCACAGGACGAAGTCCCGCACGTCCTCCTTGCTGTAGGAGTCCGCGTCCACGCGCGCGCCCGGCTGGATGCCGGCATGATCGAGGCGCGCGAGCTTGCCGTAGTCGGGCAAGGTGGCGATCTTGAAGTAGATGGACCCGTCGCTGCTGTAGGTGTGGCCGCGCGCCTCCAGTTGCCGGATCATGGCCGCCATCGCCTGGAGGTTGTCCGGATCGGTGGCGCGCGGGGTCGCTTCCATGGGCTCGATGCCCAGGGCGGCGGCATCCTCGCGGAAGGCCTCGATGTACTGGTCCGTGTAGGCCCGCAACTCCAGGCCCGCGCGCTCGGCGCCCGCGATGGTCTTGTCGTCCACGTCGGTGAAGTTCATGACGTGCTGCATCTGCCAGCCGCCCACGTGCATCAGGGCACGGCGCAGGAGGTCCACGCACACGAACGTGCGGAAGTTGCCGATGTGCCCGCGGGCGTACACGGTGAGGCCGCACGTGTACATGCGGACCGTCCGGTCGCGGACGGGTTCGAAGGCTTCCTGCTGTCGCGTGAGGGTGTTGTACAGGCGCATGCGGGGCTCAGGCCGTCAGGGGCTCGCGGAGGGTCTCGTCGGCGACGGTCACCGTGAGCGCACCCGCCTGGCAGTCGAAGGCCAGCCGGCACGGTCCGGGACCGCCGGCCTCCACGGCGCGTTCGGTGGCCGCGGTGACCTGCTGGCTGAAGCGGCGGGCGGCCTCGTCCGGCAGCTGCGCGTAGGCCGCCGCGTGCGCGCACAGGTCGCGAACGACGCCGACCAGCCGCGCATCGCGCGGGAGCGTCAGCGTGAACGAGAACGACTCGGGACTCATATCGAAAGTCTATCGAATAATCGGGACGCCCGGCGGACGTCCGCGGCGATCTGCTCCCGGAGGGCGTCGACGTCCGGGAACCGGCGCTCGTCGCGCAGGCGCTGGACGAACGCCACCTGGATCTCCCGGCCGTACAGATCCCCCGGCTCGCCGATCAGGTGCGCCTCGATGCTCGCCTGCGGCGCGTCGCCGAACGTCGGCCGCACGCCGATGTTGGTCACGCTCGGCCAGACCACGCCGTCCACGACGGCCATCGTGGCATAGACGCCGTTCGGCGGCACCAGCTCGTTGGCCGTGCGGAGGTTGGCCGTCGGGAAGCCGAGCGCCCGGCCCCGGTTGGCGCCGTGCTCCACCACGCCGCCGATGGCGTACTGATGGCCGAGGAGCGCGCCCGCCTCGTCCACGCGGCCCTCCGCCACGAGCCGCCGGATGCGCGTGCTCGAGACGACGAACTCCTTGTAGCGAATGGGATCGATCTTCTCCGCACGAAAGCCGTACTGCAGGCCGAGCGCACGCAGCAGCGTGAAGTTGCCGGACCGGTCGCGGCCGAACAGGAAGTCCGCGCCCACCCACACTTCCGCCACGTGCAGCCAGTCCACGAGCACGTTCCGGACAAAGGCCTCGGGCTCCCAGCGCGACATGTCCGTCGTGAAGCGCACGACCGCCACGCCGGCGACACCGGCCTGCCCCAGCGCCTCGAGCTTCTGGCCCATCGTCATCAACAAGGCCGGGGCCTTGTCGGGCCGGAGGACGCGCGGGGGGTGCGGGTCGAAGGTCAGGACCACCGGGGTGCCGCCGCGCTCGGACGCGCCGCGGCGAATGCGTTCCACGATCTTCAGGTGCCCGCGGTGCAGGCCGTCGAAGTTGCCGAGCGCCAGGACGGGCTGGTTCCAGCGCGCCGGACGCTGGTCCTCCGGGTAGTGAATTACGTCCACGGGTCTCCCGTGTCGATGACGAAGGACAAGCCGTCGTGTGCGAGGGCCATGCCCGCGGGCAGCGACCGATTGGTCGCGGCGTGCGGCAGGTCGTGGCAGATGTGGGTGAACCAGGTCTGGCGGGGTGCCAGCCGCTCCGCGACCGCCACGGCCTCGGACAGGGAGAAGTGCGTGGGGTGGGGGCGGTGCCGGAGCGCATCGAGGATCAGGACGTCCAGGCCGTCCAGCAGGGGCCAGGAGGCCTCGGGAATCGCGCTCGCGTCGGTCAGGTACGCCAGGCCGCCGATGCGGAACCCGAGAATGGGCAGCGCGCCGTGGAGGATGGGCACCGGCTGCACGCGGACGCCGCCCACGCCGAAGTCGCCCTCGATGGCTCGAAGCGCGATCTGCGGCAGGCCGCCACCCACCTGGGCCGGCGGCTCGAACGCGTAGGCGAAGA
Source organism: uncultured Bifidobacteriaceae bacterium (assembly GCA_964619705.1). Classification (GTDB taxonomy): domain Bacteria; phylum Acidobacteriota; class Vicinamibacteria; order Vicinamibacterales; family UBA2999; genus VFZN01. The sequence continues at coordinate 5,381 of CAZUGF010000008.1, forward strand.
TGCGCCGGAGCTCGGCCAGGGTTGCCGCGGCGCCGTGGACCGGCATCTCCGCCTTGTTGAGCACGTTGAACCGGCGGACCTCGTCCATGCCCATCACGTGATCGGCGTGGGCGTGGGTCATCAGGATGGCGTCCACCCGCGTCACGCCGCCGGTCAGCGCCTGCTGCCGCAGGTCCGTGGAGGTGTCCACGAGGATCCCCGGGCCGCCCTCCACGTCGACGTAGATGGACGGGCGCAGCCGCCGGTCGTGCGGGTCCTCGGACCGGCACACGTCGCACGTGCAGCCAATCATCGGCACGCCGTGTGACGTGCCGCTCCCGAGAACCGTGACTCGCGCCTGCATGGATCCGCCTCCGCGCGATCGGCTCCGGCCAGCGGCGGATCGGCGAAACACCGAATGCTAGCATACGGGCATGTCCGCCTCCGCCGGCACCCGCTTCGACCGCCTCGTCGCCATCATGCACACGCTCCGCGGTCCGGACGGCTGCCCGTGGGACCGCGAGCAGACACTGGCCACGCTGCGGCGCTTCGTCCTCGAGGAGACCTGCGAGCTGCTCGACGCCCTGGACGACGGGGACATGGCGGCGCTCTGCGAGGAGATCGGCGACTGCGTGCTCGAGGCCGTCTTCCTGGCGGAGCTGTGCGCGGAGTCCGGGCACTTCACCATCGCGGACGCCGTCCAGACGGTCATCGACAAGCTGATCCGCCGGCACCCGCACATCTTCACGCCCGATGGCCGGCCGCTCGCGGAGGTCCCCGGCATCACGGCCACCGAGGTCAAGGCCACGTGGGACGCCATCAAGGCGGACGAGCGGGCCTCGGCCGGCAAGCCGCGCCGAACGACGATGAGCGGCCTCCCGCGCTCCCTCCCGGCACTGCACCGGGCGAACGAGCTCGGCCGCCGCGCCGCCGCCGCGGGCTTCGACTGGATCCGCGCCGCGGACGTGCTCGACAAGATCGACGAGGAAGCCCGTGAGCTCCGCGACGCCGTCGCGACCGACGGCGCCTCCTCCGCGCGCGCGGAGGAGGAACTCGGCGACATGCTCTTCGCCGTGGCCAACCTCGCACGGAAGATGGGCCTCGACCCCGAAGTCGCGCTGCGCAGGGCGAACGACAAGTTCCAGGCGCGCTTCGAGGCGATGGAGCGCACGGCGGGCGACGAGGGCCAGACGCTCAAGACCATGACGCCCGACGAGCTGGACCAGCGGTGGACGGTGGCCAAGACCGCCGCCCCTTGACGCGATACGTACGGGCGTCGACGGACGGAAGACACGAAGGCGCGAAGGGCACGAAGGAAGTAGAAGGACGGAAAGACAACCAGGAACCGACAGGACGAGAGGCAACAAGAAGAGAATAGCGACAGAGCAGCGGGAAAGACACAAATGGGCTTAGAGAAGCGGCTGGCAATGCAGGAGCGAACAAGCCGGGCTTCACCGACCGGGAGTGCAGGGGTAACTAACGCCCCTCGACGGGAGTCACGAAGGCGCGAAGGGCACGAAGGCCGGCCCCGCCCGCCCCATGTCGCAGGCGGAGGTCGACGCCATCACCAAACGTTTCAAGAAGGCGTTGGTGGAGCGGACGCTCGGCGGCGAGTTGACCCACCATGTGGGCTACCCGCCCGGCGGGGAGAAGCCCCCGGACACGACCAATCAGCGCAACGCGACGAGCGGGAAGACCGTGCTCACGGACGACGGGCCGCTGACGCGTGCCTACCGTCGGTCCGCCATTTTAGGTTTTCGTCGTGCCCGCCTTCGTCCCTTCGTGTCCTTCGTGTCGACCGTCCGTCCCC
>CAZUGF010000008.1:7269-27038 GCA_964619705.1 uncultured Bifidobacteriaceae bacterium
TTCCTTCGTGTCCGCCTTCGTCCCTTCGCACCTTCAAGTCGACCGTGCGCCCCGTGAACGTCTGGACCGTGACCTCGCGTCCATCCGTCGCCAGGTGGATCTCACCGTCCGCATCCGTGCGGAAGACCTCGGCCTCCGCGTGCGCGTAGCGGGCGAGCACGGCCGGCGCAGGATGGCCGTAGAGGTTGGCGCGGCCGGCGCTCACGAGGACGGCACGCGGGCGCAGGTGGTGCAGGAGTTCCGCCGAGCTCGACGTCGCACTGCCGTGGTGCGGGGCGTTGAGGATGGTGAACGGCAGCGGATCGAGCCGCGGCAGAAGTTCCTGCTCGACCTCACGCCCGATGTCGCCGGTCAGCAACAACGAGACGTCGCCAAGCCGCAGTTCCAGGACGAGCGAGTCGTCGTTGCGCACGCGTTGACGCTCCCAGTCCGGCGGCGGCGGATGGTGCACGCGGAGCTCCACGTCGCCCACCTCCATGCGGTCGCCGCGCTGGAGCCATCGCCACCCCGCGCGCGCCGTCCGCGCGATGTCACGCAGCCGCGCCGTCGGCTCGTCGTTCGGCACCGGGACGCCGGCCCAGATCTCCACAGGCCCGAACTCGCGCACAAGCGTCAGCGTGCCGCCGATGTGATCGGGATGGCTGTGCGTGAGCGCCAGATAGTCGAGGCGCACGATGCCCCGGGCGCGCAGCGCCGGGCCGAGGACGCGGTCGCCCATGTCAAAGCCCGGCGCCCCCGCCACCCCGCCACCGTCCACCATGAGCGTTCGACCGTTCGGGAACTGGACGAGGAGCGCCTCGCCCTGCCCCACGTCCATCATCGTGACGTGCAGGCGGCCGTCCCCGAGCGCGCGGACCCGCGCCTGCGGCGCCACCGCGATCCACGTCCACAGCGCGAGCGCCGCCGCCAGGCCCGCGCGTGCCGTCAGGCGCCGGGCCCGCGTGTCGAGAGGCGGCCGCGAGACCCGCCACCAGGCGGCAAGGCAGGCGTAGTACGCCGTCATCACCGTCCACGAGGGCGACGGCACGCGCCACGTGGTCCACGGCGCGAGGTCCACCAGTCGCGCGCTCTCCACGAGGACCATCGCGAGGACCCAGGTGACGCGTCCGAGGAGATCCGCGACGCCGGGCCACCCCGCGGCAGCCGCGAGGACGGTGGCCGTTCCGGACGCCTGCACGCCCGCCATGCTCGGAATGGCCGCCAGGTTCAACAGCAGCCCGGCCATCGTCACGCGCTGGAACACGTAGGCCGACACCGGGGTGAGGACCAGTTCCACGGCGATGGTCCCCAGGCAGATCACGAGCGGCGCATGCCAGCCGGGCCTGTGCTGCTGGGGCCAGCGCGACGCGGCGCCAATCAGGGCGGCACTCGCGCCGAAGGTGAGCCAGAAGCCCGCGTCGACGATGTCCAGCGGCCGGGCGAGGAGCATGCCGGCGGCCCCCAGCGCCACGGCGTTCGCCGGCGCCGTTCGCTGATCGATCAACCGCAACGCGAGATAGAGCACCGCCATGGCCGTGGCCCGGATCACCGACGGACCGCTGCCAATCGTCCACGCGTGAGCCACGAGCATCACGATGGCCAGCGCGGCCGCCCACGCAAACCGAATGCGGAGCACCCACAGCACGGCCACGACGGCCCCGGCCAGCAGGGCGATGTTGCCGCCCGAGATGGCGACCACGTGATAGGTGCCGGCCTGCTGGAGCCGCTGCTCCACCTCCAGCGGTACCGCCGCGCGGTCCCCGATCAGGATGGCCGTCCCGATCGCCCCGGCCACGGGGTCGTGACGGCCGACGTGCCGGTCCATGGCCCGGCGCACCGTCGCGCGCGCGCGTGCCGCGACCTCATCCCACCACCAGCCCCGCGCCGTCACCTCCACCAGTGCCGCGCTCTTGACCGTCCCGCGATGGCTGCTGCCCCGCCGCGCGAGGGCGCGCTCCCCGTCGGCCACGCCGACGTTGAGATAGCGCGCCGGACGCCGCAGCACCGCGGGCAGGCGCACCACCCGGCCCGCGCGCCACGCGTCCATGTGCTGCGCCACCATCCCGCCGGTGACCGTCAGCGTGACACCGCCGGGCACGGGCTCCGGCGCGCCGAGCGTGGCGGCGCGGGAAACCCCCAACCTGAGCAGCGCGCCGCCGTCCACGGGGGCGGCATCCTGGAGCAGCGTGCCTTCGAGCAGGACCGGCTCGTCCAGGCGTGCACCGGCCGCGTGCAGGTCCAGCCATCGCACGAGCGGGCTTCGCTCGGCATGGTCCACGGCGCTCGCGCCGTTGGCGGTCGCCGCGGCGGCGAGCGCGGCGGCCAGGAGCGTGCGCCGGAGCCAGTGCTGACGGCCGGCGTGCGCGATCAGCCCGGCCGCGCCGGCGGCGACGGCCACGGGCGGGGCCCAGCGGGCCAGCGGCGGATCGGCGAGGACGCCGGCGGCGGTCCCGGCGGCGACGAGGCAGGCGACGAGGAGTGATGGAGGCATGCCGCGGTCCATGCAAGACCGCGGCACAGATGCGGGGCCGTTCCCGCCCCGCACGGCGCGCGACAGGGAGCAGAAACTGCGTCGCCCCCCGGGCGGACCCTACGCAGATTCTGCGCTGACCGAGGCGTGGTAGTCCTGCAGGGCGCGGACCTCGAGCCCTTCGGTCCTCAGCGCACGGATCGCCTGGACGGCGGCCGCCGCACCCGTGATGGTCGTGATGCAGGGCACGCCCGTCATCATCGCGGCCCGCCGCACGGCCTTGTCATCGAAGAAGGACTCGCGTCCCAGCGGCGTGTTGATCACCATCGCGATCTTGCGGTTCACGATCTCGTCCGCGAGGCTGGGCCGCCCCTCGTTGACCTTGAACACGACGCTGGCGTCGATGTCGTGGGCGCGCAGGTAGGCCGCGGTCCCGCGCGTGCCCGCGATGCCGAAACCCAGCGCCTGCAGCTCGCGCGCAATGGGCAGCACGTGCGGCTTGTCGTCGTTGTTCACGCTCAGGCAGACCGTGCCCGCTTCCGGCAGGCGCTGCCCGACGCCGAGCATCGCCTTGACGAAGGCCATGCCGAAGCTGTCGGCGCCGCCCATCACCTCGCCCGTGGACTTCATCTCGGGCCCGAGAATCGTGTCGACGCCGGGGAACCGGACGAACGGAAACACGGGGCTCTTGACGAAGACGCCCGCCGGGGACAGGTCCTCGACCAGCCCGAGGCCGGCGAGCGTGTTGCCGGCCATCACGCGCGCCGCCACCTGGGCCAGCGCCACGCCGGTGGCCTTGGCCAGGTACGGCACCGTCCGCGACGCGCGCGGGTTCACCTCGAGGACGTACACCATCTCGTCCTTGATCGCGTACTGCACGTTCATCAGCCCGACCACCTTGAGCGCCCGGGCAATCCGCCGCGTGTAGTCGCGGATCGTCGCCAGGTGCTTCTCGCTCACGCCAGCAGACGGCACCACGCAGGAGCTGTCGCCCGAGTGGATCCCGGCCTCCTCGATGTGCTCCATGATGCCGCCGATGACGACGTCGCCTGTCGCATCCGCCACGCAGTCGACGTCCAGTTCCTTGGCGTGCTCGAGGAACCGGTCGATCAGGATCGGACGATCGTGGGACACGTCCACGGCCGTCGCCATGTAGCGGTCCAGCGTCGCCACGTCGTACACGATGGCCATGGCACGCCCGCCCAGCACGTAGGAGGGCCGCACCACCACCGGGAACCCGACGCGTGCCGCCACGTCCCGCGCGTCGTTGCGCGAGGTCGCCGTCCCGCTGGCCGGCTGCGGGATGCCGAGGTCCCACAGGAGCTGCGCGAAGCGCTGGCGATCCTCGGCCAGGTCGATGGAGTCCGGCGAGGTGCCGCGGATCGCGACCCCCGCCTCCTGCAGCGCCAGTGCCAGCTTCAACGGCGTCTGCCCGCCGAACTGCACGACGCAGGACACGTCCGGGTTGCCCTGCCGCTCACGATGCACGATGGCCATCACGTCCTCGAACGTGAGCGGCTCGAAATACAGCCGGTCGGCCGTGTCGTAGTCGGTGGACACCGTCTCCGGGTTGCAGTTGATCATGATGGTCTCGAGCCCCTCGGCCCGGAACCCGAACACCGCGTGGCAGCAGCAGTAGTCGAACTCGATGCCCTGGCCGATGCGGTTGGGCCCGCTGCCGAGGATGATCACCTTGGCGCGGGGCGTCGGATCGGCCTCGCACGTGTCCTCGTAGGTGCCGTACAGGTACGGCGTGAAGGACTCGAACTCCGCCGCGCACGTGTCGATGCGCTTGAACACCGGCGCGAGCGACTGCTCCAGCCGCCGCTCCCGCACCGCGGTCCCGTTCACCCCCAGGATGTGCCCCAGCTCATCGTCGCCAAAGCCGGCCCGCTTGAGGGTCCGCATCAGGTCCGGCGACATGTCCCGCAGCCCGATCATTTCCGCCGTGCGCCGCAGCTCGACCAGGGCGGCAAACTGCGCGAGGAACCACGGGTCGATCTTCGTCAGCTCGTGGATCCGCTCGATGCTCCACCCGAGATCCAGCGCCCGGAAGATCGCCCACAGGCGCCGATCGGTGGGGACCACGAGCCGGCGGCGCAGCTGGGTCTCCTCCTCGTCCTGCCCGTCCTCGGGCGCGTCCGCGTTCTCGTCGATCTCCGGCCGGCGGAACAGGAGTCCTTCCTTGCCCATCTCGAGCGAGCGGATGCCCTTCAGGAACGCTTCCTTGAACGTGCGCCCGATGGCCATGACCTCGCCCACGGACTTCATCTGCGTCGTGAGCGTGCGATCCGCCTGCGGGAACTTCTCGAAGTTCCACCGCGGGATCTTGACGACGACGTAGTCGATGGTCGGCTCGAAGGAGGCCGGCGTGACGCGCGTGATGTCGTTGGGGATCTCGTCCAGGCGGTAGCCGAGCGCCAGCTTGGCGGCGATCTTCGCAATGGGGAACCCCGTCGCCTTGGACGCCAGCGCCGATGACCGCGACACGCGCGGGTTCATCTCGATGACCGTCATGCGCCCGTCCGCCGGGTTGATCGCGAACTGGATGTTGGACCCGCCCGTCTCCACGCCGACGCGGCGGATGATGCGCCGCGCGGCATCCCGCATGCGCTGGTATTCCTTGTCGGTCAGCGTCAGCGCCGGCGCCACGGTGACGCTGTCCCCCGTGTGCACGCCCATCGGGTCCACGTTCTCGATGGAGCAGATGACGACGAAGTTGTCCGCGCCGTCGCGCATCACCTCGAGCTCGTACTCCTTCCACCCGATGACGGACTCCTCGACGAGCACCTCGTGCACGGGGCTCAGGTCCAGGCCGCGCGTGCAGATCTCCTTGAACTCCTCGATGTTGTAGGCAATCCCGCCGCCGACGCCGCCCATCGTGAACGAGGGCCGGACAATCGCGGGGAACCCCGTGTCCTCCACCATCGCCAGCGCGGCCTCGAGCGTCGGCGCCACGCCGCTCTTCGGCATGTCGATGCCGATCTCCTTCATGGCGTTCTTGAACAGCAGGCGGTCCTCCGCCACCTTGATGGCGGGAATCTGCGCGCCGATGAGCTCGACGCCGTACTTGGCCAGGATGCCCAGCTCGTCGAGCTGCACGGCCAGGTTGAGCGCCGTCTGTCCGCCGACGGTCGGCAGGAGGGCCTGCGGCCGCTCCCGGGCGATGACGAGCTCCAGCGCCTCGGGGGTCAGCGGCTCCACGTACGTCCGGTCGGCCAGGTCCGGGTCCGTCATGATCGTCGCCGGGTTGCTGTTGACCAGCACCACCTCGAGGCCTTCGCTCCGGAGCGCCTTGATGGCCTGGGTCCCCGAGTAATCGAACTCGCAGGCCTGGCCGATCACGATCGGGCCGGAGCCGATGACGAGCACACGTTGGATGTCGGTACGTCTGGGCATGAGCTGGGGGCGAACCGCGGCCTGGACGGCGCTAGCGGCGTTCCATTTCCTCGATGAACTGGGTGAACAGATAGTCCGCGTCGTGCGGACCCGGCGACGCCTCCGGATGGTACTGCACGGAGTAGACGGGCCGGTCCACGTGCCGCAGGCCCTCGATCGTGCCGTCGTACAGGTTGAGGTGCGTCACCTCCGCCGTCGGAGGGAGCGAATCCGGGTCCACGGCAAACCCGTGGTTCTGCGACGTGATCTCGATGGCCCCGGAGTCGAGCTGCTTGACCGGGTGGTTCGCCCCCCGGTGCCCGAACTTGAGCTTGTAGGTCTTCGCACCCATGGCCAGCCCGATCAGCTGGTGCCCGAGGCAGATGCCGAACATCGGGACGTCCGCGTCCACGAGCGTCCGGATGCTGTCGATCGCGTACCCGACAGCGGCCGGATCACCGGGCCCGTTGCTGAGAAAGATGCCGTCCGGCTGCCAGGCCAGGACCTCGGATGCCGGCGTGCTCGCCGGAAAGACGCGGACCTCGCACCCGTGCGCCACCAGGCGCCGCAGGATGTTCAGCTTGATGCCGAAGTCGTACGCGGCCACCCGGAGCGTCCGGGACGCGCGCCTGAGCGGCGCCACGCCGAAGGAGGTCTCCGTGACGGCATCCGCCAGCGTCGTGGTGAAGTCGTACGCCTCGCGGCAGGTGACGTCCTTGACCAGGTCCGCCCCCTCCATCGGCGTCACGCTCCGCGCCCGTTCGACGAGCGCCGTCGGATCCACGGGGCCCGTGGCGATGACCCCGCGCATGACGCCGGCGGACCGCAGCGTCCGCGTGAGCGCGCGCGTGTCGATGTCGCCAATCGCGACGATGCCGTGGCGCGTCAGGTAGTCCTTGAGCGTGCCCTGCGCGCGCCAGTTGCTCGAGACGGGCGAGGGGTCGCGCATCACGAACCCCGACACCTTCGGCGCCCCGGACTCCTGGTCCGCCGCCGCCACGCCGTAGTTGCCAATCTGCGGCGCGGTCATCGTGACGATCTGCCCGGCATACGAGGGGTCGGTCAGCACTTCCTGGTAGCCGGTCATGCTGGTGTTGAAGACGACTTCGCCGGAGGTCTCTCCGGGGGCGCCCGCGGACACGCCGCGGTACCAACTGCCGTCTTCGAGGGCGAGCACTGCGTTCATCAGGGTTCCTCTGTCAGCGATGCGGCGGCGCGCGCGCGCTCGCCGGCCACCACACGCACGGTGGTCGTCAGGGTTCGGTAGCCGGCCAGTTGCCACTGCACCGAGTAGTTGCCGGGCGGCAGTGAGGCCAGCGTCAGCGGCGTCGTGCCGACAGCCTTGCCGTCGATGCGCACCGCGGCGCCGGCCGGACGCGACTCCACCAGCAGGGATCCCGCCTGCGCGGCGGGAGCGGGCCGCTGCACGGGCGCCGCGGCCGGCGGCGGCGCAGCCGGACGGCGCGCCAGGGACAGGTCCAGCGATCGCGACGGCCGCGCGGCCGTGAGCACGATGCTGCGCTCCGCCGCGACGTAGCCGTCCCGCTGGATCCGCACGATGCGCGTCCCGAGATCCAGCTCCGTCAGGCTGAGCGGCGTGACGCCGCGCCGCACATCGTCCACGAACACCGTCGCGCCCGGCGGATCCGAGCGCACGAGCAGCCGGCCCGTTTCCGTGACCGCGGGAGCCGGGGGTGGCGCGGGCGTGGCCTGAGGAGGTTGAGGAGCCGGTGGAGGGGGCGAGGCCGTGTCGCCTGCCGCGACCGGGCTGCCGGCGGTGTCGGGCGATGCAGCCGGCGGCACTGCCTCCGGCGGCGATGGCGTCATGTCCACGTCCGTCCCCTCGGCCGGCGCTTCAGATTCCACGCCTGGCCCGGCCGTCATGGGATCGACAGGAGCGGGCACGCGGCCCCACCAGTAGTAGCCGCCGAGGACGCCAATCAGGATGCCCGCCAGTGCAGCGACGATCAGCCGGCTCCCTCCCGCGCGCGGCGCCTCCGGCGCCATACCGAAGGACGGCTCCCTGTCGGAGAGGCTGAGCGGCGCCGCGTCATCGTGGACGAGGGGCACGCCAACCGGCAGGTCCGGCGCGTCATCGATCGAGAAGTACGGCGGGTCTGCCGTGTTCTCAGCCTCCGCCGGGAAGTCATCGAGCGGCAGGAGCGGCAGTGCCGGTGCGGGGTCCGGCCCCGCAGGCTGCGATCCAGGGGCCGGCGTACCCTTCCGGGACGGCTTCGCCGATGGCGGTGCGGGCGGATGACCGGCCGGTTCGGACGCCGCGACGGCATCGAAGTCCGTCACCGTGTCGGTCAGCGCATTGACGAACGCGCCGCACGAGTCGAAGCGCTTGCGCGGATCGAGGCTGAGCGCGCGATCGAAGACCTCCGCCAGCGCGTCCCCGTCCACGCCGGTCATGGCGGGCACGTCCGCGCGCTGGCCGGGGTTTGGGACGCGTCCCGTCATCCACTCGAACGTGATGGCGGCCAGGGCAAACTGGTCGGCCGCCGCCGATGCGGGCCCCTGATCCACTTCCGGCGCGCTGTAGGGCGGGCGCGCGGCCAGCCGCACGCCCTGCCGCGCGAGAATCGGCGCCACGCCGAGGCCGGTCAGCGTCGTCTCGTGCTCCGAGACGATGATGTCGCGCGGGTGGAGCGTGCCGTGCCGGATCGGCTGGCGCGCGGCGGCGTCGAGCGTGTCGGCGACGGCGCTCACACGCGGAAGGAGATCGGCGAAGGCGGCCGGGCCGAACTCGCGCAGCGCGACGTCGAGCGAGTCGCCGGTGGCGAGGGTCGTGACCAGGTAGGGCGTGTGCTGCTCGAGTCCGGCCGCGATCGGCGTTACGGCCGCCGGGAGGCGAAGGCCGCGGGCGGCCAGTTTCTCGAGGTCCCGGGCCACTCCCGCCGCGCGTTCCGGTGACAACCCGGCCGTGAAGGCCTTCACGGCCACGACGGTATCGGAGCCCGGGTCCCTGGCACGGAACACGGGGCCCAGAGTGCCGGCCCCGATCTGGTGCAGCACACGAAAGCGGCCGAAGGCCGCGGGCGGAGTGTCGAACAGCGAGCCTTCCTCGGACACGTGTTGACTCACGATCTTACCATGCGTAGTTGACACGCTTACCAGCGCTCTGCGACAGTACGAGGCGGTGCCTGCCGACGCGATGCCCTCAGCGACCGCCGCCTCCGTGACGGTCGACATCAGACAGTTCCCGTGGATTCGCCGCCTGGCCGCCGACTACGCGTTCGATCACGCGCGCGTCGGCGGGTTCTTCGCGGGCGATCCCGCCGCCGCCGATGCCTGGGCGGATACGATTGCCCGCTCGCAGGCCACACCGCGCCGGCCGGCGGACCTCGCCCGCCTGATCGCCGACCAGCAGTCGCGGCGCGGCGCCCCGGCCGAATCACGCACGGCCGCCCTGCGCCTTGCGGATGCGTCGACCCGCGTGGTCATCACGGGACAACAGGCCGGCCTCTTCGGCGGCCCGCTGTTCACCTTGCTCAAGGCCGTGACCGCGATGCAGCTTGCGGCCCGGGTGGAACGCGAGCGGAACGTCCCGGTCGTGCCCCTATTCTGGATCGACGCCGAGGATCACGACTGGCCGGAGGTGAGCGGGTGTACGGTGCTCGACGCCGACCTGGCGCCCCGCACGGTCCGGCTGGCCGATCTGCCGGGCGCCGGAAACCTGCCGATTGCCAGGCTCACCCTCACCGACACGATCACGGCGGCCCTCGACGAGCTGGCCGCCACGCTGCCCGAGACCGAGTTCCGCGACGAGGTCATGGACGGCCTGCGCCGCGCCTATCAGCCCGGTGTCGGGATGGCCGAGGCCTTCGGCCGGTGGATGGAGACCGTGCTCGGCCCGCACGGGCTTGTCGTCTACGACTCCTCGGACCCGGCCGCCAAGCAGTTGGCGCGCGAGATCTTCAGCCGTGAGATCGCCGAGCCCGGCGTCACGGCCGAGCTGGCCACGACGGCCGGCCGCGCGCTCGTCGCCGAGGGCTATCACGCGCAGGTCTCGCCGGGCGAGGGCGCCATCTCGCTCTTCCACCTGAACGACGGCCGCGAACCGATCCGCGTCTCCGGCGCGGTTGTCTCGGTCGGCGACCGCGAGACGACGCTGGAGGCCCTCCGCCGGGAGGCAGAGGACACGCCGGAACACTTCAGTCCCAACGTTCTCCTGCGCCCCATCGTGCAGGATGCGATCTTCCCCACCATCTGCTACGTGGCCGGCCCGAACGAGCTGGCTTACCTCGGCCAGCTCCGGGAGATCTACGCGCGCTTCGGCATCGCGATGCCGCTCATGTACGAACGCGCCACCGCCACGCTCGTGGACTCCGCCACGCTCCGGTTCCTTGCCCGGTACGAGCTGCCCCTGCTGGCCCTGCAGCCGCAGGACGAGAAGGCGCTCAACGAGCTCCTCGAGGCGCAGCTCCCGCCCACCGTGGAACAGGCGCTCGCCGCGGTCTCGTCCCTGATGGACGAGCGGTTGGATGCGCTCGTGAAGGCGGTGCCGCAGATCGACCCGACGCTGGACGGCACCGTGCGGACGACGCACGGCAAGGTGCAGCACGAGCTGCAGACGCTGCACAACAAGGTGATCCAGGCGGCCAAGCGGAAGGACGAGACGCTCCGCCGCCAGTTCCAGCGGGCGCAGGCACTGACGTTCCCGCAGGGCCACCCGCAGGAGCGCGAGATCGGGTTCGTCTGGTTCCTCAACCGGTACGGCCCCGCGCTCGTCGACCGCCTCCTGGGCGAGATTCCGCTCGAGATGGGTCAGCACCACGTGCTGTCCATCTAGGGCGGCCGGAGTCCCGTGGCCAGGGCCAGGAAGTCCGCCCTCGGAGGTCTCCGCCGGCGCTGGCGGAAGGTGGTCACCTTCCTGCGCAAGCGCCGCCTGATCCAGCCCCTGCTGGTCTCCGCCGCCATCGCGGCCATCCTCACCGCGGCCACGCTCGGCTACTACTACGTCGAGTTCTCGCGGATCATCGACACGCGCCTGCACGGCGAGCGGGACCGCGTCATCCCGCGGGTCTTCGGCCGGCCGCTGACCTTCAACACCGGCCAGGTGATCGGCCGGACGGAGCTCGTGACGCGCCTGAACGACGTCGGGTACGCGGAGCGTGCGCGCGCGGAGCGTCCGGGCGAGTTTGCCGTGGACGGCCAGACGGTCACGTTCCTGCCCCGCAGCGGCGCGGCCGCGGGCCGGCCTGTGATCGTATCGTTCGCGGCGCCGCCCGCGCGCAAGGCCGCTTCCACGGCGCCCGCGCCACCGCCGCGGATCGCCCGCATCCAGGTCGACGGCCGGAACGCCTCTGCCGTGTCCCTGGACCCGCCCCTGCTCACCGGGCTCATCACGGGCCCGCGCGAGAAGCGCCGGCGCGTGGCGCTCGACGCGATCCCCATGCGCGTGCAGCAGGCCGTGCTCGCCATCGAGGACCGCCGCTTCTACTACCACCCGGGCGTGGACCCCATCCGCATTGCCGGCGCCGTCCTCACCAACCTGCGCGGGGACCGCGAGTACCTCGTGGGCGCGAGCACGATTACGCAGCAGCTCGCGCGCAACTTCTTCCTGACCGACGAGATGGCGCTCGAGCAACAGACGCGGACGCGCTCCTGGCGCCGCAAGATCCTCGAGCAGGTGATGGCGGTCATCCTCGAGACCAAGGCCACCAAGGACGAGATCCTCGAGCTGTACCTCAACGACGTGTACCTCGGCCACCGCGGGTCGTTCGCCCTGCACGGCGTGGCGGAAGCCGCGCGGATGTTCTTCGGCAAGGAGCTGGCCAACCTCACGCTTGCCGAGTCCGCGCTCGTCGCCGGCGTCATCCAGTCCCCCTACAACCACTCCCCGTTCACGGACCTCGATCGCGCCCGCGTACGGCGGAACGTCGTCCTCCGGGCGATGGCCGACGCGGAGTACGTCGCCCCGGACGCCGCCGCGCGGGCGGCGGAGGAGCCGATTGCCGTGGTGGCGCGGGCGGTGGACAACGAGGCGCCGTACTTCGTGGACGCGATGAGCCAGTCGCTCGATGCCGCGTTTCCCGGCATCACCGGGCGCCCCGTGCCCCTCGACGTCTATACGACGCTGGACCTCAACATGCAGCGCGCCGCACAGGACGCCATCCGCGAGGGACTCGCCCGCGTGGACGCCACGCTCGCGCGGCGCCGCGGTCCCGCTCGTCGTGCGCAGGCCGCGCTGATTGCCGTGGACCCGCGGACCGGCGACATTCTCGCGATGGTCGGCGGACGGTCGTACAACCAGTCGCAGTTCAACCGCGCGATGAGCGCGCGGCGGCAGCCCGGCTCGACGTTCAAGCCCTTCGTCTTCCTGGCGGCCTTCGAGCAGGCCGCGGCCGAGGGCCGCACGGACCTGACGCCGGCGTCACTCGTCTACGACGAGCCCACGACGTGGGTCGTCAACGGCGAAGACTGGTCGCCGAAGAACTACGGCGACGAGTACGACGGGGCCATCACGCTGCGGCGGGCGCTGGCGCTCTCCCGCAACATCGCGGCCATCAAGGTCGCGGAGCAGACGGGCTTCGATCGCGTCGCGGCGCTGTGGCGGCGGACCGGCGTCGGCCAGGGCGACCTGCGGGGGTACCCCTCCATCGCGCTCGGCGTGTTCGAGCTGACGCCCTTCGAGGTCGCGACCGCCTACACGCTCTTCGCCAACGGCGGGACCATTACCCCGCTCCGCACCATCCAGCGCGTGGTGAGCGGCGAGCAGGCGCTCGCGCCGCCGGTCCAGGCGGGCCCCGTGGTCGCCCGCCCCGACACGACGTTCCTCGTGACGCACATGATGCGGAGCGTGGTCAGCGAGGGAACGGGCGCGGGCGTCCGCGCCGCGGGCTTCGGCCTCGACGCCGCCGGCAAGTCGGGCACGACCAACGACCTCCGCGACGCGTGGTTCGTCGGCTTCACGCCGGAGCTCCTGGCGGTGGTCTGGGTCGGACTCGACGACAACCAGATCCTCGGGATGAGCGGCAGCCAGGCCGCCGTGCCAATCTGGGGCGCCTTCATGCGCACGGCGCTGGCCGGGCGCGCCAACGTGCCCTTCGATCCGCCCGAGGGCGTCACCCTCCTCGAGATCGATCGGGACACCGGCCAGGTGGCGATGCCCACGTGCCCGCGCGTGACCACGGAAGTCTTCCTCGCCGGCACCGAGCCGCCGGAGGTGTGCGCGCTGCACGCCTGGTAGGCGCCCTTCGTGCATAATGTCCTCGTGAACCACGAGATCTTCGCGGCCATCGGCGAAGCGCTCACGCGCGGCGAGGACGTGGCCTTGCTGACCATCGTGTCGTCCAACGGGTCCACCCCGCAGCGCATCGGCGCCAAGATGCTCGTCTTTGCCGACGGGCGTACGGTCGGGACGATTGGGGGCGGGTGTTACGAGCACGACGCCCTCGGCAAGGCCCGCGAAGCCATCCGTACCCGCAAGGCCATCACCGCCCGCTACGATCTGAACGACGACTTCGCCGAGGAGAGCGGGCTCGTCTGCGGCGGGCAGATGGAGGTCTTCATCGAGCCGCTCGAGCCGGCGCCGACCCTCTACGTGTTCGGTGCCGGGCACGTCGGCTACTACCTGGGCCGCGTCGCATCGGACGCCGGCTTCGAGGTGCACGTCGTGGACGACCGCGCGGCGTTCGCCAACCGCGAGCGCTTCCCGTACGCGGCGTCCGTGACGGTGGACGACATCCCGCACTGGCTCGAGCAGGCCGCCATCCCGGCCACGGCGTACGCCGTGGTCGTCACGCGCGGGCACCGGAACGATCTCGAGACGCTCGGGGCCCTGGCCGCCCGGCCGCTGCGCTACCTGGGCCTCATCGGCAGCCGCGCCAAGGTGGCGCGCATCTACGATCAGCTGCTGAACGACGACCGCGCGACGCTGGAGGATCTCTCCCGCATCCACGCGCCCATCGGCCTCGACATCGGCGCCATCACCCCGCAGGAAATCGCCGTCAGCATCGTCGCCGAGATCATCGCGATCCGCCGCGGGCGCGAGAAGGGCATCGCCGACGCGTCGTTGCGCTGGATGCCCAAGGGCCGCGTGTCCGGCCGCGTGTGACCGTGCGGGCGTGACCGTGGCCCCGCTGCTGATCCGCTCCGCCACCATTCTCACCCTCGACGACGCGCTGGACATCGTCCATGGCGACGTGCTCGTGCAGGACGGGCGCATTGCCGCCGTCGGCCGCGTGGCCCCGGTGGCGGGCGCCCGCGTCATCGACGCGCGCGGCGGGTTCGTCCTCCCGGGCTTCGTCCAGACGCACGTCCACCTGTGCCAGACACTGTTCCGGGGATACGCGGACGACCTCGCGCTGCTGGACTGGCTGGCCACGCGCGTCTGGCCCATGGAGGCCGCGCACACGCCGCGATCGCTCGCGGCAGCCGCGAGGCTTGCCGCATCCGAGCTGCTCCTCGGCGGGACGACCAGCGTCCTCACCATGGAGACCGTGCACGACACGGACGCCGTCTTCGAGGCGCTCGAGCCGATGGGCCTGCGCGCCACGGTCGGCAAGTGCATGATGGACGCCGACGAGCAGGCGCCCCGCCGGCTGATCGAGGCCACGCAGGCGTCCCTCGATGAGAGCCTGGCGCTCAGCGCGCGCTGGCACGGCCGCGCGAACGGCCGGCTGCGCGCGGCGCTCGCGCCGCGGTTTGCCGTGTCCTGCTCCCGCGAGCTGCTGGCCGCCGTGGCGTCGCTGGCCGTCTCGCACGGCCTCCTCGTGCACACGCACGCGTCGGAGAACCGCGACGAGGTCGCGCTGGTGGCGTCGCGTACCGGACAACGGAACATCGAGTACCTGGCGGAGGTGGGACTGGCCGGCCCGCATGTCTGCGCCGCACACTGCGTGTGGGTCGACGAGCGGGAGCAGGCGGTGCTCGCGGAGCGCGGCACCCGCGTGCTCCACTGTCCGGGGTCCAACCTCAAGCTCGGGTCCGGCATCGCGCCCGTGGCCGACATGCGGGCGCGCGGCATCTGCGTCTCGCTCGGCGCCGACGGCGCGGCCTGCAACAACCACCTGGACATGTTCAGCGAGATGCGGCTGGCGGCCACCCTCCAGGCCATGAGCCGCGGACCCGGCGCACTGACGGCACGCGATGCCCTGATCATGGCCACGCGCGAGGGCGCGCGAACGCTCGGGCTGGACGCGGAGATCGGGGCCATCACCGTCGGCCGGCGCGCGGACCTGATCCTCGTCGACCGCGACCGCCCACACCTGGCACCCGGACCGGATCCGTACTCGACGCTGGTGTACGCGGCCCGTCCGACCGATGTGCGGACGGTGCTCGTGGACGGGGAACTGCTCGTGGACGAAGGCCGGCCGACACGCTGGGACCCGGCAGAACTGGCGGAGGCGGCGCGCACGGAGGGCGCCGCGCTGGCGGCCCGCGCGGGGATCTGACGGCGGCCCCGGCAGAGGCCCCGTGGGGCCAGCCCGCGACGGGCCTGCGGGCCTGCGACAGGGCCCGGTCGAGCCGCCTGTTATACTGTTAGCACTCAACTCCAAAGACTGCTAATGAGCGCCGCCCCCTTGTCCGATCGTACCCGCCGTGTCCTCGGCGCCCTCGTGCGCGAGTACATCGAGACGGGCGAACCGGTGTCCTCCGGGGCCCTGCGCGAGCGGGCGGGCCTGAACGTGTCGTCCGCGACCATTCGCAACGTCCTGGCCCAGCTCGAGGACATGGGCTACGTGTGGCAGCCCCATACCTCCGCCGGCCGCGTGCCGACCGACGCCGGCTATCGCTTCTATGTGGACCTGCTGCTCGAGGGACGCCGGGTCGCGCGGGACGTGGCCTCGGTCGAGGCGCGCCTCCGGCAGGAGGTGGGCGACGCCCCGATGATGGACGAGCTGCTGTCATCGACGTCGCACGTGCTCTCCGAGACGTCGCGGCACGTCGGCTTCGCCATTGCGCCGGCCAACGAGGAAGCGGTGTTCCACCGGATCGAGTTCGTCCGCCTGAGCGGCACGCGCATCCTGGTCGTCATGGTGGCGCGCGGCAACCAGGTGTCCCAGAAGACCGTGGACATCGGCGAGGGCGTGAGCGCCTCCGAGCTGTCGCAGGCCGCCAACTTCCTGAACGCGGAGTTCTCGGGCCTGCGTCTGGACGCGGTGCGCGACGGCGTCCGCGAGCGGCTGCGCGAGGAGCGGACGCTCTACGATCAGCTGCTCGGCCTTGCCCTGCGGCTCGCCAGCCAGACACTGGCCACGGTCGACGGGCCCACGGCCGTCTACATCGAAGGCGCCTCTTCCCTGCTCGAGCAGGTCGTGCACGCGAGCGGCATCTCCCCCGCCACGCTGGGGGCGCTCCTGCGCATGGTCGAAGAGAAGCAGCGGCTCGTCCGGCTGCTGAACGAGTACATCGACGGTCCCGGCCTGATGGTCGTGATCGGCGCCGAGCACAGCGATCCCGAACTGCGGCCCTTCAGCCTCATCGCGTCGACCTACTTCGACGGACGCGGGACGGGCACGGTCGGGGTCATCGGACCCACACGCATGAAATACTCGCGCGCAATCATGGCCGTCGACGTGGCGGCACTCGCGGTCGCGCGCGTTCTGAGAGACGTCAACCAGGCATGAGCAATCCACACGAATCCCCGGACACCCAGACACCCCTCGACGCCGACCCGCAGGGGGCGGCCGACGAGACGCCGGCCGAGACGCCCTCGCTCGACCAGTTGCAGAAGGACCGGGACGAGATCTTCGATCGGCTGCTGCGCAAGACCGCGGAGTTCGACAACTACCGCAAGCGAATCGAGCGCGAACGCAAGGAGTTCACCGAGTGGGCGGCGGCCGAGGTGCTGTCCGACCTGGTGGCCGTCATGGACGACTTCGATCGGGCGCTGGCCGTGGATGCCCCCGCCGACGCGATGCCCTACAAGGCCGGCGTCGAGCTCATCCACCGTGCCCTGCTCGATCTCGTCCGCAAGCGGGGCGTCGAGCCCATCGCGGCCATCGGCGCGGACTTCGACCCGCACCTCCACCAGGCCGTCTCCTACGACGTCGTCGAGGGCGCACGCGAGGGCGAGGTCGTCGCGGAACTGCGCAAGGGCTACACACTGGGCGAGCGCCTGCTCCGGCCGTCGCTCGTCAAGGTGGCCAGAGCATCGTGAGCAGGCGGGACTTCTACGAGATCCTCGGCGTCTCCCGGACGGCCGGTGAGACGGAGATCAAGAGCGCCTACCGCAAGCTGGCCCTCAAGTACCACCCGGACCGCAACCCGGGCGACCAGGCCGCCGAGGAGCAGTTCAAGGAGGCGGCCGAAGCCTACGCCGTGCTCGCCGACGCCGACAAGCGCGCCCGCTACGATCGCTTCGGCCACGCGGGCGTCTCCGGCGCCGCGGGCGGCGGCGGTGTGGACCCGACGATCTTCGCGGACTTCCAGGACATCTTCGGCGGCCTCGGCGACATCTTCGGCTTCGGCGACGTCTTCGGCGGCGGGCGGCGGCGGGGCGGCCCACAGCGCGGGTCCGACCTCCGGTACGACATGGAGATCCCCTTCGAGCAGTCCGCCCGGGGATCCGAGACCACGATCCAGATTCCGCGCCGCGAGGCGTGCGAGACGTGCGCCGGTTCAGGCGCCGCCCCGGGGACACAGGCGGCGACATGCCCGCAGTGCCGCGGCGCCGGCCAACTCCGCTACCAGCAGGGTTTCTTCACCGTTGCACGCACCTGCGGGCAGTGCCGCGGCGCCGGCAAGGTCATCACGACGCCGTGTACCGCCTGCCGCGGCGAGGGCACGCTCGAACAACAGCGGAAGCTCGTCGTCCGGATTCCGGCCGGCATCGCCACGGGACAGCGCCTCCGCCTGTCCGGCGAAGGCGAAGCCGGCTCGCACGGCGGCCCCTCCGGCGATCTCTACGTCGTGATCCACGTGCAGGAGCACGAGTTCTTCCAGCGCGACGGCAACGACCTGCACTGCGAGATTCCGCTCAACCTGACGACGCTGGCGCTCGGCGCCGAGATCCAGGTGCCGTCGATCGAGGGCGATCAGGCCGTCAAGGTTCCCGAAGGGACGCAGACGGGCACCATGTTCCGCCTGCGCGGCCATGGCATGCCGGACGTGAACGGACGCGGACGCGGCGACCTCCTCGTCACGGTGCGGGCCGTCACGCCGAAGAAGCTCACGAAGGAACAGCGCCGCCTCCTGACGCAACTGGCCGAGGCGCTGCCGGCGCAGAAGTTCGAGCCCCGCCGCCACGGCGAGGAGGCCGAGGACAAGGGCCTCTTCGACAAGGTCAAGGACATCTTTGGCTAGGCGCTGGCCCGCCCTCCTGATCGAATCGCCCACGCTCGACGAGTCCGCCGACCTGCTCCCGGCCCTGCTCGACGACTGCGCACCGGCGGCCATCGAGGATCTCGCGGAGATCCCGCTCCCACCCGGCGGCCTGTGGGACCCCACATTTCCGCCCATCCCGGAGCCTCCGCCGGTACCGCTGCGGTGGCGCGTCTTCTTCGCCACGGACGCGGACCGCGCACGGGCCGCCGCCGCCATCGCCGGCGCCTGCCCGCACCTCCGCCTGACGCCGGCCGACGTGGATGACGAGGACTGGGCCGCGCGGTCGCAGCAGGCGCTCACCGCCGTCGACGCCGGACGCTTCATCGTCGCGCCGCCCTGGGCCATCCCGCACACCGTCGAGGCCGGCCGCACGTTGATCGTGATCGAGCCGTCCATGGGGTTCGGCACCGGGCATCACGCGACGACGAGGCTCTGCCTGCGCCTGCTGTCCGGAATGGACGTCGGCGGACAGCGCGTGCTCGACATCGGCACGGGGTCCGGCGTGCTCGCCATGGCGGCCGCGCTCCGCGGCGCCGCGGACGTGGTCGGCCTCGACGTGGATCAGGACGCCATCGACGCCGCCAGGACGAGTGCCGGCCTCAACACGCTGCCGCCCGTGGTGCGGTTCGACGTCGGGGACTTCCGGACCGCGCCGCCGGCGCCCGCCGACCTGGTGCTGGCCAACCTCACGGGCGGCATGCTCCGGACGACGGCGGAGGCACTCCGATCGCTCCTGCGCCCCGGCGGACGGCTGATCCTGAGCGGCTTCGATCACTCCGAAGTGGACGCGGTCCGTGCCGCGTTCGGCGTCCTCGCCGAGACGGCGCGCCTCGACGAGGACGGCTGGATGGCGCTCAGCCTGGCGTGACGGCCCGCTGCTGTCCCTTCTCCCGCCGGGCGTTCCACGCGTCGACGAGCCGCCGCAGTTCCTTGATGGGCTCCGGGCTGTCGTCCACCTGCAGCCGCATCACGACGTCGTTGTTCAGCCAGACGCCCTGTCCCTTGCCGGCGATGAGGATCGCCGCCGACTGCATGCCGCGCGTGTCACCGCCGGCGGCCTGACCGGCTTCGAGCGCGGCGGTGAGCCGCACCGACAGGTGGCCGGTCGTGGACTCGAACGCGTCGATCATCCCGTCCACGACGCCCTGGCCCGCGAGGATGTTGCCCTGCGCCGTCGCGTACCGGCCCTGCCGGTGTCCCGCCCATGTGCTGGCCTTCGGCCCGGTGAAGACGGCCGTGTTCCCCTCGTGATCGATGACGGCGAACTGCCGGCCCTGCTTGGTCCAGCGCTCCGGCTGCGGATCCGGATCGCTCTCCCAGATGGCCTTGATGATTGCCTCCGGCTTCAGGCCCGCGCGCAGCAACGCGATGGCGCGCGGGCCGTAGCTCACGTCCACGATCGCCTGCGTCGCCGCCGCGCCAACCCCGGCCTCGGCCCAGAGCACACCGTTCCCCACGCTGAACACCCGCGACTGCACCGCCCCGCCCACCTCACCCGTCGCCGGGTCGTAGCCGAGGATCGAGAACGTCGCCACGGGATCCTGCGCGCCCACCGGCCACCCGACACCCGCAAGCAGACACAGACAGATGGTCACGACAATCGAGCGCATCGGCGTTGAACCCTTCACGGCCATCGGAACCTCCCCGGAACCTTCCAGAACCTTCC
>CAZUGF010000008.1:27138-46089 GCA_964619705.1 uncultured Bifidobacteriaceae bacterium
AGCGCCGCGAGCGCCACGATCGGTGCGGCCTCTGCACGGATCGTCCGGCGTCCCAGCGAGACGGGCTCGACACCCGCGCCTGTCATCGCCGCAATCTCCCCGGCCGACCACCCGCCCTCCGGTCCAACGATGAGGGCGACGGCGGGGGACGGGGCGATGGCGGCGAGGCCGTGCCCGCGTCCCACAGACGGTTCCATGAGGCCCAGCCTCCGCTCGCCGGCGGACGAGGCGAGCCACTGCTCCAGCGTGACGGGCGCGTGGATGTCCGGGACCACGGCGCGTCCGCACTGCTTGACCGACGAGACCGCGATGCGCCGCCACCGTTCGACGCGATGGCCGCGGAGGAGCGCGGCGACGGTCACCTCAGTGCGCACGCTCACGAGAGGCTGGAGCGCCGCGGCCCCCATCATCGCGGCATCCCTGACCACGGCATCCATGCGATCGCCCTTGAGGACGCACGCCGCGAGCCCCACGCGCACGCCGGGCTCCGGCGCCGGTTCGACAGGCGCCACGATGTCGAGCGCGACGCGGTCGCGCGCCACCTGGGTCACGCGGGCCTCGAACATCCCGCCCTGCCCGTCGAACACGTCGATGGCCGCGCCCGGCGTCAGCCGCAACACGCGGGTGAGGTGACTCGCCTCGTCCTCCACGAGCGCGCCCGTTCCGCGCGCGAGATCGAGCTCGGTCACCTGGAATCTCGGCCGCACCGCTGAATTGTAGACGCCCTGCGGCTTGCCGCGCGCCTCGATGTGGACCGTCCCCGCCGCGGGGACACGACATCCCGTCTCGTCTCGCCGCTTCTCGGCCGGACGCGATCCGGCGCTTTGCGCTCCCGGCGGCCGACGGCGAACGATATACTGCCGCGAGATGTTCTTTCGCGGCCAGACCGTCGGGAAGTACCGCATCATGTCCACGCTGGGCAGCGGGGGCTTCGGCGCCGTCTATCTCGCCGAGGACACGTGGATCGACAAGAAGGTCGCCATCAAGGTCCCGCACCGGCAGACCCTCGACTTCGGCGAGCTCCTGCGGGAGCCGCGCCTCCTCGCCTCCCTCGATCATCCGAACATCGTCACCGTCCTCACGGCCGAGAAGCAGGACGATGTGTTCTTCATCGTGATGGAGTACGTGCCGGGGGAGACGCTCGAGGCCATCATCGAGCGTGACGGCGCCCTGGATCTGACGCGCGCCCTGGACTACACCTGCCAGATCTGCAACGCCGTCGACCACGCGCAGCGCCAGGGCATCATCCACCGGGACCTGCGTCCGGGGAACGTGCTCGTCACGGAGAAGGGCATGCTCAAGGTGGCGGACTTCGGCACGTCGCGCTTCCTCGAGATCGCGGCGCACGGCACCACGGTCATCGGCAGCCCGCCGTACATGGCGCCGGAGCAGTTCCAGGGGAAGGCGGTGTTCGCGTCGGACATCTACTCCCTCGGCGTCACGATGTACCAGATGCTCACCGGCGAGCTGCCGTACCACACGCCGGCCCCGAACGACCTCGATCGGCTCATGCGCGGAGAGCTCACGTCGCCGCCACGGCTTCGGAACCCGAAGCTGCCCAGGGCCATCAGCGACATCGTGATGAAGGCCATGGCGCCGGAGCTGACGGACCGGTACCAGCGGGCGGGCGAGCTGCTGGATGCGGTCCTCGCCGCCCGGGCGGCCACGGCGCCCCGGCGCCCGTGGCGCGCGGCCACGGTGGGCGCGGGCGCGTCGAGCGAGATCCAGGACATCCAGGCGCGCCTCAAGGCGCGTGAGACGCCGCAGGCCCGCTTCTGCTGGAACTGCAGCAAGGCCCTGCCCGCGCGCGCGGACGCCTGCCCGTTCTGCCGGGAACAGCAGTAGCGCGCGACGGGCGGCGCGTCCGCACGCGACGGCCGATCCATAATTCCTCCATGGCATTCAGCAGCAACGGTCTCATCTGGATGAACGGGTCGCTCGTCCCCTGGAAGGACGCCACCGTTCACGTCGCCACGCACGCCTTGCACTACGGCACGGGCATCTTCGAAGGCATTCGCGCATACGAGTCCGCGGGCGGCACCGCCGTCTACCGGCTGCCGGAGCACATGCGCCGGCTCTACGACTCCTGCCGCGTCTACCGCATGGATCTCCGCTGGAGCGTCGACGAACTGTCGGCTGCGGTGCTCGAGACGGTACGGGCCAACGGGTTCTCCTCCTGCTACATCCGGCCGCTGGTCTATCGCGGCCTCGAGCAGCTCGGCCTCGATCCGCGGCCCTGCCCCGTGGATGTGGCCATCGTCGTGTGGGAGTGGAAGGCGATGTTCGGCGCGGAAGGGCTGGAGCAGGGGATCGACGTGGGCGTCAGCTCGTGGACACGCCTGGCGCCGAACACGATGCCGGCCATGGCCAAGGCCTCGGGCAACTACGCCAACTCCGCCCTCATCAAGATGCAGGCCTCGCTCGACGGGTACGGCGAGGCCATCGCCCTGGACGAGAACGGCCTGCTCAGCGAGGGCAGCGGGCAGAACCTCTTCCTCGTGCGCGACAACATCGTCTACACCCCGTCGCTCACCTCCTCCATCCTCCAGGGCATCACGCGCGACAGCGTGCTGGTGATGGCCCGGGACCTCGGCTACGAGGTCCGGGAGTCCGCGATTCCGCGCGAGTTCCTCTACATGGCGGACGAGGCCTTCTTCTGCGGCACGGCCGTCGAGGTGACGCCCATCCGGTCGATCGATCGCATCCCGGTCGGCACCGGCAACCGCGGCCCGGTGACCGCCGCCCTGCAGCGGCGCTTCTTCGACGTGATCACCGGGGCGGTCCCGGACACGCACCACTGGCTGACCCCTGTCCCCGCGGCCGCCTCGGCCCGATAAGACCGGGGTGGATCGGCTCTTGCAGAGCCCGTGACCTGGTATGCATGTCAACGACCTGTTGAAGATCGCGGTAGAACGAAGCGCGTCCGACCTGCACCTCAAGGTGGGCAGCTTCCCGATGGCGCGCGTGCACGGCAACCTGGTGCGGGTGACCGAGGAGCAGCGGCTGGACCACGAGTCGCTCGTGGAGATGGCCGCGTCCATCATGTCGGCCACCCAGCGCCAGCGGTTCAAGGACGCGCAGGAGATCGACCTCGCGTACAGCGTGCCGGGCCTGGGCCGCTTCCGCTGCAACGTGTTCCAGCAGCGCGGGACCATCGGCATGGTCCTTCGCGTCATCCCGGTGACGGTCAAGGGCCTCGACGAGCTGGGCCTCCCGGAAGTGCTCAAGACCATTGCCAGCGAGGAGCGCGGCCTCGTGCTCGTCACGGGCACGACGGGCAGCGGCAAGAGCACGTCGCTCGCGGCCATGGTCGACCACATCAACCAGACGCGGGCCACGCACGTCATCACGATCGAAGACCCGATCGAGTACCTGCACAAGGACAACCTCTCCATCGTCACGCAGCGTGAGATCGGCGTGGACACGCGCTCGTTCGCCTACGCCCTCCGCAGCGCGCTCCGCCAGGATCCGGACGTCGTCCTCGTCGGCGAGATGCGGGACATGGAGACCATCGAGACGGCGCTCCACGCGGCGGAGACCGGCCACCTGGTCTTCTCCACGCTGCACACCCTGGACGCGACGGAGACGATCAACCGCATCATCTCGGTCTTCCCGCCGCACCAGCAGAAGCAGGTCCGCCTGCAGCTCGCCGTGGTCCTCCGCGCCGCGGTGGCCATGCGGCTCATCCCGCGGGCGGACGGCCTCGGCCGCGTGCCCGCGCTGGAAGTGCTCCGCGCGACCCCCTTCATCAAGGACTGCATCGTCGACAAGGAGAAGACGCACCTGATCCAGGGGTCCATCGCCCAGGGCACGTCGCAGTACGGCATGCAGACCTTCGATCAGTCCATCTTCAACCTGTACGCACAGGACCTCATCACCTACGAAGAGGCGCTGCGGTGGGCGTCCAACGTGGACGAGTTCAAGCTGCGCGTCCAGGGGATCTCCACGACCTCCGACTCGGCGCGCGACCAGATGGCCAGCTCGCTGTTCGGCGGGAGCAAGCCCAGTGGCGCCGCGCCCGAGATCACGCGCTTCGGCAAGTAGCGACCCGCCGGACGCCTACACGACAGGCCTCGTCCTGCTCGGACAGCGCGAGCTGTCCGAGGCGCAGCTCCGGACGCGGCTCGCCCGCCGGGGCTGCCCTCCCGACGCCATCGATGCCGCCGTCGACCGCCTGCGGCGGGACCGCACGCTGGACGATGCGCGCGTGGCCCGGGCGGCGGCGCGGCTCGAGGCCGCCATCCGCAAGCGCGGCCCGGCCCGGGTCCGCCAGCGCCTGCGCGCGATGGGCATTGCCGCCGACACCGTCGACGAGGCCGTGGCCGCCGTCTTCGAGGAGGTGGACGAGGCCGCGCTGCTCCAGGCCGCCCTCGCCCGCCGCCTGCGCGGACGCGCCCCCTCGGACCTCGACGACAAGGCCCGCGCCCGCATCGTCCGCAGCCTGGCCGGCCAGGGCTTCGGGCTGGATGCGATACTGAAGGGGCTGAAGGGGCTCTAGCCCAAAGCCCTTAGAATGTTCCCGTGCACCCGAACGATATCCGCGCGTCCTTCCTGCAGTACTTCGAACGTCACGGCCACCGCATCGTGCCCAGCTCGCCGCTCGTCCCCGGCGACGATCCGACGCTGCTCTTCACCAATGCCGGGATGAACCAGTTCAAGGACGTGTTCCTGGGCCGGGAGCGGCGCGACTACGTCCGGGCCGCGACGTCCCAGAAGTGCATGCGGGTCAGCGGCAAGCACAACGACCTGGACAACGTCGGGCCCTCGCTCCGCCATCACACGTTCTTCGAGATGCTGGGGAACTTCTCCTTCGGCGACTACTTCAAGCAGGACGCGATTGGCCTGGCGTGGGCGCTCCTGACCGGAGAGTGGGGATTGGATCCCGCGCGGCTGCACGCGACCGTCTTCAAGGGCGAAGAAGGCGTGCCGCGCGACGACGAGGCCTACGCGCGGTGGCGCGAGTTCCTGCCGGCCGACCGTGTCGGCGAACTCGGCATGGCGGACAACTTCTGGGCCATGGGCGAAACGGGGCCGTGCGGACGCTGCTCGGAGATCTACTACGACCGCGGCGCCGCGGCCGGAGGCACCGGGGATCTCGTCCGGGACGTCGAGAGCGGCAGCGATCGCTTCGTGGAGATCTGGAACAACGTCTTCATGGAGTTCGTGCGGGACGATGGCGGGGCGCTCGGGGCGCTGCCGGCGCCGTCCATCGACACGGGCATGGGGCTCGAGCGGATCGCGGCCGTCATGCAGGGCACGCTCTCCAACTACGACACGCCGCTCTTCACGCCCATCCTCGACGCAACGGCCCGCCTGACGGGGCGCCCGTACGGGGCCACGATGGAGGCGCCGGACGTGTCCATGCGGGTGGTGGCCGACCACCTGCGCGCGATGACGTTCCTGATTGCCGACGGCGTGGTGCCTTCCAATGAGTGGCGCGGTTACGTCCTGCGCAAGATCATGCGGCGCGCGATGCGCCACGGCCGGAAACTGGGCCTCCACGAGCCCTTCCTCCATGCCCTGGTGGACGTGGTCATCGCGGAGATGGGCGGCGCCTATCCCGAGCTCGCGCGCGGACGCGAGGCCATCGTGCAGGTGGTCCGATCCGAGGAAGAGCGCTTCGACGCGGTCCTCACCGGCGGGCTGCCCCGTCTCGAGGAGGCGCTCGATCGCGCAGCCAGGGGCGCGGGCGTCCTGCCCGGGGACGAGGCGTTCAAGCTGTACGACACCTGGGGCCTGCCCCGGGACTTCGTCGAGGACCTGGCTGCCAGCCAGGGCGTGCGGTTCGACGCGGACGGCTTCGACCGGGAGATGGAAGAACAGCGCGCGAAGGCGCGTGCCGGCAGCGGGTTCGACGGCCGGAAGGCGGAGGCCTTCGCGTTTGCCTCTGCCGCCGATCGCGAAGCCCTGGCCGCCGTCGGCGACGTCTTCGAGGGCTACGACCGCACGACGACGTCCGGGGCGCGTGTGGCGGCACTCTTCGACGCCGGCCGACAGCCGGTGGCCTCGCTCGCGGATGGCGCCGCCGGGTGGGTGGTCCTGGACCGCACGCCGTTCTACGTCGAGGCCGGCGGCCAGGTCTCGGACCACGGCTGGATCGCGGCACCCGGCGGCCGCTCCGCGGTGACGGGTGTCGCGCGCATCGGTCCCGCGCTGCCCCGCGCGCACCAGGTGGACCGCGTCGAGGGCGGGCTCTCCGTCGGGGACGTGGTCTCGGCGGAGGTGGACGCGGCCCGCCGCGAGGCCACACGCCGCAACCACACGGCGACGCACCTGCTGCACGCCGCGCTCCGGACCGTGCTCGGCCCGCACGTCAAGCAGGCGGGTTCGCTGGTCGCTCCCGATCGCCTGCGCTTCGACTTCGTCCACTTCCACGCCGTCACGCCGGCGGAGCTCCTGCGCATCGAGCAGATCGTCAACGAGGGCGTGCTGGCGAACGAGGCCGTGACGACAGCCGTGCGAGACACGCAGGAGGCCATCGCCGCGGGCGCCACCGCCCTCTTCGGGGAAAAGTACGGCGACACGGTCCGCGTCGTCAGCATCGGGGACGGAGCCTTCAGCACGGAGCTGTGCGGCGGCACGCACGTCCGGGCGACAGGCGACATCGGCGCCGTGTTCCTCACACAGGAGACGGGAGTGGCGGCCGGCGTCCGGCGTATCGAGGCCGTGAGCGGCGCCGGTGCGCTCGCCTGGGCGCGGCCCCGCCTCGACGAGCACGACAGGCTCCGCGGCTACGTGAACGCGGCGCCCGGCGAGGTGCTGGCGAAGATCGAGGCTCGTGTCCACACGCTGGAAAAGGCGCTCAAGGATCGCGACCGGCAGCTTGCGCGGGCTGCGGCCGGGCACCCCGCCGGCGCAGCCGACCGCGTCACGATCGGGGACGTCGTCCTCGTGCACCGGCGCGTGGACGAGGCGAGCAAGGACCTGCTCCGATCCATTGCCGATCAGCTGCGGTCGGAACTGGAGATGGGCGTCGTGGTGCTGGCCGGCCCCACGGCCGACGGGAAGGTGGCCATGGTGGCCAGCGTCACCAGAAACGTCAGCGACCGTCTCAAGGCGGGACAGATCGTGAAGGCGCTGGCGCCGATGGTGGGCGGCGCGGGCGGCGGACGCCCGGATTTCGCCGAGGCGGGTGGCAAAGATCCTGCACAGGTTGACACGATGCTCGCGGCGGCGCCGGACGTGGTCCGGCGGCTGCTCGAGCCGATACAATAGCTGATCCGTGCGCACCCTTACTGCCCTTCCCCTGATGCTCGTCCTGCTGGCGGCCACTGCCGTCCCGGCCTCGGCGCAGCTGTACTCGTGGCGGGATGCGGAGGGCGTCCTGGTGGTCTCCGACCGCGCGCGGCCGGACGATGGCGAGATGAAGACCTACGAGGTCCCGAAGGCGCCGCGCGTGCGCGCGACCCGCGAGGTGGCGCTCCCGGCCCGCGCGGAAGCCCTGGGTCCCGTGATCGAGCGGCACGCCACCGAGCAGGGCCTCGAGCCCGATCTGGTGCGGGCCGTCATCCAGGCCGAGTCCGCCTTCAATCCCCGCGCCGTCTCGGTGAAGGGCGCCATGGGCCTCATGCAGCTCATGCCGGCCACGGCCAGGCAGTTCGGCGTCACCGACCCGTTCCATCCGGAACAGAACATCCGCGCCGGCGTCGCCTACCTGCGGCAGTTGATGGATCTCTACGAGAGCGACGTGCACCTGGCACTGGCCGCCTACAACGCCGGGCCCGGCGCCGTGCAGCGGTACAGCGGCATCCCGCCCTACCGCGAGACCCAGGACTACGTGAAGAAGATTACGGCCGTCTCCGGCGCCGACGACAAGCCGGCCCCGCCGCGCACGGTCATCTACAAGTGGATGGACGTGGTGAACGGCCGCCCGGTGATGCAGTACTCCGACAAGCCGCCGGTGGGCGTCGCCTACGAAGTCGTCGGACGCCAGCCGTAGGGCGACAGGGCAGCGGGTCGTCTCGAGAAGTTCTCCAGCTCAGGGCATCTCCAGCTCAGGGCCACCACATCAGCAGCTCAGGAGATCATCAGACGCGCGCGCGTGCCCCCTCCCATTGCCCCTGCCCCCCTGCCTCTGCTAAGCTAAAGTGTTTTCCGCCTACAGGCAGAGAGGTTCCGGACACGTGGCAAATCGAACGAAGTCGGCCGTCAAGGCCAACCGGCAGAACATCAAGCGGCGCGCGGCCAACCGTGGCATGCGTTCCAAGCTCCGCACGGGCCTCAAGGGCATCCGGGCGACACTGGACGCCAGCGACATCGACGGCGCGAAGACGATGCTCCCGGCCACGCAGTCGCTGGTGGACAAGATGGCCGCCAAGGGCATCATCCACAGGAACACCGCGGCCCGCTACAAGTCCCGGCTCGTCGCCCGCATCGCCAAGTAGGCGCCCCCTCCGTTGACGCCGGGTCCCCCGACCCGGCGCACCGCTCCCCTTCCCGGCCGCACGACCCGATCAACGATCCAGGGCCGCTCCCCGTCTAAGTCTACATAGGTAGACTTCCAGTGGAGCGGACATGCGCCTGACCTACCCCACGGCCCTGGTGCTCCAGGCCCTCCTCGAGGGCCATCACCACGGCTTCGACGTCATGGAGGCCACCGGCCTCCCCAGCGGCACCGTGTACCCGATCCTCCGTCGCCTGGACGGCGAGGGCCTCGTCCGATCGCGATGGGAGCAGGACACCATCGCGCGACAGGAGCAGCGGCCGCCGCGCCGGTACTACGAGCTCTCCCCCGGAGGGGGTGCCGTGGCCCGGGAGGCCATCGCCCGCTATCGGTCCGCGGCAGGCGGCCGGGTGGCTCGGCTGCGGCCGCGCCTGGCGGAGGGATAGATGCCGTCCCCACACCGTCTGTCGTGGTGGGTCCGCGGCCTCGTGGCCCTGGCCGCTCCGCTTGTCCCACGCGGCGTCCGGGCGGACTGGCGCGCGGAGTGGCTCGGCGAACTGGCCGCGCATGCCGACGCGCTTCGTGGCGCCGGTGAGCCATCCCTTCGCCGTTCGCTCCCCGCACACGCCCTCGGCGCGCCCATCGATGCCTTCTGGATGCGGCAGCGGGCCATTGCGGACCTGCCGTGGATCGACGACCTCCGCCACGGCGCGCGCCAGCTCGCGCAGCACGGCGGCTTCGCCGTGACGGCGGTCGGCATCCTCGCCATCGGAATCGCCGCGTCGGTCACCGCCTTCAGCCTCATCTCCCAGCTCCTCCTGCGGCCGCTCCCCTACCCGGAGCCGGACCGCATCGTCACCGTCTGGGAGCGTCGCGCGGGCGAGCCCGCACCCACTGACGTCGCGCCGGGCAACTTCCTGGACTGGCGGGCGCGGGCACAGAGCTTCGGCCACCTCGCCGGCCTCGAGCCGTACAGCCACGATTACGTGGGCGGCGATCGCCCGGAGGTGCTGCGCAGCGCGAACGTCACCGAGGGGTTCTTCGACGTGTTCGGGGTCCGCCCCCTCCACGGCCGTTTCTTCCACCCCGCAGAGCACCGGCAGGGCGCGAACCAGGTGGTGGTCCTGAGCGCTGGCCTGTGGCGCAGCCACTTCGGCGCGGACGCCACCATCATCGGCCGGGTCGTTCAGCTCGACGAGACGCCGTATGTCGTGGTCGGTGTGGCGCCCGACGACTTCCAGCCCAACCTGCTGGGCGAACGCCAGTTGTGGGCGCCCAAGGTCATGACCGAGTACGAGCCGCGCATTCGCCTCAGCGGCTACTGGCAGGTCGTGGGACGCCTGGCCGAGGGACGCATGCTCGACGAAGCACGCGCCGAGATGGACGCGATCGCCGCACAGATCGAGCACGAGAACCCGCGGTCCAATGCGGGCGCGCGCACGGCCGTCCTTCCGCTGCGCGACCACCTGGTCGGCGACGTGCGCCCCGCGATGCTGCTCTTCACCGCGGCCGTGTTCGCGGTGCTGCTCATTGCGTGCGTCAACGTCACGAACCTGCTGCTCGCCCGCGGTACGGTGCGGCAGCAGGAGCTCGCGGTCCGCACGGCCCTCGGCGCCGACCGGCGCCGGCTGCTCGCCCAGCTTCTCGTCGAAAGCCTCCTGCTATCGTCCATCGCCACCGTCGCGGGCACGGCCATGGCGGTTGCCGCGGTGCGCATGATCGCGGTCATCGGGCCCCGGGAGGTCCTGTGGATCGACACGCTGCACGTCGACGGCGCCGCACTGGTGTTTGCCGCCGCGCTGGCGGTGGCCGTCGCGCTCGCCGCCGGCCTCGTGCCGGCCGTCCGCCTCTCGGCCGACCGGCTCCAGTCCTCCGCGCACAGGACTGTCGCCGGCGATCGCTCGCAGCGCCGTCTTCGCTCGGTGCTTGTCGCGGCCGAGGTGGCGCTCGCCCTGATGCTCGTGGCGGGAAGCGCGCTGCTCCTCCGCAGCTTCGTGAGCCTCCTGAATGTCGACACGGGGTTCTCGAGCCGCGGCGTGGCCGCACTGCAGGTCTTTGCGTGGGACCGGCACGCCGAGCCGTCCGCGCGGCGTGCCTATATCGAGCGCGCGATCGAGCGGATGGCGGGATTGCCGGGCGTCGAGGCCGCCGGCGCGGTGATGGCCATGCCCTTCATCGAGGCGAACATCGACGTTCGCGGCGTCGTCCAGATTGCGGGCCGTCCGGCGCCGGCCGAAGGCGAAGAGCCACGCAGCTCGTTCAACGTCGCCACCCCCGGCTACTTCGCGGCACTGCGCATCCCGCTCGTCCGCGGACGCCACCTGAGCCCGTCCGATGGACCCGACGCGCCGCGCGTCGTCGTCATCAGCGAGGCGCTCGCGGCGCGCTACTGGCCGGATACCGATCCGCTCGGGGACCGCGTCGCCTTCCGGGCCAGCGGCGAGGTCATCGACGCCGAGATCGTCGGCGTCGTCGGCGCCACGCGGCACGAGCGGCTGGACGAGGCGCCGCGCATGGAGTTGTTCGTGCCGCACGCGCAGTCGCCCTCGGGGTCCGTGACCCTTGTCGCGCGCACGAGCCTCGCGCCCGCCTCGCTCATCGAGCCGGCCAGGGCGGCCATCTGGGGGCTCGACCCCCTGCAGACGTTCTACCGCACGGCCACGCTCGAGGACCTGGTCGATCACACGCTCGTGACACGCCGCTTCGCCGTCCTCGTGCTCGGCGCCTTTGCCGGCGTGGCCCTGCTCCTGGCGGCGGCCGGCCTCTACGGCGTGCTGAGCACGATCGTCTCGCAGTACCGGCGCGAGATCGGCGTGCGGATGGCCCTCGGCGCGCAGTGGATGGACATCGTCCGGCTGGTGATCGGGCGCGGGCTGGCGGTGGCCTGTGCCGGCATCGCCGCCGGGCTCCTGGGCGTGCTGGGCCTCTCCCGGCTCCTGCGCGCGTTCCTCTTTGCCGTCACGCCGACCGACCCGATCGCGATCGGCGGGGCGGCCATGCTCATGCTGGCCGTCGCCGCTGCTGCCTGCTACGTGCCGGCGCGGCGCGCCGCCCTCGGCAATCCTGTGGACGTCCTGCGCGTGGAGTGAGGGGGGGATGTCCCGCGGGGCTGCACGGCGGCCGCCGCTATCGCCCGCAGAGATCGATGACCAGCCGTTCGAGCAGATACCTCGGGTTCCCCGCGGAGGACTTCATCCGCAGGTCGGTCTCGAGCACCAGTTCCAGCGCGCGCGTCACGCGCTCGGCGGAGCGCAGCTGTCCCGCACCCCAGCGGATCTGCCCGAGAATCGGCTGCGGCACCACGCCGGCATCGAGGAGCGCACCGAGTTCGTGCAGCGCCTTGCGCGCGTTTCCTTCCTTCACCGCCATGCCGACCGCCGGCCCCATGCCCGGCTCGCTCTCCGGCGTCACGAGGTCCCGGATGTGCCGCTCGGTCACCGTGGACTCGCCCGCCGCATAGAGGACGACCTTCTCCACCTCGGCGCGCACGCGGCCGAGACTGAGGCCGGTCGTCTCGAGCAGCAGTGCAATGGCGCGCGGCTCGATGCCGAGTTCGTCCTTCTCCAGCCGCTTCCGAATCCAGGCCGCCGCCTCCTGTGCGTTCTCGACCGTGCCGCAGTCCACGACCACCGCACGCCGGCGGAGCGCCTTGACCAGCCGGCGGCCGCCGTCGAGCGGCCCGGACACGAACACAAGGGTCGTCATGGGCTCCGGAGACTCGAAGTAGGCTTCGAGTTCATCCACCGGTGCGGTGCCCCGCTTCTTCTTCGGCCCCACCTCCGGCAGCGCCGCCTCCTCGTCCTTCGACCGGCGCGGCGACAGCAGCTTCTCCGCCTCGTGCACGACGACGACGCGCCGCGGCGCCATCATCGGCAGGGTGCGCGAGGTCGCCAGCACGGCGCCGATCATCTGGTCGCGGGCCCCGGCCGTGGACGCCTCGTTCGCATAGAAGCTCTCGACGTTGAACGCCTGCAGGCCCTCGTCGACAGCCGACGCGAACTCGAGCGCAAGATCGTGCCGCGACTGCTGGTCGTCGCCCTCGAGCAGGTAGATCGGCCCGGTCTGGCCGGCCGCAATCTGCGCGCGCACCTCGACGGGCTTCATGGCGTCAGAACGCCTCGAGGATCGCGCTGACCACCGTGCGCGCGAAGTCCGCGGACATGCGGTCGATCGCCGCCCGCTCCTGGCCGATGAAGGCGGCCGCATCGAGCCCGATGCTGCCCGGGCTGTTCAGCTCGTACTCGTCCGAGAAGTTGAGCGCCGGGTTCTCCCACAGCCGCTTCTGCTGCTTCACGTCCTCGAACGAGACCGCGACGATGATGGTGAACCGGTAGCGGCGGGCGAGCTGCGCCTCGGTGAACCCGACGGGCGCGGCCCCAATCGCGACGATGGTCCCGCGCACCACGCCGTCCACGCCCGTGTCCACGGGCACGATGGAGTACTGGCCGCGGCTCTGGAACTCGGCACGCACGCGGTCGGTGAAAATCTGCTCGACGGTCTGGTACGGCGTCGTGTTCCCGAATGCGGGGATCCCGATCGCCCGGATGTAGGACGGCAGGAACGATCCGCGGCCGGCGAGCGAGTATCCGCAGCCGGAGGCCGCCAGGGCCGGCAGCAGGGCCAGCACGTCCCGTCGTGTCATGCGCGGCGCTCCTCCTTGACGACAATCGACACCAGGCGCCCGCGGGCGATGACCACCTTGACGATGGCCTTCCCCGCCACGTGCGCCTGGACGCCTGCGTCCGCGAGGGCGGCGGCCTGGAGGTCCGCGTCATCCGCGTCCACGCCGACCGTGATGCGCCCACGCAGCTTCCCGTTGACCTGGACCGGGATCACGATCTCCTCGGCCCGGGCCACTTCCGCATCGTACACAGGCCACGAGGCGCCCGCCAGCCCGTCCGTGTGGCCGTATCGCTCCCAGAGTTCCTCGGCCATGTGGGGCGCAAAGGGCGACACCATCACCACCAGGGCCTCGATGGCCTCCCGCACCACGGCCGGCGCCTGTTCCGTGCGCGTGCCCTTCTCCGTGAACGCGTAGATGTCGTTGACCAGGGACATCATGGACGACACGGCCGTGTTCATCTGCTGCCGCGCGTCGATGTCCTGCGTGACGCGCCGGATGGTCTCGTGCGTCCTGCGCCGGAGCGCGCGCTCGTCCGCGGAGAGCGCGTCCTGATCGATCGCGCTCCGGGCCGGCGCCGATCCAGCACCGGCCGCCGCGCCTCCGACGCACTCGCCGCGCCACTGCTCCGCAATCCGCCACACGCGCGCCAGCCAGCGATAGCTCCCGTCCAGGCCCGCGTCGCTCCACTCGACTTCCTTCTCCGGCGGCGCCACGAACATGACGTACAGGCGCAGCGCGTCGGCGCCGACCTTCTGGAGCATCGTGTCCGGGTCCACGACGTTGCCCTTGGACTTGGACATCACGGCCCCGTCCTTGAGCACCATGCCCTGCGTCAGCAGGTGCGTGAACGGCTCGGCGTGGTCGATCATCCCGAGGTCGCGGAACACGCGGGCAAAGAAACGCGAGTAGATGAGGTGCAGAATCGCGTGCTCGATGCCGCCGCTGTAGAAGTCCACCGGGCACCAGTAGTCCACCTTGGCGCGGTCGAACGGCAGCCGATCGTTGTGCGCATCCGCGAAGCGGTAGAAATACCAGGACGAGTCCACGAACGTGTCCATCGTGTCCGTCTCCCGCCGCGCCGCGCCGCCGCAGGCCGGGCACGCGACGTTGACGAACTCGGGCACCTGCGCGAGCGGCGAGTCGCCGCGCCCCGTGAACTGCGCCACCTTCGGCAGTTCCACCGGCAGCTGGTCGTCGGGCACGGGCACCACGCCGCACGAGGGGCAGTGGATCATCGGGATGGGCGTGCCCCAGTAGCGCTGGCGGGAGATGCCCCAGTCCTTGAGGCGATACTGCACCGTGCCCTCGCCGATCCCCCGCGCCTCGGCGTCCGCGGTGATCCGGCGCCGCGCCTCGTCCGACGACAGGCCGTCGAAAGGGCCGGAGTTCACCAGGACGCCGTCGTCCGACAGCGCATCCGGCAGCGTCGCGTTGTCGAAGATCGCGGCGTCGGGCACGGGGCCGTCGGCAGGGCGCACCACGGGCCGGACCGGGAGGCCGTACTTGTGCGCGAACGCGAAGTCGCGCGCGTCGTGCGCCGGCACCGCCATGACGGCGCCCGTCCCGTACTCGCCCAGCACGAAGTTGGCAATCCAGACCGGGATGCGTTCACCGGTGAAGGGATTGATGGCCGCCTGTCCGGTGTCGAAGCCTTCCTTCTCCGCTTCACCGCTCACCCGCGCCGCGCGATCCTGGCCTCGGAAGCGAGCCGCCCGTGCGCGAAACGCGGCCGGGTCCGCGGACTGCTCGGCCAGCATCGGCACGAGCGGGTGCTCCGGCGCGAGGAGGACGAAGGTCGACCCGAAGATGGTGTCGATCCGCGTCGTGAAGATCTCGATGCCGCCGGCCGCGCCGTCGAGCGGAAAGGTCACCCGCGCGCCCTCGGATCGCCCGATCCAGTTGCGCTGCATCGTCAGGACCTTGTCGGGCCACTGGGCAAGCCCGTCCGCGCCGTGCAGCAGGTCCTCGGCGTAGTGCGTGATGCGGAAGAACCACTGCTCCAGGTCCTTCTGCTCGACCACGGTGCCGCAGCGCCAGCAGGCGCCGTCCACCACCTGCTCGTTGGCGAGCACCGTCCGGTCCACGGGGCACCAGTTGACGGTCGAGCGGCGGCGGTACGCCAGGCCGCGCTCGAACATGCGGATGAACAGCCACTGGTTCCAGCGGTAGTAGTCCGGCAGGCACGTCGCCAGCTCGCGGCCCCACGCGTAGCTGATGCCGAGCCGCTGCAGCTGCCCCTTCATGTGGGCGATGTTGTCGAGCGTGGACGTCTCGGGATGGATGCCGGACTTGATGGC
Source organism: uncultured Bifidobacteriaceae bacterium (assembly GCA_964619705.1). Lineage (GTDB taxonomy): Bacteria > Acidobacteriota > Vicinamibacteria > Vicinamibacterales > UBA2999 > VFZN01. The sequence continues at coordinate 42,443 of CAZUGF010000008.1, forward strand.
CGCGTTCTCGGCAGGCAGGCCGAAGGCGTCCCACCCGAACGGGTGCAGGACGTTGAAGCCCTGGAGGCGCTTCAGCCGCGCGACGACGTCACCGATGATGTAGTTGCGCACGTGCCCGACGTGCGCGTGCCCGGACGGGTAGGCGAACATCTCGAGGCAGTAGAACTTCGGACGGGAGGGGTCTTCGGTGACCTCGAACGCCCCGGACTCGGCCCACCGGGCCTGCCACCTGGCGTCGAGTTCCTGCGGATGATAGTCGGACACGATAAATCCTTCTCGGAGAATCCTTTAAGGATAGCCCAACACGCCGATGACCGCTTCCAGGCATTCCTCGAGCGCCTGCAGGTCGTAGCCGCCCTCGGTCACCAGGACGACACGGCCCTCGCACAACCGGTCCGCCGCGTCCACCAGGAGCGCGGTCAGGGCCCTGAAGCCGGCCGTGCTCATCCGGCAGCCGGCCAGCGGATCCCGCTCGTGCGCGTCGAACCCGGCGGAGATGAGGATGAGATCCGGCTGGAAGTGCTCGAGCGCCGGCACCGCCTCGCGCGTATAGCGCGGGATGACGTCCCGATCCATGGCCCCGGCCTCGAGCGGCATGTTCAGCGTGAAGCCCTCGCCCGCGCCCCGCCCGCGTTCCGTGGCGGCGCCCGTGCCGGGATAGTACGGATACTGGTGCGACGAGACGAACAACACCGACGGGTCCTCGTAGAAGATCGCCTGCGTGCCGTTGCCGTGGTGCACGTCGAAGTCCACGATCGCCGCGCGCGCCACGCCGCGCGACCGGGCGTAGGCCGCGCCCACGGCAATGTTGTTGTACAGGCAGAAGCCCATCGGACGATCCGGCTCCGCGTGGTGCCCCGGCGGCCGCACGACCGCCATGGCCCGCGTGCCCGCCGGGCCGTCCAGCACGGCGTCGACCGCCGTCAGCACGGCGCCCGCCGCGAGCCGCGCCACGCCCTCCGACTCGGACGAGGTGAACGTGTCCGGATCGAGCATCACGGACCGTCCGCGCGCCTCGCTGATGGCGGCCACGTGCCCGGTGGTGTGGACGCGCAGCAGGTCCTCGTCGGCTGCGGCCCGCGGCTCGCGGACCATGCCGCCGCCCGCGCGGAACCGCTCGACGACCCTGCCCATCACCACCGCACGCTCCGGGCGCTCGGGGTGGCCGGGAGGGGTGAGGTGGTGGGAGAAGAGGGGGCTGGTGATCAGCATCTCTGGCTATCTGCGCTCCGTGATGACGTCCGCGCACCGGCGTTCGCACGCCGCCAGGTCCTGCTCCAGGCGCAGGCGGTACTGCTCGAGCGTCTCGTCGTCTGCATCGCGCGGGACGTGGAACGGGGGGGCGAAGACCGTGACGATCTCCGCGAACGGTCTCGGGATCTGCGTGCGATCCCAGCTGCGGAGCGACCAGTGCGATGACGCCTCGAAGTGAAACGGCAGGACCGGGTTCCCTGTCACCTTCGACAGCCAGATCGCGCCGGGCTGTGCCACGCGGGCGGGGCCGCGCGGGCCGTCGAGTGGGAACGCGACGCCGCGCGCCTTGACGTCGCGCACGAGCTGCAGCAGCGCCTTCCGACCGCCGCGGGACGAGGACCCGCGGGCCGTGCCGTAGCCGAAGCGGTGGATGATCCGCGCAATCCACTCGCCGTCGAAGTTCTGGCTGGTCAGGACGACGATGCCGCGGTTCCGGAAGTAGACGGTCCCGGGCAGGATCCGCCCGTGCCAGAAGGCGTGGATGGCGTGGCCGCCGTCTGCCGTCGCGGCGGCCAGGTGCTCGCCGCCCTCCACGCGCCAGCGCCAGGTGGCGCCCAGGATCCGGATGAGGGGGGTGCCGGCGCCGGCGATGAGCGCAAGCTGGAGACGCTTCGAGCGCGAGGACTGCCAGGCGGGCGTGCCCGCCCCCGTTTCGCTGCGCGCGTTGACCACTGTCCGGAATTACACCACAGTCACGGATGCCGCGCGTCCGAGCGGGCGGGGCCTACATGCCGTCGTACTGCGGGCCTTCTCCACCTTCCGGGGTCACCCACGTGATGACGCCGTAGGGATCCATGATGTCGCAGGTCTTGCAGTGGACGCAGTTCGACGCGTTGATCTGCAGCCGCAGGCCGCCTTGCCCGTTGTCCACCATCTCGTACACGTTGGCCGGACAGAACCGCACGCAGGGGTGCCCGTACTCCTCGCCGCAGATGGAGTGGCAGACCTCGGTGTGGACCTGGAGGTGCACCGGCTGATCCTCGTCGTGGTGCGTGCCCGAGTAGTGGACGCTCATCAGCTTGTCGAACGTCAACGTGCGATCGGGGGCCACCGCATTGGATCCGGTCAGGATGTCCCGCTTGCGCATCCCGTAGTAGTGCGCCAGCGTCCGCATGCGCGTGTGCCCGGCATGGCCGGCCGGCTCGGGCAGCCCGCGCCCGTTCGTCAGCATCGCGAGGCCCGCGAACGCGCTCCCCGCATACAGTCCGCCGCCGAACGCCTGGTGCACGCCGCGCACGGGGTGCAGTTCCGTCCGGATGGCGCTCTCGTCCACCCGCGTCTTGTAGCGCGCCAGCGCCGCCGAGGACGTATCCCCGCCGCGGACCGCCTCGAACGCCGTCTCCGCGGCCAGCATGCCGCTCCGCATGGCCAGGTGGATGCCCTTGAGCCGGACGGAGTTCACGAAGTTCGCCGCATCGCCGACGATGAGCCCGCCGTCCATGTGGAGGCGGGGCTGCGTGTTCCAACCGCCCTCGGGGAGCGCCTTGGCCCCGAAGCGCACCAACTGGCCGCCCTCGAGCAGGCCGGCGATGAACGGGTGGAGCTTGAAGCGCTGGAAGGCCGCGTGCGGGTCGAGCAGCGGATCCTTGTAGTCCAGGCCCACGACGAACCCGATCGACACGCGCCCGTCTGGCATGGCGTACAGCCAGCTTCCGCCGAACTCCTCCTGCCGCAGCGGGTAGCCCAGCGTGTGCATCACGGTGCCCGGCGCCAGCCGATCCTTCGGCACGTCCCAGAGTTCCTTGAGCCCGATGGCATACTGCGCCGGTTCGCTGTCCTCGCCGAGCTGCAGCGTCCGCACCAGATCCTTCGTCAGGTGTCCGCGCACGCCGTCCGCGAAGATCGTGACCTTCGCGCGAATGTCGGCCCCCGGCTCGAACATCGCCTTCGGCTGGCCGTCCTTGCCGATCCCGCGATCGCCCGTGCGCACGCCGGCCACACGCGTCCCCTCGAAGATCACGGTCTGGCCCGGGAATCCCCAGAACAGGTCGATGCCCTCGGCCTCCACCTGCTCCGCCAGCCACTTGCTGAAGTGGCTGAGCGAGATGATGTAGTTCCCGTGATTCCGGAACGGCGGCGGCGTGATGGGCAGCCGCAGCTTGTACCGCGGCGTCAGGAAGTAGACGCTGTCGTGGTGCACGTCTGTCGCGAGCGGCGCGCCCCGGTCCTTGAAGTCCGGGATCAGGTCGCGCAGGGTCGACGGATCGAGCAGCGCCCCGGACAACTGGTGCGCGCCCGCCTCGCGGGCCTTTTCGATCACCGCGATCGACAGCGGCTCGCCGCCCGCGGCCTTCTGCAGCTGCGCAAGCCTCAGGGCGGCTGACAGCCCGGCAGGGCCGCCACCGACGATCAGGATGTCGACTTCGAGGGTTTCACGGGACATGAGGGGACTT
>CAZUGF010000008.1:46189-54081 GCA_964619705.1 uncultured Bifidobacteriaceae bacterium
CCGGTGATGCCGTAGTCGGCGATCTCGAAAATCGGCGCCTCCGCGTCCTTGTTGATCGCGACGATCGTCCGCGACCCTTTCATGCCGACCAGGTGCTGGATGGCGCCGGAGATGCCGATGGCGACGTACAGCTTGGGCGCCACCGTCTGGCCGGAGCTGCCGATCTGGCGCTCCATGGGCAGCCAGCCGTTGTCGCAGATGGGCCGCGACGCGGCGAGCTCCGCCCCGAACGCCTTCGCCAGTTCCTCGGCCAGCGCGATGTGCTCCTGCGCCTTGATCCCGCGCCCGACCGCGACGATGCGCTCGGCCTGCGAGAGGTCGACGGCCTGCTTCGCCTCCTGAAACGGCGCTTCGGTGGACTGCCGGCTCGTGCCGGCGGACACGTCGGCCGGCGCCGCGGCCACCGCCGCGGGCGCGCTCCCCTTCTTCACCGCATCCGCCCGGAACGCGCCGATCTGCACGCTCGCGAGGTGCGGCTGGGGGCCATCGAGCGCCACGTCCGCGACGAGCTTGCCCTGGAACATGGGCCGGGAGAAGGTCACCTGTCCGTCGGTCTTGATGCCGATGACGTCGGTCACCAGCGCGCGATCGAGGCGCGCGGCGAGCATGGGCACGAAGTCCCGCGCCTGATAGGTGTGGGCGAACACGACGTAGGCCGGCGCCACGGCCGCGATGAGCGGCTGGAGCGCGCTCACGAACGCGTCGGGCGTGTAGGTGGCCAGGCCGTCCAGATCCACCGCAATCACCTGCGCACAGTCCGCCTGCGCCAGTTCGCCGGCCACGGCCGCCAGGTTGGCGCCGAGCACGGCAATCGTGACGGGCGTGGATCCGCCGGCCAGTTGCTGCGCCGCGGCAATCGCTTCCCAGCTCGCGCGGTTGAGCCGGCCGTCCTTCTGCTCTGCAATGACCAGAATCACAGGACCCTCGCCTCCTCCCGGAGCCGCGTCACGAGATCGCGCGCGGCCTCGGCGGGCGACCCGCCGATCATCACGGTCTGCTTGGCCTTCTGCGGCACGTAGAGCGAGACCACCTTCAACCTGGACGTCAGCCCCGCCGGCGGCGCCACCTTCCGGATGTCCTTCTTCTTCGCCGCCATGATGCCCTTGAGCGTCGCGTAGCGGAGCTGGTTGATCCCGCTCTGGATGGTCAGCAGGGCCGGCAGCGGCATGGTGAGGTGCTGGAACCAGCCGCCCTCCAGCTCGCGCTTGACCTTCAGCGACCGCGCCTCGGGCTCGGCCAGCACCTCCATGATGATCGTGGAGTGCGGCACGCCCAGCCGCTCGGCGAGCACGGGACCGAACTGCGCGTGCCCCTGGTCGTCGGACTGCAGGCCGGTGAGGATCAGGTCGAACTGCTCCTCCCGCATCGCGTCGGTCAGCGCCATCGCCGCGGTGAAGGCATCCGCCGCACCGAGCGCCGCGTCCTCCACGTGCAGGGCGCGGTCCGCGCCGCGGGCCAGCGCCTCGCGGATCACCTGCTGCACACGGGCGGGCCCGGCCGAGCAGACCACCACCTCCCCGCCGTGCTTCTCCCGGAGCCGCAGCCCTTCCTCGAGCGCATAGGCATCCGGTTCGTTCATCTCGTAGCTGACATCCTGCTCGCGAATCCACGTCCGGTCATCGTTCAGACGCGGCTGCCATTCGCGGGTCGGCACTTGCTTGATACAGACGGCGATCTTCATGGGCTTTGGACTTTGGGCTCTGGGCTTGGGGCTCTCTGGGCTCTGGGCTTCAGGCTTTGGGCTCTGCCCGCCTGAAGCCGACACCTAGCGCCCGTCTTCCCACTTCTTGAACAACAGCGATCCGTTCGTGCCGCCGAAGCCGAACGAGTTCGACAGGGCGTAGCGGATCGCCGCCGGGCGCGGCGTGTGCGGCACGTAGTCGAGGTCGCACGCTTCGTCCGGCTGATCGAGATTGATGGTCGGCGGCAGCGTCTGGTGGTGCAGCGCCAGGGCCGTGATGCCGGCCTCGAGCCCGCCGGCGGCGCCGAGCAGGTGGCCGGTCATGGACTTGGTCGAGGACATCGCGAGGCGCCGGGCCTGGTCGCCGAACACGCGCTTGACGGCCAGGGTCTCGGTCGGGTCGTTGATGGGGGTCGAGGTGCCGTGCGCGTTGATGTAGTCCACCACGCCGGGCTCGACGCCGGCGGAGCCGATCGCCGCCTGCATCGCCCGGAAGGCGCCGTCGCCGTCCTCGGACTGCCCGGTGATGTGGTACGCATCGCCGGACATCCCGTAGCCGACCATCTCGGCGTAGATGGGCGCGCCGCGGCGGCGCGCCATCTCGAGTTCCTCGAGGATCACGACGCCCGCGCCCTCGCCGAGCACGAAGCCGTCGCGGTCCTTGTCGAACGGCCGGCTGGCGCGCTCCGGATCGTCGTTGCGCGTGGACAGGGCACGCATGGCCGCGAATCCGCCGACGCCCATGGCGCACACGGCCGCCTCCGACCCGCCGGCAATCATCGCGTCGGCCGCGCCGCGCCTGATGATCTCGTACGCGTCGCCGATCGCGTGCGCCGAGGCCGTGCAGGCCGTACACGTCGCCGAGTTCGGCCCCTTGGCGCCGAAGCGGATGGACACCTGTCCGGAGGCCAGGTTGATGATGGCCGCGGGAATGAAGAACGGCGAGATCTTCCGGGGCCCGCCCTCGAGGAACGCGCGATGCTCCCGCTCGATGGTCGTGAAGCCGCCGATGCCGGACGCGATGAACACGCCCACGCGCGGCGCGATCTCCGGCGTCACCGCCAGGCGGGCATCGTCCATCGCGAACTGCGAGGCCGCCAGGGCGTACTGGATGAAGATGTCCATCTTCTTGACATCCTTCTTCTCCACGAACGCCAGCGGATCGAACCCCTTCACCTCGGCCGCGAAGCGCGTGGTGAACGCGGACGCGTCGAACTTCGTGATGGGGCCGACCCCGCTCCGGCCCGCCAGGAGGCCCGCCCAGGTCGCCTCCGTGCCGATGCCCAGCGACGACACCAGGCCGATGCCGGTGATCACAACTCGCCTGCTCAAAATCCCTCCGCCGCGGATGGGCGCGCCGAGGCGCGCCTACTTCTTCTTGGAGTGCGCCTCGATGTACTGAATGGCCTCCCTGACGCGCGTGATCTTCTCCGCTTCCTCGTCGGGGATCTCGATGCCGAACTCTTCCTCGAACGCCATGACGAGCTCGACGGTGTCGAGCGAGTCGGCGCCGAGGTCCTCGACGAACGAAGCATCCGGGGTGACTTCTTCCTCGTCCACGCCCAGCTGCTCCACGATGATGCTCTTCACCTTGTCGGCAACGGCCACTGTCTTCCTCCCTTGACGGTCCCCGGAATGGGTGACCTGCTCACATGTACATCCCGCCGTTCACGGCGAGAACCTGACCAGTAATATACGACGCATCGTCGGATGCCAGGAAACCGACGGCCGCCGCGATCTCTTCCACGGTGCCCATCCGGCCGAGCGGAATCTGCGCGGCCCATTCCGCTTTCGTGCCCTCGGGGATGGCGTGCGTCATGTCCGTGGCCACGAAGCCCGGCGCAACCACGTTGACCGTGATGTTGCGCGACGCGACCTCGCGCGCCAGGGCCTTGCAGAATCCAATCAGCCCGGCCTTCGAGGCCGCGTAATTCGCCTGCCCGGCGTTCCCCATCTGCCCGACAACCGAGCTCATGGCGACGATGCGGCCGGCCCGCTGACGGATCATGGGCTTGATGACGGCCTGGCACAGCGTGAACGCCGCGGTCAGGTTGGTGGCCACCACCTCGTCCCAGTCCGCCCGCTTCATGCGCAGCATGAGCTGGTCCCGGGCGATGCCGGCATTGCTGACGAGGATGTCGATGCGCCCGTGGCGCTCCATCACGCCGGACACGAGGGCGGCCACCGCGGCGGCGTCGGTGATGTCCACACCCGCCATCTCGGCGCGCCCGCCGGCGTCGGCAATGGCCTGGACGGTCCCCGCCGCATTGTCGCCGCGCGCGACGCAGACCACCGTCGCCCCGGCCGCGGCCAGGTGCAGGGCCGTGGCGCGGCCGATGCCGCGCGAGGCACCGGTGACAATCGCGATCCTGCCGTCGAGTGATGTCATCGGGTCTGGGGTATCCGGCGTTGGCAGATCGGCATCAGTTCCGCGCGAGCGCGGCCTCGATGGCCGTGAGATCGTCGGGGGCCTGCAGGTTGAGGATTGTCGCTCCCGCCACGGTCTTCCTGACCAGGCCGGCGAGCACCGTCCCGGGGCCCACTTCAACATACGTGGTGACGCCCTCGGACGCAAGGCGCTTGACGCTGTCCTCCCAGCGGACCGGCGCCGACACCTGGGCGACGAGTGCCGCTGTGGACTCGGCCGCCGTGCGTTTGGGGGCCGCGTCCACGTTCGCGATGACCGGCACACGCGGGTTGGTCCGGACCGCCGCCGCCAGTTCCGGCGCCAGGCGCTCCTGCGCCGGACGCATCAGCGCGCAGTGGAACGGCGCGCTCACCTTCAGCGGGATCACGCGCTTCGCCCCGCGGGCCTTCGCCTGCTCCCCCGCCCGCGCAACAGCCGCCGCCGATCCGGCGATGACGATCTGTCCCGGCGCGTTGAGGTTGGCCGCGCTGACCACGTCGCCTTCCGCCGCATCCCGGCAGGCCTCGGCGACCGCCGCCTCGTCCAGCCCGAGCACCGCCGCCATCGCGCCGGCGCCCACGGGCACGGCCTCCTGCATGTACCGCCCGCGGTTCCGCACGAGCCGGACGGCATCCGCAAACGACACGGAGCCGGCCGCCACGTGCGCCGAGTACTCGCCGAGGCTGTGCCCGGCCAGGAAGTCGGCGGTGAACCCGAGGCTGTCGAGCAGCCGCCACGCGGCCACGCTCGCCGTCAGGATGGCGGGCTGGGCGTGCTCGGTGAGCAGCAGCCGATCGGCCGGGCCCTCGAAGACGAGCGTGCTCAGCGCGAAGCCGAGCGCGGCGTCCGCCTCCGCAAAGGTCTCGCGGCACACGGGGAACCGCTCCGCGAGCGCGTGCCCCATGCCGACGGCCTGCGATCCCTGTCCGGGGAAGATGAACGCAATCACGATGTCCCTGCCGTCCCTGCCCGTTCGAGCGCCGTCATCTCGCGCTGCACACGGGCCAGCCCGCCGTCGCCCGCAAACCGCGCCGCCTGCGCGACGGCGTTGCGGATGGCCTTCACCGACGACCGGCCGTGTCCCACGATGACGATGCCCGTGATCCCGAGGAGCGGGGCGCCGCCGTACTCCGAGTAGTCCACGCGCTTCCGGAATCGCCGGAACGCCCGCTGCGAGAGCAGGTAGCCCATCTGGCTGGAGAAGGTGCTCTGCAGTTCCTCGCGCAGGAGGTGCTCCACCATCTCGACCACGCCCTCGCTCAGCTTGAGGGCCACGTTGCCCGTGAAGCCGTCGCAGACCACGACGTCCGCCTCGCCGGCGAAGATGCCCCGGGCCTCGATGTTGCCCACGAACGTCAGCGGGGCCTCCTGCAGCAGCCGGTGCGCCTCCCGCGTGAGGTCGTTGCCCTTCGTCGCTTCCTCGCCGATCGACAACAGCCCGACGCGCGGCCGCTCGATGCCCATGGCCACGCGCGCATAGGCCGCGCCCATCACGCCGAACTGCAGCAGGTGCTGCGGACGGCACTCCACCGTGGCGCCCGCATCCAGGAGCAGCGCCGATCCGCTCGTGGTCGGCACGACCGGCGCCAGCGCCGGACGATCGACGCCGGACATCATGCCGAAGACGGCGTGCGCCGCCACGACGGAGGCACCCGTATGGCCCGCGCTCACGAGGGCCGCCGCATGCCCGTCGCGGACCCGCTCGGCCGCCACGCGGATCGAGGATCGCGGCTTGCGCCGGAGCGCGAACACCGCGGCCTCGTCCATGCCAATGACGTCCGGCGCCTCGATGACCGACACGCCGAGGGCCTCGGCGTCAGGATGGCGCACGAGCTCCGCGCGAATCAGCGCGGATCGTCCGACCAGGTCGACGCCGATTCCCAGGTAGCGAGCCGCCGCCAGGGCGCCGTCCACGGGACGTCCGGGCGCATGATCGCCGCCCATGGCGTCGACCGCGATGCGCATGGCGTGGGACAGGGTCTAGTCTTCGTCGACGGACCGCACCTGGCGGGCGCGGTAGTGGCCGCAGTAGGCACACACGCGGTGCGCCGCCTTGGGCTCCCCGCACTGCGGGCAGCGGCCCGCCGTCGTGGCGGTGAGGGCGTCGTGGGTACGGCGCTTGCGGCCGCGGGTCTTGGAATGGCGACGTTTCGGATTAGGCATCGTCGTGCTTTCGGTCGGTGATCAACGCTTTCAGGCCAGCGAGCCGCGGGTCTTCCCACTGCCTCGTACACTGGCACGTCTCGACATTCAGGTTCACGCCGCACTCCGGGCAGAGGCCCCGGCAGTCCGGCACGCACAGCGGCTTCATCGGCAGCGCGAGGTAGAACTGCTCCCGCAGCAGCTCCGCCAGGTCGATCGCATCGTCCCGGTAGAACGTCATCGCGACGTCATCGTCCTGGACTTCGCTCTCGCCGGCCGCCGCGGCCGCCGCGCCGCCGTTCGACGCCGGCAGGTACCGCAGATCGAACGCGGCATCGACCGGAAGCGTGAACGGCTCGAGACACCGGCTGCAGCCGAGCTCGAGCGTCGTCGCCAGCGTTCCCACCACGCGGAACCGATCGTGGTCCTTGTGGAGCGTGAACGCGAGCGACACCGGAGCGATGACCCGGTAGTCCTCGTCGTCTCCCGCGAAGGCCGACGGGTCGTATCGGCGGCTGACCGCCGTGTCCGCCTGCCTGATGTGCGAAAGATCGAGCCGCATCAAAACGACGATTATAGCATGCGGGGGTCGTCGGCCGCCGTGACCCAGGGTTTCGGGATGTACAACTGCTCGAACAAGTTAACGGCATACCGGTCCGTCATCCCGGCCAGGAAGTCCTGTGCCGCCCGGTCCAGGCCCTCGGCCTCCACGGTCCGGGCATCCAGGAAGTCCGCCGGCCGGGCGCGCACCTTCTCCCACAGCCCCCCGAGGATGCCTTCCGCCTTGCGGAACTCGGCCGTGGCCTCCTCGTTCTCGTAGACCGCCTCGAAGAGGAAGCTCCTCAGGGCGAGGGTGGCGTCCAGGACGTCCGGGCTCATCCGGATCTCGGTCATCCCGCCGGCCAGCGTCTGCTCCACCACGTCCGTCACCATCCGGCCGATGCGCGCGGACGGGCCGCGGCCGAGCCGCCGGACCGCCTCCTCGGGCAGGTCCTCCTCGTGCAGGATCCCGGCCCGCACGGCATCGTCGATGTCGTGGTTCACGTAGGCGACGATGTCGGCAACGCGGGCGACCTGGCCCTCGATGGTGCTGGCCCGGTGCTCGGGCGGCGCGCCGACGGGCAGCCCGTTCTTGCCCTTCGAGTGGCGGGCAATGCCGTCCCGCACTTCCCAGGTCAGGTTCAATCCCTGCCGCTCGTGCTCGAGGACGTCCACGATGCGGAGGCTCTGCTCGTAGTGGTTGAAGCCGCCCGGGACGAGGGCGCGCAGAACGCGCTCGCCGGCATGCCCGAACGGCGTGTGGCCGAGGTCGTGGCCGAGTGCAATGGCCTCGGTCAGCTCCTCGTGCAGCCGGAGCACCTTCGCGATGGTCCGGGCAATCTGCGACACCTCGAGCGTGTGGGTCAGCCGCGTGCGGTAGTGATCCCCGCGCGGCGAGAAGAAGACCTGCGTCTTGTGCTTGAGGCGCCGGAACGCCTTCGTGTGGATGATCCGGTCGCGGTCGCGCTGGAACGCCGGACGAATCGGGTCCTCCGCCTCCGGCCGGAGCCGTCCCCGGCTCGCGCGGCTCATCGCCGCCTGTGGTGCAAGTACCTCGTACTCGCGGGCTTCGAGTTGTTCGCGGATGGACATAGGGCTTTGGGGACTTTGGGCTTTGGGCTT
>CAZUGF010000008.1:54181-65339 GCA_964619705.1 uncultured Bifidobacteriaceae bacterium
AAGCCCAGAGCCTAGAGTCCAGTGCCCCACTCACTTACCGCCCCCCAAATGCTCTCCCCGTGGGCCAGGCGCTCGACGCCGAACAGTTCGGCCAGTGTCTGGCCGAGGTCCGCGAAGGTCGCCCGGGTACCCAGGTCAACACCCGGACGAACGCCGGCCCCGGTCACCAGCAGCGGGACGTACTCGCGCGAGTGATCCGTGCTCGGCGTGGCGGGATCGTTCCCGTGATCGGCGGTGATCATCAGCACATCGTGCGGCGTCAGCGACGGCAGCAGCGCAGCCAGCCGCCCGTCGAAGCGCTCCAGGTTCTCCGCGTAGCCCGCCACGTCGTTCCGGTGGCCGTACTGCGTATCGAAGTCGACCAGGTTGACGAACACCAGGCCGTCCTCCTGCTGCGCGAGGACCTCCGCCAGGATGTCCATCCCGTCATCGTCGCTGGTGGTCGGATGGGCGGCGCCGATGCCGCGCCCCGCGAAGAGGTCGTTGATCTTGCCGATGGCCGTCACCCGATGGCCCGCGTCCGTGAGCACGTCGAGCAGCGTGCGCCCGATCGGCGGCATGGCGTAGTCGTGCCGGTTGGCGGTCCGCCGGAATGCGCCCGGGGTTCCCACGAACGGCCGTGCGATCACGCGGCCGATCCCGAGGCCGGCCACCGTCAGCTCGTAGGCGATCTCGCACCACTCGTACAACTGCCCCACCGGCACGATGCCCTCGTGCGCCGCCACCTGGAACACGCTGTCCGCCGACGTGTAGACGATGGGACAGCCGGTCTCGAGATGGCGAGGGCCCAGGTCGTCGATGATGGCCGTCCCGGACGCCGCGACGTTGCCCAGCACCTCGCGTCCGATCCGGCGTGCGAAGGCGGCGATGACGTCGGCCGGAAACCCTCCGCTGAACGTCGGGAACGGGCGCTCGAGCACCAGCCCCATCAGTTCCCAGTGCCCCGTCACCGAGTCCTTGCCGGGCGAGCGTTCCGCCATGCGGCCGTACGCGGCACCGGGCGCCGCTGGACAGGGGATGCCGGAGAGCGGCGTCACGCACCCGAGGCCAAGGGACGTGAGGACGGGAACGGCCAGGGGCCGCGATGCGGCCACGTGCCCCAGCGTGTGGCTGCCCTCGTCGCCGTACGCGGCGGCGTCCGGCAGTTCGCCGGCGCCGACGCTGTCCAGGACGATGAGGATGGCCCGGCGGAAGGCGCCGGGCCCGGGCAGGGCCACGAGGTTCGACGTCAGGGGTGGTGCGACGAGAAGTAGTTGGGCACGCTGCGCGGCGTGCGGATCGTCGCGATGGCGTGCTTGAAGACCAGGTGGTCCATGCCGTTGTGTTCGACGATCAGGGCAAAGCGATCGAAGTTCTTGATCCGCGCCTCGAACTCCCGCCCGTCGAGCAGGTGCATGACCACCGCAAGCTTCTCGCGGCGGGCATAGTTGAGGAAGACGTCCTGGATGTTCGGCGCGCCAGTCTTTGTCTCAGCCATTGCGGCGTGACTCCTTACTCGAGCAACAGACCCCGTTCGGCCAGCCAGTCAAAGACGGCGGCCTGCACGCCGGAAGACTCGCCGGGGCCATCAAACCACTGTAGGTTAGGCTCTTTGCGAAACCAGATCAACTGCCGCCGCGCGTACCGGCGGTTCTCCTGTGCAATCAGTGCCCGCGTGGCCGGCTCGTCGCGAATCCCGCGCCGGTAGTCCAGCACTTGCCGGTAGACGAGCCCGCCGAACGGCCGCGCGTCCTCGGGCACACCGGCGCGCAGCAGGGACTCGACCTCGTCCAGCAGGCCGGCCTCGAACTGCTGTTCCACGCGCCGCGCCAGGCGAGGCGCGAGGACGTCCGCCGGCAGGTGGAGCGCCACGGCCGTGACCGTCACGCCGGCGGAGAGCGGCGAGACCGTGTCGTCGAAATGAGCGGTCAGCGGCTTGCCCGTCCGGAAGTAGACCTCCAGGGCGCGGATGAGCCGCTTGCGGTCGCGCGGCTGGATGCGCGCGGCGGACGGCGGGTCGACCCGGGCGACCATGCGGTGCAGCCACTCGACGCCGTGCCGATCGGCCATGGCCTCGAACCGCGCCCGCAGCGCCGCGTCCTTGCCGGGACCGGGGAACAACCCGCGGACCAGCGCGCGGTAGTAGAAACCCGTGCCGCCGACGAGAATGGGCACGCCGCCCCGCGCGTGAATCTCGTCCACGAGGCGCGCCGCCTCGCGGCCGAAGCGCGCCGCCGTGTACTCCTCCGTCGGATCCGCCACGTCGATCAGGTGGTGCGGAATCCCCCGGCGTCCGGCATGAGGCACCTTGTCGGTCCCGATGTCGAACCCGCGATACACGGCGGTGGAATCGCAGTTGATGATCTCGCCGCGGACGCGTGCGGCAATCGCCAGCGCGAGCGCGCTCTTGCCCGTGGCGGTCGGGCCCAGGACGGCGAGGAGCGGGGCCATCGGCGCGCCCCTCACTGCTCGTGCTGCTGCTGGCGTCCGTCCGGCGACTCGTTGTAGAAGAACGTCACCGTGAAGAAGGCCTTGTCCTCCGGGTACTCCGGCGGGAGCGGCTCGGTGGGGTTCGAGGCCAGCAGCGCGTTCCGGGCCGAGAGGTTGAACGACTCGACCGGCGAGGGACCGATGACCGTGACGTCCGTCAGGGCGCCGTTGCGGTGCACGAAGAACGTGATCACCACGCGGCCGCGCAGGGACATCGCGGCGTAGGGCACGAACCAGTTGCGCCGCACCTGCGCGATGAAGCGGCGCACCCAGGGACCGAACTCGACGCCCCGCGTGTCGAACTGCAGCGGGCCGAACTCCTGGGAGTTGCCGCGCTGGTTGTTGAACGATTCCTGATCGACGTACTTCTGGAGATTGCGAAGGGCATCGCCGAGCGCGCCGCCGGGCGGCGGCGCCGGAGGCTGCGGCGGCGTGGGCTCGATCGCCGCACGCCCGGCGCCCGGGTCCGGCATGTACTGCGGGGTCTCGACGACCGGAGGCGCGGGCGGCGCCGGCTGTTCGGCAGGTCCCTCGCCCCGCGCGCGTTCTTCCGGACGCGCCTCGACGCGCTCCGCGGAGTTGCCGCGCGAGAACGGCAGCGGGTTGTCCATGACCGGCGGACGCTCCTCGTTGCGCGCCTGGCGATCGATGTCGGACAACTCCGCGCGCTCCGGCGGCTGGAGCGCCGGGATGTCCATCCTGGGCTGGACGAAGACGAAGCGCGGCTCCTCTTCCTCCTGCGGCCGTTCGAGCGTGACGAGCTCGGACTCCTCCGCCGATCGCTCCGGCAGCCACGCGGGTGCCAGGAGCAGCGCCGCGAACACCAGCACGTGGACCGCGACCGACAGCAGCGCGCCATCGCGCGGCGTGATCGCTCGGCCCACCGGCTCGACGTCAGTGTATCGATCGTCGAAGTCGAAGTACATCAGGTACTTACGAGAGTATCACACGCCATCTGGCCCGCCCGGCTTCGTCGCACTGTATAGATAGACGATGCCGAAGCTGAGCGGCCGGGCACGCACGTGTGAAAAACCTGTGGCACGGAGGATCTGCGCGAAGCTCTCACCCCAGGGGAAGGAGCCCACGGACTGCGGCAGGTAGTCGTAGGCCACGGTGTGCCGCGACACGGCGCGGCCGATCCGCGGCAGCACGTGCCGGAAGTACCAGAGGTAGAGCGGGCGCACGGCTGGCACCACGGGCAGGCCGAACTCGAGGATCGCCAGGCGTCCGCCGGGACGCAGGACGCGCAGCATCTCGGCGCAGGCCCGCTCCGGCTGCTGCACGTTGCGGATGCCGAAGGCAATCGTGCCGCCGTCGACGGAGGCGTCCGCGGCCGGCAGGTTGGCGGCGTCGCCGCGCACGAGCTGCACGCGCGACGCAAGACCCGCGCGCGCGATCTTCGATCGGCCGTGCGCGAGCATCTCCCCGGCGAAGTCCACGCCCACCACGCGCGCCGCGCCGGCACGCGCGCGCGCCCCGGCCATCGCCACGTCCGCCGTGCCGGTGCAGACGTCCAGGAGGCGCTCACGCCCGGTGAACGCCAGCGAGCGGATCGCCTGCCGCCGCCAGTACCGATCGAGGCCGCCGGAGAGGACCGTGTTCAGCAGGTCGTACCGGCCGGCAATCGCGTCGAACATGCCGGAGATGCGCGCCGGCGACTTGTCGGCGGCATCCACGCGCGGCGTCACGGCCATCCGGCTCACCCGCCCCATCCGCCGGTGTACACGGCCAGGGCCGTCACGGCGAAGTAGAGGATCCCGACATACCCGTTCATGTCGAAGGCCCGCTTCACCTGCGACAGGTCGGCGGCGCTCACCAGCGACTGTTCGTAGATCAGCAGGAGCGCGACCACGCCCACTCCGGCGAGGTACACCGGGCCGAGCGGCACGATCCACGCGATGGCCGCCATGCAGGCGACGGTGCCCAGGTGCATCGCGCGCGAGATGGCCAGCGACGCGGGCACACCGAAGCGCACCGGAATGGATCGCAGCCCCTGCGCGCGATCGAAGGCCAGATCCTGGCAGGCGTAGAGGATGTCGAACCCGCCGACCCAGAGGCCGATCGCCAGGCCCAGCAGCCACGGCTCGAGCCCGCCGCGCCCGCCGGCCGCGAGCCACCCGCCCACGGGTGCCACCGCCATCGCCAACCCCAGGAAGGCCTGCGTGTAGGACGTGTAGCGCTTGGCGATCGAATACCAGAAGACGATGGCCAGCGCCACCGGCGACAGCACGCCGCACAGCCAGCTGATCTGCCAGGCGATGAGGACGAAGACGATCGACGAGAGGGCCACGAACACGGCCGCCTCCGGCCGGGACATCGCCCCGCGCGGGATCTCCCGTGCGGCGGTGCGCGGGTTGAGGGCATCGAACCGCGCGTCCACCAGGCGGTTGAAGCCCATCGCCGCGCTCCGCGCGGCCACCATGGCGAGTACGATCCACATGACGTCGACCCACCCCACCGGATGGTGCCGCGAGGCCAGCAGTGCCCCGGTCAACGCGAACGGGAGCGCGAACACGGTGTGGCTGAAGCGCACGAACGACAGGTAAGTGGCGAGGCGGGACATCGTGACGCTCAGGCGCGCGCCGCCGGCAGCGGCGCCGCCGGTTCCAGGGCCGGCCCGGACTCGGAGGCCCAGGCAATCGCCGACATCGGCACGCCGGACACCAGGTGCTCCTCGATGTCATCGACCTCGTCAGGCAGGCTCACCGCCACGACCTCCGCCAGCTTGCCGGCGCCCAGCGTGCCCAGGTCGTCGCCGAGGCCGAGCGCGCGCGCGCCGGCGAGCGTGGCGCTCTCGATCAGCCGGCGGGCCGGCACACCCGGCGCCAGCCAGCGCATGGCCTTCAGCTCGGAGAACAGGTTGAGGTCCTCGACGCTGGCGAGGCTGTCCGTCCCGACCGCGACGGAGACGCCCGAGAGGTAGAACCGTTCGATGGGAGGCACGCCCGCCCCGACCCACTGGTTGCTCCGAGGACAGGTCACCAGCGTCGCCCCGATGGCGTGGAGCCGGGCCAGCTCGTCGTCCGTCAGCTGCACGCCGTGGACGACGAGCGTCCCGGCGTCGATCACGCCGAGGGCGTCCAGGTAGTCCACCGGCCCCGTCCCCGGAGGGGCCCACTCCTCCCGCCACACCCCCAGCCGATCGAGCAGGCCTCTCCACGGGCCGCTGCCTGTCGCGAGCAGTTCCAGTTCCTCGGCCGACTCCCCCGCATGCACGCTGGTCCGCGGCTCGCCGCTCGCGTCCGCCTCCGCGCGAATCGCGCGGAACAACTCGGGCGAGACGGAGTAGGGCGCGTGTGCCGCGACTGACACCCGCACACCGGGATGCCCCGACGCGGCCTGCCGCGCCGCTCGTGTCCGATCGACGAGCGCCGCGGTCGTCTCGCGGAACCCGATGAGCTCGTGGAACACGAGCCCGCGCATGCCGCTGCGGGCGATCGGGACGACCGAGACCAGGGAGTTCCCGATGTCGCCGATGGCGGCGGTCCCGCAGGCGCGCGCATCCCGCGCGGCCGCGGATGCCGCGTCCAGGACACGCGGGTCGTCCGGACGTTCGATGGCGCCGCCCCGGGCGGCGAGCAGGTGCTTCACCCAGTCGGTGAAGCGCGCCGACGGTGGGACCCGGTCCCGCAGCCACGAGAGCTCGAGGTGCGCGTGCGCGTTGACGAGGCCGGGCATGAGCGCGACGCGGCCGAGGTCCCTGATGACGGGCGAGGCCACGCCAGGCGACCCTGAAGGGTCGCCTCTACGGGTCCGTGAGGTGTGGCCAGGCGGCCCTGAAGGGTCGCCTCCACGGGTGGAGGAGAGCGGGCCCGACAGGGTCGGAGAAAGGGGCCCTTGTGGGGGCGGTCCCTCAGGGCCGCCCACCGCAACAATCCGCCCGCCGTCCACGGCAATCCAGCCGTCCCGGATCGGCGGCTGGTCCACGGGCACGACCCACGCCGCACGGAGGATCCTCATGCCGTCGGCGACGGCGGCCGGATGCGCTGGCGCTTACCGGCGGCGCTGCGCGCGGGATAGTTGACGAGTTCGGCCGGCACCGACCGATCGCCGTCGGCACGCGCGGTCGACAGCGCGAGCTGGCGCGGGACCTCCCGCTCGCGGAAGACCGGGCCGCCGAGAATCTCGTAGTGCATGTTGCGGCGTTTGGCCACGAAGCCCGCGTCCTCGACGTTCCGGACGATCTCGACCTCGTCCATGCAGTAGGACGCGCCGGCCGCGCGGACGACGTTCTCCTCGATCATCACGCTGCCCATGTCGTTCGCGCCGAACGCGAGCGACAACTGCCCCACCTTGCCCCCCTGCGTGACCCAGGACGCCTGGAGGTTGTCCACGTTGTCGAGCACGAGCCGTGCGACAGCCAGCGTGCGCAGGTAGTCGATGCCGGTCGCCTCCCACCCGCCGCGCTCGGTGTGCTCCGGCTGGTAGCTCCAGGTGATGAACGCGGTGAAGCCGCCTGTCTCGTCCTGCAGGCTGCGGAGCCGCAGCATGTGCTCCAGCCGCTCCTCGTCCGTCTCCACCGTCCCGTACATCATGGTCGCCGTCGTCCGCAGCCCCTTGTGGTGCGCGTGACGCATGACGTCGAGCCACTCGTCGGCGGAGGCCTTGCTGTAGCAGTTGAGGAGCTTGCGGACCCGGTCCACGAGGATCTCCGCACCGCCGCCCGGCACGCTGTCGAGCCCGACGGCGATCAGCCGGTCGAGGACCTCGGGCACCGGCAGGCGCGACGTCCGCGAGAGGTGCAGCACCTCCGGCGGCGAGAGCGCGTGCAGCTTGAAGGCCGGATACCGCGTCTTGACGGCCCGGAACAGGTCCTCGTACCACGCGAGCGGAAGGTCCGGGTTGTGCCCGCCCTGCAGCAGGAGCTGGACGCCGCCGAGCGCGATCGTCTCGTCGATCTTCCGGAAGATCTCCTCGAAGCCGAGCACGTACCCGTCGGCATGCCCCACGGGCCGGTAGAACGCGCAGAAGTTGCAGCGCGCGACGCAGACGTTCGTGTAGTTGACGTTGCGGTCGATGATGTAGGTGACGATGCCGGCGGGGTGCTTGCGGCGGCGGACGCCGTCGGCCATCCGCGCGAGCCACCACGTCGGGGCGGTCCGGTACAGCCACAGCGCCTCGGCGCCGGACAGGCGCCCGCCGGATTCGATGCGCGACTGCAGGACCGCGAGATCGTGGCTCATGCGACGAAGTGTACCGGCCGTTCCGCCGGAGCGAGGTTCAGCTCGACGGCAAGCGCGTGGAACCGTTGCAGGCCCGCCACTTCGCGCTCGCCGAGACCATGGTCGAGATTATCACGCAGGTACTCGAACGCCCGGCGCTCGGCCTCCGCATCGCCGCGGCCGTGTTCGTGCGCGATGGCCGCCAGGGCCGCCACGCCCCGGTCACGTGCCTGCTGCAGTTCCGCCACCTGCTCCGCGTCGATGGCGCCCCGCCGGCTCGTCCACATGGCGTACACGAACGGCAGGCCGGTGAGCGCCTGCCACTCCGCGCCGAGGTCCGTCTTGATGGCCCCGATGTCCGCCGGATCGATGGCGAGGGCGGGATCGCCGATGACGAGCGCGGCATCCGCACGCGCGAGCATCGCGCGGACGTCCGGCTCCGCCGGCGAGAAGACCGGCGCGATGTCCCAGCGCTTCGCGCAGAGGATGCGCGTCAGCGCCACCGACGTGCGGGAACTGATGTCGAGCGCGAGGCTCCGGACCTGGTCGATCGGCCTGGTCGAGAAGACCGCCACCGACGCCACCGGGCCATCCGACGCAATCGAGATGCCCGGCACGACGCTGTAGTCGCCCCGCAGGTATTCGATGGCCGGCACCAGGCCGACGTCGATGCGTCCCTCGTGCAGCAGCGACGCGCAGACCGCCGGGACGTCGAAGCGGAGCGTGAAGAGATCCGGACGGGCCTCCAGCCCGCGCACGAGCGGCCGCGTGTTCAGGTAGGACACGGCCCCCAGCCGGGCGGGCCTCACGGCGCGCTCCCGCGCTCCACCGGCACGAAGCCGGCCGCCGTGATGTTCCGCCGCACGTCCTCCACCCTCGTCCGGCGGTGCCCGAGCGCCGGGTCGTCATCGAGCGGCACGCGGTCGAGGCGGTTGGCGCCGAACGTCAACGCCACCTGCGCCAGCTTGGGCCCGTACTGCAGCCAGTCCACTTCGATGTCCGGCGTGGCCGGCAGGGCGAGGCGTGCGAGCGCAATGAGCCGCACGTCGTGATACCCCGTGGTCGGCGTCGCCACGGACTGCTCCCGCGGGAGCGGGGCGACGGTGGTCACCTGCGGCAGCCCGCGGACCACGTCGCGAATCCGCAGGAGGAGCCCGACGCGCCCCTCCTCTACCGGACGTTGTACCGACAGGCGCCCGAGGCCGAGGCCCGAGGCGAAGACCGCATCGAGATCCGCCGGGGTCACCAGATCCACAGGCGCCTCGGCCAGGAGATCCAGTCCCGCCTGCCGGAGCGCCGGAAGGACCTCGCTCAGCGGTCCCCACCCGGCCGACGCCAGGCGCGCGAGCGAGAACCCGGTCAGGCGCACGGCCCCCGCTGCCTCGCGCACCTCCGCGATCCGGCCGAGCGTCGCGGCAAGGGAGAGTCCGACGTCCGGCATCCGAATCTCGCCGGCATCCCCGGCCGCGGCCACGGCGCCGGCGGCTTGGGCCGGCACCTCCAGCACGCGCGTGTAGCCGACCTCGTCGCCGACGCGGGCGCGCCGCACCTCGTCCGCGAGCATGCCGAGCGACAGCACGTCCGCGCCATCGAGCTCGTGGAGTTCCGCCTCGGTCAGAAGATCGCCCCCGCGCGCGCGGTCCGCCATCGCCGTACTGATCGCTGTCTGGTGCATGGATCTCATCAACTGCGGGTCACGGCGCCCGGGCTCCGAAGCGCGGAGGCCTGCTCCATCCGTGCCACGATCTCGGTGGCCAGTTGCAGCGCCGCGCGGCCCCTGGTGCCGGACACGCCGGGCTCGCGTCCACGGCGAACCGCGTCGACGAAGTCCTCCAGCTCGCGCTTGAGGGGCTCGTCGCGCACGACCTCCAGCCGGCCGCCGTCGATGCGGGGCATCGCGCCGTCCTGCGGCACCAGGCGCCAGGATTCCACTTCCTGAGCCTTGTAGTCCACGGAGAGGTAGCTGCTCGGCTGGAAGAAGCGGATCTTGCGCACCTGGTCGCGGCTGATGCGGCTCGCGGTCAGGTTCGCGATGCACCCGTTGGCAAAGGTGATCCGGGCGTTGGCGATGTCCACGCGCGGCGTGAGCACCGGTACGCCGACCGCATCGATGGCGGTCACGGCGCTGTCGACGAGCTCCAGCACCAGGCCGATGTCGTGGATCATCAGATCGAAGACCACGTCGATGTCCAGGCTGCGCTCGGGAAACGTCCCGAGCCGGTGGACCTCGATGAAGCGCGGGTCGTGAATCAGGGCGCGGGCTGCCTGGACCGCGGGGTTGAAGTGTTCGACGTGGCCGACGGCCAGGACCGCGCCCCGGCGCCCGGCCGCCTCCAGGATGCGATCCGCCTCGACCAGCGATCGCGTGAGCGGCTTCTCGACCAGCACGTGGACCCCGCGCTCGAGCAGGGGCACGGCCACCTCGGCGTGCACTTCGGTCGGCACCGCCACCACCACGGCATCCACCGAGTCCTGCAGGTCGCGCCAGTCGGTGAGCGCGCGCGTGCCGGCCCCGCCCCCGTGCCCAGCGGCAATCTCCTCGGCGCGCCCGGGCATCGTGTCGACGACAGCCGCGAGCGTCACGCCCGGCAGCGCAGCAGCGACGCGTGCGTGATGACGGCCCAGGTGGCCGACACCGACCACAGCCAGGCGAATGGGGTCCGTCATGAACGGGTCTCCCCGACGGTGGCCGCGGGGGCGGCCGCGGGCGCGGGTCGGCCGACGATGGCAATACCCGCATCGTCTGCGGCGGCGATCATCTCGTCCCGTTCGAACATCAGCGTGCGGCCGGCGTCCACCGACAGCAGCGTGGCGCCCGCCCGGCGCATGACCTGAATCGTGGCCAGGCCCACCACCGGCACGTCGAAGCGCATGTCCTGGGCCGGCTTGGCCACCTTGACGATCGCCACGCCCGGCCCGGCCAGGTCGCCCGCGCGGCCAATCATCGCGTCCGTCCCTTCCATGGCCTCCACGGCCACCACCGCCCGGTGCTTCACCGCGATCGCCTGCCCGATGTCGAGCCCGCCGATGACGTCGGCCATGCGGTAGCCGAACTCCAGCTCGCCGTGCTCGTCCTCGGTCAACGCCCGCGTGGTCATGAGCCCTTCCCGGGCCAGCATCGGCTGCAGCAGCGTCGTGGAGTCGATGACGTCCACGCCGTGCTCACGCATCACGTCCACGACGGCCGCGATGATCGCATCGGTGTTACGCGCCTTGAGCCGCGAGAGCACGGACAGCCCCGTCAGGTCCGGCACGATGCCGCCGAAGATCTTGACGTGCTTCACCTGCCCGGCCAGGACGGCCCGGGTCGCGCCGGCCGCCTTGAGAATCTTGAGCCAGCCCCCGAGCTGGCCGAGCGAGATCCAGTGGACAGCCGACACCGGCGGCCGCGCCGCCGCCGCATCGAGCTCCGTCGACGCCTCTTCCTTGATGGCCACGACCGTGACCTCGTAGCCCATGGCCTTGGCGGCATCGAGCACAAGAAACGGAAACCGCCCGTTCCCGGCAATCAGTCCAAGCTTCACCAG
>CAZUGF010000008.1:65439-73460 GCA_964619705.1 uncultured Bifidobacteriaceae bacterium
GCTTTGAACCCCCGGGCTTTGAACCCCTGTGCGTTGAATCCACGTCCCTCGCCCCGTGCCTTACTCTTCGCCCGCGTCGTCGGCCCGCCGGCCTCCGCGGCGCAGGATGGCCCCGCGCGTCGCGGTCCGGATGAACTCGACGAGGTGCGCGACCTCGGCACAGGCCAGCGTCGGGTCCTGCTCGATGTGCTGCAGGGCCTGGGTCGTGTTGAGCTTCGACTGCAGCAGGTAGCGGTACGCGCGCTTGAGCTTCCCGACGGCCTCTTCGGACATCCCGCGGCGGATGAGGCCGATCTTGTTCAGCCCGTACACGCGCGCGCGATTGCCGACGGACTTCGCATACGGCAGCGCGTCCTTGGTCACCACCGAGTAGCCGCCGATGAAGGCGTGCTGTCCCACGCGGCAGAACTGGTGGACGCCGGAGTACGCGCTGATCGTCGCGTAGTCGCCGACGGTCACGTGGCCGCCCAGCGTGGCGCCGTTTCCGAAGATGGTGTGGTGGCCGATGTGGCAGTCGTGGGCGACGTGCGAGTAGGCCATGAACAGGTTGCCGTCGCCGATCGTCGTCTCGCCGCCGCCGCCGGCCGTCCCGCGGTGGATGGTGACGAACTCGCGGAAGATGTTGCCGCGGCCGATCACGAGGCGCGTGTCCTCGCCGCGGTACTTGAGGTCCTGGGGCGGCAGCCCGATCGACGCGAAGGGAAACACTTCCGTCCCGTCGCCGAGCGTCGTGCATCCATCGATCACGGCGGAGGCACCGACGCGGCAGCCTTCTCCCAGCACCACGCGGGCGCCCACCACGGCAAACGGCCCGATGACGGTCCCGGCGCCCACCCGCGCGTCGGGGTGCACCCGGGCGGCCGGATCGATCTCACCCGCCGCCGGCTCCACCGCGATGACGAGCTCGGCCTCGGCGACCGTCTGCCCGTCGACCTCGGCATGCCCGCGCACGAGGACGATCGGCCCGCGGCGTTCGCCCACGGACACTTCGAGACGGAGCCGATCGCCGGGCACCACCTGCCGGCGGAACTTGGCGCGGTTGACGCCGCGGAGCGTGGCCCGTCCGAGCGGCTGCCCGCCGCCCTGATCGACGAGCAGCACCGTCGCCACCTGGGCCAGCGCCTCGATCATGAGGACGGCCGGCAGCAGGGGCGTGCCCGGGTAGTGGCCCTGGAAGAACTCTTCGTTGACGCTGACGTTCTTGACCGCCACCATCCGCCGTCCCGCCTCGTGCTCGTCGACCTGGTCGACGAGCCGCGAGGGGAAGCGATAGCAGAGGCGGTCGAGCGCGCGCGGGAGGCCGGCGGTCACTGCACCGGCGGCTTGGCGGTCGCGGGCTTGGCGGCGTCGAGCATCTTGATGACGTCGTCCGAGATGTCGAGCGCGGCATCGGCCCAGACGAGGCCCGCATCAGGCCCGTTGAAGATGAAGTGGAGGCCCTTCTCGCGGCCGATCTCCTGGAGCACCGGCTCGAGCTTCACCTGGAATTCCTGCTGGAGCTGCTGCTGGAGCTCACCGACCTCGGCCTGGGCGTCCTGCTGGCCGCGCTGGATCTCGACCTGCAGCCGCTCGACCTGCTTCTGGAGCTCGCTGGCGGCGGTGCTGCTCAGCACGGTGCTCTCCTTCTCGAGCTTCTCCTGCACGCCCTGGAGCTGCTTGTTCTTCTCGGTCAGCTCGGCCGCCTTCTTCTGCTGGAGCGCCTGGATCCGCGTCGTGGCCGTCCGGCCGTCAGCAGACTCGTTGGCAATCCGCTGCAGGACGACGTAGGCGATCTTCGCGCCCTCGGGGAAGGGACGCGGCGGCGTCGGCGCGGGGGCGGCCGGCTGGGCCGGCGGCGTCCCAGCCCCCGCGGGCTGTGGCGCGGCGGGCGCGGGTGTCTGCGCGAACGCGGTCGCGGTCACCATCACTGTCAACAGGCCGACAACGGCGAAGCCTCTCATTACGGTGAATCCTTTCATATGCAATGACCAACCCGGCATCCTATACTACTTCCATGTTCCGTCCGACGCTTCGAGCGCTGCCGCTCGTGTTCGTCCTCGCCGCGGCCCCGGGCTGCGGCGACGATACGCCCACCGCCCCGACGACCCCCACCGTCCCGTCGGTGACCGACACCTTCAGCGGCACGCTGAACGTCAACGGCGCCGCGGTCCATACCTTCACCACCGCCGGCCCGGGCACGATGAGCGCCACGCTGACGGCCGTCGGCCCGGACAGCGAGACGGTCATGGGCCTCGCCCTCGGCGAGTGGAACGGCAGCAGCTGCGCCCTGATCGTCTCCAACGTCAACGCGACGACGGCCAGCGTCGTCTTCGGGACCGTCACCCGAATCGGGACGTTGTGCGTCCACGTGCACGACGTCGGACACTTCACGGCCAGCACGACCTACGAGCTGTCCGTCACGCATCCCTGACCCGCACCGCCTGATCCGCACGCCCTGAGGGACTGCGCCGGTCCCGCCAGACCGGGCGCTCCCGGGGGGTGGATGCGGCCCCGCGCCATCAATCCGTGACCCGTGGTGGCCCCGCACCCGCGCGGCGCCGGCACGTGAACCAGTCAGGCTCACGGTCCGCGTGGGTCCTGCCACGGGCGGCGAGCCCGCATCCATCGTTCCGGCTAGAACGTCGACCCCACCGCAAAGCGGAACTGGAACGCCTTGGCCGGCCGCAGCTGGTTCGTGTAGACCCCGCCGCGCTGCGGGTTGAACGCGAAGATCAGCCGGAACGGCACGTTCAGCACCGGCATGAAGAAGCGGATCTCGGCGCCCGTCGAGGTCTTGAACGCGCTCCGCTCCCCGATCACCATCGACGTCGGTCCCGGTGCGTCCGGATCCAGCAGCGCGCCCGTGCCGAGGGGGTCCGTGATGATGGGCACCGGCGGGGGCACGATCTCCGTGATGTCTTCCTTGAACGCGAACGGCTCGCCCTTCACGCGCACCTGGCCCGCGTCGTAGAACAGGATGAGGCGAACGGGCCCCGCGATCGAGATCATGTACTCGGCGTTGAACAGCAGGCTCTTGTTGCCGCCGAGGACGAGACCCGTGTTGAGGTCCCGCGGTCCGATCGACCGGATGTCGAAGCCCCGGACGCTGTACTCGCCGCCGAGGAACAGCGTCTCGTAGATCGGCAGGTACTCGGTGCTGCCGTAGGGCCGGACGTACTCGATCTGGCCGCGCACGCCGAGGGTCGTGCGGCGGGTGTGCTGCCACAACTGCACCGCCTCGAACCGCGGCTTGACGAAGTTGGTGTTGCCGCCGACGCCCGCGAGGTCGATGCTGGCCGTCACGCGGCGGCCCCGGTTCGGGAAGATCGGGTTGTCGATCGTGTTGTGGATGAAGCTCGGCGTCACCTTGCTGATGGTGCGCTTGCCGCCCTGGCCGAGGAGCAGGGAGTCCGCCAGGAACGGGTTCTGCGCGATGAGCACCGGGTTGTTGTAGAAGGTGTTCAGGTCCGTGACCTGCACCTGCTCGTAGCTGTAGGTGAAGAACATCCGCGAGAAGCTCGCCACCGGGAAGCCCATCGACAGGTTGCCGCCGGTGGCCTCCTGCGTGAACTGATCGATGTAGCGCAGCGTCCGCTTGTAGACGTCGAAGGCGCCCGTGATGTTGCGGTCGAAGAGGAACGGCTCCGTGAACGCCACCTGGTAGTTCTCCGCGCGGGAGCCGACCTGCACGGACAGGGTGAGGGACTCGCCGCGTCCCAGGAAGTTGGCGGTCTGGAACGAGAGCTGCCCGAAGAAGCCCTCGAACTGCGAGACGCCGGCGCCGAACGTCAACTGGTTGCGGTTCTGCTCCTCGAGCTGCAGCGTGACGTCCACCTCGTTGGAGGAGCCGGGCGTCTTCTGCACGTCGATGCCGCCGCCGGGCTGTTCCTCGAGGTTCTTGAAGTAGCCGAGCTGGTTGAGGCGCCGGACGCTGTACTTGAGCGCCTCCGTGTTGAAGATCCCGCTCTCGACGAGCCGCATCTCGCGCCGGATCACGTTGTCCCGCGTCGTGTTGTTGCCCGTGAAGGTGATGCGGTTGACGAAGTACTGCTCGCCCTCCGTCAGGCGCATCGTCACGTTGACGGTCGGTTCCGCGGGACCGGCGACCGGCCCCTCCGCCGCGTCCTGGAACGCCAGGTCCGGGAAGCCGGTGAACTCGAAGTAGCCGCCGCCGCCGTAGGCCTCGCGCGCCTTGATGAGGCCGTCACGAATGCGCTTCTCGCTGTACCAGTCGCCCGGCTTCAGCTTGAACAGCGGCCGCAGGAACTCGGCGTTGATCACGGTGTTGCCGTCGAAGTTGAACTCGCCCACCTTGAAGCGCGGGCCCTCGTCCACCGGGATGTCGAGCTGCACCCACCGCGTCTCCTTGTCGACGCTGTCCTCGAGCACCTTGATCTCGGGCTGGCCGACGCGCGCCTGCACGTAGCCGCGGTTGCGGTAGTACTCGATCACCCGGTCCGCGTCCTCCTCGAACTTCGCCTCCTGGTAGGTGCCGCGGCCCGTCATCCACGACAGGAACCAGTGCTCCTTGGTCGAGCTCATCTGGCGCTTGAGCGCGCCGTCGCTCACCGCCGTGTTGCCCACGAAGTCGATCGTGCGGACCTTGACCTTCGGTCCCTCCTGCACGTCGAAGACGACCTTGACGAGCTTCGGCCCGCCGGGCAGCTCCTCGACCGACGAGGTGACCTCCGCGAACTCGTAGCCCTTCTCCGCCATCAGGCCCTGCACGATGCCCTTGACGCGGCGGACGACGCCCTCGTCCAGGAAGGAGTCCAGGCGCAGCGAGATGCCGGCCTCCTTCATCTTCTCGTCCACCTTCGTGCGCTCGACCTTCGAGGAGCCGGTGTAGTCCACGATCTTGACGCGCGGCCGCTCCTCCATGTGGTACACGAGGCGCTTGCCGACCACGCCGTTGGCGTAGGGGTCGTCGTTCACCTCGACCCACAGGTTGTCCAGGAAGTTCGTGGCCCAGAGACGCTTGAAGTCCTCGAGCACGACGCGCTCGGTGTCGTCGGTGTAGGGCACCCACACGCCGTCGGTCGGGCGGCTGGCCTGCGTCTGGATGTAGTAGAGGTAGGTCTGCGGCTCGATCAGGGACTCGTTGACCGGGTGGAAGCGCAGCTCGATGGACCGCACCACGGGGTCGGAGCCGTCCGCGGGCAGCCGCACGGCCGGCTGGTCCGCCTGGGCCTGCGCCACCGGAGCGGGCGCCTGCCACGCCGGCGGGCCTTCGGCCAGGAGGCGGCCCCCCGGCACCAGGACACCGTCCCCGGCCGGTCCCGGGACGTTCCCGGATACCTGCGCAAGGCCAACGGCCGGACAGACGACGATGACGGCCCAGAGGGCCAGCACTTTCATGGACACACGCACGTACACACCTGCCGGGGCGCTCGTTCCCAACCCCTGAATTTACTGCGCCCGCTGCACAATCAGACGTTCGCCGTCAACCGACGGCCGGCAGCCACCGGCGCACCGGCCGGTCGGTAGGTCAACTGACCCGCTTCGAGATAAACCTCGATCTCGCCCCCCTGCAGGTGGCCGCGGATGAGTTCCTCGGCCAGGGGATCCTCGACATACCGCTGGATCGCGCGCCGGAGCGGACGCGCGCCGTACGAGCGGTCCTTGCAGGTCACCTCGATGATCCAGTCGATCACCTCCGGCGACAGGAGCACCTTCATCTTGCGGTCCAGCAGGTTCAGGTTCAGCTGATCCACGAGCAGGCCCAGGATCTTCCGCAGGTCCTCGTCGGTGAGGGCCTCGAACACGATCAGTTCGTCCACGCGGTTGACGAACTCGGGATTGAAGGTCCGCTTGACCTCCCCGAGCACCATCTCCTGGACGCCCTTCTGCTGATCCGTCGAGTCTGCCTGGAAGCCCATCGACGCCTTCTTCTGGATGAAGCGCGCGCCGATGTTGGACGTCATGATGAGGATCGCGTTCTTGAAGTTGACGCGGTTCCCCAGCCCGTCCGTCAGGTGGCCGTCCTCGAACACCTGCAGCAGGATGTTGAAGATGTCGGGGTGCGCCTTCTCGATCTCGTCGAGCAGCACCACGGAGTACGGGTTGCGCTTCACCTTCTCGGTGAGCTGGCCGCCCTCTTCGTGGCCGACGTAGCCCGGCGGCGATCCGATCAGCTTCGAGACGGAGTGCTTCTCCATGTACTCCGACATGTCGAAGCGGATGAGCGCGTGCTCACTGCCGAACAGGAACTGCGCGAGCGCGCGCGCGAGTTCCGTCTTGCCGACGCCGGTCGGGCCGAGGAACATGAAGCTCCCCACCGGGCGATTCGGATTCTTGAGGCCCGCCCGCGAGCGGCGGATGGCCCGGGACACGGCGGAGATGGCGCGCTCCTGGCTGACGACGCGGCGGTGCAGTTCCTGCTCCATCCGGAGCAGCTTGTCGCCCTCGTCCTGGTTGATCGAGGACAGCGGCACGCCGGTCCACTTGGAGACGACCTCGTCGATCTCCGCGCGGGAAACCACGACGCGGCGCGCGCTGGAGCGCACGTCGAATTTTTCGCGCACGAACTGCAGGTTCTCGCGCGCCACCTGCTCCTGCTCACGGTAGAACTGCGCCTTGTCGAAGTCCTTCTGCGAGACGGCGCTCTCCATCTGCTCCACGGCGACGCGGATGCTCTTGTTGATCTCGCCGAACTCCTCGCTGTAGCCCGCCTCGCGCAGCTTGGCCCGGGCGCCGGCCTCGTCCACGAGGTCGATGGCCTTGTCCGGCAGGAACCGGTCCGTGATGTACCGGCTCGACTGGTAGACGGCGGCCTCGATGGCCTCGCGCGTGTACTCGACGTGATGGAAGTGCTCGTAGCGGTCCTTGATGCCCAGCAGGATCTCGATCGTCTCGCCCTCGGAGGGCGGGTCCACCTTGATCGCCTGGAACCGCCGCTCGAGCGACCGGTCCTTCTCGATGTACTTCCGGTACTCGGCCGGCGTCGTCGCGCCGATGCAGCGGATCTCGCCGCGCGAGAGCGCCGGCTTGAGGATGTTGGCCGCGTCGAGTGAGCCCTCCGCGGACCCCGCGCCGACGAGCGTGTGCAGCTCGTCGATGAACACGATCACGTTGGGGTTCTCGGTCAGCTCCTTCATGATCGCCTTGAGGCGCTCTTCGAACTGCCCGCGGTACTTCGTCCCCGCGACGATGAGGGAGATGTCCAGCGCCAGCAGGCGCTTGTCGGCGAGGAAGTGCGGCACGTCGCCGTAGACAATCTTCTGCGCCAGGCCCTCGACGATGGCCGTCTTGCCGACCCCGGGCTCGCCGATGAGCACGGCGTTGTTCTTGGTGCGGCGGCAGAGGACCTGCTGCACGCGCTCGAGTTCGTAGTCCCGGCCGACCAGCGGATCGAGCTGGCTCTTCATCGCCGACTCGGTCAGGTCGCGGCTGAACTCCGCCAGCAGCGGCGTCTCCTTGACGCGCGTCAGCGTCGTCTTCTCGTTGAGGAGCTGGACGATGTCCTCGCGCACCTGGTGGAGGCGCATCCCCTTCTCCATGAGGATGGTCGCCGCCACGGAGCGCTCCTCGCGCAGGATGCCCAGGAGGAGGTGCTCGGTGCCGATGTAGTTGTGCAGGAGGCGATCCGCTTCCTCGGCGGCGTACTGCAGCACGCGCTTCGTCTCGGCGCTGAAGGGGATCTCCACGGAGGTGGACACCTTCTCGCGGAAGACGGTCCGTCCCTCGATATCCTTGCGGATGTTCTCCAGGGACAGGTGCGAGCGGGCGAAAATACGGCTCGTCAGGCCCTTGCCCTCCCGGATGAGGCCGAGGAGCAGGTGTTCCGTCTCGATAGAGATGCTTCCGAGCTGGCTGGCCTCGTACCGGGCAAAGAAAAGCACCCGCCGAGCTCGTTCGGTATACCGTTCGAACATCCGGAGCCGTTGCCCCCTTCCTCGGCCATTATACGGCAGACCGGGTCGGATGCCCGCCGCTAATGCCGCTAAGTGCAAGTTCTGGTGATACTTCGGACAATTGGATCGGTACCTGGATCGATGCCGGGTCTGTAGAGGCGACCCTTCAGGGTCGCCCGGTCGGGATAC
>CAZUGF010000008.1:73560-81681 GCA_964619705.1 uncultured Bifidobacteriaceae bacterium
GGTCGCCCGGTCGCTCCATCGACCAGCGCCTTGAACTTCTGGCGCAGGCCGTCGGGGTTGGCCGGCACGCTCTGCGTCATCAGGACGGTCACGAGATCCCGGGCGGGATCGACCCAGAAAATCGTCCCCGCGGTCCCGTCCCAGCCGTACTCGCCGCGTGCCGACCCGCCGGCCATCGCGACGTTGACGTTGGCCAGGCCCCAGCCCATCGTGCCGGGGCGTGCCTCCAGCACCACCGGCGGCAGGCCGTTGGCCGTCATCCGCGCCACCGTATCCGCCGAGAGCAGCCGCACGTCGTCCAGGATCCCGCCGTTGAGCAGCATCTGCGCAAAACGCAGGAAGTCCGGCACCGTCGAGACCAGGCCCACCGCCCCCTCGATGAGCGCCGGCCGCGCCGTGAAGGGCTCCGTCTCGATCCGCACCGCCCTCAGTCCGCCGCCATCGGCCGGCCCGTACACCGTGGCCAGGCGGGAGACGGCCTCCGGCGGTACCCAGAACCCGGTGCTGCGCATGCCGAGCGGCTCCAGGACGCGCTCGGCCAGGAACCTGTCGAACGGCATGCCGGACCAGACCTCGACCAGCCGGCCGAGCACCGTGGTCGACTCGCTGTAGCGGAACCGGGTCCCCGGGTCCTCCATCAACGGCGCGCGGACGATCTTCGTGATGAACACCGGCAGCGTGTCGGCGCGCGAGCGCACCTCGAGCGTGCGGTAGAGCTCGGACGTGCGATGGCTCAGGCCCGCGGTATGGAGCAGCAGGTCCTCGACCGTGATGGCACGCGACGGCGGCCGCGCCTCGGCTCCGGTCCCCACGCGAACGGCGGCAAACTCCGGGATGTAGGTCGAGACGGGATCGTCCAGGCGAAACCGGCCCTGCTCGTGCAGCATCATCACGGCCACGGCCGTGACGGCCTTGGTCATCGAGTAGATGCGGAAGATCGATCGCTCCGTCATCGGCGCCCGCGACTCGAGATCCTGGACGCCGACCGCCTCCATGTAGCCCAGGCGGCCGCCGCGAGCGACGGCTGCCACGGCGCCGGCAATCTTCCCCTCCTCGACAAACGACCGGAGCAGGGCCGTCGCCTCCGCGAGCGCCGCGGCGTCGAGACCCGCCTCCGCGGGCACCGCACGGGGCGCCTGTCCGGCGCTCGGCGTCACGCCCAGACACGCGGCCGTCACGGCCGCGGCAAGGAGCCGCCGCGCGGCAGGAGGAGGCATCATCGGCGGGATTGTACCCCGCGCCTCGCGATCGCCGTGCCGGCCGAACTTGGCCGTTGAAGTGTGTGCGGGCCCGCGGTTACCTTCTCCCATGCCCACACGAATCGGATTCATCGGCCTCGGACTCATGGGCCGCCCCATGGCGCTCAACCTCCGGACGCACGGCTTCGACCTCGTCGTCCACAACCGGAGCCGCCCGGCCGTGGACGCGCTCGTCGCCGCGGGGGCGACCGCCGCGGACTCACCGGCGGACGTCGCCCGGCGCGCGTCGGTCATCATCACCATGCTGCCCGACGGCCCCGACGTCTCCCAGGTCCTCGAGGCAGCCAACGGCGTGTGGAGCACGATGGCGGCGGGCACGATCATCGTGGACTCCTCCACCATCGCCCCGGCCACGGCGCGGCGCCTGGCGGTGGAGACCGCGCAGCGCGGCGGGGCGTTCCTCGACGCGCCGGTGAGCGGCGGCGAAATCGGCGCCATCGGCGGGACGCTGGCCTTCATGGTCGGCGGAGACAGCGCCGCGCTCGCCCGGGTCACGCCGGTACTCTCCGCCATGGGGAGCGCGGAGAAGATCGTCCACGTCGGCGAGTCCGGCGCCGGACAGATCTGCAAGGCGTGCAATCAGATCGTCCTCGCGGGGACGATGGCGGTCGTGGCGGAGGCGATCGCGCTCGCGCGGAAGAGCGGCGTCGACCCGCTCAAGGTGCGCGCCGCGCTGCTCGGCGGCTTCGCCCAGAGCCGCGTGCTCGACGTACACGGCGAGCGGATGATCACCGGCAACTACAAGCCCGGGTTCAAGGGCACGTTCTTCCGCAAGGACCTCGGCATCGCGATGACGGCCCTGGCCGAGGCCGGCGTGCCGGCGGCGTCCAGCGCCGTGGCCACCCAGCTCGTGCAGGCGCAACTGGCCGCCGGGCGCGGTGAGGAGGATTACTCCGCCCTCGGGGAGGTCGTGTTCGAGATGGCCCGGGTGGGACGCTGACCGGGTGGCCCCGGACGGGCGCCTCGTGATAGACCTATGGCCAACTGATGCCGGTGGCGCCGCCCCCCTGCGCCGCCGCGTCCCGATCGCGCGGTCGTTCGACTCCATGACGCGAAAGCGAGGAACCCGTGGCCGAGACCAAGACCGACACCGACGCCCAGCAGAAATGCGCACACCCCAGCTGTGAGTGCACGGTGCCGCCAGGCACGAAGTACTGCAGCGACTACTGCAAGAAGGCCCCGGAGATCGAGCTGCACTGCAACTGCCAGCACCCGGCCTGCCGGATGTAGCGAAGGCTGACCGCCGCGGATCCCTCAGCCCGCGGCGCCGTCAGCGCCCGGACAGCCGGCCGCCCTCGACCCGCAGGACGCGGTCGCACTGCTCCGCCAGCCGTGGATTGTGGGTGGCGATGATGGCCGTGAGCCCGAACTCGCGGTGCATGTCGCGCAGGAGCTGGTGCAGCTGATCCGCGGTGTTCTCGTCGAGATCCCCCGTCGGCTCGTCCGCCAGGAGCAGCGCGGGCTGCGTGACAAGGGCGCGTGCCACCGCGACGCGCTGCTGCTCGCCTCCCGACAGCATGCCCGGGCGATGATCGAGGCGTTCGGCCAGGCCGACGCGCGTGAGGAGCGCCGTGGCCCGCGGGCGCGCCTCGGCCACGGGCATGCGCGCGATGCGCAGCGGCATCTCCGCGTTCTCCACGGCCGAGAACTCCGGCAGCAGGTGATGGAACTGGAAGACGAACCCCACGTGCCGGTTGCGGAACGCCACCAGCGCAGCGTCCGGCATGGCCGTCACGTCGTGCTCGCCCACGCGGATCGATCCCGCATCCGGCCTGTCGAGCCCGCCGAGCAGGTGCAGCAGCGTGCTCTTGCCGACGCCGGAGGCGCCCATGATCGCCACCATCTCGCCCTGCTCGACGGCCAGGTCCAGGCCGCCGAGCACGGGCAGGCGCCTGTCGGCGACGGGATAGGACTTGGTAATGCCGGTGGCGGTGACGAATGGCATGGTACCGGCTCCCGTCACTCGTACCTGAGCGCCGACGCGGGGTCCAGCCTGGCGGCCTGACGCGAGGGATAGAGCGTCGCCAGGAAGCACACGACGATCGCGCCGACAATCACCGTCACCAGGTCCGACGGCAGCAGCTTGAACGGCAGGTAGGTCACCTGGTACACGTCGCTCGGGATGCTGATGACGCGATAGGTGTCCATGACGCGGCTCACGATGACGCCGGCCGTCGCGCCCACGGCCGTCCCCACCGTGCCGATGATCATCCCCTGCATCAGGAAGATGAACATCACGCTCCGCGCCGACGCGCCCATCGTCTTGAGAATGGCGATGTCGCGCGTCTTCTCCATCACGAGCAGCACGAGCGACGCGACGATGTTCAGCGCGGCCACCATGACGATGAGGCCGATGCCGATGGCCATGGCGATCTTCTCGAGCCAGAGGGCCGAATAGAGGGACTGGTTCATGTCGGACCAGTCCTGCGTGATGTACTCCGTCCCCAACTGGTCCTGGATCCGATCCGCCACGGCCGGTGCATCGTAGATGTCCGCGACGCGGATCTCGAGGTGGTCCGGACGGTCCTGGTTGGTGATGCGGTAGGCCGTCTCCAGGTCCACGAAGCCGTACGCCTGGTCGAACTCGAAGAGGCCGAGCTGGAACGTGCCCGCAATCCGCACGCGCCGCTGCCGGGGCATGAGGCCCATCGGCGAGAGCGACCCCTGCGGCGTCACGAGCGTGATGACATCGCCCGGGAACGCGCTCAGGGATCCGCTGAGTGCCGTGCCGATCAGGATTCCGGCGAAGTCCTCTTCCGTGGCAGGCCCGAGGGATTCGAGCGAGCCCGCCGTCATCGAGCGCCGGATGTCCGTGACATCGCCTTCGAGCGTGGGGTCGATGCCCTTGACCGTGATGAAGCCCTCGCCCGTCTCGCTGGTGACGAGCGCCTTGCCGAGGATCGCCGGCGCCACGCCGACGACACCGGGAATGGCCTTCATGCGCTCGACCTCGGCGCGGTAGTCGGTGAGGCCGCCCGGTTTCCAGACGTAGACGTGGGCCGAGGAGCCGAGGATCCGGTCGCGGAGCTCGTCCTGCAGGCCGGTCATCAGCGCGAGCGCGATGACGAGGGCCATCACGCCGACGGTCACGCCGATCGTCGAGACGAGCGAGATCACGGAGATGAAGACCTGCCGGCGCCGCGCCAGCAGGTACCGCAACGCGATCTGCAGCTCGAAGGGCATGGCGGTCTCAGGCGTCCTGCGAATCGTGCGCGGCACGCGGCCGCATCAGGGGGAAGAGAATGACGTCGCGGATGGAGGGCGAGTCCGTGAGCACCATCACCAGGCGATCGATGCCGACGCCTTCCCCCCCGGCCGGCGGCATGCCGTACTCCAGCGCGCGCACGTAGTCCTCGTCCATCGCGTGCGCCTCGGCATCGCCGAGCGCGCGCTCGGCAAGCTGCGCCTCGAAGCGGCGCCGCTGCTCGATGGGATCGTTCAGCTCGCTGAAAGCGTTGGCGACCTCGAAGCCGCCGATGTAGAGCTCGAAGCGCTCGACGGTGTCCGGGTCGTCGGCCCGCTGCTTGGACAGCGGCGACACCTCCGTCGGGAAGTCGTAGACGAACGTGGGCTGCACGAGCTGCTCCTCCCAGAGCTGCTCGAAGATCTCCATCGCGACCTTGCCGGCGCCCATCCCGGGCGCCACGTCGATGCCCAGCCGCGCGGCAATCGCGCGCGAGGCGTCGAGGCTGCGCAGTTCCTCCACCATCACCGGCACGCCCAGGCGCCGCGAGGCTTCCTCCGCTGCCGCGTGCCGCAGCGACAGGCGGCGGAACGGCGGGCGGAAGCTGATGCGATGTCCGCCGAACGTCACCTCGTCGGATCCCGTGACCGTCCGCGCCACCGACGCGAGCAGCTCCTCCGTGAAGTCCATCAGCACCTGGTAGTCCACGTACGCCCAGTAGAACTCGAGCATGGTGAACTCGGGGTTGTGCTGCGTGGAGATGCCCTCGTTCCGGAAGTTGCGGTTGATCTCGAAGACACGCTCCACGCCGCCCACGGTGAGGCGCTTCAGGTAGAGCTCCGGCGCAATGCGCAGGTAGAGCGTCATGTCGAGCGCGTTGTGATGCGTCACGAACGGACGGGCCAGGGCCCCGCCCGCAATCGGCTGCATCATCGGCGTCTCGACCTCCAGGAACCCGCGGCCGGTGAGGAAGTCCCGGATCGCACCGATGGTGCGGCTGCGTGCCTCGAAGACGCGCCGCACCTCCGGGTTGACGATCAGGTCGAGATACCGCTGGCGGTAGCGCACCTCCACGTCCTGCAGGCCGTGCCACTTCTCCGGCAGCGGCAGCAGGCACTTCGCGAGGAACTCCAGGGACGAGGCCCAGACCGACAGCTCGTTCGTCTTGGTGCGGAACAGGTGCCCGCGGACACCGATCTGGTCGCCGAAGTCCAGCAACCGCGACAACTGGTGATCCCGATCGCTGAGCGCGTCCTGGCGGACGTAGACCTGGATGCGCGACCGGCCATCCGACAGCACCAGGAACGACGCCTTGCCGAAGTTCCGGATGCTGACGACGCGGCCCGCCACGACGGTGTCCACGCGGGCGGCGTCCAGGGCAGCCGCCTCGGTGTCGCCGTGGGCCTCGACGAGCGCGGTCACCGCATCCGTCGTGTCGAAGCGGTTCGGGTACGCGCGGAACCCCAGGGCCACGATGGCGTCCAGGTTGGCGCGCCGCTGCGCCGCTTGCGCTTCTTCGTTACTCGACACCGATCGGCTCCCCCGTGCGGACGGCCATCAGTCGACGACCCGCCCTTCTTCCTTGAGCGCGCGGAACACCCCGTCCAGCACGCCGTTCACGAACCGGGCGGCATCCTCGCCGCTGTAGGCACGCGCCAGCTCGATGGCCTCGTTCATCACCACGCGCGGCGGCGTGCCCGGGTGCGCCAGCCACTCGTGGACGGCCAGCCGCAGCACGAGACGATCCAGGGCCGCCATGCGCTCCACGCGCCAATGCCGCGCCGCCTGCCCGAGACGCTCGTCGAGCGCCGCCGCATCCGCGAGGACGCCGGCGGCCAGCGTGGACGCGAACTCGCGATCGCGATCGCTCAGCGGTGTTGCGTCCGGTGATCCGACCTCGTCCAGGACGCGCTGGGCGTCGGCCAGGGACAGGCGACCCACTTCGCACTCGTAGAGGGCCTGCAGGGCCGCCGCGCGGGCGTGGCGGCGTCCCTCCCACCGCGACTCGGCCGCCGCGGCGTCGGTCACGGGGCGCCCCCGGCCATGTCCGCGAGGAGCCGCGCCATCTCCACGGCCGCCTCCGCGGCCTCCCGTCCCTTGTTGCCCGGGCCGTCCACCGCCCGCTCGATGGCCTCCTCCGCGGAGTTCGTCGTCAGCACGCCGAAGGCCATCGGGATGCCCGTCGCCGACGCGGCATCGGTGAGGCCGTGCGCGCAGGCGGACGCGATGTGCTCGAAGTGCGGCGTGGCGCCCTTGATGAGACAGCCGAGGCAGACGACCGCCGCCACCCGGCCGGTGGCGGCGACGGACCGGGCGGCGATCGGGATCTCGAAGGCGCCGGGCACGCGCCACACCTCCACGTCCCCGTCCGCGACGCCTGCGTCACGGAGCGCCTCGCGCGCCCCGGCCAGCAGCCGTTCGGTGACGAAGTCGTGGAACCGCGACACGACGATGGCGATGCGCATGGGATCAGGCCGGGACGACGGGCGCGCGGTTCATTGGCCGGTCCACGTCGGCGCGCGCTTCGCCAGGAACGCCTGCGTGCCTTCCTTCGTGTCCGCCGTGGAGGCAATGGCGCCGAAGAGCGCGGCCTCCAGGGACTGCCCCTGCGCGAGCGGCATGTCGAGCCCGTGGTTGACGGCCTCCAGGATGTAGCGCGTCGCGATGGGCGCCCGGGCCGCGAGCACCTCGGCCATCTTGCGGGCGGCAGGCATCAGGTCCGCCGCGGGCACCACCTGGTTGACCAGGCCCATCTCGTACGCGCGCGCGGCCGTGACCATGTCTCCGGTGAGGAGCATCTCCAGGGCGCGGCCCTTCCCGACCAGGCGCGGGAGGCGCTGGGTCCCCGCGTAGCCGGGAATGATGCCGAGGTTGATCTCCGGCTGGCCCAGCCGGGCCGAGTCGGCGGCCACGCGCAGCGTGCACGCCATGGCGAGCTCGCACCCGCCGCCGAGCGCCACGCCGTTGATGGCCGCGATGACCGGCTTGCCCAGGTGCTCGATGCGATCGAAGAGCCGCTGTCCGCGGCGCGCGAATTCCTGGCCCTGGGCGGAGGTCAGCGCCGCCACCTCGTTGATGTCCGCTCCGGCGACGAAGGCCTTCTCGCCCGCCCCGGTCAGGATGACCGCGCGGACGGCGGCGTCCGAGGCGAGGGCGTCGAGCGCGCAGTCGAGATCCACCAGCAGCGCGCCATTCAGCGCGTTGCGCACCGCGGGACGGTTGAGCGTGACGATGGCCAGCGCGCCATCGCGCTCGAACAGCAGGTTGTCAAAGGTCATGATGCGCGTCTGATCATACCCCACCCATACGCGCCGCCGAGGGCCAGGGCCGCTCCCGCGGCGTCGGCCGCCACGTCACGGACGTCGGCCATGCGGGCCGGCACGAAGCTCTGGTGCCACTCGTCCACCACGCCGTACGCCGCGGTGATGAGCCAGGCGGCCAGGAGGGCGCGCAGCGTCACGCCCGACCATCGCCCACCCGATGTCGCGCGGAGCGTCACGAGCGCGAGGCCGCCGAACGCCACGCCGTGCTGCGTCCAGTCCGGCGTGAGGGAAGCACCCGGCAGCGTCGGCTGCGAGGAGAGCACGAACAAGAGGGCCATGCAGGCCGCGACAGGAAGCCAGAGGTGAAGACGGGACATCGTTCCCGATCGTATCCGGTGCGCGCGCCTGGTTCTTC
>CAZUGF010000009.1:0-8338 GCA_964619705.1 uncultured Bifidobacteriaceae bacterium
CGTGCTTTGAACCCTTCGTGCTTTGAACCTCCGTGCTTGAATTAACATATGCGTGCGAACGAGGAGCGCACGCCGATGACCGGATACGGACCGAGCAGGATGTGGGTATGTTCTCTGGCGCTGATGGCGCCACTGGCGGCAGGGTGCGCGGGCGCGCCTGCCGATCCGGCGCCAGCCGCCGGGGCGACGGGGGCCGCCGGTGCCGCGCCGCACTTCCAGGTGGACCCGTCGTGGCCGCTGGAACTGCCGAACAACGGCATCCTGGGCGCCGTCACGGGTGTGTTCGTGGACAGCCAGGACCACGTCTGGGTGACGCACCTGCCCGAGACGCTGACCGAGGAGGAGACGTCCGCCATCCTGACTCCGCCCATCGGCACGTGCTGCGCGCCGGCACCGACGGTGCTCGAGTTCGACCAGGACGGCAAGCTCGTCCAGGGCTGGGGCGACACCTCGCAGGACATCGCGATCTACCCGCGCAACCCCCACGGCATCTTCGTGGATCACAACGACTTCGTCTGGATCGGCACCTTCACGCACCACCGCGTGATGAAGTTCCGGCGTGACGGCACGCACGTCCTGACCATCGGCGCCTACGACCAGAACGGCGGCAGCCAGGACGAGACCCTGCTCGGCGGGCCGGCCGGCATCTGGGTGGATCCCTCCACCAACGAGGCCTTCATCGCCGACGGCTACCGCAACCGCCGCGTCATCGTCGTGGACGGCGAGACGGGCAAGTACAAGCGGCACTGGGGCGCCTATGGCAAGGTCCCGGACGACACGGAGAAGTTCGACCCGCGGACGATGGTGAGCGGTGCACTGCCGAATCAGTTCTCGACGGTCCACGGCATCACCGGGTCCCGGGACGGCCGGATCTACGTGGCGGATCGCCGCGGGAACCGCATCCAGGTCTTCGATCAGCAGGGCGCGTTCATCGCGGAGAAGGTCGTGGCGCCGGCCACCCTGTCGTCCGGATCCGCATTCGTGATCGTGCTCTCGCCGGATGCGCAGCAGGAGTGGCTGTACCTGGCCGACGGCACGAATCACAAGGTCTGGATCCTGCGCCGCAGCGATCTGGAGATCGTCGGCGAGTTCGGCCACGGCGGCCGGCAGGTCGGCCAGTTCCTGCGTCCGCACGGCATGAGCGTGGACTCGAAGGGCAATATCTACGTCGGCGAGGCCTCCACCGGACGGCGCGTGCAGAAGTTCGTGCCGCGCAGTGGAACCAACTAGCACCGGCGTCTCACGACGCCCGGGCGTCCGCCTCGGCCCAGGTCCCCCCTGGGAGAGGCGGCCCGCCCGGGGCGCCAGGTCTCCACGACAGACGGCGCGGCCCCCCTCCGCGCCGGAGCATTCATGGCGGAACTGCACGAACTTCCATCCCTGCTGAGCGCGGCGGAACAGGCGGCGGCGGCGGCTGACCACGCGTCGGCCGCGGCAATCCTCCGCGAGGTCGCCGAGACGCAGGAGTCGCACCTCGGTCCGCTGCACCCGGACCTCGCCAACACGCTCAACAACCTGGGCGTGGTCTGCGAGATGGCGGGCGACACGAGCGGCGCCGAGCACTTCTTCCGGCGCGCTTACGCGATCGCCACGGCCACGCTGGATCCGGACCACCCGTTCTTCGCCACGAGCCGGCGCAACCTCGAGGACTTCTGCAAGGCGACGGGCGTCCCGCTCGACGACCGTCCGCCCGTCGTCCCGCCATCCGCTGCGGAGCGCGAAGATCCGCTGGACGCGTTCGCGTCGCAGCCACTCGCGCCCCCGAGGGCCGCGCGCCACTCCCGCCAGTCAACGGACGTGACCGCGCTCGACGACTTCCACCCGGGCACTCCCGTGACGCCCGCTGTCGCACCCGCCGCACCTGCTGCACGCGTCGGGCCCGGGCCGCTCGTCATCGCCAGCCTCCTCGGCGCCGCCATTCTCGCGGCCCTGCTCATCACACGGCCGTGGACCACGGGCGACGGCGTCCCGGACACGGCGGCTGCGGAAACGGAGACCGCGGACGGCGCAGCCGCGGCGGCCAGCCCGCCGGACATCTCCCCTCCCGACACGCCCCGTGCCGCCGAACCCGCTACGGAACCGGCCGCCGCCGCGCCAACGGTCACGGAAGCCCCCCAGGAACCGGCGGCCGTGCCGCCGCCGCCCGTCTCACCACCGCCGGCTCCGGAACCGGCTCCCGAGCCGTCCGCGGCAACGACCGCTGGAGGGACACCCGTCATCGTGGATGCCCGGCTCTGCCGGGACTTCGCCACAGGCGCAGGCGCCTGGCGGTGCGTGCCGGCCACGTCGCCCGCCGATCCCGGCCGGCTGACGTTCTACACGCGCATCCGTGTCCCTCGCGACACGACCATCGAGCACCGCTGGTACCGCGGCGACTCCCTGTACCAGTCCGTCACGCTCCGGATTCGCGCCAACATGGCGGAGGGGTTCCGGACCTACAGCCACCAGACGGTCTCCGCCGGCGTAGCCGCGGACTGGAGGGTGGAACTCCGCGCCGCCGACGGAGCCGTCGTGCACGCGGAAGCCTTCTCCGTCCGGTAGGCCCGGGGCGTGCCGAACGCCCGCGCCTTGCGCTACGCTGATGG
The DNA here is from genome assembly GCA_964619705.1 of uncultured Bifidobacteriaceae bacterium. Taxonomy (GTDB): domain Bacteria; phylum Acidobacteriota; class Vicinamibacteria; order Vicinamibacterales; family UBA2999; genus VFZN01. The sequence goes on from CAZUGF010000009.1 coordinate 2,586, forward strand.
GATGACATCGACACGCCTGCTCGCGCTGGTCCTGTCCGTCGCCCTGACGGGCTGCTCCGGGTCGACGCCCGCCGAGAGCGTCGCGCCCACCGCCGCCACGCCGCCCGCGGATCGCCAGTACCTCCTGGAACGCGTCGGGGACGCGGCCGTGGTGCAGCTCTACGCGGACGGGTTCGACGCGCTGCCCCTGGAGGAAAAGACCCTCATCTGGCACCTATCCCAGGCCGCGCTGGCGGGGCGTGACATCTTCATCGACCAGAAGCACGCCAGCGCGCTCGAGATGCGGGGCGTGCTGGAACAGATCGTCGCGCACCCGCAGGGCGTGGACCAGGCGGCACTCGCCGACATCGAGCGGTACACCAAGCTGTTCTGGCTCAACAACGGGCCGTACAACAACCTCACCGCCCGCAAGTTCGTCCTGACGACAACGCCCGAGGCGTTTGCGGCGGCGGCCAGGGCGGCGGCCGCGGGCGGCGCGACGTTCGCGACGCGCCCGGGCGAGTCCTTGGACGCCATGCTCGCGCGGCTCCAGCCGATGTTCTTCGATCCCGCCGTGGATCCCGTCGTGACCAACAAGACGCCGGGCCCCGGCCGGGACATCCTGGAGGCGAGCGCCAACAACCTGTACTCCGGCGTCACGATGGCGGATCTGGACGGCTTCACCGAGCGCTACGGGCTCAACTCGCGGCTCGTCAAGCGGGACGGCCGGCTGCTGGAGGAGGTCTACAAGGCCGACGGGCGCTACGGCCGGGAGATCACGGAGATCATCCGGCACCTCGAGGCCGCACAGGCGCACGCGCCGGAACCGATGGCCAGGGCGCTGGCGGCGCTCGTGCGGTTCTACCGGACGGGCGAGGCGGCGGACCGCGAGCAGTACGACATCGCCTGGGTCCAGGATCAGTCGTCGCCGGTGGACACGATCAACGGCTTCATCGAGGTGTACCTCGATCCGCGCGGGATCAAGGGCGCGTGGGAGGGCCTCGTGTTCTACGTGAACCCGGAGAAGACGGCGCGCATCCGGACGCTCGCCGAGCACGCGCAGTGGTTCGAGGACCACATGCCGTGGGATCCGAAGTACCGCAAGCCGAGTGTGCAGGGCATCATCGCCAACGCCATCGACGTCGTCGTCGAGACCGGCGATTCCGGTCCCGTCACGCCCATCGGGATCAACCTGCCGAACGACCAGGCCATTCGCGAGAAGTACGGCAGCAAGTCCGTGGCGCTCTCGAACGTCACCGACGCCTACGCGCGCTCCGCGCCGGGTTCCATGCGCAGCGAGTTCTCGTGGTCGCCGGAGGAGGCGGAGCGCTCGGCGCGGTTCTCGGAGCTGGCATCTTCGCTGACCACCGACATGCACGAGGTCATCGGCCACGCCTCCGGCCGGCAGGCCGAGGGGCTGACGGCCCCGCCGCAGGAGCTCATCAAGGAGCAGTTCTCCGCGCTGGAAGAAGGACGCGCGGACCTGGTGGGCCTCTACTTCCTGGCCGATCCGAAGCTGGCCGAGCTCGGCATCGTGCCCGCAGCGGATCAGGCGGACATCGTCCGCGCGGAGTACGAGGCGTACACGCGGAACGCGCTGGTGCAGCTCCGGCGCATCCGCGAGGGCACGCAAATCGAGGAAGACCACATGCGCAACCGGCAGATGATTGTCCGGTGGCTGATGGCCAACACCACGGCGATCGAGGAGCGGACCCGCGACGGCAAGAGCTACCTCGTGATGGTGGACGCCGAGGCATTCCGCGCCGGCGTGGGCCGGCTGCTCGCGGAGGTGCAGCGCATCAAGTCCGAGGGGGACTACGCGGCCGCGCGCCTGCTGTTCGAGACCTACGGTATCCACTTCGATGCCGCGCTCCGGGATGAGATCGTGGGCCGCGTCGACGCGCTCGACCTGCCCTCCTACTCCGGCTTCGTCATGCCGAAGCTGACGCCGGTCATGGATGCCAACGGGCGGATCACGGACGTCACCATCTCGTACCCGATGGACCTGACCACCCAGATGCTGGAGTACTCGGGCGTCAGGAAGTAAGGTGCGCCTGCACGCGCGACCCGCCTTCGTCGAGGGCCCTCCGGAGTCTCCGGATGCCGAGAGCTCGTTCGAGCTGCTGATCCGCGCGCGCCGCGGCGACCGCCCGGCGCTGGACCGGCTGTTCACGCGCTACGCGTCCCGGCTTCAGCGGTGGGCCCACGGGCACCTGCCTGCCGCCGCACGCGGCGCGCACGACACGCAGGACATCGTCCAGCTCACGCTCACCAAGGTCTTCCAGCGCGTGGACTCGTTCGAGCCGCGCCACGCCGGCGCGTTCCGGGACTACGCGTGGACCACGCTGTGGAACTCCATCCGCGACCTGGCCCGGCAGTACCAGCGCCGCGGCCCAGCCGATCCACTCGACACCGACATCGTGGGCGTCTCACCGTCGCCGCTCGAGGAGGCCATCGGCAGCGAGGTGCGCGCGCGCTACCGCCGGGCCATCACGCGGCTGCGTCCCGAAGACCGCCGGGCCATCGTCGCGCGCATCGAGATGGGCCTGCCCTATGCGGCCGTCGCCGCGGCCCTCTCCAAGCCGAGCGCCGACGCCGCGCACATGGCTGTGAGCCGCGCGCTGATGCGGCTGGCCAGGGAGATGGCGCATGAACGGAAACGACGACGCTGACGACACGCGCCTGCTGTCGGTAGCCGCCGCCATCTCCCGCGGCGATCGCGTGGACTGGGACGGCATCGGGGACGCCGCCAACGAGGACCAGGCCCGGGCCCTCGACGAGCTGCGGGCCCTCGACGGCCTCGCCAGGCGGCACCCGCCCGCACCGCCCACATGGGGCGCGTTCACGATCCTTTTCGAGATCGGACGAGGCGCCTTCGGCACGGTCTACAGCGCCATCGATCCCGCGCTGGAGCTGCACGTGGCCCTCAAGGTGATTCGCACCGGCAGCGCCGCGGCTGGCGATCCGGCCGACGCGCTCCGCGAAGCCCGGGCGCTCGCGCGCGTCGACCACCCGAACATCGTCCGGGTCCATCGCGCGGAGACGGACGGCACGGACGTCGGCATCGCGATGGAACTGGTCACCGGCCTGACGCTGGCGGACCTGATTGCCAGGGACGGCCCCATGAGCGCCGGCGACACGATGGCCGTCGCGCGCGACCTGTGCCGGGCGCTCGGCGCCGTGCACGGCGCCGGCATCGTGCACGGGGATATCAAGGCCCGCAACGTCATGCGGACCGGTGACGGCCGGACGGTCCTGATGGACTTCAGCGCGTGCCGGTTCCTGGAGGCCGAGCGTTGCGGCCCTGAACGCGTGGCGGGCACGCCGCTCTACCTCGCGCCGGAACTCTTCACCGGCCTGCCGCAGAGCCCGGCATCGGACATCTACAGCCTGGGCATCCTCATGTACCACCTCGCCACGGGCCGCTACCCGGTGGAGGGCCGCGACTTCACGGAGATCGCGCGCAGGCACGGCGAACACCGGTCGCGGCAGCCGATCCGCGACCTCGCCCCGGCGCTGCCGGAGGCGTTCGTCCGCATCGTGGATCGGGCGACGGCACGCGAGCCTGACGCGCGATACGGCAGCGCCGCCGAATTCCAGGCGGCGATTGACCAGGCGCTCGGGAGCGGGCACCGGCGGTAGCCGGAGAATAGACAAGGGGCCGGCCGACTGACGCGCCGGGCCGGCACGCCGGGCGCAGGCCGCGGGCGCGCCCGGCGCGCACCGTGTGCAATGCCCGTGGCGGAATCGGGCGCGGTCGGCATACGATACCTGCTTGCCGCGTCCTCACTCGCCTCCGCAACCGGCCATCCGCGCCGACGAGTCCCTCATCCGCGTGATGGGCACCTTCGGACTCGCGGCCGCCATCATCAACATCACCATCGGCGGCGGCATCTTCCGCCTGCCGGCCAACGTCGCCGGATCGCTCGGCGCGGCCGCCCCGCTCGCCTACCTGGTCTGCGCGGTGGCCATGGGCCTCATCGTGCTGTGCATCGCCGACGCCGGCAGCCGCGTGCCGCTGACCGGCGGGCCGTACGCCTACGTGGGCACGGCGTTCGGCCCTTACGCCGGCTTCATTGCGGGGCTCCTCCTGTGGATGCTGGGCACGTTCGCGGCGGCCGCCGTCTCCACGGTGTTCGCGTCGGGCCTCGGCCTGCTGGTGCCGCCGCTGGCCGGCGCCGGCCGGGAGATCGCGGTGCTCGTCGTCGTCTTCGCCTTCTGGTCCATCGTCAACGTGCGCGGCGTCGGGCTCGGCACGCGCCTCAACAACATCGCGACGGTGGCCAAGCTGCTGCCGCTCCTCATCGTCGCGGTGGGCGGCGCCTTCTTCATCCGTCCCGAGAACCTGGAGTGGGCCGCGGCCCCGGCCGCCGCCGACGTGGCCCGGACGTCGCTCCTGCTCATCTTCGCGTTTGCCGGCATCGAGGTCGCGCTCGTGCCGAGCGGCGAGGTCCGGGACACGGCCCGGACCGTCCCCCGCGCCATCGCGCTCGCCATGGTGGGCATCACGACGCTCTACGTCGCGCTGCAGGTCGTGGCGCAGGGCGTGCTCGGCGACGGGCTGGCGCAGGCCGCCATCTCGCCCCTTGCGGACACGGCGGGAGCCTCGCTCGGTGGGTGGGCACGCGCGCTGCTGCTCGTCGGCGCCACCATCTCGATGTTCGGCTACCTCGGCGGCATGACGCTGTCCATGCCGCGCATGGTGTACGCGTTTGCGCGCGACGGGTTCCTCCCGCGCGCGCTCGCCGCCATCCACCCGCGCTACCGATCCCCGGCGCTGGCCATCGGTGCGCAGTCCACCGTGACGGTGCTGCTCGCGGCCAGCGGGACCTTCGAACGGCTGGCCATCTTTGCCAACGTGGCGGCGCTGGCGCTCTACCTCGGCTGCGCGCTCGCGTCGTGGCGGCTCAGGACGCACGCCGTGACCGTCGAGGGCGGCGCGCCCGTCCCCGCGGCCATCGGCACCGTCGCGCCGTGGCTGGCCACGGGCGTCATCCTCTGGCTGCTGACGGGCCTCACCCTGTCGGAGTGGTTCGCCTTCGGCGCCTGCATGGTCGTCGGATCGCTCGTCTACCTCGTCGCCAGCCGCCGTCCCGGCCGGGCATAGCGGCCGGGCGCCGTGCCGGGCCGCTTTCGGCCGCGCCGCGGCCGGAGGCGCATAATGACGAGAGGAGGTGTGCCATGAGCGCCCTGCGCCTGTCCTCTCTTTCTGCCATCCTGCTGTTTGCCGTGTTCCATGCCGCGGCCGGGCAGCCACCGGCGGCCGCCGGCGCGCCCCCACCCGACGCCGCCGACGCGTCCAGCGCGAGCGCGATCCTCGCAACCGCCAGCGCCGCGCACGGCCGCTACCTCGTCGAGCACGTGGCGATGTGCGTCGAGTGCCACTCGAGCCGGGACGCCTCCGGCGTCATCCTGCCCGAGACGCGGTTCCTGGGCGGCGAGATCCCCTTCCACCCACCCTGGCCGAACGACTGGGCCACGCGTGCGCCGCGCAACGCCGGGCTTCCCGGCTACAGCGACGAGGCCGCCATGCGCCTGCTGACGGAAGGCGCCATCGGCCGGCAGGGCGTGCGACTGCGGCCGCCCATGCCGCGGTTCCGCATGACGCGTGAGGACGCGGCGGACGTCATCGCGTTCATGCGATCCATTACGTAGTGGTGCAGCGGCCCTGACAGGAGGCGTGCGCGTGAGCCCGCCGGAGGGCAGGAGACGCTGCACGCAGAAAGGGGGGCACGAGGCCCCCCTTCCACGCGCAGGTTCGCCGAGCGGGCTAG
>CAZUGF010000009.1:8438-16545 GCA_964619705.1 uncultured Bifidobacteriaceae bacterium
GCCGAGCGGGCTAGGTGGTCTTGAGCGCCGTCGCCATGCTGGTCAGCGCCTTCTCGATCATCTTGCGCGACGTGGCGATGTTCATGCGCATGTGATCCTCGCCGCCGACTCCGTAGGACCGGCCCTGGTTCATCTGCACCTTGGCGTGCTTGACGAAGTAGCGCTCGACCATCGTCTCGGGCGTGACGGCGGCCGTGCCGGGTTCCCGCGTCCGATTGGCCTCCTCGGCCAGCGCGCGCGAGTTGATCTTCCCGGCCACGGCGCTGACGTCCAGCCACGCGAGGTAGGTGCCCTGCGCCTTCCGGTACTTGACCATCGGCATGTTCGCGGCGATGAACTGCTCGACGAAGTCGTGGTTGCCGTCGATGTACTCGACGACCTGGTTGAGCCAGTCCTCGCCACCGGCGTAGGCGGCCTCGTTCGCCACGATGCCGAGCGTGTTCAGGTCCGCGCGATGGTTCACCTTCACGCGTGCCAGGTAGTCCGGGTTCGTGGAGTGGAACCACGCCAGCTTGTGCGCCGCCAGGCCGAAGGACTTGCTTGCGGCCTTGAACGTGATGCTGTTGTCGACGATGGCCTTGTTCGGCAGGCTGGCGAACGGCGTGTACTTGTGGCCCTTCGTGACGAAGTCGCAGTGGATCTCGTCGGACAGCACGACCACGCGGCGGCGCAGGCAGATCTCGCCGATGCGCGTCAGGTCCTCCGGGCTCCAGCAGTTCCCCGTGGGGTTCTGGGGGTTGCAGAGGATGAACGAGTGCGTATCGTGGCTGATGCGCCGCTCGAAGTCCTCGAAGTCCATCGAGTAGCGGCCGTCGACGACCTTCATCGGGCTCTCTTCCGCAATCGTCTGCGAGAAGGTGAGGTCCGAGTAGAAGCCGTTGTAGGTGGGCGTCTGCAGGAGCACCTTGCTGCCCCGGGGTGAGAACGTCTGCAGGGCCGCGATGATGGCGGGATGGACGCCGGCGGACAGCACGACGGTCTTCGGATCGATCTCGATCCCGTACCGGCGCTTGTTCCAGTCGACCACGAGGGCCGTCACGTCGTTCGTGGCGACGGTCATGTCGAGGTAGCCCCAGTTCTCGTGCGTGAGCCGTTCCTGCAGGGCCTTGGTAATCGAGGGCGCGGCGCGGAAGTCCATGTCCGCGATGCCCATGCCGACATCGACGCTGTCCTTGCCGTAGACCCGGATCTGCTGATCGAACTTGACTGACTTCGATCCGAAGCGGTCGTACACCGTGTCGAAGTCGAACTTGCCGTTGACGTCGTCCGCGGCCGCCGGCGCGCCGAGCGCGACCTCGGCTGCCCTTGCCGGCGCGGCCCCCGCGATGGCGCCGGCCATGGCGGTCATGCCGGCATTCCTCAGGAATGACCTGCGGTTGAGCCCTTCACTCCGTGACATGCGTCTGCCCCCCTGGTGAACATCCGGTACACGCGTATTGCACGGTTGGTTCCCGAGTGGTTCCCGACGATTGCCCGACTGCCGCACATACTACACCCGGCGGCGGCCGGCTCGACGGGAGAAAGAGCGGGAAGGGAAACGGAGGCCGGCGAGGGGAACTGGGAGGTCTGGCGGGGGGACTGGAAGCGCGTCAGCGCCCGGGCTCGAGGCCCGGGCGCCGCCTGGCGTGCCTGGTTTCGGAGGGCCGGCGCCCCGTCTCAGCGGAGACGGGCGGCGCGGCCCTTGAGCGTGCCGGCGAGGGCGGTCAGCCGGGCCTTGTCGGCCCCGGCCGCGGCATCCGCATCGCGCTCGACCTGCGCGGCAAGCGTGTCCAGCTCGCCGAGCACGGCGTCGGCGCCGCGATCCCGTCCCGAGCGCAGGCGGTCCACCCGCTCGAGGGCCCCGGTGATCGCGGCCGCCCGCTCCGCCGGGATGCTCTGCGTGCGTCCCAGCTGATCGAGGTAGGCGCGCGCCACGACGGACGCCGCCGGCCAGGTCACCTTCGGCTGCTGCTGGGCGTTGAACTCCTCGTAGCGGACCAGGGTGGCCGCGTCGATCTCGTTCTGCGACAGCTGATCGCTCGGCAGGAGCCGGAAGATATCGATGCCGCGCGCAATCTCCGCGCCGTAGACGTAGCCGTTGTACCAGTAGGTGGACCAGTACCCGCCGCCGATGAGCTCAGTGGCGGAGATGGGGCCGCGATCGAAGTAGGCAATCTCGACGGGAGTGGTCGAGTCCGTGAAGTCGAACACCGACACGCCGCCCTGGTACCACGCCTGCACCATGATGTCGCGTCCCGGCACCGGGATGAGGGACCCGTTGTGGGCGACGCAGTTCTCCTGATCCGTCTGGGCCGCCGGCATCTTGTAGTAGCCGCGGAACTGCAGCGTGCGATCGACGATGTCGAAGATGGCGTTGGCGCCCCAGTTGGGCAGGTCCGTCGCGCGGCAGCGCGGGCGGGACCCGCCGCCCCACTCGTCCGTGAACACGACCTTCGTCCCCTGGTTGTTGAACGTGGCCGAGTGCCAGTAGGCAAAGTTCTTGTCCACGACGTGGTCGAGCCGCTTCGGGTTCACCGGATCCGAGATGTCCATCAGGATGCCGTTCCCCGAGCAGGCGCCCGCCGCCAGCCCGATCTCCGGGAACACGGTGATGTCGTGGCACTGGTTGGTCATCCGCGAGGTCTGGGTTCCCTCACCGTGATTGCCGCCCTGCCACAGCCCCGAAATGGCGCCGGTGGACTCGTCCGCGAAGATCCGCGGACGGTTGACGATCTTTGCCGCCGAGGGCAGCGCGAGCGGCACCTCGATGACGTCGATGCTGAAGAGCGCCGTGTTCGGGTCCTCCTTGGGATCGAGACCCGAGCACCCCTCGAGCTCCTCGCCGGGGCGCACCGCACCCGTGCCCGATCCGTACACGTAGATCCTGGTCGCGTCCTTCGGATCCGTCACCAGCGTGTGCGTGTGCGATCCGCGGCACGTCTGCACGGCGGCCACCTGCTGCGGCTTCCGCAGATCGGAGATGTCGAAGATGCGGACGCCGCGGAACCGCTCCGCGCTCACCGGCGCCTGCACGCCCTGCAGCCCGCAGTCCAGCCGCCCGCGCGTCTGCTCCACGGACATGAAGAGCAGGTTGCCGTGAATCGAGACGTCCCCCTGCCCGCCGGGACAGACGATGGAGGCGATGAGCCGGGGCTTCCGGGCGTTCTCGATGTCGTAGGTGTTGAAGCCGTGGTAGTTGCCGACGACCACGTTGGTGCCGGCGAAGGCGAGATCCGAGTTCGTGAAGCCCGATCCCGGCGGGGGCGGCGGGGGCGGCTCGCCTTCCGGCCGCGGCGGCGGCGGGGGCTCGCCCGGCGCGCGCTCGGGCGGCGTGACGGACCCGGCCGGCGCGGCCGGGTCGAAGAAGCCCTCCGGTTTCGGAAGGTTGGCCAGCAGCTCCATGTTGAGCGCGGCGACGCCGGCGTCGTGCAGCCCGGCCGAGAGGCCGATGCGCGGATCGGTGGCGCTGGGCGGCGCCTGCTGCGCGTGCCCGAGCGCCAGGGCGCCGGTCACGAGGGCCGCGATGGAGAAGGATCGCACCAGGGTCTGTCGCATGAAGATGGCTCCGATGATCTGCCGGTTCCTGTTGATCGGCCGCTCTAGCGCAGGCGCGCCGCGCGGCCCTTGAGCGTCTCCGCGAGCGCGTCGAGCCGCGCCCGGTCCTGCCCCGATGCCGCGGCCGCATCAGCCGCCACGGCGGCCGCGAGGCCGTCCAGTTCGGTGAGCACGGCGTCAGCGCCGCGGTCGCGGCCGGACCGGAGACGGTCCACGCGCTCGAGCGCGGCATTGATGGCGGCGACGCGGGCCGGGGTGATGGCCTGGGTCCGCGTCAGCTGATCGACGTAGGCCCGGGCCACCACCGAGGCGGCCGGCCACGTCACCTTCGGCTGCTCCTGCGCGTTGAAGGTCTCGGCGCGCACCAGCATGGCCGCGTCGATCTCGTTCCGGGACAGGACGTCGCTCGGCACGAGCCGGAACACGTCCATCCCGCGCGCGATCTCCGCGCCATAGATGTAGCCGTTGTACCAGTAGGTGGACCAGTAGCCGCCCGTGATGAGGTCGGTGGCCGACAGCGGGCCGCGGTCGAAGAACGCGATTTCCACCGGCTTGCTGGAGTCCGTGAAGTCGAACACCGACACGCCGCCCTGATACCAGCCCTGCACCATGATGTCGCGGCCGGGCACCGGGATGAGCGACCCGTTGTGCGCCACGCAGTTCTCCTGGTCGGTCTGCGCCGCGGGCATCTTGTAGTAGCCGCGGAACTGCATCTTGCGATCCACGATGTCGAAGATGGCGTTGGCGCCCCAGTTGGGCAGGTCCGTCGCCCGGCAGCGCGGCCGCGTCCCGCCGCCCCACTCGTCCGTGAAGATCACCTTCGTGCCGTCGTTGTTGAAGGTGGCCGAGTGCCAGTAGGCGAAGTTCTTGTCCGACACGTGATCCAGGCGCTTCGGGTTGACCGGATCCGAGATGTCGAGCAGGATGCCGTTCCCCGAGCACGCGCCGGCGGCCAGGCCGACGGACGGGAAGACCGTGATGTCATGGCACTGGTTCGTCGTGCTCGTCCGCTGCGTGCCCTCGCCGTGGTCCCCGCCCGGCCACAGGCCCGCGATGGCGCCGGAGGTCTCGTCGGCGAAGATGCGCGGCCGGTTGACGATCTTCGCCGTGGCCGGCGCCGCGATCGGGACCTCGATCACGTCGATGCTGAAGAGCGCGGTGTTCGGATCCTCCTTGGGATCGAGACCCGAGCAGCCTTCCAGTTCGTCACCCGATCGCACGCCGCCCGTGCCCGAGCCGTACACATAGATCCGGGTCGGGTCCGCCGGGTTCGTCACGAGCGTGTGCGTGTGCGAGCCGCGGCAGGTCTGCACGGCGGCGATCTGGACGGGCTTCCGCAGGTCGCTGATGTCGAAGATGCGGACGCCGCGGAAGCGCTCGGCGCTCACCGGCGCTTCCACGCCGCCGGTCCCGCAGTCCACGCGCCCGCGTGTCTGCTCCACGGACATGAACAGCAGGTTGCCGTACACCGAGACGTCGCCCTGTCCGCCCGGGCAGACCACCGAGGCGATGAGCTTCGGGCTCCGCGCGTTCTCGATGTCGTAGGTGTTGAACCCGTGGAAGTTGCCCATCACCATGTGGTTCCCGGTGAACGCCAGGTCGGAGTTCGCGAACGCGAGCCCGCCGCCCGGAGAGGGCGCGGGCTTCGCGCCGGCGGCCGGCGGCTCCGCCGGAGGCGCGGGTTCCGGCGCGGGCGCGCCGGGGGCGCGCTCCGGGGGCGTCGGCTCACCGGCAGGCGCGGCGGGATCGAAGAACCCCTCCGGCTTGCCCATGGCCGAGACCAGTTCCATGTTCCACGCCGCAACGCCGGCATCCGTGATGCCGGCCTTGAGACCGACGCGCGGGTCCGGTTTCGGTGCGGCAGGCTCCTGTGCGGCACCGGCAACGACCAGGGACAACGCCACGGCGGACGCGCCGATCAACGTGACAGCGACGGATCTCATTTCTGCAGCTCCTTGAGCAAAGCACCCATGCGATCGATCTCCATGCGTTGATCCGCATCGACATCGGACGCAAAGGCGAAGATATCGGCGTCCTGGCCGGCGCCCCTCGTGGCAAACAGGTCCTGCACCATCGTGAGGGCGCCCCCGTGGTGCTTGATCATTCCCGACAGGAACAGGCGATCGAACTCCGCGCCGGTCGCCGCTTCGAGGCGGCTCATCTCCTCGGCCGTGAGCATCCCCGGCATGAGCGTGGCGCCGTGCTGATGATGCGCATGCGGGTCCGGCAGCGTCTCGCCGCGGGCCTTCAGCCAGTCCTGCATCATCTGGATTTCGTCGAGCTGCGACACCTCGATCCGCTGCGCGAGCAGCTTCATGTCGTCGCGGCTCGTGCGCGCCGGCAGCAGCGCCGCCATCTCCAGCGCCTGGGCATGGTGCCCGATCATCCCCTGCATGAACCGCACGTCCGCCTCGGTATAGCGGACCGCGGACAGGTCCGAGGCGGTGCCGGCGTCAATCACGCGCGTGGACTGTCCCGGGGCTCCGGGTTGCAGAATCTGCGCTCCGGGCTCGCCGCCCGCCGTGCGGCAGGACAGGACCATCGCCGGAATGACCAGGACGACAAGGAACCGGCAGGCTGATCGTTTCGACACTTGCAAAGAATACACCGTGGAGGGCAGGGGCGTGGCGGGCGGTGGGACGAGCGCTGTGACGAGGCGCGGCCCGGATTCGTGCCATCATTCGAGCGAGGTGTAGATCATGCGGATTTCCTGGACGCCTGTGCTTGCCGGCGCGCTCATGCTGGCGCTGGCTGGGGGGGTGCCCGCCGGGGGCCAGGAGGCCCCGCCGCCGGACACCGAGTCCGCCGCGCGCGCCCTCGTGCCGCTGCTGAAGAGCGTCAAGCGCCGCCTGGACTCCCAGTGGCAGCTCCAGCAGGGCTCGCTGCCCAACTCCCCCTTCACCGGACGCCAGAGCACCATCGTCGCGCTCTCGCTCGGTAAGGGCCCGGTCAAGGTGGACCCGGAAGTGACGCGCGGGCTGAACCAGTTGCTGGCCTGGAAGATCGGCGAGACGGCCCCGGACGCGCCGGAGGCCGTGCTCTTCGCGCACTGGCTGGCGCAGCTCGGGGTGCGGTCGGCCATGGTGGGCGATCCCGCCGCGGCCGCGGAGGCGTGCGATTCCGCGTGCGTCGTGGAACGGTTCACGACGCCTGACGCGCGGTCCGCGCGCACGGAGAGGGAGCGCGAGGAGCTGCGGGATCAGATCCTGCTGGAGGCGCTCGCGGCGGCCGTGGAGGAAGTGCGGCAGTGATCGGGAGGCCCGGCGTCAGGAGGCGAGCAGGGCCCGGGCCCGCTCGATCTCGTCCTGATTGACGGTGTGGCCCATCCCCGGATAGATGCGCTCGTCGACGCGGGCGTGCATCCGGCGGAAGGCCTCCGCGGACTCGCGCACGCGCGCCAGGGGGATGTGCGGATCCTCGTCGCTGCAGCCGAGAAGGACGGGCGTGAGGTCGAGCGAGCCGCCGGAGGTCAGGCCGGCGCCGGGCGGTCCGATGAGGCCGCCGCTCAAGCCCACGACGGCCGCGTAACGGCGCGGGTGGCGCGCGGCGTACTCGAGCGACAGGCAGGCGCCCTGCGAGAACCCCATCAGCGCCACACGCGGGGGCGGCACGCCGCGTTCGGTGAGGCCATCGACCAGGCTTCCCAGGACGCCGAGCGCCGAGGTGATGGCCGGCTCGTTCTCGGCGATGGCCGCCATGAAGGAGCGCGGGTACCAGGACCCGCCGGCGGCCTGCGGCGCCAGGTAGGCGACGTCGGTCGTCTCCATCTCACGGGCCAGGCCGAGGATGTCCTCGGCGGAGGCCCCGCGGCCGTGGACGCAGATGACGGCCAGCCGCGCCCGGTCCAGCGGCGCGCCGGTGTGGAGCACGGGCTGCCCCGCGTGAATGTCGTCGCTCGTGTGCACTGCCGTTCAGGATACCGCCCTCACCGCGATTTCGGAGACTGATTGATGAAGGCCCTGTTCCGCGCGCTCCTGCTGCTGCTCGCCGCCGCCGCCGTGCTGGCCGGCGCCGCCGCGTATGCCCTCGTCAACCGCGGGCTCAGCGTCCGTGTGCCGCCCACCCGCGCGGAGGCGGTCATCGCCCTGGCGATGCGCCGCCTCGCGACGCCCGCCGAACTCCGCGGACGGGCCAACCCCGTCGAGCCGACCCCCGCCGTCCTCGAGGAAGCCCTCGCCCACTTCGCGGACCACTGTTCCAGTTGCCACGCAAACGACGGCAGCGGCCAGACCGAGATGGGCCGCAGCCTCTACCCGCCCGCGCCGGACATGCGCCTGGACCGCACGCAGTCGCTCTCCGACGGCGAGATCTTCTCGATCATCGAGCAGGGCATCCGGCTCACGGGCATGCCGGCCTGGGGCACCGGCACGCCCGAGGGCGAGCAGCAGAGTTGGGGGCTGGTGCATTTCGTCCGCCGGCTGGGGTCGCTGACGGCCGACGACATCGCCCGCATGGAAGCCCTGAACCCGAAGAGCCCGGACCAGTTCCGTGAGGAGGAGGCGATCCGCCGGTTCCTCGCGGGCGAGGATCCGCCCCCGCCGCCGGCGCATCACGAGTAGGCGCGCGATGCGCG
>CAZUGF010000009.1:16645-27615 GCA_964619705.1 uncultured Bifidobacteriaceae bacterium
CGTGGCTCGGTAGGCTGCGCTGCGCGCAGCGGGCCTCGCGCTACGCGCTCGGTGGGACGACGACTCCCACGGCGCCACAGGCGCCGCCCACCACCGGCCCACGCGGCCGCCGGCCGCGCCTGTCTGAGCGCGCACACGGTCAGGCGCGCTCCGCCTTTCGTCGCCGCCCACACGGCCGGCGGAGGGGATAGGATGGGGGCATGAGCGATCGCGTAGTCGTCCACCTGCCGCCGATGCCGCAGCCCAAGGACTTCGGGCTCGACGCGAAGACGCCGAACGACAGTCCGGCCGCGGAGCGCTACAACAAGGCGCTCGAGGTCTGGGAACGGGTCGTCGACGGCATCTCGCGCCGAATCGGCCGGCCGCGGAAGCACTGAGGGCCGCACACCGAGGATCGCGGGAGGCGGCGCCTGTCCTCGCCGGGCCGCAGGATCACGAGCGCGCGGCGCGAGGCCGCCCTCAGGCCTCCGGCGTCTCGCCGGACGCCGACTCCGCCGCCTGCCGCGCGGCGCGGGCGCGCTCGTCGACCGTCCCCGGCCACAGCGGGACGTTCGTGTAGTACGCAGACCGCGCGATGACGTGCGTGGCCACCGGGGACGTCAGCATCACGAAGGCGCCCACGCTGATCGCCTTGACCACGGAGGCCAGGTCGGGAAACTGGAGCGCGGTGCCCGCCAGCAGGCACGCGAGCCCCAGCGTCTGCGCCTTGGTGGACGCCTGCATGCGCGTGTAGAGGTCCGGCATGCGCCAGACGCCGAGCGCGGCCAGCATCGCGAATGCCGCGCCCAGGAACCAGAGCACCTCGGTCAGCCATCCGGTCATGACCGGCGCTCCTTTTCCACGTACCGCGCGTACGCCACCGTGCCCACGAACCCGATGAGCGCAATGACGACGGCGGCATCCAGAAACCCGCGCTCGCCGGTCGAGCCGGATCCGACGACGTTCAATCCGAGGACGAGCACGCCCAGCAGGTCCATGGCCACCACGCGGTCCGGCAGCGTGGGCCCGCGCACCAGGCGCACCAGGGTCATCAGGATGGCGGTGGCCAGCATGGCCAGCGTGACGAGCGATACGGTCTCGAGCATGCGATCTCCTGCCCCGTCAGCTGAACAGGCGCAGCACGCGCTGTTCGAACCCGTCCTTGATCTCGGCGCGCGCCTCGTCCGGCGTGCTCATGTGCATCACGTGCACGTACATCGTCCGGCGGTCGTCCGAGACGTCCAGGGCCACGCTCCCCGGGGTGATGTTGATCAGCGCGGCCAGCATCAGGATCTCCGCATCGCTCTTGACGTCGAGCGGCAGGCCGATGACGCCCGGCTTGATGTTCGTGCGCCAGCGGAGCACGTCCACGGCCATCCGGATGTTCGCCACGATCAGCTGCCCAATGAGGAAGAACCCGAGGGACATCCCCTCCCGCACCTTGCCGCGGAAGTGCGCCGGCAGCACGCCGCCGATGGACAACCCGCGCAGGATGACGTAGCCGAGCGCGCCGCCGGAGACGATGTTCCCGAGCGAGAACTCGCCGAGGAGCGCCGACCAGGCCAGGGACAACAGGACCGATCCGAACAGCATCCCTACCCTCCCCCCGCGCCGAGCACCGCGCGGATGTACTCCGTCGGGTCCATCAACTGCCCCGCCGCACGCAGCGTGAGCTCGAAGAGCGGCTGCGCCCCAATCGTCACGCCGAGCGTGAGCACGCTGAGCGCGGCAATGGGCCACACCATCGGCCCCACCGGCGAGGCCTTGTCGGCCCCCGGCGGCGCCAGCTTCCAGAACCCCTCGTCCCAGAGCCGCGACATCGAGAGCAGCGTCAGCAGGCTCACGACGAGAACCGTCCCGCCCATCCAGTAGCTCTCGGCGGCAAACGTCCCCTGCACGATGGCCAGCTTGCCCACAAAGCCGGAGAGCGGCGGCACCCCCGCCAGGGAGAAGATGGGAATCATCGCGAGCGCCGTGACCATCGGGTAGTCGCGGTAGAGGGAGCCGAGCGCACCGAGGCTCGTCGTCCGCCGCATGCGCAGGAAGATGCCGCTCACGAGGAACAGGTTCGCGATGACCAGGATATGGTGCAGCAGGTAGAGGATCGACGCGGCCAGCGCCAGCGGTGTCCCGATGCCGAGGCCGAGCGTCGTGTACCCGATGTGCCCGACCAGGTTGAAGGAGAGGATGCGCCTGAAGTCCCGCTGGGTGAGCGCGCCGATGAGGCCGACCACCATGGTGGCCGCCGAGATTGCGAGCACGAGGGTGAACACGAACGAGGGCGCGTCCCGGAAGAGCAGCGTGAAGACCCGGATGAGCGAGTACACGCCGACCTTCGTCAGCAGGCCCGCGAACACCGCGCCGATGGCCGCGGGCGGCGTGTGATAGGACGCCGGCAGCCAGAAGAAGAGCGGGAACAGGGCGGCCTTGATGCCGAAGGACGTGAGGAACAACATCGCCAGCACGAGATCCACGACGGGCTGGTCGCGGCCGGGGACGATCGTCGCCAGGTCCGCCATGTTGAGCGTGCCGGTGCTGCCGTAGAGCAGGCCGAGCGCCGTCAGGAAGAGCGCCGACGCGACCAGGTTGATCGTGACGTACTTGAACGCGGCCGCCACCTGCTCGCTCGTGCGGTGCAGGGCGATCAGCACGAACGAGGCGACCAGCATCACCTCGAACCAGACGTACAGGTTGAAAAGGTCGCCGGTCAGGAAGGCGCCGCAGACGCCCATGAGCAGGATCTGCAGGAGGACGTGATAGCCGACGCCTTCTCGCCGGGGATCGACGCCCGCGAACGCGTACACGGACACGGCCACGCCGACGACGCCGGCGGCGACCACGAGCATCGCGGCCAGCAGGTCCGCCACGATGGTGATGCCGAACGGCGCGGCCCATCCGCCGGCCTGCACCACCTGGATGCCCTCGCGTTCCACCGTCGTGAACAGGACCAGGCCGCTCACGAGCAGCAGGACGGACCCGATGCACGCAATCCAGCGCTGCGGCAGCGGACGCCGCGGCGCCAGCAGCAGCAGGGCGGCCGTGAAGAGCGGGACCAGGATCGGGGCGAGCAGCCTCATGCGGCCTCACCCCGGCCGACTTCGTCCACGTCGTCCGTCCCGATGGACTGGTGGACGCGGTGCGCGAGCACGAGCGTGAACGCCAGCACGCCGAAGCCGATGACGATGGCAGTGAGGATGAGGGCCTGCGGCACCGGGTCCGCAAAGGGCGGCTCGATGGTCAGCGCGCCTTCCGGCACCACGGGCGCACGGGCCCGCGTCAGGCTCCCGGACGTGAAGATCAGCAGATTGGTGCCGTTCGAGATCAGCCCCAGGCCGATGATGAGCTGCGCGAGTCGGCGCCGCAGCATCAGGTAGAAGCCGCTCGCGTAGAGCACGCCGGAGGTCAGGGCCAGCAGGAACTCCACGCGTCACTCCTCCGCCAGGTTGAACGTCATCGTCAGCACGACGCCGATGACGACAAGGAAGACGCCCACGTCGAAGACGAGCGGCGTGCCGACGGCCATGCCGATGTCGGTCCACTGCGCCGTCAGGAACGGCTGTCCCAGGAGCACGGCCGGCAGGCCGCTCATCAGGGCGACCAGCAGTCCCGCGCCGAGGAGCGTCCGCGTCTCGATCAGCAGCGCGGCCCGCGCCGCGGGCACGCCGAACGCGAGCGCGTACAGCGAGAACGCGGCCGCGACGATGAGGCCGCCCACGAACCCTCCGCCCGGGGCGTTGTGGCCGCGCAGCAGCAGGAACACGGCGTACAGCAGCAGCAGCGGCATCAGGAAGCGCGTCGCCGTGCGAAGGATGAGGGAACTCATCGGCCCTGCTGCCCCTCTCCGGCGCCGAGGCGCACCAGCGCGTAGACGCCGATCGCCGCCGTCACGAGGACGGTGATCTCGCCCATGGTGTCGAAGGCGCGGAAGTCCACGAGGATGACGTTGACGATGTTGCGGCCGTGGGCGAGCGCGGGGCCGTTCTCGACGAAGAAGTTGGTCAGGCGGGGATCGGTGTGCGCGGTGGCGACGAGCAGCACCAGCGCGCCGACGATGGCGCCGAAGGCGCCGGCGACCAGCGCGTCACGGACCCGCACGACCCCCGGCGACAACTGCCCGAACCGCTGGAACCCGCGGAAGACGAAGACGAAGATGACCGCCGTGAGCGTCTCCACGGAGAACTGCGTCATGGCGAGGTCCGGCGCGCCGAACATCAGGAACATCGACGCCACGCCGTAGCCGACGGCGCCGAGCGACAGCACGGCGGCCATGGCGGACCGGGCGCGCGCCGCGGAGAGCGCGGCGGCCATGATGAAGACGGCGATGATGGCCTCGTGCGGACGGATCCCGGTGGTGCTCTCCGGCAGGCGCAGCCCGCCCGTCACGACGAACGCCATGCCGACCAGCCCGCCGGCCGTGAGCACGATCGTCAGGACGTAGGACCTGAGCGATCCGCTCTGCAGCGCAGGCGTCGCGGCCCGGCTGATCGCATCGAGCACGCCGACGGCACCGGTGTAGAGACGCTCGCTGCCGAGCGCACGGGGCCACGCGCGCCGGCGGACGGTGTCCCGCCACACGTACACGCCCGCCGCCAGGGCCAGCGTGACAAGGCTCAGCAACAGCGTCGGCGTCAGCCCGTGCCAGAAGCCGAGGCCCACGGGGGCCGGTTCGCGGAGGACGCTGGCCGCCGCCAGGTCCAGCGGCACCTGGATCAGTCCGGGCACGAGCGCGGCCAGGCCCATCACGCCGAGCACGAGCGGGCCGATCCAGAGGGCCTTCGGCGGTTCGTGCACGTCGAAGTGCTGGTCCGATCGCGCGAAGAACGGGCCGACGCCCGCGATGAGGCCCGCGGCGCCCAGCAAGGCGCTGGCGCCGACGGCCGCCACGAGCAGCCAGGCCGCCCACCCGCCGGCGTGCGCGATGGCCTCGTAGAAGTGCTCCTTGCCGAGGAACCCGAGAAAGAGCGGCAGGCCGGCCATGGAAGCCGCCGCCAGCGCACCGGCTGCGGCCGTGATCGGCATGGCCTCGCGCAGACCGCCGAGCCGGACGACGTCACGGGTCCCCGTCTCGTGATCCAGCGCGCCGGCCACCATGAAGAGCGCGCCCTTGTAGCACGCGTGCGCAACCAGGTACACGATCGCCGCGATGATCGCCTCGCGCGTGCCGATGCCCAGCAGCAGCGTCAGGACGCCGAGGGCGCTGATCGTCGAGTAGGCCAGGATCCGCTTCAGGTCCGTCTCCTGGACGGCCCGCCAGGCCCCGCCGACCATCGTCACGAGTCCCGCGCCCGCCACGAGCGCCGTCCAGAGCGGGGTCCCCCCGAGGACCGGCGTGAGCCGCAGCATCAGGTAGATGCCCGCCTTGACCATCGTCGCGGAGTGCAGGTATGCGCTCACCGGTGTCGGCGCGGCCATCGCGTTCGGCAGCCAGAAGTGGAACGGCACCTGCGCGGACTTGGTGAAGGCCGCCAGCAGGACGAGCAGCGTCATCGGCACCGCGAGGGCGTGCACGCCCAGGTGCGCGCCGCTCGCCAGCAGCGCGGAGAGGCTGGTCCCGCCCGTCGCGAGCGACAGGAGGACCATCCCGGCGAGCAGCGCCAGGCCGCCGGCCCCCGTCACCACGAATGCCTGGATGGCGGCCGCACGCGACGAGGCCTTGTCGTGCTCGAAGCCAATCAGCAGGAACGACGTGAACCCGGTGAGCTCCCAGAAGACGAAGAGCGCAAAGATGTTGTCGGAGAGGACCACGCCGAGCATCGAGCCCATGAAGGCGAGAAGCGTGGCGTGGAAGCGTCCGGCCTGCGGATGGCCGGAGAGATAGGACGAGGCGTAGAGGACGATGAGCGCGCCGATGCCCGTGATGAGCAGCGCGAAGAGGAGGCCGAGGCCGTCCAGGTGAAAGGCGAGCGTCAGGCCGAGCGCAGGCGCCCAGGCCAGTTCCTCGACGATCGGACCCGTCCTGGCAACGGCCGCGAGCGTGGCCGCGAAGTAGGCGAAGAGGGCCGCGGGCGCGAGCGCCAGCCAGCCGGCACGGCCGGGCTTCTGGCCCAGCCACAGCGCACAGGGCGCCAGCGCGAATGGAGAAAGAATGAGTAGAGGAATCATCACTCGCCGTCGGTCGTCCCAGCGGCCCGCCAACTCGGCCGTTGGAGGGCGAGCGCGTCCTGCACAAGGATAGTTCCTGAGCCGGCTATCTGGGAACCACGATTACGTCCTCGACCGTGAATGACCATTCGATCGCGCTCGACTCCACCGTGAAATCGTAGATCCGGCGGTCCTCCTCATCGAACTCGACGCGGCCCTGCCCTTCGCCGCGGTGGTCGGCCACCTCCTGCAGGGGGCGGCCGCTCACCGAGCTCCGGGCCGTCAGCCGGAACGTGCCGCCGCCCGGCACGGCCGGGTGGCGCGTCTCCCATGTCACGCGGAACCGGCCGGAATCGAGCATCACGTCCCCGATGGTCTGGCTGCCCGTCCCGGACCACGTGTTGACGGGACGGTACACCGTCACGAACTCGTGCGAGGACTCCGCGGCGGGAGATCCGTGGCAGGCGGCGAGGGCCATCGCCAACGTCAACGCCAGGCCTGCCCGGACGGGCGGTGCGTTCACGCGGGCACGCTCGCCGGCAGCCTGACGGTCACGACGGTGCCGCCGTCGGGCGGACAGGTAACGTCAATCGTGCCCTGATGGGCATCCAGCAGGCGGCGGGCCGTCACGAGCCCGAGACCGGTGCCGCGCGCCTTGGTGGTGAAGAAGGGCGTGAAGAGGTGGCCGCGCACCTCCGGCAGGATGCCGGGCCCCGAATCGCGGACCGTGACCAGGCAGTCCCCCTTCTCGACCGCCACCACGACGGCGACGCGTCCCTGTCCGTCCACCGCCTGCGCGCTGTTGACCAGCAGGTTCTGGAACACGATCTTGAGCATCTCCGGGTCCGCCCTGACCGGCGGGGCCTCACCCTCGACCGTCACCTCCACGCTGCCGAGCGCGGGATCCTGGCGGAGCAGGTCCGCGGTCATCGCGATAAGGCTGCGGACGTCCACCGGCGCCGGTTGCGGCTTCGGCGGACGGGCAAACAGCAGGAGGTCGCGGACCAGGTCGTTGAGCGTGTCGATGCGCGTCAGGACCTCGCCGACCACCGCGGTCTCCGCGCTCCCGGCCGGCAGGCGCGACCCGATCACCTGGATGGCGCCGCGCACGGCCGCGAGGGGATTCTTCACCTCGTGAGCGATGACGGCGGCCATCTCGCCCAGGCGGACGAGCGCTGCCTGCTCGCGCAGCTGCGCCTCCATGCGCGTGCGGTCCGTGAGGTCGTGCACGATCCCCGTGAACTTCCGCTGGTCGCCGAGGCGCATCTCCCCCACGGACAAGTGCAGGGGGAACGTGGCGCCATCCTGCCGGCGCCCGGTGACGGCGCGGCCGATGCCGATGATGTGCGGCTCGCCCGTGGCGAGGTAGCGCGCGAGGTATCCGTCGTGCTCCTCGTGATACGGCGACGGCATCAGGATATGGATGTTCCGGCCGATGACCTCGGCGGCCGCGTACCCGAACAGGCGCTCCGCGCCGGGATTGAACTCCTCGATGCACCCGGCGTGGTCGATGACGATGATGCCGTCCACGGCGGAGTGGATGATCGACTGCAGGCGGGCATGTGCCTCGCGCAGGGCGGAGGTCCGCGATTCGATCTCGGCCTCGAGCGTCTCGTTGACGCGGCTGAGCGCGCCCATGCGGACGCGTCCGCGCTCGCGCACGAGCGCCACCAGCGCCCACACCAGGAGTGCGGCCAGGCCGAGGCCGGCCGCCAGGGTCACACTCATCGGCGCCCGTCACCTGGCTGACATGGCATCTCAGTCGCGCGCGGGCGTGGGCCGGGTGAGGCCGAACTTGTCGATGCGGTAGCGAATCTGGTCGCGGTTGAGGCCGAGCAGCGCCGCGGCGCGCGTCTGATTGCCGCCGCTCCGCTCGAGGGCCTGCACGACCAGGCTGCGCTCCAGGTCCTCGAGGTTGACGCCGCCCGCCGGCAGCCCCATGCCGTCCACGGCGTCGCTGCGGGCGCCGAGCATCGGGAAGTCGGCCGGTTCGAGCCACACGTCCTCGGCCAGGAGCATCGCCCGCTCGACGGCATTGCGGAGCTCGCGGATGTTGCCCGGCCAGCCATAGGCGGCCAGCTCGCGCAGCGCGGCCGGCGACACGCCGCGCACGGCCTTGCGGAACTCGCGGTTGTACGCATCGATGTAGAAGCTGAGGAGGTGCGGCAGGTCCTCGGCGTGCGCGCGCAGCGGCGGCAGCTCCACGGGCAGGACGTTCAGCCGGTAGTACAGGTCCGCGCGGAACCGGCCCGCCTTGACCAGCTCCTCCAGGTTCCGGTTCGTGGCGGAGACCACGCGCACGTCCACGGAGATGTCGTGCGCGCCGCCCACGCGCTTGAACGCCTTCTCCTCCAGGAACCGGAGCAGCTTGGCCTGGAGGGCGGGCGTCATCTCTCCTATCTCGTCGAGGAACACCGTCCCGCCGTCCGCGGCCTCGAGCAGCCCGCGCTTCTGCTGCCGCGCATCCGTGAACGCACCGCGCTCGTGGCCGAAGAGCTCGCTCTCGAGCAGCGCCTCTGGAATCGCGGAGCAGGTGATGTTCATGAACGGCCGGGTCGCCCGCGCGCTGTTGTAGTGCAGCACCTTGGCCGCCAGGTCCTTGCCGCTGCCGCTCTCCCCCGTCAGCAGCACCGTCGACGCGGGGCTCGTGGCCACCTTGCGCAGCAGCGCCTTGAGCGCCAGCATCGGGGCCGACTGGCCGACAATCCGATCGAAGCTGTACGGCTGCGCCTGGCTGGCACGGAGCGCGCGCACTTCGCGGCGCAGCTCCGTGGTCTCGAGCGCCTTCTCCACCGTGCGCGCCACCTCGTCGACGTTGAACGGCTTGTTCGCGAAGTGGTACGCGCCGAGCTTCATGGCCTCGACGGCCGTGTCGACGGTGGCGTAGGCGGTCAGCAGGATGACGAGGATGTCGGGGTCGTGTTCCTTGATCTGGCGCAGGACCGACACGCCGTCCGTGTCGGGCAGCTTGTAGTCCAGGAGCACCAGGTCCACGCCGTCGCGGACCCGGTCCACGGCCTCCGCGCCGGTGGCCGCCTCCACCAGGTGCAGCCCGTCGGCGCGCAGGCGCTCGACCAGCGACCACCGGATCAGCGGCTCGTCATCGACGACAAGGATGGTGGCGCGGGCCATGCACGCCCAGTATACGAGCGCGGGCCCTCGTGAGCCTTCCGTCGAGGTGCGGCCGACGGCGCGCAGCCGGCCGTCAGCCTGTCCGAATCGGCCGCTCAGGGATGGACGTCCGCCATCCGGAGCAGCCGGCCCCGGCGGTCCTCGCGGAGGAATCCCTCCTCGATCAGGTGGTCGATGGCGCAGCGGCACTCGGTCCGATCGAGGTTCCACAGGCGTTCGAACTGCTCGGGCGTCAGGCGCATGCCCGGCATCTCGTCGAACTCGGCACGGATGGCGCCGAGCAGGTGATCAGGAATACCGCACGTCAGGGTCAAGGTGGTCGTCATGGCAGTGCTCTTTCAGGTCACGCCGCCCCCAGGAGCAAGGGCCGTGCCGCGGCATCACGCGCGCGCAGGCACCACGCGTCGCGGTGCGGCGCCGAGGGCAACACCCCGTGCGCGGAAAATTCCGTGGCTGGTGGCGAAATTCCCGGCGCCGAACGACGCAGCCTGGCGCCGTTGCGGCGGGTCCGGCGTCAGACCGGCCGTGCGACGGGGCGGCCGCGATGGCGCCGGGCCCGGCCCCGTCCTTGCACGGCCGGACCTGGGGGGCGGCGATCCCGCCGGGGGACACCGGGCACGACCGACATGCGGAACGGGACCGATCGATCGGAGCGGGACAGCACGCGCGCGGGGCGCCCGGCGCGGCCGACCGCGATCGCAAGGGCCATCGGGCAGGCGGCCATCGTCGCGGTCACCGATACGCGCGGTGTCCTCACCTACGTCAACGACCGCTATTGCGAGATCTCCCGCTACTCACGCGACGAGCTGACCGGCCGGGACTGCCGGATCGTCAACTCCGGGCATCACCCGGCGGCGTTCATGGGCGAGCTGTGGCGGACGATTGCCGCCGGCCGCATGTGGCACGGCGCGATCTGCAACCGCGCCGGCGACGGCTCCCGCTTCTGGGTGGACACGGTCATCGTCCCGCTGTTCGACAGCCGCGGGGCGCTCTGCCAGTACCTCGCCCTCCACGCCGACATCGAGCCGCGCGCGGCCATCAGCGGCGGGCCGGCGCAGGAACCGGCCGCCGCGCTCGGCGAGCTGGCGGCCATCGTGGCGCACGAAGTGCGGAACCCGCTCGCCGGCCTGAAGGGATCGCTCCAGGTCCTGCAGTCGCGGCTGGCCGGGTCCGGCCAGGAGCACACCGTGCTGGGCGCGATGCTCGCACGGCTGGACGCCCTCAACAATCGCGTCAACGACATCCTGCTGTGGGCGGGACCGCACCCGCGGCGCCGGGACACCGTCGCGCTCATGCCGGTCCTCGCCGACGCGGCCGACCGGACGCGTGCGGTCCTGCGGACGCCGCGGATCGAGATCAGGAGCGCCGATCGCACCATTCAGGTCGTCGGCGAGCGCGACCTGCTGTGCGACGTGTTCCTCAACCTGCTGCTCAATGCCGCGCAGGCGTCGCGCGCGGAGGCGCCGGCGCCCATCCGGGTGACGGCCGTGCGGCGGGGCGCGGTGGCGATCGTCCGGGTCGACGATCGGGGCACGGGCATCCCCGCGGCCATCCGCGATCGCATCTTCGATCCGTTCGTGACCACCCGGCCCGGCGGCACCGGCCTCGGCCTGCCCATCGTCAGGCGTCTGCTCGAGCACCAGGGCGGCGCCGTCACGCTGGCCGATCGGCGGGGCGGGGGCACGACAGCTACCGTCACGCTCCCCGCCGCGCAGAGCGGCATCGCGCTCGGTTGAGCGGCGTGCCGGTACCACGACGCACGTGGTCGGCGCAGGTCC
>CAZUGF010000009.1:27715-80490 GCA_964619705.1 uncultured Bifidobacteriaceae bacterium
GGGTCAGCGAACTCGGGATGTGCCGCGGCCCAGCGGATCATCGCGCGGCGCGGCCAGATGACGAGTCCGACCGTCGGCACGAACTCACCGCGTTCGTAGAGCGCCCGGCGGGCGCGGCTCCGGACGAAGACGCCGCAGCCGGGGTCGGCGGCGCCCATCACCGCCACGAACCCGCCGTTCTCCAGGAAGACGCGATTGAGCCACGCGAGATGCGGGCTGACGCGGTGGGTATCGGGCGAGCGAATCCACGAGGACGCCACGAACCCCCGAACCGCGGGCTGCAGCTCCATCGAGCGGGCCATGCGGTAGTACGAGCGGTTGGCCTCGACCTCGGACAGCGACGCCCGGCGGCGGCCGTACCCCAGGTGGGCGAAAAACACGGGGGCACGCCCGCCGAGGCGGGCCACGGTGGTGTACACCGCGCGCGGCAGATCACGCGGGCTGACCCGCAGCAGGTAGGACAGCGGCAGCCCGCCCGCTTCCCAGTCGAACTCACCCGCGGGAAAGCGGCGCAGCGATGCCGTCTTGCACGCGGCCTCGAACCGGCTCGTGCCCGCGGCAAACGCGCGCGCGCGGTCGCCGTCCAGGCGGGACCACGATGCCACCTCGTCGCAGATCAGGAGCTTCACCGCGTCCGACACCGGCACCTGCGGCAGCGCTGGAAGCGATCGGAGGGCCGTCTCGATCAGCAGGCAGCGTTCCACGATCGCGCGGCCGGCATCCAGCTCCGGGAATTCGACACGCTCCACAAGCCGCGCGGCCGCGGCCTGCGTGGACGGGGCCTGCGTCACCTCGTGGACGGCGCGGATGCGCTCGTCCGCCGACACGCCGGCCGCCCCGAGCATCGCGCGGACACGCGCGAAGTCCGGCTGCAGCAGGCGGGCCTCTCCCGTCCGTCTCGCGCGATCGATGGCGGCCGCCAGCACGGTCGAGCTGCGCGGCGGCATCACGCGCGCGATCGACGTGCCGGCACCGACCGATGCTAGATTGGCTGCAGGGTCATTCGTCACGGCTGTGCTGCATCGCCGTGACCGCGGCGACCTCGGGGATCCGATGCTCAAGGAGATGAAGCTCGCCACGCTCCGCGTCATGCGCGATACGGGTGTGTTCCGGATGCTCGGCGCCAGTCACTGGCGGAACGGGCGCCTGCTGATCCTCGGCTACCACGGCATCTCGCAGGACGATGAACACCTGTGGAACCCCGAGCTCTACATGCGGCCCGCCCAGTTCCAGTCCCACCTCGAGATGATCGCCGAACAGGGCTTCACCGTCCTCGGCCTGCACGACGCCGTGGAGCGCCTCTACGCGGGCACGCTGCCCGCCCGGGCGCTTGCCATCACCTTCGACGACGGCAGCGTGGACTTCTATCGCGAGGCCTACCCGCTCATCCGGGCCGCCGGCGTTCCGGTCTCGCTGTACCTCACGACCTACTACTGCTACAACAACAAGCCGGTCTTCACGACCGCGCTCGCCTACATCCTGTGGAAGAGCCGCGGACACATCGTCCCCGCGCCGCCGACGCTGGGTAGCGACGCGCCGATGGACCTGACGCACGAGCCCGGACGGCAGGCGGCCTGGCAGCGGATCGTCTCCTTTGCGGACGGCCACCATCTCTCTGCCGACGAACGCCACGCGCTGCTGGCCCAGGTGGCCGCGTGCGCGGGGTTCGACTTCGCCTCCCTGCTGTCGCGGCGGTTGCTTCACCTGATGAACCCGCAGGAGGTGGCGGAGGTGGCGCGGAACGGCGTCGACGTCCAGCTCCACTCCCACCGGCACCGCCGCCCCCGCAACCGGGAGGCCTATCGCCGCGAGATCACGGAAAACCGTGTCGGCATCCAGGCCATCACCGGCGCGCGCCCGGTGCACTTCTGCTATCCGGTCGGCCGGACACATCCGGACTTCCTCGGATGGCTCGCGGAGGAAGGCGTCGCCTCGGCCACCACCTGCTATCCGGGCCTCGCCACGCGCACGTCGCATCGCCTGCTCCTGCCGCGCCTGATCTGCGATTCCCGCGTCACGCCGCTCGAGTTCTCGGCGTGGCTCTCGGGCGCGGCCGCGCTTCTGCCGCGCCGTCATCACGAGCCCGCCGAGTAATCGCGCGCCCGGCGCGGGCCAGTCTCCCGCCGCCGCACCACCGCTCGTCCGCGCAACACGCCCTCGCACGGCCGCCCGTCAGAACGGCCGCGGATAGGCGCGGCGCGTGTGCTCGACGGCCCAGGGGAACACGTGCCGGCGCAGCCGCGTCGGCCGTTCCGAGATCGCCGCGCGGACGCGTCCGGACAACGACACGCCGCGGCCGCCGTTCGGCGGCAGGCGGAACAGGTGCCGCCCCGCCAGCTCCAGGCGATCGACGTCCATGTCCAGGATCGGCGGCACGCGCCCGCGGCGCAGCCACGCCGTGCGGTTCGCGCGCAGCCACTCCATGTAGTCGTGCAGCGACGGCTCGGACATGAACTCCCGGCTCGCGATGAACTGCACCCAGGTCGCCTTCTTCTTCGTCCCGAACATCTCGCGGGGCACGCCTGCCTCCTCGACGATCCGCCGGCAGACGGGCCGGCTGTAATCGCCCTCGACATCCCAGGGCTCGAGCTCCGCGGATCGGCTGATCGCGCTGACGTCGCGAATCTGCCGCACGCCCCAGAACGGGACGGAACAGTGGATGAAGCCGGCCGCGAGCCGGTACTCCGTCAGCGACAGCCCGGACTGATCCCCGCGGACGATGTCCTCGCTCACGTCCTTCGGGTGCTTGTCCCACATCTTGTCGCCGTGGAACCCGGTCAGGAGGACCCTGCCGGCAAGCACGGGCTCCGCGCCCTTGAAGAACACGTCGCCCCCGTGCGCGTCCGAGGCCAGGAACGCGGCTTCGGGAAGCGCCGCGTCGCGCCAGGCGTATCGCTGGACGCGGATCACACGGAGTCCCAACAGCCCGGCCAGCGGCTCCCCGCTGTCATCGTCGCCCTCCCGATCGTGATCGACGCACATGACGTCGGTGCATCCCGCCTGGTGGGCGAGGACCGTGACGGTGGACGAGTCGTAGCCGGAGGACGCCGTGGTCAGCATGCGGTACGGGAATCGGCGCTCGGGGCTCGCCAGGTTCTCCGCCATGGCCTGCATGGACCCGCGCAGGAATGCGTCCACGCGGGCAAAGCTGCCGAAGTCGCGGCCGAGGCCCGGCTTCGGCCGCACGGACAGGCCGCGGCCGTCCCAGGCCAGGTTGTCGAAGTAGACGAACTGCACGGGGCCCGCGGACGTCTCCAGTTGCCGCGTGTAGTGCCGGATGCCGCGGACGATGGTGCGGAAGTGCCGGAAGTACTGCGTGTAGCTGGGACTGAGAGTGGCGCCGGTGCCGGCCAGCAGGCACGACAGGGAATTGGACACCCAGGCGGCGCCGTCACGCTCGAAGGCGTTCAACCGATCGACAGTCGACCCCGACGAGACGAAGACGAGCGCGCCGTCACGCACGCGCCCGCCGGTGCCGGCGACGATGTCCGTGCGATCGAAGTCGCCGGACGCGTAGGCGCCCGCCCACGCCGCCTCGCAGAACCAGTCGTCGTGTGTCTCCACGCGCGGGCCGTGGAAGACCACCGGCGCGGCACCGTGACCCTCGCAGCGCGCCAGCCATGCCAGCGGCGGCCACTCGGGCACAGGTACGAACTCCAGACGCATACGCTCACCTCCGGTGACAGTCGGGGACCGGATCGAATCGAGCGGTTGGGGGAGCCCGTCGTCACCATTCTCCGGGACTCGGGAGACCAGAGAGAAGCGCTTTCTATTGTCCAGCTTGCGTACGGTCCAGCTGCGCGCGGGGCGCGTGAGCACGGACCGCCTCGGCGCGGCAGAGCCGGCGGCACCGGGACCACGTCCCGGTGGGATCCGCTGCCGCTACCGCAGCCGGCCGAAGTCGATCGTCGTCCGCGCGGCCTCCTCGGCGCCGAGCCACACGATGACGGAGAGCGTACGCTGGCCGACGGCCACGGCATCGAACGTGGACTCGACGACCGCGCCGACGATCGGCATCCCGATCGTCTCGGCGCCCATCGGCTGCGCGTAGATGGC
This sequence comes from uncultured Bifidobacteriaceae bacterium, assembly GCA_964619705.1. Lineage (GTDB taxonomy): Bacteria > Acidobacteriota > Vicinamibacteria > Vicinamibacterales > UBA2999 > VFZN01. The sequence goes on from CAZUGF010000009.1 coordinate 31,772, forward strand.
CTGGCGCTCCACCGCGAGCGGGCGGACGCCCTCCGGCGCGATGCCGAGCGTGACGTCCATCGGGGGCGTCGTCACGTAGGTATTGTGCGGCGGGAGCCGCAGGCGCGCGACGATCGAGACTCGCTGCTTCCAGGGCGCGAGCGCCTCCTGCGGCGCGCGGACGCCGCGGGCAAAGGCGTGATCGCCGGCGCGAATCCGCTCCTCGGCGATCAGCACGAGGCGCCGCGTCTCGGTGATGACCTCGATGCGTTCGACCGCCTCGCCGTTGACGGCCCTGATGTAGGGCGCGTGGAAGCGCTGGCGCACGGCATCCGTGTCGCGGGCCACCTGCAGGGCCACGTCCCGGTCCCGCGCGTCGACATCGAGGTCGATCGCGCGGACCGGCAGCGATGCCAGGCAGGCGAGTGCCATCATCCAGGGTGCGGCAGAACGGAGTGACATGACGGACCTGCCCTTCAGCGTGCCACCCTCGCGCGCAGCGGCGCGCGCGGCGGCCGGCATCCGGCGCTATTGTGCCGCACGAAAGCCGCGGCCTGCCAGCGCCTGTCCGGTGCGGCGCTCCTACGCGAGTGGCCCGCAGGACGGAAAAGACATCGACAGACGGCCGCCTGGACGATAACATCCCGACGGAAGCCACCCGCGTCCCGATGGCGGCCCGCACGGCGGGCCGTAGGGCGCCCGGATGGTCCCGCCGCGACCGACAGGCCATCCGACTCCATTTCCGGTCGCTGACGGGGTTATCGATGCCCAACGCTCGTCCTGCTCGTTCCGGCGCTCCGGCTGCCACGTCCGGGGTCATCTCCGCGTTTCTCGATCGTCACTACAGGCACTTCAATGCCGCAACGCTGCTCGATGCGGCGCGAGCCTACGCCGCGCACATCGACGGCGGCGGGCGGATGCTGGTGACCCTTGCGGGCGCGATGAGCACGGCGGAGCTCGGACTGTCGCTGGCCGAGATGATCCGGCAGGGCAAGGTGGACGCCATCTGCTGCACGGGCGCCAACCTCGAAGAGGACGTGTTCAACCTGGTTGCGCACGACTTCTACGTCCGGGTGCCCCACTACCGGGACCTGACGCCCGCCGACGAGCAGGCGCTGCTCGACCGCCACTTGAACCGCGTCACGGACACGTGCATCCCCGAAGGCGAGGCCATGCGGCGCATCGAGCGCCTGATGATCGAGGAGTGGACGATGGCCCAGGCGGCCGGCGAGCGGTACTTCCCGCACGAGTACCTGTACCGCGTGCTGCGGCGCCCGGAGCTGGCCGCCACGTTCCAGGTGCCCGCGGCCGACAGCTGGCTCTACGCCGCCATGGAGCGCAACCTGCCCATCTTCGTGCCGGGCTGGGAGGACTCGACGCTCGGCAACATGTTCGCCGCGCGCTGCATCACGGGCGACATCACCAGCCCGCACACGGTCCGCACGGGCATCGAGACGATGATGGCGCTGACGGACTGGTACACCCGCACGTCGGCGTCGAGCACCATCGGCTTCTTCCAGATCGGCGGCGGCATTGCCGGCGACTTCCCGATCTGCGTCGTCCCGATGCTCCGCCAGGATCTCCAGCGCGAGGTGCCGCTCTGGGCCTACTTCTGCCAGATCAGCGACTCCACGACGAGCTACGGCTCCTACTCCGGCGCCTCGCCGAACGAGAAGATCACGTGGGAGAAGCTGGCCGTGGACACGCCGAAGTTCATCATCGAGTCGGACGCGACCATCGTCGCGCCGCTGATGTTCGCGCACGTGCTCGGCTGGTAGCCGGCGGCTGAGCTCTGCCGCCGGCGGCGCCGGGTGACGCCCGCAGGCCAACTTCGGTCTTCGGGCAGATCTTTTCCCATTCGCGGAAGTCGGTCGTCCCGCGGCGGCCGCGCCCCCCGGGACGCGGATCGCCGCGGCTCCTCGGTTGGCCGCGGAATGCACCGGTGAGCCGGGCGCGGCAATGGTTGGCGTCGTTCCTGCACTCGGTTGGTCCGAGTGCCTGCGCCCACGTCACACATCCGCCGTGACTCCCGCCGCGCCAGCCCGACACTGGGGCAGCGCAGGGCGGCCCGGTCATGAACCTCGTCGTCACCGGGCACGTGGACCACGGCAAGAGCACCGTCGTGGGCCGCCTGCTCGCGGACACGGGGTCGCTGCCGGATGGCAAGGTCGAGGCGGTGCGCGCACACTGCGCCCGCCACGCCCGTCCCTTCGAGTACGCCTTCCTGCTCGACGCGCTCCGCGACGAGCGTGCGCAGGGCATCACGATCGATGCCGCCCGCGTCTTCTTCCGCACGTCGCGGCGGGACTACATCCTGATCGACGCACCCGGGCACGCGGAGTTCCTGCGCAACATGGTCACCGGGGCCGCCCGTGCCGAGGCGGCTCTGCTGGTGATCGATGCCCGGGAGGGTATCCGGGAGAATTCCCGGCGGCACGGGTACCTCCTGTCGATGCTCGGCATCCGCCAGATCGCCGTCCTGGTCAACAAGATGGACCTGGTCGGCTGGTCCCGGTCCGTCTTCGACGCCATCGTCGAAGAGTACGGCGCGTTCCTGGCCAACCTGCAGGTGCCGCCCTCGTGCTTCCTGCCGGTGAGCGGGGCCACCGGCGACAACATCGCCGCCCGATCGACGGCGCTCTCCTGGTATCAAGGGCCGACCGTGCTGGAGACGCTCGACGGCTTCACGTCCGCGCCGCCGCCCGTCGACGCCCCGTTCCGCATGCCGGTCCAGGGCGTCTACAAGTTCACGGAGCACCACGACGACAGGCGCATCGTGGCGGGGACCGTCCTCACCGGCCGGATCGAGGTGGGCGACGACGTGATCTTCCTGCCGTCGGGGAAGCGGAGCCGGGTCCGGACGATCGAGGCCTTCAACAGGCCGGCGGAGACCAGCGTGGCCGCGGGCCAGGCGACGGGGCTGACGCTCGTCGATCACATCTACGTCGAGCGCGGGGAGATGGCCATCGCGGCATCCGGCGTCCGCGCGGACGTGTCGACGCGCTTCCGGGCGAGCGTCGTGTGGCTCGGGCGCCACCCGCTGCACACGTCGCGCGAGTACCTCCTCAAGCTCGGCGCCGCGCGCGTGCCGGTGACCATCGAGGCGGTCCATCGGGTCCTGGACGCGTCGAACCTGTCGAGCGCGGACGGCGCCCTCGAGATCCAGCCGCACGAGGTGGCCGACTGCACGCTTGTCACGCGCAAGCCCCTGGCCTTCGACACCGCGGATCGCCTGGGGCAGACCTCGCGGTTCGTCCTCGTCGATCGGCACCAGATTGCCGGCGGGGGCATCATCCGGGAGACGCTGCCGGACCAGCAGGCGTGGGTCCGCGACAAGGTGCTCCAGCGCGAGCACCAGTGGGCGCACAGCCTCATCGCCGGGACGCGCCGGACCGTGCGCTACGGGCAGCGGCCCGCGGTGCTGCTGGTCACGGGACCGGCGGCCGCGGATCGCAAGGCGCTCGCACGCGCGCTCGAGGAGCGCCTCTTCAGCGACGGGCGCGTCGTCTACTTCCTGGCCATCGCCAATGTGCTCTACGGCGTGGATGCGGACATCGCGCGGACCGACGAGACGCGCCACGAGCACCTGCGGCGCCTGGGCGAGGTGAGCCACATCCTGCTCGACGCCGGGCTGATCGTCATCGCCACGGCGGTGGCGCTCACCGAGCACGACGTGGACGTGGTCCGGACGTCGGTCGGCGCGGACCGGGTGCTCACCGTCTGGCTCGGCGGGGCGGTGACGACGGACCTTGCGAGCGATCTCGTCTGCGCGGCGGCGGCGCCGGTGACCGAGGATGTCTCGCGTCTGGAGCGCCTCCTGCAGGAGCGACGCGTGGTTTTCGGTCCGGCATGAGGAGCACATGCCCATGATGACCTCCGATCGCGCGGCCGCAGCCATCCAGTCGGGGCCCCCGTCGCGCACCGGCCCGGAAGCCGCCGCCGTCGTCTGGCTGACGGGGTTGTCCGGGTCGGGCAAGTCCACGATTGCCGCGGCGCTCGTGGCTCGCGTGCAGGCCGTGTGGCCGCGCGTGGAACTGCTGGACGGCGACGCGCTGCGGGCGGCCCTGCCGCCCGCCGGGTTCGGGCGCGACGAGCGCGAGGCGCACGTGCTGCGCGCCGGCTACCTGGCCAGCCGCCTGGAGCACCACGGCGTCTTCGTGGTGTGCGCCCTCATCTCACCGTATGCCGCCTCGCGCGACCGCGTGCGCCGGATGTGCCGTCGCTTCATCGAGGTCCACGTGGCGACGCCGCTCGACGAGTGCGAGCGCCGGGACGTCAAGGGGCTGTACGCGCGCGCGCGCCGGGGAGACCTCCGGCAGTTCACCGGGGTGGACGATCCCTACGAGGCGCCCGTCCGTCCCGAGGTCACGATCGACACGCGCCGGGTGGACGCCGACGAGGCGGCGGCCATCATCCTGCGGCAGACCGCGAACGGGATGGACCGCGGCGGCGGCCGGCAGACCGAGGGTCTCGGGTGATGGATCACCTGCAACAGCTCGAGCACCACAGCGTCCACCTGCTGCGCGAGGCGTATGCCGCGTTCCCGCGCCTGTGCATGCTCTGGTCCATCGGCAAGGACAGCACCGTCCTGCTGTGGCTGGCGCGCAAGGCCTTCTTCGGCCACGTGCCGTTTCCGCTGGTCCACATCGACACGGGCTTCAAGATCCCGGCGATGATCGCGTACCGCGACCGCCTGGCGGCGGAGTGGGACCTCTACCTGCTCTACGGGCAGAACCTGGACGCGCTGGAACAGCGGCGCACGTTCCCGGACGGCGCCGTCGATCGCCTGACGTGCTGCTCGCTGCTCAAGACCGAGGCGCTGCGACAGACGCTCAGCGGCGAAGGTCCCCGCTATCGCTTCAACCGCGCGACCAGCCGCTACGAGCGCGACCCGAACACGGATCCCTTCACCGGCGTCATCGTCGGGGCACGGGCCGACGAAGAGGGCAGCCGGTCGAAGGAGCGCTACTTCTCGCCGCGCGACCAGCAGAACGGATGGGACGTGGCGGACCAGCCGCCGGAGTTCTGGCAGCAGTACAACACCGAGTTCGCGCCGAACACCCACGTGCGCGTCCACCCGCTGCTCGACTGGACCGAGGTCAACGTCTGGGAGTACATCGAACGCGAGTCCATCCCGGTGATTGACCTCTACTTCGATCAGGGCGACGGACGACGGTATCGGTCGCTCGGGTGCGGGCCGTGCACGAAGGCCATCGCGTCGGAGGCGGGGACGGTCCGGGCCGTGCTCGCCGAACTGGTCAGCGGCTCGCTCGCGCGCGTGGCGGAGCGGGCCGGCCGCGCGCAGGATGCGGAAGACGAGGGCGGCCTCGAGACGCTCCGGCGCGACGGCTACATGTGATCGCCTCGCCCCCCCCTCACCGAATCTGCGCGTCGTCGTCCGTGAAGACGCGCATCCGTGTCGGCCTCACGTAGACGCGCTCACCCGAGCGCGCGTCCAGCCACCGGTAGGCATCGCGCCCCAGTTCCACCTGAATCAGGCCGCCGGCGCCGTCGCTGAGTTCGATCTTCACCACGGCGCCCGCGGCGCGGACGTCGCCGACGGTGGCCCAGAGCCCGTCGCCGGCATCCTGGCGTCCGATCGTGAGCTCGTGCGGCCGGGCGTAGCCCGCGGCCGGCCTGGCCTGCGGACCGGGATGCTCCGGGCAGTCCACGGCCAGCGCGCCGAGCGTGGCGCGCCCGTGCTGCACGCGCCCGCGGAAGATGTTGACGCTGCCGACAAAGGTGAGCACGAACGGGCTGGCCGGCGACTCCACGACGGCCTCCGGCGTGCCGTCCTGCTCGATGCGTCCCTCGTTCATGACCACGACACGGTCGGCCAGTTCGAGTGCCTCCTCCTGGTCGTGCGTCACGAAGACGCTCGTCAGGTGGACCTGGCCGTGCAGCCGGCGCAGCCACCGCCGCAGCTCCTGCCGGACCTTGGCATCGAGCGCGCCAAAGGGCTCGTCGAGGAGCAGCACGCGCGGCTCCACGGCGAGCGCGCGCGCGAGCGCGACGCGCTGGCGCTGTCCGCCGGACAACTGGCCGGGGTAGCGCGCGCCGAGGTAGTCGAGCTGGACCAGGGCCAGCAGCTCGTCGACCTTCTGCCGGATCAGCGCGGGGGACGGGCGGTGCGCGCGCGATCGCACGCGCAGGCCGAAGGCGACGTTCTCGAACACCGTCATGTGGCGGAACAAGGCGTAGTGCTGGAACACGAAGCCCACGCCGCGCTCCGTCGCGTGCCGGGCGGTCAGGTCGCCGCCATCGAACAGCACGCGGCCGGCATCCGGCGCCTCGAGGCCCGCGATGACGCGCAGCAGCGTGGTCTTGCCGGACCCGGATGGGCCGAGCAGGGCGACGAGCTCGCCCGAACGGACGGTGAAGCTCACCTCGTCGAGCACGGCGTGGTGCCCGAAGCGCTTGGTCAACCCGCGGACTTCGATGCTCATGAACACTCTCCAGACGTCACGGCAGCCGCCGCTCCGCCACGGCCTTCACCACCAGGGTCACGAGCGCGAGGCCCGTGAGTATCGAGGCCACGGCAAAGGCGGCCTGGAACTGGTACTCGTTGTAGACAATCTCCACATGCAGCGGCAGCGTGTTCGTCCGGCCGCGGATGTGGCCCGAGACGACCGACACCGCCCCGAACTCCCCCACCACGCGCGCCGTACAGAGGATCACGCCGTAGAGCACGCCCCACCGGATGTTGGGCAGCGTGACGCGGAGGAACGTCTGCAGTCCGCTCGCGCCGAGGACGCGGGCGGCCTCCTCCTCCTGCGCCCCGCCGGCCTCCATCACCGGAATGACCTCGCGCGCGATGAACGGCAGGGACACGAACATCGTGGCCAGGACGATGCCCGGCACGGCAAAGATGATCCGGAGGTCGTGGGCGGCCAGCCACGGGCCGATGAGCCCCTGGCGTCCCGCGAGGAGGATGAACACCAGGCCCGCGATGACCGGCGAGACGGCAAAGGGCAGGTCGATCAGCGTCGTGAGCAGCGACCGGCCCCGAAAGCGGAACCGGGCGATGGTCCAGGCCGCCGCGAGGCCGAACGCCAGGTTGGCGGGCACGGCAATCGCCACCGTCAGCAGGGTCAGGCGCAGCGCCGCCAGCGCGTCCGGCTCGACGATGGCCGCGGCCCACGCGCCGAGCCCGAGCCGGAATGCCTCGACGAAGACCGCGGCCAGCGGCACGCCGAGGAAGAGCACGAGGAACCCGAGCGCCGTCCCGAGCAGCGCCCATCGCACGACCGCCGGCTCGGTGAGCCGCCTGGTCCGGACGGACGGGGCCTCCCCCAGTGACGCCGCCGCGATGGTGAGGGAGGTCACGGCGCCAGCCTCCGCGCGGTCCAGCCCTGGAGCGCGTTGATCGTCCAGAGCAGCGTGAAGGAGATGAGCAGCAGCACGACCGCGATGGCCGTCGCGCCCGCGTAGTCGTACTGCTCGAGGCGCGTGACGATGAGGAGCGGGGCGATCTCGGTGCGCATCGGCATGTTGCCCGCGATGAAGACCACGGAGCCGTACTCGCCGACGGCCCGGGCGAACGCCAGGGCCACGCCCGTGAGCCACGCCGGCAGCAGGTACGGCAGGATGACGCGGCCGATCACCTGTGCGCGGCTCGCGCCCAGGCTTGTCGCGGCCTCCTCGATCTCCACGTCGAGGTCCGCAATGACCGGCTGGAGCGCGCGGATCACGAACGGCAGGCCGATGAACACGAGCGCGACGGTGATGCCGAGCGGCGTGAAGGCCACGGTGATGCCGCGCTCCGCGAGGGGGCGGCCCAGCCATCCGCCCGGCGCGTAGAGCGTCGTCAGCGTGATGCCGGCCACCGCCGTCGGGAGCGCGAACGGCAGGTCCACCATGGCATCCACCAGCCGCCGGCCCGGGAAGTCGTAGCGCACGAGTACCCAGGCCACGAGCGCGCCGAAGATGCCGTTCATGGCCGCGGCCACCACGGACGTGCGCAGCGTCAGCCCGAAGGACGCAAGGACCCGCGGCTCCGACACGGCCTCCCGGAAGGTCTCCCAGCCCATCGACGCGGTGCGCGCGGAAAGGCCGCTCAACGGCAGCAGCACGATGATCGTGAGATAGGCGAGCGTGAAGCCGAGCGTCACGCGGAAGCCCGGCAGCACGAGCGGCGCCGTCCGAGTCCGGGGCGCCACTAGTCCCGCCCCGCCCCGGAGAGGACGATCTGATCGAACACCCCGCCATCGGCAAAGTGCGTCTGCTGCGCGAGGGCCCAGCCGCCGAAGCGCTCGTCGATGGTGAACAGGTCCAGTGGCGCGAAGTCCGCGGCGTGTGCCGCCATCACGCCGGGATCCCGCGGCCGGTAGTGGTGCCGCGCGGCGATCTCCTGCCCCTCCGTCGAGTAGAGATACTGCAGGTAGGCCTCGGCCACGGCCCGGCTCCCCCGCTGGTCGACGACCTCGTCCACGACGGCCACCGGCGGCTCGGCCAGGATACTGACCGGCGGCACGACGATCTCGAACCCGCCCGCCGCCTCACGCATCGCCAGGTGGGCTTCGTTCTCCCAGGTGAGCAGCACGTCTCCGATGCCGCGCTGCACGAACGTGTTGGTCGCGGCGCGCGCCGCCGAATCGAGCACGGGCACGCGCGCGAACAGCGCCGCGACGAAGTCGCGCGCGCCCGCATCGCCCTGCCGCCGCTCGAGCGCCGCGCCCCACGCCGCCAGGTAGTTCCACCGCGCGCCTCCGGACGTCCTGGGATTCGGCGTGATCACGCTGGCGTCCCCGGCCACGAGATCCTCCCAGTCCTGGATGCCCTTCGGGTTGCCGGCCCTGACGAGGAACACGATCGTCGATGTGTAGGGCGCGCTGTTCCCCGGCAGCCGCCGGCTCCAGTCACGATGGATCGCCCCGGACGCCGCGATCGCGTCGATGTCCCACGCCAGCGCCAGCGTCACCACGTCGGCGGGCAGGCCTTCGATGACCGCGCGCGCCTGCGCCCCCGATCCTCCGTGCGACTGGCGGATCGACACCGTCTGGCCCGTCGTGTCGTGCCAGAACCGGGCGAATCCCTCGTCGATCTCCCGGTAGAGTTCGCGCGTGGGATCGTATGACGCGTTCAGAATCTCGATCGCCCGGCCGCCGTCCGTCCCATCCGCCGGCGGCACGCCGCACGACGCCAGCAGCAGCACGCCGCACACGGCGGCCGACCACGCCGGCACAAACACCCGGCTTTCCACGGACGCGGCCTCGCTCATGGTCCTGCTCACGCGGAGGCGGGCGCCTCGACGATGCTGAAGACGGTGTGGAGGCCGAGGGACTCGACGTCGATCTCGCAGAGCCGCCGGCGGGTGATGAGATCGTAGAGCGCGATGTGCGTGGGCTTGCGGCGCCGCTGGAACCCGCTCTTGATCCAGCGCACGTTCTCCACGAACCGCGTCGGACGGAACCGGCTGAAGCCGACCCAGGCCCGCGACGGATCGGCAATGCTGAGCCCGCGGCACCAGCCGAGCGGGGCGTCGCTGCCCTCGCGATCGTTGAGGTCGATGACGTCCTCGACCTTGTGCGTGCGCTCGTCGACGACCACCACGTGCCCGTCCACGGTGGTGAAGTAGACGAACCCGCCGCAGCGCGCGCCGTCGTGCGGCGACTGGATGTCGATGGGCATGCGGTGATCGCCCGCGTTCAGGCACACGGCATCCCGCTGCTGGAATCGCGTGACCCAGATCTGGCCGTCCACCTGGAAGACGTGGTTGGGGTGCGCCTTGTGCGGCTTGGTGGTCGCCACCTTCCGGTAGTCCACGTGCCGGGAGAACTGCGCCCAGGGATCGCGGCCGAGGACGTTCCACTCCCGCACGCTCTCGCCGCGCTCGGACACCTCCACCACCATGTCCAGTCCCGTGTTGGCGACGAGCAGGGTCCCGTCCGCCGTCGGCTGCACGTGGTGCAGGTCGTTGAAGCACGGCAGCGACACGTAGTTGACCACCTCGAAGCCCGGCAGCGCGTAGACGAGCACCTCCGTCGAGGTGCAGACATACAGCCGATCGCCGTGGACCGATGCGGACTTGAACGAGATCGAAGGCTCCTCGTCCGGGCAGACCTCCGGCGGCGAGACGTACTCGACACAGGGCTCCGCGGCCGCCATCGCGGTGTCCACGCGCACGATGACGGCCTGGCCGTACTGGCGCCATTCCTCGGTCTCGACGAGGGTCCGCTGACGGCCGCCCGTCACGTAGAGGTCCGCCAGGCGGTCGTCCCTGCCTGCCGGGGTTTGAGTCGTTGCCGATCGCTGCTCCATCGTGATCTCGCAATCAAACGCCGTGCCCGCGGGCAGCCCGGCCATGTCAGCCCCGGGCCAGGTCATCCACGGGCGCGCCGGCGACCGGCGGCACGGCCGCGGTTGCAGGCACCACGTTCCCGGAAAGCCGCGTCCGGCGGGGCCACCCGGCGCGGCTCACTTCCGTCCAGAGCGCCTTCAGCTCCGCCGGCCGTACCGCACGGAACCGGAAGAGCGCGGCGACGTAGACCAGCCCGTAGGCCGGGACGCAGGCCGCCACCACGGTCCACGGCGGCAGATCCGCGAGGACCGCGCGCAGCGCCGCACACGCCGCGGCCGCCGTGACCGCGCACGCGCCGATCGCCGCCACGTCGCGGAACAGCCGCAGGTCGCTCCGGCGCATCTCCAGCATGCGCGCCATCCGGACGACCGACACGAGCCAGCCGGCCAGGTTGGCCGCCACGACGGCCGCGATCACGCCGACGAGCCCGAGCGACGCGGCACCGAACCACAGGGCCGCGGTCAGGACGAGGAAGAGCACCAGCCTGAGCCGCAGGATGAAGTACCGCTGCTCGTGGGCCCGGATGACCGGGTCCAGCACGATCACGTTGAACGGCACCATCGTGAGCGCCACGGCAAAGACCGGCCAGGCGGACGCGTAGGCGCTCGTGAACAGGAGCGTGATGAGGTCCGCGCCGATGACCATCAGGCACGCGTAGATCGGGTAGTACACGAGGGCGAGGCGGCGCGCCGCGGCCGCGACCAGGAGCAGGATCGGCCGCCGTTCCTGCCGGGCCTCCAGCTCGTTGATCCGCGGCAGCACGACCGAGCCGACCGACTCCCGCAGGATCCCGATGAGCGGCAGCTTGAGGACGCCCACCGCGTAGATGGCGTACGCCGCCGGACCGAACGCGTGGCTGACGAACGCGTGGTGGACGTCCTGCTGCAGCTTGAGCAGGAAACTGGACGAGCCGAGCGGCAGCGCGTACGCCGCCTGTGCGCGGAGCAGGCGCGGATCCACGGCCCGCCAGTAGCCGGGGAACCGGACGTGGAGGTAGACGAGGAGCATCGCCACCTGGACCACGCCCTGCACGATGGCTGCCGTCACGAGGGCGTCGACCGTCCCGATGGCCGCGGCCGCAATCACGAGCAGCAGCGTCTTGCTGAACTGGCTGATCACGATGAAGCCGGTGGACGCCCGCACGTCCTGGAGCGCGACGGTGACGATCTCCAGGAAGGATCCGAGGCTCCAGAGGGCGACGACCACGGCCAGGCGTCCCGCCAGCGCCGGAAGGGCCGGGCTGCTGAAGATGGTGGCGAGCAGGCCCGGCCACGTCACGAGGACCGATGCCGCCAGCGCGCCGACCACCACGTGGAAGACCAGGATGTTGGCCACGACAGAACCCTGCCGCGCGCGCTCCCGCGGCAGGAAGTAGAACGCGCTCATCCCGAAGCCGAGCGGGAGGACGTTGACGACCGTGGCCACGATGAAGAAGGCCTGCTTGTAGAGCCCGAACTCCTCCTGGCTCATCCGGCGCACGAGCAGGACGGGCAGTGCGATGGCCAGGCCGAAGCCGATCGTCTTGGCCGTCAGCAGCCAGAGCGCCTGCGCCCCGAGCGAGGGCCCCCGATCGACGGGCGGGGCGCCGATGTCCCCGGTCACGCCCCGGGCACCCTGCCGGACGGGGCCGCGGGCCGGCGGCGATCGAAGGCATGGAAGTCACGCAACTGCGCGGGGTTCGTGAACACCTGGCCGAGCGGCGTCCTCGTCTTGAGCCAGTGGCGGCTGCTGAAGTACCCGAACGTGAGCCGCCGCGTGGCCTCGACGGCCGGCGCCGCCTCACGGCGCGACGCCGCGTCGCTCTCGACCGGGTAGCCCAGCATCTCGAGTGCCGGGCCGATGGCCGCTTCGAGGCGTGCGAGTTCGCCGGCCCCGGCGCCGTGCCGCCATCGGCCGATTGGTTCGAAGGCACGCACCGGCCCATCAGCCGGGAACGAGGTGTTCGGACGCGAGACGGTGCCGATGCCGCACCGCCGGATCCGCGCGTAGTCCAGATCGTGCGCGATGAAGGCGCCGACGCGCGCGAGCGTCTGTTCCGGATCGCGGACGAGCGACTCGAAGCGCACCTCGAGCGTATCCGCAGGATAGCCGCGCAGGTCGCGCCGCCCGCGCTCGACCATCCAGGCCCAGTAGAGGCCGGACTGGACGAGCCGGGAGCGTTCGCCGCGCGGCACCGGGAGCGTCACCCACCCCTGCTCCGCCAGCGAGCAGGCCACGTCACGGCCGTCCCGCACGATGTGGAGAAACAGCGCCTCGGGGATGCTGCGCTTGATGGCCCGGACGTACAGGAGGTTCTCGGGCGTGCACTCCGCCCACCGGTGAACGCCCTGCCGGCCGGCAATGGCCTCCATGAACAGGCGCAGGAAGTCACCGGTGCTGCGGCACCGCTCCTGCACCGACGCGCGAAAGCTGTCGGGGTCGAGCCCGGAGCGGCGGAAGTACTCGCTCGGCAGCCACGCGTCGAGGAGCGCCATCCGGTGCCGCGCGACGGACAGGTCGCCGAAGCGGGGCCCGAGCAGGTTGAAGACGCTGGCCTCGGCGCGATAGACGGCAAAGCCGCCGGCGGACAGCAGCTGATGGTAGAGGAGGGTCGTCCCCGACCGCGGGCTCCCCACGACGAAGACCGGCGCCGTCGCACGGGACGCGCGTGGGGTCACGGCCTTGCGTCCGCCGGCGGCCGGCCGAACACGAACTCGTTGCACCCGAGGCCGCGTCCCATCCGGAGTCCTTCCAGGCTGAACCCGCGGTCCCGGTAGAACGAGAAGATCTCGTCCGCGCGCGCCGCCTCATAGGGGTAGCCGCCAACCCAGTCCACGATGTCGTGCCACCGGCTCATGCCGCGGGCCCGGTGCCGTCCGCGCCACCGATCGACCCAGGCTCGCGCCTGCCCCGCCCACAGGGCTCGCGCCAGGCTCCGGACCTCGCCCGGCGCGCACACGAGCACCGCGAACGGCGCCTGCAGCGGCCGCGGCAGCCCCACACACACGCGCTTGATGTGCCGCCACCTCGTCGTCGCGCTCCCCTGGTCGTTGTAGATGGCAAGGAACAGCCGGCCGGACGGCGCGACGGGGAGCCGGACGAGATCGAGCGCACGCCACATCTCGCCGGTGTGGTGCAGCACGCCCCAGGCGTAGACGATGTCGAACGCGCCGAGCGCCGCCAGGAAGTCGCGATCGAGCGCGGAGCCCGCGGTGACGATCCAGTCGGGATCGCCGGGGTAGTACCGGCGGCGCAGCTCCGCCGTGCAGGCGACCGACTGCGGATCGACGTCGAAGGAGCGCACGCGCGCGCCCAGGCGCCGCGCGGCCAGGCTGAACAGGCCGCTCCCGGACCCGATGTCGAGGAAGCGGCGGCCGATCAGATCCTCCACCCGGAGCATCTGCTGCAGCGACGCCTCGGCGGCGCCGATGCGCTGCGCGTTCAGCCCCGACAGGAAGCGGGCCCAGTTGTCGCCGAAGCCGAACCGCACGTCGCTCGCGGCGCGGGGCGTCTCGTAGGCAGGCGCGAGGTCCAGCGCAGACACGTCACGCGTCACGAGACGGTCCTCTCGTGGGGCCTCGCGGGCGCCGTGGACAGCCGCAGGCGTCCGGGCGCCCGTCCAGGGCGGGGTACGGCGTCGGCCGGCGTACGCGCGGCGCCATCCGCGCCGGGGGATCGCGGACCGCGGAGGATCGTCCCCAGTCCGACGAGTACCGTTCCGACTATCAACATCGACATCTCACCGGCCACGCGTCTCTCCGATCGGGATGGCGGTCGTGCAGCGGGGGCGCTGGTGACCACGGCGGGCCAGGTCGCTGGCCGTCCCCGCCGCGCCCGGATGAGGTCCCTGGCGACGCGGCGGCGAGCACGCCGGACAGCCGCAACGGCGCAGTGCCGTTACGCGGTCGTCTCACGTCTCCCCTCCCGGTGGATCACTACAAGCGTCGTGCCACGGGCCTCACGCGCGGTGTTCACTCTGAAGCGGTGGGCGGCAGCTCGAGCGGATGTGCGGATCGGGTTCCGTCTCTGGGAGATGGATTTCCACAAAACGGAGAGTCACGCGCGGCGTGTAAGGTTGGGACGATCCGTGTATGGAAGACATATGCTTCGCGCCGCGGCGCGCGCGTCGCATCGATGCCACGGTCGAGCCGCTCGCGCAGAAGCACTCCGGAATCCGCGCGCATTCCGTCGACGCGCGCACGCCGCGTCGTCCATGGCATCACGCTTGCCTACCAACCGCCCCGATGGGTAGTCGAGCGGAATACAGGAACGACCTCGACCCAGCCTCTGCATCCCCCGTTCAGATTCTGGTCGTTGAAGACGCGGTCACCGCGCGCGAAATGCTCAGCCGGTACCTGGTGTCGCGCGGATACCGGGTGCAGGTGGTGCCACGCGACGAGGCGGTGCGCCGCCTGCGCATCGACAGGCCGCAGGCCGTCATCGTGAACCTCGCCGGCAACGACGGCCTGGATCTGATGTCGACCTGCCGCAGCCTGGCACTCGGCATGCCGATGCTTGTCGTGTGCGATCCGGAGTCCCTGTCCGGGCACCACGCCCTCGAGACCGGCACGCGCCTCATCAGCCGCCCCTTCGCGGAGCGCGAGCTCGATGCCGCGCTGGCCGGGGCGATGGGACGGCGTCCGGACCTGCCGCTGCCGCCGGCGCGGCGCCTGGGCACCAGCGCCGGGCCCGCGCTCCTCGGACAGAGCCCGCGCATCGTCGAGGTGCGGGAGCTCATCGAGCGGGCCGCGGACACGGACGTCACGGTGCTCGTGCTGGGCGAGAGTGGCACGGGGAAGGAGATCACCGCGCGGTCCCTGCGCCAGGCCTCGCTCAGGCGCGACAAGCCGTTCGTCAAGGTCAACTGCGCCGCGCTGCCGACCGATCTGCTGGAGTCGGAGCTCTTCGGACACGAGAAGGGCGCGTTCACCGGCGCGATGCAGGCCAGGCCGGGCAAGTTCGAGCTGGCGGATCACGGCACGATCTTCCTGGACGAGATCGGCGAGATGACACCCATCCTGCAGGCCAAGCTGCTGCAGGTGCTGCAGGACGGCGAGTTCTCGCGCCTCGGGAGCGCGTCGGACGTCCGCGTGGACGTCCGCATCATCGCGGCCACGAACCGCGACCTCAAGCGTGCCGTCGCGGACGGACAGTTCCGCGAGGACCTGTACTTCCGCCTCAACGTCGTCGCCATCGCGCTGCCGCCGCTGCGGGAGCACAAGGAGGACATCCCGCTGCTGGCGGAGCACTTCCTGCGGCAGGAGTCCGACCGCCTGCCGCACCGCGCCAGCGTCCGGCTGTCGCCCGAGACCAAGCGGCTCTTCCTGGAGTACGACTGGCCGGGCAACGTGCGGGAACTCGAGAACCTGATCAAGCGGCTGCTCGTGCTCGGCAGCGACGTGCCCATCCGGCAGGAGCTGCGCGATGCCTGCGAGGCGGCCGCGCTGGCGCCGGCCCGGTCCGCCGGCGTGACGGAGGGCGCGGACGGCGGTGCCGCGTCCGCGCCGTCATCGGCGCCCGTGGACACGGGCAGCGGCGCGAGCACGTCGCTCAAGGAAATCGGGCGCGCCGCGGCGCGCGTGGCGGAGCGCGTCGCGATCCTCGACATGCTGGAGCGGACGCGCTGGAACAGGAAGGAAGCAGCGGAGATCCTGGGGATCAGCTACAAGGCGCTGCTCTACAAGATCAAGGACAACGGCCTGGACGACAGGCACTGAGCGGGGAGACGAGACCGGATCGGCCCCCGCTTGCGCGCCGGCCAGGGCCTCGAAGTCGACGCCGGCCTGCGCCGACCGCAGCGCGCTCCCGGCCGCCAGCCGGTAGTCCCCCGCTTCCGGGTCCGCAAACTCCGCCATGAGCGCCGCGACAGACGGGAAGCTGTTGCCCGCCGGGTAGCGATCCGCGCGCCCGCCGGCCAGCACGTTGTTCTCGATCGTGCTGTCGGGGAAGTACCACGCGATCGCCGGCAGGCCGGTCCCGCGCCCGCTGCCGAAGATGCCGTAGGCGTTGTGCAGCGCGACGTTGTCCGTGAACCGGAACCCGCGGATCGGCCGGGGCTCGGTCCGCGTCCCGCCGTAGGCGGTGATCAGGTTGCCGGACTGCACGATCGTGTTGTGCTCGACGGCAATCGACGCAGGCTCCTCCCCCACCTGGAGGAACGTACCGTTCCCGCCCCAGCGCCGGTGATCGATGTCGTGGAAGAGGTTGTTCCGGATCAGGATGCCGTGCGCCTGCCGGCTGGCCTGCCCGGTGTCGCGGCCGAGGATGTTGATGCCGGCGGCCACGTGCCGGACCACGTTGTGCCGGAACGTCACGTCCTCCACGGTTGACCAGCTCGCGCGGCTGCCCGAACTGCGCACCGTGAAGAGGATCGCGTAGCCGGCCTGCGCCGCGGCCCAGTTGTGCTCGAAGATGTTGCCCTCGATGAGCACGCGCCTGGCGTTCTTGAGCTCGAAGAGGTTCTTGACGGTCCACGCCGTGCCCCGCCACGACAGGTCCTTGGTGAAGTGATTCCGGCGCACGACGATGTCGCTCGGGACGAGGTGGCCGATGGAGGGCTCGGCGCCGCCGAAGAGGACGTTGATGCCGGCCGCCTCGATGTGGTTGTTCTCGATCACGTACGGTCCAGGGCCATTCCAGCCTGCAATGCCCTGCGTCTCCTGCCCCGCCAGCCTGATGTCCGCGATGTAGCAGTTGCGGATCGTCGTCGAGGCGCTGTTCAGCGCGATGCCCCGCTTCTGTCCGCGTGCCGGGTGTCCCCGCACGACGACGCGATCCAGCGTGATCCCGGAGGGGACGTCCGCGTAGCTGGCCTGTCCCGCGTCGCCCAGCACCACGACATCCGCGCCGCCGTTGCCGAGGAAACGTACCGCGGTGATCGCCCAGTCGCGGCTGCCCGGGCGCGTCCGGAGCGCCGGCTGGGCATTCGGCGACTTGATGGTCGGCATGAACGCTTCGTGCTCGGGACCGATGCGCCCGGCCGGGCCAGGCAGCGCGGCGTCCTCCGCGGCCGAGCGAATCGTGATCACGCCGGGGCCCGGCGTGGCCGGCAGCTCGAAGTTCCCCTCGAACACGGCGCCCGGCTCGAGCCTGATCACGTCGCCCCTGCGGGCGTGGTCCAGCGCGGCCTGCAGGTTGTCACCCTGTCCCAACACGACCACGGCGCCTGACGCCTGGCTCGACGCGCACGCGCCTGCCAGCCCGACGGCGGCCGCCAGCACGCGCCACCGGAGCCCCTGCCGGATCACGGAACTAGTTTTCGGCTTTTGGATAGTCGTGTTCTTCGGCTGCATGGCTCGCGCGCGCTCCCTCCCACGGAGATGCATCTTTCGTTCTCAGGCACTGCATTTGCTCAACAGCCGGTGTGGACATCTCGAAGACCGGCCGCCCGCGCGCAGACAAGGAAGCGATGATGAGCCCGGATTGCCGCACGCCGCACACGTATCGCACGGCTCCGCCTGCGCGGACGACGGCGGCTGCCGCCGTGCTGGCGCTGCTTGTGGCCATCCCGGCCATGGCCCAGACACCACCGGCCACTGCCGCGCCCTCACCACCGGCCGCAACGCCGCCACCGGCCGCCACTGCCGCGCCGGTGCCCGAGTACCGCATCGGCCGCGGCGACAAGCTGCGCGTCGAGGTCTACAAGGACACGTACCTGTCCCAGTCGCTCCAGGTCCGGCCCGACGGCCGCATCACGCTGCCGCTCATCGGCGACCTCGTCGCCGCCGGCCTCACGCCGATCGAACTGCGCGATCGCATCGGGACGAGCCTGGCCGAATACGTGGCCAATCCGGTCGTCACCGTCATCGTGGTGGAAGTGATCGATCCGGTGGTCTACGTGCTCGGGGAGGTGAACCAGCCGGGCACGGTGCCGATGCGCGGTCCCATGACGGTGCTGCAGGCGCTCGCCGTCGCGGGCGGCTTCAAGGAATTCGCGAACCCGAAGGGCATCCGGATCCTCCGGCGCAACGGTGACGACAGCACGCTCGAGACCATCGCCTTCAACTACCGGGATGCCCTCAAGGCGGACCGTCCCGCCGTCTACCTGCGCGAGGGCGACACGGTGGTGGTGCCGTGACGGTCCACACGCCGGCGGCCCGGACCGGACTGATCGCCGTGCTGGCGTGCATCATCCTCGCCTCGCCCGCCCGTGCGCAGATGCCGGCCTCCGAGGTCCCGGCGCAGACGCCGCCCGGCTGGCTGCTCACGCCGGCCATCACGGTGGGCGGCGGCTGGGACAGCAACGTGTCGCTGGCCGGCCGAGGCGCGCAGACGCGGGAGGACTTCCTGACCACGGTCGGGCCGCGCCTGACGCTCGGCCTTCGCGGACGCCGGACCACGCTCCGCACCGAGTACGACGGCCGGTACGACTTCCACAACGAGCTCACCGCGTTCGACAGGGCCACGCACCGCGGCAACCTGGACCTCTCGCACCGTGCCGGGCGCCGCGTGACGCTCTTCGCGCGCAACAGGCTCGCCATCACGCCGACCACCGAGGGCGTGGACCTGGCTGCCATCCAGTTGCAGCGCCGGACGACGCGGTTCAACGACTTCCGCGGCGGCGCCGACGTCGCGGTGGGACGACACACCACCGTGACCGCGGCCTACGCCTCGAAGTGGATCGCGTTCGCGCGCGATGACCTGGTGCAGCCGCTGCTGCGCGGCGGCCACGCGCATTTGGCGGACGTCGCACTCCGCCGGGCCCTCACCTCGCGGCTCACGATCGGCGCGCAGTACGACTTCCAGCACGCGATCGTGTCCGACGGCGGCGACGCCTTCGACATCCAGCACGCGATGGCCCTTGCCGAGCTGCAGCTCGGCCCGGCGCTGGCGCTCACGGGATCCGCGGGGCAGGCCTGGCTCGGCGCCGGCCGTGACGTCGGGCGCCGGGATGCGCCCATCTTCCGCGTCGGCCTGGCGATGACGCGGCCGCGCCTCGGCTGGTCCCTCGAGTACGGGCGATCGTACCTGCCGTCGTTCGGCTTCGGCGGCACGATGCAGAACGAGGAGGTCGTCGGCACGCTGCGGCTCCCGATGACTCGCCGCTTCGCGTTCACCGGCCGCGCCGGGTACCGCGAGAACGACCCGCTGGCCGCGGGTGACACGAGCCTGCGGGCCATCACGGCACAGGCCTCGCTGACGTGCGCGGCCACGGGATGGCTGCACCTCGAGGTGTACGGCCAGCACGCGTTCCAGGACGCGCAGCGCGCGGGCGGACAGGTCGATCGGACACAGGTGGGCGTGCGCCTGGCGACGCTCAAGCCGATGAGGGTCCGATGAACGAGCACGCCACTGAACGCAGCCTGGACTACAGGGCCATCGTGCGCCGCCGCAGGTGGACGCTGATCGTACCGGCCCTTGCCGGCGGCCTCGCCGGTGTGCTGCTGGTGGTCCTCCTGCCGCGAACCTACGTCGCCTCCGCCACGCTGGCCGTGCGCACGCCGAGCCTCGGCGGTCCCCTGGCGCCGTCGAGCCCGCAGGATCAGTCCGAGCGCATCCGGGCGGTGACGCAGGAACTGCTCAGCGAGGCCGTCATCGAACCGGTGGCCCGCAACGAGGGCCTCCTCGCCGGCGGCCGGGACGCGGACGAGGTCGTCGCCGACGTCCGGGCACACACGGCCATCACCCTGCCGCCGCGGCCGCTGGCGACGCCGGCCGGCCGCTTCGAGCCGGACACCTTTCTCGTGTCCTACACCGGCGCGACGCCGGAGCTGGCGGCGCGCATGGCCAACGGGCTCACCCGCGCGTTCGTCGAACGGCACTCCCGCCTCCGCGAGGCGCGTGCCGAGGACACGTCCGCGTTCCTGGCCCGGCAGTTGGATCTGAGCCGGGAGAAGCTGACGGCGGCGGAGGCGGCCCTGCGCGACACGCGGGCCGAGTACCAGGGCCGGCTGCCGGAGCAGGCGCTCGCCAACCTGCAGAGCGTGAGCGATCTCCGGCGGCAGTCCGACAGCCACGCGCAGGCCCTCAGCAGCGAACGCGAGCGCCTGACGATCATCGACCAGCAGATCGCGGCGCTGCAGCAGGACGCACAGGCCGCCGCGGCCAGCGCCGCCGCCGAGAAGTCGAGCGCGCGCGTCGGCGATCTCGAACGCCAGCTCGTCGACGCACGCCAGCAGTACACGGCGCGGCACCCGGAGATCCAGCGCCTGGAGGCCGAACTCGCACGGGTGCAGGCGGAAGACGCGGCACAGGCCGCGCCCGCCATCGCCCCGACGGCGGAGGGCACGCCGGTCTACCGGCAGCTCATGGCCGACCGGGAGAACGCGCGGATCCGCATCCGCGACCTCGAGGGCCGCATCGGACGGCTGGACGCCCAGACCACGCAGTACCAGGAGCGCCTCGACGCGGCGCCGATGGTGGAACAGCGCCTTGCGTCCGTCTCGCAGGCCTACGACTTCGAGAAGGCGCAGTACCAGAAGCTCGCGGAGCAGTACCAGGCGGCGCTCATCAGCGAGGACCTCGAGCGCGGACGCGCGCGCGAGCAGTTCGTGGTGCTCTACGGCGCGCGGCTGCCGCGTTATCCCTCGTCCCCCAACATCCCCCTCGTCCTGGCCTTCGCGGCCCTGGCCGGCATCGCATGCGGCGGCGCGCTGGCCGTCGCGCGGGAACTGCTGGACCGCACCGTACACGACGGCCGCGCGCTGGAGCAGGAGTTCGGCCTCCCGGTCCTCGCGGAGATCCCGCACTTCCAGGGGAGCCGGCGATGACCGCGCGCGCGGACGGAGGGGTGTGCAGACGATGAGCCGCATTCACCGGATTCTGTCGAGGGCCGAACGGGACGGGACGATGACCCGCCTGACGTGGCCGCTGGAACGTCATGGCGGGGACTCGCTGCCGGCGGCGGCCGGCGGCTGGGACATCGCCACGACCGCCATCGACGCGACATCGGACCCCGACGGCCCTCCGCCCGGCGCCGATCAGGCGGCAGACCCGACGCTGCTCGGGGCGCGTCCCGTGTTCGGCGTGAAGCTGGACCGCATGATGGTCACCGCGCTCGATCCGTTCTCCGCGGCGGCCGAACACTACCGATCCCTGCGCTCGCGCATCGCGCGCGAGGAAGGCGGCGTGCCCCGGCGGGTGATCCTCGCCACGAGTCCCGGACGCGGGGACGGCACGTCGGTGACGGTCGGGAACCTCGCCCTGGCGATGGCGCAGGAGTTCGACAGGCGCGCGCTCGTCATCGATGCCGACCTCCGTCACGCGCGGCTGCACACGCTGCTGGGCATCGCGCGGGAACCGGGGCTCGTGGACGTGCTCACGGGCAGCGCCCGGCTGGAGGAGGCGCTGGTCTCGCTGCCCGGCCATCGGCTGGTCGTCCTCCCGGCCGGCGCCGCGCACACGCAGCCGGCGGAACTGCTGGGATCGGCGCCGATGCGCCGCCTCCTCGAACTGCTGCGGCAGCGCTTCGATCGGCTCCTCGTGGACTCCGCGCCCGCGCCGCTCGCCGACAGTGCCGCGCTGCAGCCGCTGGCCGACGGCGTGCTCCTCGTCGTGCGCGCCGGCGTCACGCCCAGGCCCGACATCGAGCGGGCGCTCGGGGCGATCCCCGCGCCCCGGCTGATGGGGATGGTCCTGAACGCCAGCCGGACGGCCGACGGCCTCTCCACCGCATGATTGCCATGCAGCTCTTCGAACGGTACGTCTCGCCGCACGCCTTGATGGTCTTCACCTTCGAGGTCCTGCTGATCTGCGGATCGCTCAGCGCGGCCATCCTGCTCCAGGAACCGGACGTCCCGCCAGGGCTCGCCTGGAAGGTGCTGATCGCGGCGACGCTGTGCCTCCTCTGCCTCTACTACAACGACTTCTACGACCTGAACCTCGTGCGATCGGGGCGTGAACTCGTCGTCCGCCTCGTGCAGGCGGCCGGTGTCACCACCATCCTGCTCGCCATCCTCTACCTGGCCGTCCCGGCCGTGGCGCTCCACGCCGATGCCTTCCTGCGCTCGCTCGCCGTCATCGTGCCGACGGTGCTGGCATGGCGGCTCGTCTTCAACCACCTCGTGCCGGACTCGCCCTTCGTCGAGAACACGCTCGTCCTCGGCACGGGGCCTGCCGCGCGCGCCGTCGCGCGCGAGCTCGTCACGCACCACGATCTCGCGGCCCGCGTGGTCGGGTACGTGGACGACGACCTGGATGCGATCGCCGGGCCTGGCCCGGTGCCGATCGTGGGCGGGACGCGCGACATCCCCGCCCTCGTCGCGCAGGGCGGCATCCGGCGGATCGTCGTGGGCCCGGCCGGCCGCCACGGGCGGCTCCCCGTCCAGGCCCTCGTCGACGCCAAGCTCTCCGGCGTCGTCGTGGAGGACGCGCGGGCCGCCTACGAGCGCCTGACCGGCAAGATGCTGATCGAGGCGCTCACGCTGCGGCAGCTCGTCTTCGCGGACGGGTTCCGCGCGTCGCGCCGCCGCCGCGCCATCAAGCGCGCGTGCGACGTCACGCTCTCCGGCATCGGCATCGTCCTGGCGAGCCCGCTCATCGCCCTCACGGCGGTGATGGTGTGGGCCGTGAGCGGACGGCCGGTGTTGTACCGGCAGGAGCGCGTCGGCCAGTACGGGACGGTGTTCACGCTCTACAAGTTCCGCTCGATGAAGCTCGATGCCGAGGCGGACGGTCCCGCCTGGGCCGCGGAGGACGACGACCGGGTCACGCGGATCGGTCGCGTCATCCGGCTGACGCGCCTCGACGAACTGCCGCAGTTGTGGAACGTGCTCGTCGGCCACATGAGCTTCGTCGGGCCGCGCCCCGAGCGGCCGTGTTTCGTGGAGCAGCTCGCGGCGGAGAGCCCGTTCTATCAGCTCCGGCACACCGTGAAGCCGGGCATCACCGGATGGGCCCAGGTCAAGTACGGCTATGCCGGGTCGGTGGAGTCGGCCATGGAGAAGCTCCGGTACGACCTCTATTACGTCAAGCACCTGTCCACGCCGTTCGACATGACGATCGTGATCGATACGGTCAAGACGATTCTCTTTCGCGTGGGATCGCGATGACGGGCTGACCGGATGTACGAGACCTTCTACCACCTGCGGGAGCGGCCGTTCGCCTTGACGCCGGACCCCGACTACCTCTACCTGAGCCGCGGGCACCGCGAAGCGCTCGGGTACCTCCGCCTGGGTATCGAGTCCAGCGCGGGCTTCGTGGTCGTGACCGGCGAGGTCGGCTCCGGCAAGACCACGCTGCTGCAGACCCTCCTGCGGACGCTGGACCGCCAGGCCGCGGTCGCCCGGCTCGTCAACACGCTGCTCGAACCGCGCGAGCTGCTCGAGGCGATCCTGATCGACTTCGGCGTCACACCCGCGACCACGTCCAAGCCGGCCATGGTGCGGGACCTGGCGCGCGTGCTGGTGTCACAGCGGGCGAAGGGACAGCGCGTGCTCGTCGTCATCGACGAGGCGCAGAACCTGTCCTATGGAGCCCTCGAGGAGCTGCGGATGCTCTCCAACCTCGAGACGGAGAAGTCGAAGCTGATGCAGATCATCCTCGTCGGCCAGCCGGAACTGCGCGAGCGGCTCCTGGCGCCCGATCTCGAGCAGCTGCGGCAGCGGGTGACGGTGCGCTATCACCTCGAGGCACTGGACGCGCGCGAGACAGGGCAGTACATCAACCACCGCCTGCGTCATGCGGCCGTCGACAAGCCCCTGACGTTCGGGCGGGAGATCACGGACGCCATCCACGATCGGAGCGGCGGGATCCCCCGGATGATCAACGTCATCTGCGATGCCGCCCTGCTGGCCGGCTACAGCGAGGACCGGCACCGGATCACCTCGGCGCTCGTCACGTCGGTGTTCCGCGAGCTCGAGCAGCACGGGCTGCTCGGGTCCCGATCGCCCGGCCGGCGTCCCTGGGCGCGGGCCGCCGTCGCACCGGAGTGGGCCGCCCCCGGACCGGACGACGAAGACGATCTCGGCGAGGACGCGCCGCAGGCGCGGGCCTTCAAGCGCTGACGGGAGTGGATGCATGGAAGCCCTGTTCTGGCTGTCGGCGTGCATCGTGGCCTATGTCTACGTCGGGTACCCCGTGCTGCTGGCCGTGTGGGGCGCGCTCGCGCCGCGCCCGGTGCGGGCCCGCCGCATCACGCCTGCCGTCTCGATCGTGGTGGCCGCGAGGAACGAGGCCGCCGGCCTCCAGGCCCGGATCGCCAACCTCCGCGGCCTCGACTACCCCGCGGACAAGGTCCAGATCGTCATCGCGTCGGACGGTTCCACCGACGAGACGATGGACATCCTCGAGCGCCACGCGGACACCGTTGACGTCGTCCTGCTGCCGCCGGGCGGCAAGGCGCACGCGCTCAACGCGGCCGTCGAGGCGGCGCGGCACGAGATTCTCGTGTTTGCCGACGTGCGCCAGCCGTTCGCGCCCGACGCGCTCGGCGAACTCGTGGCGCCGTTCGCGGATGCCACCGTCGGCGGCGTCAGCGGGGAACTCGTGCTCGGCGATGCGCCGGGAGAAGCGCGCTCGGACGTCGCCGACGGGATCGGCGGCTACTGGCGCTACGAGAAGTGGCTGCGCCGGCACGAGAGCCTGGTCGGGTCCACCGTGGGCGCCACCGGCGCCATCTACGCGCTCCGCCGCTCGCTCTGGCGGCCACTCCCCGACGAGACGATCCTGGACGATGTGCTGGCGCCGATGCGCGCGGTGCTGGCCTCCACGCGCGTGGTGTTCGCGTCCGGGGCGCGCGCGTTCGACCGGGCGGCACCGGCCGCGGCAGAGTTCGCGCGCAAGACGCGGACCCTCGCCGGCAACTACCAGATCCTCCGCCTCGAACCGCGGCTGCTCAATCCCTTCGGCAACCCGGTCTGGCTGCAGTACGTCTCGCACAAGGTCGGGCGCCTGCTCGTCCCCTACGCGCTGGCCGCCCTCGTCGCGACGAGTGCCGTCCTCGCCGCGGACTCCCTCTTCTACAGCGTTGCGTTCGGCGCGCAGGCCGTCTTCTACAGCCTGGCGCTGTACGGCGCGTTCCTGGTCCGGCGCGACCGCCGCGACAGCGGTGCTCCCCCCGCGCCTGGCGTTTCCAATCCGGACGTGATGATGAAGGGCTCGAGACCATGATCACCGCCATCGACCGCGTGGCCCGCGTGGCCTTTGCCTTCGTGCTGATGAACTACGCCGCCGTCGCCGGCCTGCTGGCGCTCGGCCGCAAGCATCCCCTGTGGCGATGACGGCATGATCGAACGGCTCACCTTCAACCACGGGACGGCCTTCCTCGATCCCGGGGCCGCGGACAACGGTCCGCCGGAGGGCCGGCGATGGGACGACCTGCCGTCGCTCGACGCCGCGCCCGTGCCGGCGCCGGCCGGGCCGCCACGCGCGCCGGACCCGATCGACGCGGAACCGGGGGCCGCGATGGCGCTCGCCCCGGCGCCGGCGTTCCGGCCGGCCGTGGCGCGCCCGGACCTGGCCTACTGGGGCGCGTGTGCCTTCACCGCGCTGCTGTTCTTTCGCCCGCAGGACACGTTGACCGTGCTCGGGCCGCTGCACCTGTCGGAAGCGGTCGCGATCGTCGCGCTGATCGCGCTGCTGGTCAGCCGGATCGGCGCCGGGCTGCCCCCCGTGCAGTGGACGCCGGAGCTGACCGGCGTGATCCTGTTCGCCGTCGTGATGGTCGGCACTGCGCCGTTCGCGATCTGGCCGGGCGGCGCGTTGAACGCGCTCGTCGACGTGTACCTGAAGGTGGTCCTCATCTTCATCCTGCTGACGCACAGCATCCGCAGCCCCGCGATGCTGCGCCGGATCTGCTGGCTCGTCGTCCTGGCCATGGGCTACGTCGCGCTCCGCGGCGTGCTGGACTACGCGCGCGGTCTGAACCTGGATCGCGGACGGCTCCACGGCCCCGTCTCCGGGATGATGGGCAACCCGAACGACCTGGCGATGAACATGGTCACCTTCCTCCCGCTCGCCTTCTTCCTCGCCCTGGGCCGCGGCCGCATCCCGGCGCGCCTGCTGGCCGCCGTCATCGCGCTCCTGATGACGGCCACCATCGTGTTCACGCGCTCGCGCGGCGCGATGCTCGGACTGGCCGTCATGGGGATCGTCCTCATCGTGCAGGCGGGCCGCTTCCGCCCCGTCGTCCTGGGCGCGGTGCTCGTGGGCACGCTCGTCGCGGTTCCCGTGATGCCGTCGAGCGTCTGGACGCGGCTCTCGAGCATCGTGAACGCCGAGGAGGACGAGACGGGATCGCGGGAGGCGCGCAAGGAGCTGATGCTCCAGGGATGGCGGACGTTCGTCGAGCGTCCGCTCACCGGCGTCGGGCTCGATCAGTTCAAGAACTACAACCCGCCCGGACGCAGCGTCCAGTGGCAGGAGACGCACAACGTCCTCCTGCAGGTACTGGCCGAACTCGGCATCCTGGGCGGCGCCGTCTTCGTCTACCTGCTCGCACGCGCCGTAGCCGGCCTGCGGCGGACGAAACACCTGGTCCCCCCGGACGCGGCGCGGCGGCGGCGATCACCGTCCATGACGCTGGCCGCCCTGGCCTTCCGCCCCGACGAGCGCGAGTGGATGCAGTCCCATCGCGCGGCGCTGGCGGCCGGGTTTGCCGGCTGGTTCACGTGCGCGCAGTTCGCGTCGGTCGGCTACTACTGGACGTTCTACTACCTGCTGGCCTTCATCGTGGCGGGACGGGAGATTGCCGCCGCGCGCGTCGAGGCGGTACGCCGATCCGCCACCGGCGAAGACCGCGTCGCGGGGCACGCCGCATGACGAGACGGCTCCGCGTGGCCATCGTCGCGCCGACATCCGCCATCCTGGGCGGCCATTCCGTCCAGGCGGACGCGATGCGCGCGGGCTGGGCGGCTGATCCCGAGGTGGAAGCCTGGCTCGTCCCGATCAACCCCGCCGCCCCTCGACTGCTCCGTCCGCTGGCACACGCGAAGTACCTGCGGACCTTCGCCACGCAATCGGCCTACTGGCCGCTCCTGTGCCGCGAACTCGCGCGCGCGGACGTCGTGCACGTGTTCTCGGCGGCGTACACGTCGTTCCTGCTGTCGCCGCTGCCCGCCATGGTAGTCGCCCGGTGGTTCCGGCGGCCGGTGCTGCTCAACTACCACAGCGGTGAGGCACCGGACCACCTCCGCCGATCCCGGCTGGCCCGGCGTGCGATCGCGCGGGCGCACCTGACCGTCGTGCCGTCCTCCTACCTGGCGGAGGTCTTCCGGGCCGAAGGACTGCGCGCGGAGGTCATTCCCAACACGATCGACCGCGCGCGCTTCCGCTTCCGGCGGCGCCGTCCGCTCCGGCCGCACCTGCTGTCCACGCGGAACCTCGAACCGCTCTACAACGTGGCCTGCACGCTCCGCGCCTTCCAGCGGATCCAGGCCCGCGTCCCGGATGCGACGCTCACCGTCGTCGGCACCGGGTCGCAGGACGCGGCGCTCCGGCGGCTGACGCGCGAACTGTCGCTGGACCGCGTCACGTTCCTCGGCCGCGTGCCGCCCGCGGCCATGCCCGCCGTCTATGCCGCCGCTGACCTGTACGTGCAGACGCCCGACGTGGACAACATGCCGCTCTCCGTGCTCGAGGCGTTTGCGAGCGGCCTGCCGGTGATCTCTACGGAGGCCGGCGGCGTCCCCGCCATGCTCACGCACGAGGTACATGGCCTGCTGGCGCCGCTCGATGACGACGACAGCGTGGCCCGCGCCGCGATCCGATTGCTCGAGGACGCGCCGCTGGCAGAGCGGCTTGCCGGCGCCGCCTTCGAGACCACCGAGGCGTGCGCCTGGCCGGCGGTCCGTGCCCGATGGCTGGCCGCGTATCGGCGGCTGCACCCGTCCGCGTCCGAGGTCGGCGTGCCGGTGGGTGCCACATGAGCCGGCTCGGCCGATCGTTCGATCGCGTGCGGCAGATGAGCGGTAGCGAACTCAGGGCGCGGGCGGGCGCCGCCGTGCGCCGTGAGGCCAATCACCTGGCGTGGGCGATTCGGCCAGCCGCCTGGCGCCGCGAGGACTTCGCGCGGATCCTGGATCCGACACATCCCCTGCACGCGGAGGTCGCGGGCAGGACGGCCACCGGCGACTGGCATTCGGTACACGCGCGGGTCTCGCGCCACTTCGCCGGCCGCTCCCCGCGCTTCGTCCTGGACCCATCGTCGCGCGATGCGCTCGTCCGCACGGTGGCCGCCGCGTTTCCGGACGCCGCCGCCGATGCGCGGCTGCGCGCCGAGCGCGTGATCGCCGGCCGCGTGGACCTGCTGGGGTACCGCGGGTTGTCCTTCGCGGATCCCCGCCGCGGCGGGCCGCCGGGCGAGATCGACTGGCACTGGGATCCCGTTCACGATCGGCGCGAGGCACGCGTGCACTGGTCGCGCGTCCCGTTCCTCAGCCCGGCCGGCGGCGATCACAAGATCATCTGGGAGCTGAACCGGCACCAGCACTGGCTGACGCTCGGCCGCGCCTTCTGGCTGACCGGCGACGAGCGCTGCCGGACGACGTTCCGCCGCCAGCTTGCGGGTTGGCTCCGCGCCAACCCGCCGTTCACCGGGACGAACTGGGCCAGCATGCTGGAGCTGTCCCTGCGATCGATCTCGTGGATCTGGGCGCTCCACTTCTTCGCCGGCGCCGGGGAGGACAACACGGATCGCGGCCCGGAGCCGTCGCCGTGGACCGTGGACCTGCTCGTGGCGCTCGACAGGCAGCTCTCCCTTGTCGAGCGGACGCTTTCCACCTGGTTCAGCCCCAACACGCACCTCATCGGCGAGGGACTCGCCCTCTACGTCGCCGGGCAGAGCCTGCCGGAGCTCGCCCGCGCGGCGCGATGGGCGCACGCGGGGCGGCGGATCCTGCTCCAGGAGGCACACAGACAGGTGGGCGAGGACGGCGGCCACGCGGAGCTCTCCACGCACTACCACCGGTATGCGCTGGACTTCTACCTGCTGGCGCTGGCCGTCGCGGACGTCACCGGTGACGCGGCCGTGCGGGACGGCCTGGCCGGCGCCGTCGCCGGGCTGGCGCACTACGCACGCCGCATGGCGCGCGACGACCTGCACCTCCCGCACATCGGTGACGACGACGGGGGGATGCTGCTGCCGATCTGCGGACGGGCCGCCGACGACATCACCGACTCGCTGGCCCTGGCCGGACGCCTCCTGCCCGCATCGGACCTGGCGGGCCTGGCGCCGACCGAGGAAGTGCTGTGGATGACCCGCAGGGGCGCATCCCCCTCCGCGGCCGCCCCACCGGCGCCGGTGTCCGTGTCCCTGCCCTCCAGCGGGTACGTCGTCTCGCGCACGGCGCGCGGCGATCACCTCGTGATGGACGTCGGACGGCTCGGCTACCTCAATGCGGGCCACGCGCACGCCGATGCACTCTCGATGACGCTCGCCGTGGGCGGCCATCCCCTGCTCATCGACCCCGGCACAGGCTGCTACACGATCGAGCCTCGCGTGCGGAACGCGTTCCGGACCACGCGCGGCCACAACACGCTGACGCTGGACGGCCGGCCGCAATCGGAACCGGGGGGACCGTTCTCGTGGGCGACGGCCGCGGCGGCGTCGCTGCACGCCTGGCGCTCCAATGCCGCGTTCGACTACGTGGACGGATCGCACGACGGCTACGCGCCGGCCCGGCACCGGCGCGCGGTACTGGCCCGGCCGGGCGTGTGGCTGGTCGTGGATTGGGTCCTCGGCCCTGGCGCGTACGACGCGGCCCTGCACTGGCACCTGGATCCGCTGTGGCGCGTGCAGGCTGTCGACGGCCGGATCCTGGCCGATCATCCATCGGGTGCCTGCGCCTGGATCCTGCTGGCCGGCGCCGAGCTCCACTCCGTCGTCGGCGATGCCGGCGGCCTGGGCTGGTGCGCGCCGGTCTACGGGCGGCTGGAGCCCACGACTACTCTCCACGCGGATGCGAGCGGACGGGCACCGCTCGTCTTCGTCACGGCCATCGTCGATGGCGCCGTGATCGAGGACGGCCCGGGGGCTGCGTGCGCGGACGTGCCGGGGCTCGAGGCCGCGCCCATCCACGATGCATCCGGCCTCGCCCCGCCGGCGGTGGCGATTCGCCTGCAGACCCCACAGTGGACGGACACGGCGATGTTCGAGGCCCTCGCCGAAGACGAGGCCGAGACTGCGCCTCCGCTGCGCCGCGCGGACGACATCGAGACCGATGCCCGGATGGCGTGCGTCCGGCGCGGACGGTGGGGCGGCCGCGTCGATGTGTGGATGGTGGACGGCAGCCTGATTCGGGGCGCGGGTGGGATGCCGCTCGTGGAGCGCCCGCGCATGGTCCGCGATCTCCACGTGACCTGTGCCGCCCCGGGTGGAAGGGGCGGCGGCGCGCCGAGGATGGCACGCCGCACCGGCCCGTCGTGTGTCGACGGTCCGCCTCCACTGGTGACGGGGTAGGGAGACGACGGCATGTGCGGGATTGCGGGATTCGTGGAGCTGGAGGGCGAGAGCCGCGGGACGCCCGAGGCAATGGCGGCCACGGTCGCGGGGATGTGCGACGTGATCCGTCATCGCGGCCCCGATGACGAAGGCGTGTTCGTCGGCCGCGGTGTCGGCCTCGGCATGCGGCGGCTGAGCATCATCGACGCTGCCGACGGCCACCAGCCCATGTCGAACGAGGACGGCACGCTGTGGGTGGTGTTCAACGGCGAGATCTACAACTACCGCGCGCTCCGGGCGGAGCTGTCCCGGCGCGGCCATGTCTTCCGCACGGCCAGCGACACCGAGACGGTGGTCCACGCGTACGAGGAGTGGGGCGATGGCTGCTTCGCGCGGCTGCGGGGGATGTTCGCGGTGGCGCTCTGGCAGACGCGCACCCGGTCCCTGACGCTCGCCCGCGATCGCGCGGGGATCAAGCCGCTCTACTACGCGCCATCCGCGTCGCGCCTCGTGTTCGGATCCGAGGTCAAGGCCATCCTCGCGAGCGGTGCGATCGCGCCGGCCCTGGACCCGGACGGGCTGGACCACTACCTGTCCTATCTCTACACGCCGCGGGACGGCTCCATCTTCCAGGGCATCCGGAAGCTGCCGCCGGGCCACCGGCTGCGACTGGCAGGCGGCCGGATCGACGTCGCGCCCTACTGGACGCTGCCGACGGACGAGTCCTTCCGCGGCACGGAGGAGGACGCCGTCGTCGAGCTGCGCCGGGTGCTCGGCGACGCGGTCCGCGCGCACATGGTGAGCGACGTGCCCATCGGGGCGTTCCTGTCGGGCGGCGTGGACTCGAGCGTGGTGGTGGGCCACATGGCCGAGGCATCGCCCCGGCCGGTGACGACGTTCTGCATCGGCTTCGACGAGCCGCAGTTCGACGAGCTCGACGCCGCGCGCCGCGTTGCGCGGCACTTCGGCACGGATCACCATGAGCTCGTCGTCCGGCCCGACGCGATCGGCATCCTCGATACGCTGGTCGATCACTTCGACGAGCCGTTCGGCGATGCGTCGGCGGTGCCCACCTGGTATGTCAGTGCGCTGGCGCGGCAGCACGTGACGGTGGTGTTGTCCGGCGACGGCGGCGACGAGCTGTTCGGCGGCTACGATCGGTACTTCCCGCACGCGCGCGTGGCACGGTTCGACTGGTGGACGGGACCGATCGGGCGCCCGCTGGCTCAGGCTGCATGGCCGTGGCTCCGCCGCGGCCGCCGGGGACGGAACTTCCTCCGGCACGTCGCGCGCGACAGGCGGGGACGCTACCTGGATGCCGTGGCCCAGTTCCCGGCGGACGAGAAGGCCGCGCTGCTGACGCCGGCGATCCGCGAACAGATGGACACCGGCCGTGCGGAGGCCGCCCTGGCGGCGCGCTTCGACAGGTTCGCGCGCCTCGACTGGCCGAGCCAGATGATGCGCGTGGACTTCGAGACCTACCTGCCGGAGGACGTGCTGACGAAGGTGGACCGCATGAGCATGGCGCACTCGATCGAGTCGCGCGTCCCGCTGCTCGACCCCGCGGTGGTCGCCTTTGCGGCGGCCCTCCCCTCGGCGATGAAGATCAAGGGGACGCGCCGCAAGCACATCTTCAAGCGGGCGGCCGCCTCCCTGCTCCCGCCCGACGTGCTCGCCCGCCGCAAGCAGGGCTTCGGCCTGCCCGTCGGCGCCTGGTTCCGCGGAGGGCTCCGCGATCTGTGCGCGGACACGCTGCAGTCGCCACGCGCCCGCCAGCGCGGCTTCTTCCGGGCAGGCTACATCGATCGCCTCATCCGCGAGCACACGACGGGCCAGCGCGAGCACACGCTGCGCCTGTGGCAGCTGATCGTCTTCGAGCGGTGGCTGCAGCGCTACCTGGACCGCGCGCCGGCAGGTTTCGACACGGCGAGACCGCCGGTCCGTTTTCGCACTGACGCACCTGCACTTCCCTAAAAGGGAACCCTCCCCGCACGCATCGCGGCCCCCGGGCGATTCCGAGGCACGCCGCGGTGGCACCTCCCTTGCTACCTCCCACGCGTGACCCTCACGCGGCCCCATCCGATCGTCGTCATGGTCACGAGCTTCGACGTCGGCGGGTCCGAACGGCAGACCGTCGAGTTGGTGCGCCGCCTGGACCCGTCACGCTTTCGCGTTCATCTCGCGTGCTTCCGCACGGGCGGTCCGCTCCAGCCGCTCGTGCCCGATGCGGTACCGATCGCGCGGTTTCCCGTCCGCGGGTTCGGCCGGATGGGATCGGCACGGCAGTGGATCCGCTTTGCGCGGTGGTGCCGGGACATCGAGGCGCGCCTCGTGCACACGTGTGATCTCTACGCGAACATCTTCGGGCTGACGGCCGCCGCCCTTGCCGGCGTTCCGGCCCGCATCGGCAGCCGGCGGGAGATCCTGACCGGTGACAAGACGCCGGTCCAGCTGGCCGCGCAGCGCGCCGCCTACCGCCGCGCGCACGCCGTCCTCGCCAACTCGGAGGCCGCGGCCCGTCAGCTCGCACACGAGGGCGTGGATACCGCCAGGATCCGCGTGATCCCGAACGGCGTGGATCTCGAGCGCGTCCCGCCGCGGCGCACCCGGGACATCATCCGCCGCATCGTCACCGTGGCCAACCTGAGGCCGGAGAAGGGACATGACGTCCTGATCGATGCCGCGCCGTCGATTCTCGCCGCGTACGGCGACGCGGAGTTCCACATCGCCGGCGATGGACCGTGCGCGGACGCCCTGGCGGCCCGCGCGCGCGAACGCGGCGTGGCCGGGCGCGTGCACATGCTCGGCCACTGCGACCGCATCCCCGACCTGCTGGCCGGGCAGGATCTCTTCGTCCTGCCCTCGCGTTCCGAGGCCCTGCCGAATGCCGTCATCGAGGCCATGGCCGCCGGCCTGCCTGTGGTCGCCTCGCGCGTCGGAGGCATTCCCGAGCTCATCGACGATCGGCGCACCGGCCGGCTGGTGCCTCCGGGTGACGCGGCGGCGCTCGCGGCGGCAATCGTCGAGCTGATGAACGAGCCAACGCATGCGGCCGCATTGGGCAGGGCCGGGCAGCGCCGGGCGCAGGAACGCTACGCCTTCCCGCGCATGGTCGGACGCGTCGAGGATCTCTACCTCACCGAGATCGCACGCCGCGCCCCCCGCGTTTCACCCGCGGCGGATCCCGTCGCGCCGTCCGTCACGGGGCCCTGACCGATGTGCGGCATCGCTGGCATCGCGGTCCACGGCACGCTCGCGCCCCTCGATCGGCAGCGGGTTGTCCGGATGTGTGACGTCCTGGCCCATCGCGGTCCGGATGGCGCCGGCATCCATGCCGGCGGAGAGGCGGTCCTCGGCCATCGCCGCCTGAGCATCGTGGACCGTGCCGGAGGGGCGCAGCCGCTCGCGAACGAGGACCGGTCGATCTGGCTGTCCTACAACGGCGAGATCTACAACCACGAGGCCCTGCGCCGCGAGCTCGAGGCGGCCGGCCACGTGTACCGTACGCGGTCGGACAGCGAGACGGTGGTCCACGCCTACGAGGAATGGGGCGACGCGTGCGTCGACCGCTTCCGCGGGATGTTCGCGTTTGCCGTCTGGGATGCGCGCCGCCGCCGGCTCCTGCTCGTGCGCGATCGCCTCGGCATCAAGCCGCTGTACTGGGCGATGGCCGGCGACCGGCTGGTCTTCGCGTCCGAGATCAAGGCCATTCTCGAGAGCGGCCTCGTGCAGGCGCGCGTCCACGAGGCGGCCCTGCCCGAGCTGCTCGGCACGCGGTCGCTGGCGGGCGATGCCACGATGTTCACCGGGGTCTTCAGGGTTCCGCCTGGGCATCGCCTGTCGTTCGCCGGCGGCCGCACCATCCTCGAGCAGTACTGGGACGTGCCCGTGCACCGAAGCGACCACACGGCGGGCGCATCGGGATCGCACGCGGCCTCGCCGCGACGCCGGGCGGACGACGTGCGCCGGTTCCGCGACCTGCTGACCGAGTCCATCCGGCTCCGCCTCATGAGCGACGTCCCGATCGGCGTCTTCCTCTCGGGCGGGCTGGACAGCAGCGCCATCGCGGCGCTGATGGCGCCCATGGTCGGACGCCCGCTGGACACGTTCTCCGTGGCGTTCGAGGATCGCGCCGCCAACGAGCTGGAGTACGCCCGCGAGGTCGCGGCCGCCATCGGCGCACGCGCGCACGAGGTCGTGATCGACGACCGCGACTTCTTCAGCGCGCTTCCCCGCCTGGTGTGGCACGAGGACGAGCCCATTGCCCACCCGTCGAGCGTCCCGCTCCACTTCGTGTCCGCGCTGGCGCGCGCCCACGTCACGGTCGTCCTGACCGGCGAAGGCAGCGACGAGCTGCTCGCCGGCTACGGACGCTACCCGCGGGCGCTCGCGAACTGGCGGCTCGGCGCGGCCTACGCCGCCGCGGTGCCCCGCGGCGCCAGGGCCGCCATCGCGCGCACCGCGCACCGCCTGCCCGGACGGGCGGGGCACTATGCCCGCCGTTCGTTCCTGGGCGTGGCGCACGAGGTGGACCTGACGTTCTTCGACAACTTCGCGGCCGTCAACCTCGCCGCGCAGCGCCGCCTGCTCTCACCGCACCTCCGGCACGGCCTGGCGCACGCCGCCTACCGAACCGCGCGCGCGCGCTTCGACGCGCCGCCGCCGGGCACCGCCACGCTCGATCGTCTGCTGTACGCCGACATGACGACGTACCTAGTCGAGCTGCTGATGAAGCAGGACCAGATGAGCATGTCGGCCTCCATCGAGAGCCGGGTGCCGTTCCTCGACCATCACCTGGTCGAGTTCGCGGCGCGCCTGCCGGCCGATCGCAAGCTGTCCGGCCTGACGACCAAGCGCATCCTGCGCGAGGCCGTCGCCGGAATCGTCCCGCCCCGCGTGCTCGCACGGCCCAAGATGGGTTTTCCCGTGCCGTTCGCGCGCTGGATGCGCGGCGGCTGGAACGACGTGGCACGCCAGGTCCTGCTCGACCCGCGGTCGCTGCAACGCGACCTGTTCTCGCCCGCCGGCGTCACCCGCCTGCTCGACGATGCCCGGGACGGGGTTCACGGGGCGGCCGACGCGATCTGGAGCCTGGTCAACCTGGAGGTGTGGCACCGGACGTTCATCGACGGAGAGGGTGTCCAGACGCTGCCTGACGCGGTACGGGGACACCGGGCCTCGCGCGTGGCCGTGCCCCCGCCCGCGTGCGTGCCGCTCGCCAGCGTCGCGGACACGCGAACGGGCTCGCGAGGGTGATGGCCGTGCGCGTGCTGTGGCTCAACGCCGGCCTGCTGCTACCGCTCGACAAGGGCGGGAAGCTCCGCACATGGCACCTGATGCGCCACCTGTCGGCACGGCACGAGGTGACCTACCTGAGCTTTGCCGATCCGGGAGAGGTGGAGGTCCACCGGGCAGGCATGGCGGAGGCGTGTGCCCACCTGGTCACGGTGCCGCGCCGCGAGGCGCCGCGCGACAGCATGGCGTTCTACGCGGGCGCCGGCATGCGGGTCGTGGATCCCCTGCCCTACGCGGTGGCCAAGTACCGATCGCGGCGCTACCGCCAGTCCGTGGCGCAGCTGCTCGGGACGGGCCGGTTCGACCGCGTGGTGTGTGACTTCCTGGTCCCCGCCGTCAATCTTCCGCGGCCGCTCCCGTGTCCGTCCGTGCTGTTCACGCACAACGTCGAAGCCGAGATCTGGCGCCGCCACGCGGAGACGGCCACGGGCATCGTCCGCCGGCGGCTGTACCGGCAGCAATGGACGAGGATGTCCCACTTCGAGGCCCGGACCGTCGGCCGGTTCGACCACGTGCTCGCGGTCTCGGATGCGGACCGCGATACGCTGCAGCGCCTCTACGGCGATCGCCTCCTGGCGCCGGTCTCCGTCGTCCCGACCGGTGTGGACACGGCGTACTTCCGCCCGGCGCCCGCCGCTCGGGTGCGGCCCGCGCACCTGGTGTTCGTCGGATCCATGGACTGGGCGCCGAACGAGGACGCGGTGACGTTCTTCTGCCGCGACATCCTGCCCCGCATCCGCCGCGACGTCCCCGCCGCCACGCTCTCCATCGTCGGGCGCGCACCGACAGCCGCGGTCCGCCGCCTGGCCGCCGACGGCATCGTCGAGGTCACCGGGCGCGTGGACGATGTGCGGCCCGCGCTGCACGAGGCGGCCGTGTCGATCGTGCCGCTCCGCATCGGCGGCGGTACGCGCCTCAAGATCTTCGAGTCGATGGCCGCGGGCACGGCGGTCGTGTCCACCACGGTCGGGGCGGAAGGGCTGCCGGCGATGCCGGGCACCCACCTCCTGATCGCCGACGATCCCGGCGGCTTCGCGGACGCCGTCATCGGCCTGCTGCAACGGCCCGCGGAACGCCTGGCGATGGCGCGCGCGGCCCGGTCCCTCGTCGAAGTGCGGTTCGACTGGTCGGTCGCGGCCGGGTACTTCGAGCGGGCGCTCCTCGATACGCAACGGCGGCCGGCACCGGCCGTACCGGCCGCACAGCACCAGGCACGCCACTCACCGGGCCCATCATGAACATTTCGGTCTTCGGTCTTGGATATGTCGGCACCGTGTCCGGCGCCGCGCTCGCGTCGGACGGACACTCGGTCGTCGGCGTGGACATCAACGCGCGCAAGGTCGCGATGCTCAACGCGGGGCAGAGCCCCATCGTCGAGCCGGGACTGGGCCCGCTGGTCGCCCGGACGGTGGCCGACGGCCGCCTGCGGGCGACGACGGACCCGTTCGACGCGGTCGCCGCGACGGACGTCTCGCTGGTGTCGGTCAGCACGCCGAGCCGGCGCAACGGCAGCCTGGACCTGACGCACCTGACGCGCGTGTGCGAGCAGATCGGCGCGGCGCTCGCCCGGCGCGAGGCCTATCACGTGGTCGTGATCCGCAGCACCGTGCTGCCGGGCACCACGCACGACACCGTCATCCCGACGCTCGAACGCCACTCCGGCAAGGCCTACGGCACGGACTTCGGCGTCGCGGTCAACCCGGAGTTCCTGCGCGAGGGCGCGGCGCTGCTGGACGTCCGGCACCCGCCCCTCACGCTGGTCGGCCACAATCACGCGGTGGACGGCACGAGCACCCTCGCGCTCTACCACGGGCTGGACGCGCCCGTCGTGAGCACGAGCATCCGCGTGGCCGAGATGATCAAGTACGCCAACAACAGCTGGCACGCCGTGAAGGTCTGCTTCGCAAACGAGATCGGGAACATCTGCAAGAAGCTGGACGTGGACAGCCACGAGGTCATGGACATCTTCTGCCAGGACCATCAGCTGAACCTGTCGCCTTACTACCTGAAGCCCGGGTTCGCGTTTGGCGGATCGTGCCTGCCGAAGGACGTGCGGGCGCTCGAGTACCGGGCCCGTGAGCTGGACCTCGACCTGCCGCTCATCAGCGCGCTCGCGCCCAGCAATCGGCGACAGATCGATCACGCCATCGAACACGTCGTGGACACGGGGAAGAAGCGCATCGGGATCCTCGGCCTCAGCTTCAAGGCCGGGACGGACGACCTCCGCGAGAGCCCGATGGTCATCCTTGCCGAGACGCTCCTCGGCAAGGGCTGCACGCTCCGGATCTTCGACCGCAACGTGCTCGTGTCGCGCCTGACGGGCGCCAACAAGGAGTACATCGAGCAGCAGATCCCGCACCTCTCCCGCCTGCTCGCGGAGCACGCCGGCGAGGTCATCGACGAGTCGGATGTCATCATCGTCGGCAACAACACGCCGGAGTTTGGTGACGCCCTGATGACGACGCGGGCGGATCAGGTGGTGCTGGACCTGGTGCGGGTCCCCTGCGACAGGTCGGCTGTCCGCGCCGACTATCACGGCATCTGCTGGTGAGCGCCGGGGCGGCCGCGGCGCAGGGCCGGCCCCGTGCGGACCCGGTCAGCGCAGGCGCACGCGATGGACGATCAGGTCCGAGGCGACGCCCGTGGACGGGCCGGAGGCGCTGAAGGCGCCGGACACGAAACAGAGGTCGTCGCCGACCACGGTGACGAACGTCGGCCCCGTCTCGCCGGGAATCGGCGCGTCGTAGACCGTGGCCTTCCGCACGATGCGGCCGTTCGGCGCCAACTCCAGCCGGACCACGCGGCGTTCGCCCTGCGCGTCCGCCTGGATGCCGGCAATCGCGCCATCGTGCAGGCGGATGCGCTCGAAGCCGCCGAGCGAGACGTCCTTCGGCGCGGTCACCGCTGCCGCGGTCCGACGCTCCACGTCCACGCGCAGGATCCCGTCGGCGTGGGCAACGTAAAGGATGCCTTCGGCCCGCCCCATCGAGAGGCTCGCGGCGCGCGGCACCGCCACGTCCATGGCGGATTCCAGGCGCGACCCGTCCCGCCGGATCCGCAGGATGCGGCCGCCGTCGGCATCGAGCGCGAAGACCGCGCCGGCCGGGCTGACGGCCAGGTCGATGGGCGCGGCCGGCGTGAGGGCGGCCGGTGCGGGGAAGATCTGCAGCAGCCGGCCGGAGATGAGCTGCAGCTTGTGCAGCGCGGCCTCACCGGACCCGGCGTCGGCGCTGGCCACCCAGAGGTCGCCGCGGCGCGCATCGATCTCGATGGCCTGCACGGCCAGGAACCCCGCGGACGCCGCGCCGACGAGGTCCACGTCGTGCTCCAGACCCTCGCCGACAACGCGCAGCTTGCGGCCCATCCGGTCGCCGAACAGGAAGCGGCGCGACACGGCATCGTAGGCCAGGCCGCCGGCAACGAAGGCATCGGTGGAGAACCGGATGGCGTCCTGCAGTTCGGCCGGCTGCCGCGGCAGCACGGCCGGCTCGCGCGCCGGTGAAGCCTCCGGCGTGATGGCGGGCGGCGGCACCGAGGCGCGCGCCTCGGTGGAGGCCGGCGCCGCGGCTGGCGGCTCGGCCGTCCGCGATATGTCGGGTGGCGCGGCTGGTGCCGTCACGGTGGAGGACGCGGACGCTGGAGCGGATGTGTCCGCCGATTCCGCGGTCCTCCCTGCCATCAGGGCCTCGACCTCGGCCCAGCCCGGCAGCGCGCGGGTGCGTGCGAAGTCCGGGTCGGTCGCCGCCTCGGTGGCCACGCCGCGTTCGGCCAGGCGGCGCAGCATGACGAGGGCGTCCTGCGGGCGCCCCGCCAGTCCCTGTGCCCGCGCGAGCAGGTACATCAGGTCTGCATCACCCGCCGGTCCGGCCTGCACCGTCCGCCACGCCAGGTCGTGCGCCCGTTCGTGTTCGCCGCGCTCGAGGGCATCCAGCGTCTGCTGACGGCAGTCGCGCCACTCCGAGCACGCGAGGGCGGACGGCTGTACGTCGACGGGCGGCGGCGCGGCCAGCACGGCCGCGGCCAGCCACACGGCGACAGTCATCAGGTCCACGGCGATGTCTCACAGTGTTCGCGATCCCCGGCCCGATAGCAAGGCCGCGGATCGCGGGATGCGCGGCTCAGCGCGTCATGCGCGCGCGGAGCCCGGTGTCGATCGCGTCCAGGAACTCGTCCGTGGACAGGTACGGGTGGTCCGGCCGGATCAGGATGGCCAGGTCCTTCGTCATCCGTCCGGACTCGACGACGTCCACGCACACCTGCTCGAGCGTCTCGGCAAAGGCGACGACGTCCGGCGTGTCGTCGAAGCGGCCGCGGTACTGCAGGCCGCGCGTCCAGGCGTAGATGGACGCAATGGGGTTCGTGGAGGTCGGCTTGCCCTGCTGGTGCAGGCGGTAGTGGCGCGTCACGGTGCCGTGCGCCGCCTCGGCCTCGACGGTCTTGCCGTCCGGGGACATCAGCACCGACGTCATCAGGCCCAGCGACCCGTAGCCCTGCGCGACGGTGTCCGACTGCACGTCGCCGTCGTAGTTCTTGCACGCCCAGAGGTAGCCGCCGTTCCACTTGAGGTTCGACGCCACCATGTCGTCGATGAGCCGGTGCTCGTAGGTCAGCCCCTGCGCCTCGAACCGGGCCTTGAACTCCGCATCGAAGACCGCCTGGAAGGTGTTCTTGAACGTCCCGTCGTAGACCTTGAGGATCGTGTTCTTGGTGGACAGGTACACCGGATACTGCCGGTCGAGCGCGTAGGTGAAGCACGCGCGCGCGAAGCCCTCGATGGACGCATCGAGGTTGAACATGCCCATCGCCACGCCGCCGCCGGCCGTGGTGATGACCTCGCGGTTGATCGGCTCCCCGCCGCCGGCGGGCGTCCAGCTGAGGGTGATGGTGCCCGCGCCGGGGAACCGGAAGTCCTGCGCGCGATACTGGTCGCCGAACCCGTGGCGCGCGACGACGACGGGCTTGTCCCAGTGCGGGACGAGGCGCGGCACGTTGCGGCAGACGATGGGCTCGCGGAAGATGGTGCCGTCGAGGATGTTGCGGATGGTGCCGTTCGGCGAGCGCCACATCTGCTTGAGACCGAACTCCTTGACGCGCGCCTCATCCGGGGTGATGGTGGCGCACTTGACGGCCACGCCGTGCTCGCGGGTCGCGTTCGCGGAGTCGATGGTGATCTGGTCACCCGTCCGGTCGCGCGACTCGATGCCAAGATCGAAGTACTTCAGATCGATGTCGAGGTACGGACGCACGAGCTGTTCGCGAATCTTCTGCCAGATGATGCGCGTCATCTCGTCGCCGTCCATCTCGACGACAGGGTTCTTGACCTTGATCTTGGCCACGGGCGATGCTCCTTGGATTGCGGGCGGCTCCCGGCCGGCGGCGTCCAGCGTGCCGGGTACAGGACCGCGATGTGCCTGATGAGATAAACGGAGAATTATATCGCGGGGAGACCGAGGCGACGCCTTCGGCGTCGTGGGTCTTCGGCGGCCGGCGCTGCCCGGATACTGGCGGCGCCGTGGGCGCCCTGGCGGGCGTGGGCCGCGGCTTGCACCGCGGCAGGCCTGCCCCCTACCGGCGAGGACCCGGACACGTGATCGGCCGCAGCACGCCGTCCGCCCGCGCGCGATCCCAGTAGTACAGGTAGGGCCGCCGCCTGGGATACCTGGCGCTCAGCAGGCAGTTCGCCGCCGGCGAGATGTCCAGGCCGTAGAGCACGCTCGCCGTCTGCGAGATCCCGTTCCTCGTCAGGTCCTGCGGCGCCATGGACCGCTCCGTGCCCACGCGGCCGCCGATCAGCACCAGCGCGTTCTCGATCCGGGCCTCGCGCACGCTCGAGAACGGGTCCGTCCGCTCCTCGATGACCCGGCGCTCGATGACCGCATGGACGCCCAGGGACAACGGCAGCGTGGCGACGCTCGCCGCCACGAGGCCGAACATGCGCCGGTCCCGCGCGGGCCGCGCCGCGAACGGCTCCTCCCGAAACAGGTTGGCCATCACGAACAGCACGAGGAACGGATACACCTCGTAGTGGAAGCGCGGCCCGTACTGGTTGCCGCCGCGCTCCACGTAGAAGTACAGCGACGCCGCCATCAGGACGAGCAGCCAGTCGAGCGTCCCCCGCCGGTACTCGTGCCGCGCCGTGGCCAGGTAGAACACGTAGGCGGCAATCAGCAGCGGCGGCGTCCACAGGACGTGGCGGAGCAGGTGCGTGGACAGGATGTCCGCCCCGCGCAGCGCGAAGCCGGACCGGAACCACAGCCCCACCGTGGCCGGCAGCGTCGTGAGCTGCCACGGCGAGCCGGTCATCGCATCGTTGTACCAGAGCAGGATCACCAGCCACGGCAGACCGCCCATCGCCACCAGCGCGGCCGTCCGAACCACGGGCACCCCGGGCCGGAGAAGGAGCAGCGCGATCGGGATGGCCACGATCGTGCCGGTGAAGTACCGCGTGATCACCGCCCACCCGAGCAGGAAGCCGACGCCGAGCGCCACCCACGCGGACGACCGGTCGGCGCGCGCCGCCAGGCACGCCGCGCCGAGCAGGAGCGCGCCGCAGAGCGTGTGCGAAAAGTAGGAAGCCGCGTTGAACAGGAAGAACGGCGACGCCCCGGTGACGAACGCCGCCAGGATGCCCACGCGCGGGGTGTAGAGCCGCGCCCCGAGCCGCGCCACCAGCCCGAGCGTCGCGGCGCCGAGGAGCGGGCTCACCAGCCACGTCGGCAGGCGCAGTTCCATCGCCAGCGCCAGCAGCAGCGGCCACCCGATCGGGAAGCTGCCGTACGCGCGCCCGTCGTCGTGCACGATGTAGTTGAAGGCAAACGCCTCCGGACGAATCGGCGCCTGGTTCCACAGCCGACCCTCCGCAAAGGTGGCCGCCTGGTACAGGTACGCGTACTCGTCGCCGGAGTTGGGAAAGCCGAGGAGGACGAGCTGGTTGATGGCCACCAGCAGGAGCGTGACGCACGGCGCGCCGATACCCGCCACCGCCCACCGGTGCGCCGCCGCCCAGTCGGCAAGGCGGACACAACCGGCGTGCACGGAGTCAGCACCAACCACGGGCCAGCCGCGCCGCAGGGACCGGGTCAGGCGGTGATTCTAGCATCGTCGCCCCGACGGGCCGCGGCGTACAGAAGACGGGGCGGCTCCCCGGTGGAAGCCGCCCCGTCCGTAATCTTCAGTGCTGGTAACGCGCTACTGCCCGCCGCCCTGGCTCGTTGCCGGCTTCGCACCCGCGGGCAGGGCCAGCGCCACGAGCGAACCCGGATGCTGGGCGCCGCCAATCGGGATGACGATGAACTGACGGCCCTCGTGCATGTAGGTCATCGGCGTGCTGTTGGAGGGCGCCGGGATATCGACCACGCCAAGCTGCTTGCCGGTCGCCTTGTCCACGGCGTAGAACTTCGGCTCGGCGCCGCGGCCGGCGCCGTACATCAGCAGCGTCCTGGTGATCAGCTTATTGCCGTGCGCCCCGTTGCCGGTGTTCCCGATGTCGATCCCCTTGAGGGCCGGGTTGTTCTTGATGCGGTCCGGCGTGGTGCCATTCGGGATCGTCCAGAGGATCTCCCCCTTGTTCAGGTCGATGGCGGAGATGCTGCTGTAGGGCGGCTTCCAGAGCGGCAGCCCGTCGATGTTGCCGGGGCCGACGCCGGGACCGCTCACCCAGTCCATCACGGTCTTGCCGACCGGGTTGGGATCCTTCGGGTCCATCTCCGAGCCGGGCACCAGGTTCGGCGCCGAACACGCCCGCTGGGACGCCACGTAGAGAATCCCCGTCTCCGGATCCACGGCCGCGCCGCCCGGAATGTTCGTCCCGCCGTTGCTCCCCGGACAATGGATGGCGGCCCGCTTGCCGATCGCGTTGCCCCGATTGAGCGGCGGCAGGTACATCGGCCCGTACTGGAACTGCTCCAGCAGGTCGATGGCCTTCTTCCGCAGCTCCGGCGTGTAGTCGATCAGGGAGTCGTGGGTGACCACCTGCATCTCCCAGGCCGGCGGCTTCGTCGGATGGGGCTGCGTGGGCCATGTCTCCTCACCCGGCACGAGCGACTGCGGGACCGGCTTCTCCTCGATGGGCCAGACCGGCTCGCCCGTCACGCGATTGAAGACGAAGGCCCACGTCTGCTTGGTCGTCACGACGATGGCGGGAATCTGCTTCCCGTCCACGGTGATGTCCAGCAGGTTCGGCGCCGTCGGAATGTCGTAGTTCCAGATGTCGTGATGGACGAGCTGGTAGTGCCACAGCCGCTTGCCCGTCTTCGCGTCGAGCGCAATCAGCGTCGTCGAGAAGAGGTTCTGTCCCTTGCGGTGGCCGCCGTAGAAGTCGTTGGTTCCCGGGTCCGTGCCGATGTAGACGATGCCGCGCTCGACGTCCGCGGAGAGCGGCGCCCAGGCCGAGACGTTCCCGGTGTAGGACCACGAGTCGTCCTTCCACGTGTCGTTGCCGAACTCGCCCTTCTGCGGGACGACGTTGAACTTCCAGAGGAACTTGCCGGTCACCGCGTCGTAGCCGAGGACGTGGCCGGGCACGTTCTCCATGCGCGTCTGGTTGTAGCCCTGCTCGTGCGAGTTGCCCACCACGATCACGTCGTTGACGACGATGGGCGCGGAGGAGGAGGTGATGTAGCCGGTCTCCTTCGCGATCCCCTTGTCCGGATCGAACGGGTACCCGAAGTCCGCCAGCATCTCCACTTCGCCATCCTTGCCGAAGCCGGGGAGGGGCCGGCCCGTATCCGCGTCGAGGCCGTGCAGCTTGTAGGCCGGGCTCACCATGAAGACGCGGCCCTTGCCGTCGACCTCGTGGTACGCGACGCCCTTGCCGTAGTTCTTCCGCATGGAGTCCTCCCACCGCTGCGTGGGGGCCTC
Organism: uncultured Bifidobacteriaceae bacterium; assembly: GCA_964619705.1. Lineage (GTDB taxonomy): Bacteria > Acidobacteriota > Vicinamibacteria > Vicinamibacterales > UBA2999 > VFZN01. Next base: position 76,501 of record CAZUGF010000009.1, read on the forward strand.
ACGGAACGTCCACAGCGTCTCGCCGGTGGCCGGGTCGAGCGCCGCGACCGTGCGCCGCTCGCCGGCGACGGTGAAGAGCTTGCCGTTCACATAGAGCGGCGTCGAGCGGAGGATGTTGTCCGCACTCCTGCCGAAGTTGTCGCCGCGCCAGACCCACGCCACCTCGAGCTTGCCGAAGTTGCCGGCGTCGATCTGGTCCAGGGGCGAGTACCGCGTGCTCGCGGCATCGCCGCCCCAGTACCGCCACTCGCCGTTGGCGGTGCCGGAGGGCGCCGCGCTCTGCTGACCCGACACGTGGATCGTTGTCGCCAGGACGGCGCAGGCCGCGCCCACTCCCAGGGTCTTGCGCCAGCGGTCACGTGTCGTCATCGAACGCTCCTTCGGCTGCGGGTTCACTTCTTCGGCTCCATCTTGACCGCCTTCATCGCGGCGGCCTCCCCCTTGAGATCCTCGGCGCCTTCCGGGTACTCGTTGAGCTTGAGGAAGAACGCGATGAGGTCGCCGTACTGCTGCGGCTTGAGACTCCCGGGGTTGTCCTCCGGCATCGTCGTGCTGACCGTGTCGAAGAGCGTGTGCAGAGGCTGCCCCGACCACGTCGAGACGAAGTCCGGCCCGGTGAAGCGCCCGGTGTCGTGGCACGTCGTGCAGTTGGCCTCGAAAATCGCGCCGCCACGCTGCGCCTGCGCCGCCGTGTAGACGCCCTCGTTCACCGACTTGGCCGCGTCCTGCCCCGCCACGCCGACCGTGCCGGCTGCCAGGATCCAGAGGCCCGCGGCGACACCGCTCAGAACGGCCGGCACACGCCGACCCACGTAACCGTTTCCATGTGTCATAGGATGACCGCCTGTACTCGAATGCCCGGCAGAAAGTTTACACGTTTCCGTCCGGTGTGCCCAATCGCCCATAAACAGGTATACTGCATACCAGTTTAGTCGACCAGCTCCGGAGGCACGCATGAGAAGGGGAGGCCCGCCATCCAGTCACCTGACGTCCGCCCTCCTGGCGGCCGCCGCCGCAGCCCTGTTGTGCGGTGCCCCGCTCTCGGCGCAGGAAGGGACCTCCTTCGCGCCGCCGGACTGGGACGCGGACATCAGGCTGAACGAGGCCGTGGACATCAATCCCGATCCGGACGTCGTCGAGATCCGGATGGCGGCGCGCCTGGCCGACGTCGAGGTCGCGGGCAAGACGGTCCGCGCCTGGACGTATGACGGGGGCCTTCCCGGCCCGCTGATCCGCACGAAGGTCGGCGACCGCCTCATCGTCCACTTCACCAACGAGCTCGACGAGGAGACGACCATCCACTGGCACGGCATCCGCCTGCCGATCGAGATGGACGGCGTGCCGGACGTGTCGCAGCCGCCGGTGAAGAAGGGCGAGACGTTCGTCTACGACTTCGTCACGCGGGATGCCGGCCTCTACTGGTATCACCCGCACGTGATGTCCGCGGCGCAGGTCGGCTTCGGCCTCTACGGCGCCCTGCTGATCGAGGACCCCGCGGACGGGGTCGGCGTGGAGGACGAGCTGACGATCGTCCTGAGCGACATCGGGTTCGACAAGAACGGCGTGCTCGAGGACCCCGAGGGCGGCGGATCCGCCGGCATGGTCTTCGGCCGGGAGGGAGCCTACGTCCTGGTGAACGGCCGCACGCGCCCGACCGTCACGGCCCGTTCCGGCGCCCCGCAGCGGTGGCGCATCGTCAACGCGGCCAAGAGCCGCTTCTTCTTCCTCGATCTCGAGGGCCAGCCGATGACGACCATCGGCGGCGACGGCGGCATCCAGGAGTACTCCGTCACGAGCGACATCGTCCTGGTCACGACCGGCGAGCGCGTCGACCTGCTCGTGACGCCGACCGGTGAGCCCGGCTCGGAGATCGTCCTGCGATCGATGCTCTACAACCGCGGGTACGGCAGCGTCGAGTACCGCAGCGTGGAAGAGCTGCTGACGGTCCGCTTCACGGACGAACCGACGCTCCCGGCCAAGGAGCTGCCGAAGGTCGGCCGGGCCTTCGAGACGCCGAGCGTGGAGGGTGCGACGCCCCTGCACGTCGTCCTCACACTGCCGCCCGTGGACGTCAACGGGCATTCCGAGTTCCGCGTGGACGGCGTGCCTTACTGGAAAGCCAGGCCCTACACCGCGAGTATCGGCGAGAAGCAGGTGTGGACCGTGGAGAACGACACGGAATGGGACCATCCCATGCACCAGCACGGCTTCTCCTTCCTGCTGCTCGACGAGAAGCTCGAGCCGATCCGCCCGATGGTGTGGAAGGACACGGTCAACATCCCGATGAAGTCGACGGTCCGCTACCTGGTGCACTTCGACGAGCGGCCGGGGCTGTGGATGTTCCACTGCCACATCCTGGACCACGCCGAAGGCGGGCTGATGGGCCACGTCCAGGTGGGCCAGCCGGCCTCCACGGTCGAGCACCAGCACGCCCCGCCGGCCCCGCGGCCGCCCGGGCCGCGGCGGCGCTGACGGCTACCGCTTCCAGACGTCCGCGAGCGAGGCGTCCTTCTCGAACACCGAACGCGCGTAGGGACAGAGCGGCATCAGCTTGATGCCGTTCGTCCGCGCCCACTCCACGGCCGCATCGACGAGACGCCGGCCGAGGCCCGTGCCGCGCGCGGCCTCGGAGACCGAGGTGTGGTCCAGGATGGCCAGCGTGTCACCGGCGCGTGAGTAGGTAAGTTCGCCGAGCGCGGCGCCATCGCGCTCCGCGTGGAAGCGGCCCTTGGAACCGGACTCTTCGTGCAGGATGGGATCCATGGACCAAGGATAGCGGACGCCGGCACCGGCCGGGGGACCGGCTCCACCGCCGCCTTCTGTGCTATCTCTGTGGCGCGTGGTTCGCCGGGCACCCTGCCTGCTCGTCCTTGTCATTGCCGCCGGCCCGTGTGCGTGTGCGGCGAACACGGCTGAGCCGCGCCTCATCGAGGACACGCGCGAGGTGATGGGCGCACGGCTGGCCCTGAGCGCCTGGACGACGGACGAGGCGGCGACCCGGGCGGCGTTCGCGACCGTGGTCGCGGAGGCCGAGCGCCTCGACGGCCTGTGGAGCGACCAGACACCCGGGAGTGACATCCGGCGGCTCAACGACGCCGCGGGGATCCACGCCGTGCCGGTCTCTGACGAGACGCGCCGGGTCCTCCATGCCGCCGCCGAGGCCTTCGCCAGGACCCGCGGACGCTTCGACATCACGACCGCCACGCTGGCCAGCGCGTGGACGTTCGATCGCGATGGCGATCGCCGCGTCCCGGCGCAGAAGGAGATCGACGCGCGGCTCCGTCTCGTCGATGCCCGTGCGGTGCAGGTGGATCACGAGCCCGGCTACGCGCGTCTCGCCGCGCGGGGTGTGCGCATCCGGATTGACGGCATCGGCCGTGGATTTGCCGTGGACCGCGCGGCCGCCCTGCTCCGGGGCCGCGGCTTCACGGACTTCCTGATCGAGTCCGGCCGCACGGCCTACGCGTCCGGGCGGCGGGACGGCCGGCCCTGGCGGATCGGGATTGCCGACCCCCGGGATGCCGGCGATGATGCCTTTGCCGCGATCGACGCCTCCGACGCCGCCGTCGGCACGGCGGCCGACAACCAGCAGTTCTTCATCGCGGACGGCGTCCGCCACCATCACCTGCTGGACCCGCAGACCGGCCAGCCCGCCCGCGGGTGCCGGAGCGTGACGATCCTCGCGCCGGACGCGGCAACGGCAGCGTGGATGTCCACGGCCGTGTTCATTCTCGGCCCGGCGGAAGGCATGGCCTTCGTGGAGCGGACGCCGGACGTGGAGGCGGTGATCCTGACGGCCGGGAACCGCGTGCTGGCCTCGACGGGCCTGCGCGCCTACGTCAAGATCTTCCGGCCGCCGGCCGATGGACCGTAGCCGGCGCCCCCTATTCCGGGAATCCTGTAGAGGCGACCCTTCGGGGTCGCCCGTGAGGTTGGCGGAGGGCGACCCTGAAGGGTCGCCCCTACAAAGAATCCAGGTTTGGGGGTCGC
>CAZUGF010000010.1:0-66197 GCA_964619705.1 uncultured Bifidobacteriaceae bacterium
GAGCATCCGGCTGTTAACCGGAGGGTTGCTGGTTCGAATCCAGCCCGAGGAGCCAATCTCACTTTCGAACAGGCACACCTCTCCCGACTTGTCCCCTATTGGGATGAACGCAAGTTCGATCCGAAACCTTACAGGCGTTGCGAGAGTTCTTGGCGCACGCTTCTCTGACGGACCGTGGCTCCTGCGGCCGGCAGCCCTATAGTCGACTCATGGCGGCCTTGACATCGCGGGTGCTCTACTGTGACGAGACCCAGACGAACGGTGGCGGTCCGTTCTTCCTCGGCGCGCTCGACTGCTCCCCTCGCAGGGCCGAGTTGCTCGACTCGGCCGTCAGGCGACTGCGGTCTACGCACGCGTGCGAAGGTGAATTCAAGTGGACGAAAGTGTCGGCGCGGATGCTGCCGGTCTACGAAGGACTCGTGTCGATCCTCGCATCTGACCGATATGCTCGCCTGATGGTGATGAGGGTCGAGCGCACACCAGAGTGGTACGCGTGGGCCGGTACCAGCGAAGAGCGATTCTTCCGCACGTACTACGCCTTCCTCAGAAAGGTCATGAAGGGATGGAGTCGCTATGACGTCCACCTTGATCAGTTGCAGGCGAAGCGATGGAGGTGGGACTCGCTGAAATACGCGCTTCGACGGGCGGCCGTGCGTGACGACTACGTGGCCGGCCGGCGGCTTGTACCTCGACTCCGTGCCGAGGACTCGAAAACGTCCAACCTTCTGCAACTCGTTGACGTCGCCCTCGGGGCATGGACCGCGTGCCCCGCATCGGCGCACAAGGCCGTGTTTCAGGAGCGCGTCCGCCAGCGAATGGCCGAGCGGGTGACGGCGTGGACGTTCGTTCGCGAAGCGCGGGCTAGTGGTTGACGGCATTCTGTGGCGGTGGGATAATCCCACCATGGTGGTTACACTCGATGCCAAGCGCCGACTGACGGTGTCGGCGGCGCTCGCGCCGGCCAAGCCGGGCGACTACTTCGATGCGCACTTCGACGCCGAAGAGGACGCGATCGTCTTCCGTCGTCTGGGCGGGCGAGAGAACTGGCTCGCGGTGATGAAGGAGTGCCCAGTGAGCCCGGACGACGTGCCGCCACGGCGGCGCGAACTGCCGAAGCGGCGGAAGCTGTGAGCTGGCTGCTGGACACGGACGTCATCTGCCAGCCGGCAAAGAAGAAGGGCGATCCCAAGGTCATCGCCTGGCTTGAGGCGGAGCAGGACCGCTGCTACACAAGCGCCATCGTCGTCGCGCAGTTGGCGTACTGGGTGCGAACGAAGGAAGGCCGGCAGAGGCAGGCGTTGCAGGCATGGCTCACACGGCTTGTCGACGCGCTGCACGGACGGATCCACGGATTCAACGTGCCGGTGGCACACGTCTGGGCGGAGCAGGAGCGACTGTTGGAGAAGGCCGGCCAACGCATGCCTGTCGAGGACAGCTACATTGCCGCGACGGCGCGTCGACACGGTCTGACGATCGCCACGGGAAACGATCGAGACTTCAAGCGACCCGGGCTCAAGGTCTTCAATCCGTTCAACGAACTCTCGTAGGGTCACGTCGCCTTCCGGACGGTTTCAGAGGAGTCTTCTGCCTCCGGCGCAGCGGGCAAAATAGTGGCGAAGATCTTTCGATTTACGCCGCTTCTCAAATCAACCAGTTGCGGAAATCGTCCAGTGCGGCGAGCCACTTACATTTCGAACAGGCACACCTCTCCCGACTTGTCCCCTATTGGATGAACGCAATGTCGGGACGAACCTTACAAGCGTCGCGATCTTCTCTTTCGGCGCGGCTTGCTGCGGCTCGTCTGGCTGACCGCCGCTGACGGGCCGAACGGCCGTGGCCGTCGTGTCGCGCGCACGGGACCACTCCAGCAGCACCTCGACACAGACGCACGTGCTCATCGCGAAGGAGACCGGTGCGGCAGGGCAACCCAATAAGCCCGATGAAGCGATCTGCAAGGATGAGCCTTTGACCTGCTTCCCATAAGTTATTGATTTGCCATGCATTTAGGCTCTCTGGGCCGGGCTCGACCTTGTTCTGGGGAAAGGCCTCGATTGATGATGTGTTGACAACGTGTATACAACGCGCTACGGTTGGGACATCGACGCCTAGACATGGTCGTCGCTTGGGGAGCAAACCATGGCAGCCACGTCAACCGCCGCGCGGACTCGAACCATCAATATCCGCATCGAGGAAGAGCGGCGCACGCTCATCGATCGAGCCGCTGAAGCTGCCGGGAAGGACCGTACTCAGTTCGTTCTGGACGCAGCAACCCGTGAAGCGACAACTGTACTTCTCGACCAGCGGTATTTTCAGCTGGACACAGCTGCGTTCGCGAAGTTCAACGCTGCCCTGGATGCGTCTCCCGCCGAGAACCCGCGTCTGCGGGAGCTTCTCTCTAGAAAAGCGCCCTGGGAGCGATGAGTGCGGAAGGAATTAGCGCTCCAGCGCACCTGACAGCCGAGCACGACGTTAGCGCTTTCGACTCCGGTACCCCTGAACTCGACAATTGGCTGAAACGCCGAGCGCTTGCGAATGAGGCGCTGGGCACCTCACGGACCTACGTCGTGACGGCAGGCGGACGTGTGGTCGCCTTCTATGCGCTTGCGAATGGCGCAGTTGCTCATAAGGACGTGTCCGCCAAAACGAGGCGCAACATGCCGGATCCAATTCCGGTGATGGTGCTTGCGCGTCTGGCCGTCGATTCTGCTCACCAGAAACAAGGTCTTGGCTCCGCGCTTCTAAAGGACGCTCTGCTCCGCACCATCGCGGCCGCTCAAATCGCCGGCATTCGCGCGGTACTGCTTCATGCGATGTCAGACGACGCGAAGCGCTTCTATGCACGTGCCGGATCTCACCAGTGTCCGGTCGATCCAATGATGATGATGATCACGCTCGCCGAGGTTGAGAAGAACCTCAGCCCGCCCAGCGCTAGCTGACGATTCTTTGGCAGGTAACACTCGACGTGCCGGGACTCAGCAATGAGCCCGGCGCGCTTCGTTGGAGTGCAGCGCCACACTTACGCGCCAGGCGGCAGCAGCGTGAGGCCGTAAGTCCTTGCGAGGCCAACCAGCTGCGCCGGGCTCGGAGGCGGCGAGCATCGGGCGATCTCCAGGAAATACTCCTCCAATCCACCGGGCGTGATGACGCATACGAAGCGGCCGGGCGTCTCACCCACATTCCGGAAGCCGTGGACGATGCCGCGGGGTAGAATCGCGCAGCCGCCCGCGGAAACAGTCCGCCGCTCGTCGCCCAGCGACACTTCGTAGGTGCCATCGAGCACGTACACGATCTCGTCTTCGTTCGCGTGCACGTGGCGCGGCGGTCCCCAGCCCGATGGCGTCGCCTGCTCGAACACGGTGAAGCGGCCGTCCGTGTCAATGGCACGGGCGATCAGGCGTATGCTGGCGCCGAGCATGGTGAACGTCACGCCATCGCTCGAATCGCTCAGCGCGGGGAGATGACCTGTCGGCGCAGTGGCTGCGGTGCTAGTAATCATGGCGTTGCCTCCTGACAATGTGGCGTTGCCGAGCCGTTGAACAAGAACCACGATAACGCCGCGAGAAATGGCGCGATCCTCAATGATCGCTAGCGGTTTGCTAAATGATCACTAAACGCGACGCCGTGGAGAGTCCCGTTGCGATAGACGACGCGCTGAAGGCGTTCATCGAGAGCGGGGTCTCGGTGGTGGTCGGCACGCGTGACGAGAGACTCGTCACCGAGCTCGTGCGCGCATGGGGACCGCATGTGAGTCGCGACCGGCGAACCCTTCGCATGTGCGTCCCCGAAGCAACAAGCGTTCGGACGCGCATCAACCTCGTGGGAAACGGCCGGATTGCCGTGGCGTTCTCACTGCCGAGCAACTACGAGACGGTGCAGCTCAAAGGCCATCATCTCCGCACGACCAAGCCAAGCGTCGAAGACCTGCTCAGGGTGGAACGCCACCGCGGGGCGTTTGCCGGCGTGAACGAATCGATCGGTGTTCCTCGAGCGCGTGTCGAGGTCTTCTGGCGTCGCGAGCTCGCGGGGTCGCCGCTCCTCGTGACGATTCACTTCGTCGTCGATGCCATCTTCAATCAGACGCCCGGTCCAGCGGCCGGTGCTCCGCGATGAGCGGGATCTCGAGCGTGCCGGCGACCCTCGACGCGATTGCGTCGTGCTTCGAGGGCATCGTTCCCGCAACGATCTGCTCCTGTGGCACGGATGGCACGCCGAACGTGACCTACCTCTCGATCGTGCACCGCGTCGACGAGTGGCGTGTCGGCCTGTCGTATCAGTTCTTCAACAAGACGCGGAAGAACGTGCTCGAGAACCCGATGGTGCAGGTGGTTGTCGTGTCACCGGGGACTGCGGATCAGTACCGGTTGGATCTGCAGTACGAACGGACCGAGGTTGACGGTCCCGTGTTCGATCGCATGAGCACGCGGCTCGCGGCGGTGGCGTCGCAGACCGGAATGAGCCAGATTTTTCGGCTTCGTGGCGTGGACGTGTTTCGCGTGCTCGACTGTCGTCCGGTGAATGCGGAGATTCAGGTGGAAGCAGCGCCGCTTCGCCAGTACCTTGCCCACATCGAGCTGCTGACCGGGGAGTTGGCCGGCTGCCTCGATCTCGACTCGCTCTTCGAGACCGGGCTCGCGAGTCTGGCCACGCTGTTCGGATACGAGCACGCGTTCATCATGATCCCTGACGAAGCAGGCCAGCGCTTGTATACGATCGCGAGCCGTGGGTACGATGCGTCCGGCGTTGGCTCGGAAGTCTGGCTCGGCACCGGCATGCTCGGCGTGGCGGCCGAGCGGCGCACGGTCGTTCGGACCACCAGCATGACGCGCGATGTGGTGTTCTCACGGGCGGTTCGAGCGTCGATCGAGCAGTCCGGTGCGCGTCACCTGGAACAGGAGATTCCGCTCCCAGGGCTGCCGCATCTGGAAAGCCAGGTCGTGGCGCCACTGGTCACGCACGGCGAGTTGCTCGGGATCCTGTGCATCCAGAGTGACGAAGTCGGCCGGTTCCTGGTGGACGACGAGCGCGTGATTCAGATCGTCGGACGACATCTAGCGGCGGCGATGGCCACCCTGAGGAACCGTCCACCCGCTGAGTATCCTGCTGCTGAGCTGCGTCCGCCCAGACCGCCCGCAGGCGTGACGTCAACGATCAAGCACTATCAATCCGACGACAGCATCTTCGTCGACGATGCGTATCTGATCAAAGGAATAGCAGGACGGATCCTGTGGAAGCTGCTCCAGACTTACGATAGCGAGCAACGTGCCCGGTTCACGAACCGTGAGATTCGCCTCGACGAGAGCCTTCAACTACCAGATATCAAGGATAACCTCGAGGCCCGGCTGATCCTGCTGCGCCGCCGCCTTGCAGACAAATCTGAGGTCCTGAAACTGGTTCCCGAAGGTCGCGGGCGGTTCCGCCTCGACGTCCGACACCCGCTGGCTCTCGTCGAGCATTCGTAACAGTCCCTGTTACTCAGGCTGCTTCGCGGATGAGCCAGTGTCGAAAATCGTCCAGCGCGGCGAGCCATCCGCCTCCGCGCGCGGTGCATTCAGGCGCGCTACCGCGCGATGTCTCGCCGACGCCCGCAGGGCGAAGGTGGACAGGATCCGCCGTGCGCGCGGGATGGCGCAGGTGGCCCTGGCGTCGGCCATGGGCATCTCGCAAGCGCAGATCACGAAGGTCGAGCATCAGGCCGACCTCTACGTCAGCACGCTGCGTCGATTCGTGGAAGCGATGGGCGGGGACCGGGAACTCGTGGCGCGGTTCCCGGACGGCGAGGTCGTGGGCGTGAGCCTCGCGACGCGTTGAGCCAGTGTGGCCGTTCGGCATACGCGGACCTTACCGGGCCGCGACGACACCACCCGCAGCGCGTCGCTCACGTTCTCCGGCAGCCATCGCGCACATCCGCAGCGACACGTTCTGCGATGACCTGCCGTTCCATCGCCAGGAGTGTGTGGCGTAGACTCGCCGCATGGGACTCCTGACCTTCAGCATCAACGTCACCCTGGACGGCTGCGTCGACCACCAGGAGGGCATCGCCGACGACGAGACACACGCCTTCTTCACCCGCCTCATGGACGAAGGCGGGGCGATGCTGTGGGGCCGCGTCACCTACGAGATGATGGAGAGCTACTGGCCGGCGGTCGCCCGCGGCGACGAGGAGGCGCCGCCGGCGATGCGCGAGTGGGCGGTCAAGCTGGAGGCCAAGCCGAAGTACGTGGTGTCGTCGACGCGAAAGGACTTCCCGTGGACCAACAGCCACCACATCGCCGGCGACCTGCGCGCGGGCGTGCAGACGCTCAAGGACGCGACCCCGGCCGGCGTGCTCCTCGGTAGCGGCACGCTCGCGACCGAGCTGGACCGGCTGGACCTGATCGACGAATACCAGTTCCTCGTCCACCCCAGGATCGCCGGCCACGGTCCGACCCTGTATCAGAGCGGGCTGCCCGGCACGCGACGGCTCGAGCTGGTCTCGGCGAAGCCGCTCCGCTGCGGCGCGGTGGCCCTGCACTACCGGCGCGCGCGCTGACTCAGAGCAGCGGCACTCCGGGCGCCCGCCCGGGACGGTGAGCCAATCCGACGCGCTTTCCGCTTGTAGGAAGGACAGCCACGGCATCGCCTGAGAACGGACCACGGGTCGCTGGTGCCGGGCCCCGCTGCGGACACGTGTATGAAGACAGCCGGGATCACCAATACACCGTTCCAGGACGAGCGTCGCACACGGCAAAGGTCCCGGCTGTTCGTCGGCCTGATGGTCGCGTTGACGATCCTCGCGATCGCAGGGTTCTCGCCACGGTACTACTGGCCGCTGCTCACGGGGCAACCGCTGCTCCCGTTGCTGCAGCATTGGGGAATCGCCGTTCACTCGGTCCTCAATCTGGCGTGGCTGACCTTCTTCGTGTTTCAGGCGTGGCTGGTCTCGCGTGGACGAACCGACCTCCACATCCGGCTCGGGCCCTGGCTCGCGGCGTACGGCCTGCTGCTGGTCGTCCTCGACTATGGGATCGGCATGATGATCGAGGCCCATCGCGTCGCACTGGGCGAGCCAGTCGACCGGGTCCTACCGATGACGTTTGCCATCGTTCGGGACCTCGTCATGTTCGCCGGCTTTCTCGTCGCGGGCATCATCTACCGAAGAAAGCCGGCTGTTCATCGGGCCCTGATGTTTCTGGCGACGTACTCGTTGGTCGTGGTCGGCCTCGGACGGTTCCTGGGCATGCTGGCTCCTTCCGTGCACGGGGCGGTCCTCATCGCCATCTTCTCCGCCCCGATCGTCGTGGCGGCTCTCTACGACTGGCGCACACGGGGACGGCTGCAGCACCTCTACGCCGTCGGCCTTGTCGTGTATCTGCTGTTCAGATCGCCGGCCCAGGCGATCTGGCTTCCCATTCTCCGCGAGCGCTGGCCGCCGATCGGGCGGGCGTTGCTGCAGCCATTCTTATAGGGAGATGACACCCCATGATGCGACTGACCGTTACCATCGCCGTGATCGCAGCCGTCTCGTCCGTATCGCCGTGCCTGGCGCAGAGCGTCACGCCGGAAGGCATTGCCGATCAATTTGCCCGGGCATGGAGCACCCACGACAGGGCTGCATTCGACAGGCTCTTTACCGACGACGCCCACTTCATTCCGACCTATGACCTCGTGGCCGAGGGCCGCGCGGATGTGGTCGCCGGTATCTATCAGGGACATCAGGAAGGCACCGGCGGGTTCCGAGAGACGAGCCTCACCACGAGCAAGGTGTCGGTCCAGCCACTGGGCACGGACGCCGCCGTCGTCCACTTCAATGTGTCGATCCATCTCCCTCCGGGCCGCAACCTGCCTCCCCTCGAACGAACCCTGCTCCTGGTGGCGGTCAAGCAGCAGGACGGCTGGAGAATCGCGTCGGGGCAGCTGACGAAGCCCAATTGCGGGCCCGGCTGATTGGGTCTGACGTGACGCGCGGGAGCTCCCGGCGCGCGGCCGAGCGCTCACGGGTTCGCGCTCAACTCCCGGAACAGCCACGTGCGGGCGAAGAGCCAGTCGCGCTTGACCGTGGCCACGGACACGCCGAGCGCCTCTGCGGTCTCGCGATCGTCGAGCCCGGTGAAGAACCGCAGCTCCACGACGCGCCCGGCACGCGGCTCGACCTCCATGAACCGGCGAAGCGCCTCGTCGAGTGCCAGCAGATCGTCGTGGGGCGCGTCGGCAAGGCCCTCCGCCTGAGAGAGTGGGACCCGGATGTGTCGACCCGCGCGCTTCCCGGCGTTGCGGGCGCGCGCGTGATCCACGAGGATCCGCCGCATCTCCGTCGCCACGGCCGCGAAGAAGTACGCGCGGCTCTTCCACTCGACGACACGGTCGGCAAAGAGTCGCGCGTAGGTCTCGTGCACGAGCGCCGTGGGCTGCAGCGTATGATCCGGCCGCTCCGCTCTCAGGTAGCGCGCGGCGATCCGGCGAAGCTCGGGATACACGAGGGCGACGAGTTGCTCGCGGGCGTCGGGATCCCCGGTGCGTACCCGCTCCAGCAGCACTGCCACCCGGTCGGCGTCGTTCGACATAGGGATGCAATCAGCGGCCGACGAGCGCAGGCCAGTTCACGACAAGCGTGAGCGGAACCGCGCCGGCTGCCGCGTTGCGCGTCACCGCCAGGATGCGGCCGTCGGGCGAGACGTCGTGCTGCTTGCGCGGACCCGCCTTGACGTGTGGGAACAGCGGCGTGACCGCCCCGACGCGGACGGTATCGCGATCGAGCGTCAATGCGGCCGAGACGGCGCTGCCGCCGCCGAGGTACACGATCTCGCGTCCGTCGGCGCGCCACGCCGGGTCGATCCCTCCGCCCGGCGACACGCGTGCCTGGCGGCCAGGCCCGGGAAATGGCGCCACGTAGATCTCCTGGCGCCCTGATTCGGCGGACATGTAGGCCACCCAACGGCCGTCTGGCGAAATCTGCGGGAAGAAGGCTCGGGCGTGAGAGAACGGAAACGGCTTGCCGTCGCCCCCGTCGAGACGCAGTACCCATGCGGCCGGCGGCGCGCCACTGCTGCGGACGTTGTACAGCAGATAACGCCCGTCCGGAGTCACACTCGCCACCTCCTTGTCGAACGCGTCTTCGAGCAGGACCGTATCGGTACCGGCACCGTCCGCTCGACGCCGCAGGATCTGCAAGCGTCCGTCACGCTCCGCGGTATAGATGATGTGCGTTCCATCCCGCGTCCAGACACCCCCATGCAGGACGCGCACATCGTCGAACGTGATACGTGAGGCGACACCACGGTCCGCGTCGTACACCCACAGGTCGTGTGCCGCGGTCGAGTCCCGGCGAATCGACGCCAGCACACGCGTGCCGTCGGGCGAGACGACCGTGTCGGCGTAGTCAGCTGGAGCACCCAGCGTCCCGAGCCTCTGGCCGCGGCGGTCGTACCAGACGAGTTCGAACCCTGGTGACGCATCTGCCTGAAACGCGGCGACACCGGCCGACGACACGCTGAAGAGGTGCGTGTCCGGGCCGGAAGGACCGCGGTCGGCGGCGCGGATGTTCTCGCTGACCGCGATCGGGGATCCCGTGAGCGCCTGTCGCTCCGTATCGAATGCCTGGGCCATCAAGGTTCTGCCGCGAACGAACCACACGAATCCGTCCGCGACCTGCACCATCGTCGCGTTGATGGGCAGCGGCGTGTCGCCCCCGCCGTCGAGCGCGTGCAGGTACACCTGCGGTTCGTCCCGGATGGAGCGCCGCACGTAGAGAAAGTGTTGTCCGTCAGGAAGGAAGGACGGCCAGACGTGCAGGGTCTCCGCGGCCTGCGGGTCGATCGCCGTCAGAGGCACGGGTGTCCCGGCCGAGGCCGAGACGGCGGCCAGGTTCAACGTCGTCGTCGTGAAGAGGATCACGTCGCGCTCGCTCCAGGCGCCCCCGGCGAAGGCCTGGTCGCACAGCGTCACGGGCTCGCCCCCGCCCACGGCCACCTTCCGCAGTTGCCGGTCCTGAATGAACGCAATCCAGTTGCCGTCCGGCGACCAGAACGGCGTCACGGCGTTCACCGTCCCGGGGACGGGGCGTGCCACTGATGAGTCCAGCGGGCGAACCCAGAGCTGCGCACGTCCGTCCGCGGCCTCGGCGGTAAACGCCAGCGTGCGTCCGTCAGGCGAGACGGCGAGCGCGCCCGCAAGCGATATGGATCCGGGTAACAGAATCGAGCTGCGGACCACGTGCGTGTCGCGCGGCGGACGGCCGAACGGAGGAGCCACGGCAAACCAGGCCGCCGCGGCCAGACCGGCCGCGGCCAGCCACCACGCAGCCGCGTGTCCGCGTCGTGTCGCTCGCGGTGTGCCGGCGACGCTCTCATCGATGACGGCGGCTTCGGCGAGGTCGAACCTGGCATCGGCAATGTCGGCAAGCCGGCGAGTACGATCCGGCTCGAGGCACCTGCGCAGGAGCCGCCGGAGCGCCGGTGGAAGATCATCCCGGTCCGGCGCGTCACGAACGTCGACGGGCGCGTCGCCGCCAGTGGTCATGGAAAACGGCCTGCGGTTCGTCAGCATCTCGAACAGCACGCACCCGAACGCCCAGATGTCCGTACGCTTGTCGACGTCGTCGCCGTTCGCCTGCTCCGGGCTCATGTATGCGGCTGTTCCAAGAAGGACGCCCGCATGCGTCGCTTCATCTGGCCTCGCCCCCGCCCCGTCGGACGGCGCGCGTGGCAGTTCGATCACCTTGGCCAGGCCGAAGTCGAGGACCTTGACGATGCCGTCTTCACGCAGCTTGATATTCGCGGGTTTGAGGTCGCGATGGACGATGCCCGACTGGTGGGCCGCGTCCAGCGCGTCGACGATCTGGCGCGCGATGTGGAGCGACTGATCGAGCGGCAGCGGTCCGGCCGCGATGCGTTCGGCGAGCGTCGGCCCGGGGATCAACTCGAGGACCAGCGCTCCGACGCCGTCCATGTCTTCGAGACCATAGATGGTGGCGATGGACGGGTGGTTCAGCGACGCGAGAATCCGGGCTTCGCGGTGGAAGCGCGCCACGCGACCGGCATCGGCAAGAAACACGTCGGGCAGCAGTTTCAGCGCGACATCACGTCCCAGCGTGGTGTCGCGCGCCCGATAGACGTCGCCCATGCCACCTGACGCGAGGATACCGGTGACCTCGTACGGGCCGATGCGATCGCCGGGCCGCGCGTCCGATGTCACGACCCTCGCGACGCCTGCCTGGAGGAACGATCCCATGCGCTCCGCGGCTTCGAGCAGGTCCAGCACGTCGCGGTGCAATGCCGAGTCCTCGCCGCACGCGGCCGTCACCGCCGCGGCACGCGCGTCCGGGGGCAGCTCCTGGACCGACTCGAAGATCGCGCGCACGCGGCGGTGCCGCTCGACGATTCCGCTCATGGACGACGACATACCACCAGACCTGCCACGCTGGCCAGTGACGACGTGAGGCGCCAGTCTACCGTCGATCCGGCCGCGTCCAGCCGAGGCCACGCGTTCGCGCCGAGGGCTCAGGGCAGAGTCAGGGGTCCTGGCGTGCCGGCTCCTGCGGCTGCCCCACCACCAGGGAGGACGAGCCGTGTCTTGTCCGCCTAACTCCATTGATTCATAGGGCGTTGCGGGCGCAGGGCCGAACGGGACCATGCCCGGAACCGGAATGGCGTCCGGGCGGCCCGGCATCAGCCCCGTGCCCACGAACGGTCAGCCGATCGACGAGGTCATGACGGTCCCGCGTTCGCGCCCAGGGTGAGGAGCAGCTCGTCCAGTTGCGCGAACGTCTCGACCGTCGCATCCGCCGCCCCGGTGCCGGCGGCGTCGAGCGCTTCCTTCGAAGCATAGAGCTCGTGCATGACCAGCAGCGTCTGGCCACGCGTTTCCTCGAATGTCACCGTGGTGACAGACCCACCCTCACCACCTTCCTCGTTGGTCCACACGAGGCGCGAGTGCGGTGTCACTTCGCGGTACGTGCCGAAGAACGCCATCCCATCGGGTTCGAACTCGAGACGGTACTGGCCCCCGACACGCACATCCATCTCACAGGACCGCAGGGACATGCCCATCGACTTCGGCACCCACCACCGCGTGAACAGCTCGGGCCTGGTCCATGCCTCGAACACGAGGCGGGCCGGGCCGTTGAAGGTTCGGGTCACGACCACCTCACGCTCGGACGTCCGCTCCACCGTCGTGCGGTTCTTCATGGGCGTGGGCTCACGCTCGCTTCTTGTGTCCATCAGCCTTCTCCTTCCGTTTCAGTTCCTCGACGACCGTGTCCAGCTCGTCGAATCGCGCCCCCCAGAGCTGGCGATACCTCTCGATCCATGCCGCCTCTTCGTCCAGTCGGCGCAGGCCGAGCCTGCAGGTCCGCACACGCCCGATCTTCTCCGTGGTGACCAGCCCCGCCTGCTCCAGGACGCCGACGTGCTTCTTCATGCCCGTGAGGGTCATGTGGAACCTGCCGGCCAGGTCCGTGATCGACGCGTCTGCACGCCCGAGCTGCTCCAGGACACCGCGTCGGGTGGCGTCCGAGAGCGCGGCAAACGAGGCGTCAAAGCGGATCGGCGAATACTGAACCATCTGGTTCAGTATATACCATCCCTGTTGGCGGCATGCAAGGCCCGTCTCGGCTTCATGTCAACGCCTCGGCTTCACCGGCGACTTCCGCGTGACGTTCGCGTGGTCCAGGCTCCTCGGGGCGGTGCCATCGTCGACCTGCGGTTCGAGTACGATGTCGCGAAAGGTGGGAGCCTTCCATGAGACGTGATGCACCGATCCGCGCCCTCGCCGTGGTGGTACTGGCTGTATGCGTTTGTGCGCTGCCGCAGACGGTGACGGCGCAGACTCCCGGTGACATCACGCCGGTTCCCTCAGGCCCGGCCGTGCCGCTGGCCGAGATGCAGGCCCGTTGCGATGCCAGCGCGGTGGGCCGCACCGCCGGCGTACGCAGGGACGACGCCTTCAATCCCGGCGTGGCCGGCGCGGCGGCGGTGCTGGCGAAGATCAGGCCGATCTTCGCCGGCTTCGCGCCGAACGGCTTTGAAACGCGCACCGGCGGCACCGTGTTCACCCCTGAGTACGGGATGCCCGCGTACATGCGCCCGTGGAATTTTCACGTGCTCAGTTACCCGTATTCCTGCCTGTCCAACGGCAGGTTCAGCCAGGATACCCATTACGCCTTCTCCGCCTACGTCACCATCAACAACGGCCTGGACCATGGCCCGTACCGGCTGCCCCTCGACTACAACCCGGACAGCCGCAACGGCGACGGCACCGGCGAGGACTCCACGTTCGGTTTCTACACACTGCGGGACGAATGGCTGGTCGATGGCCTGCCGCAGGCGAAGAACGGCTACTTCCACATCCGGGGCGAATACGCCGACAGCTACTGGTTCACCCGGGGCGGCCAGTTGCCGTTCGCGTATGTGAGCCGCGAGGAATTCCTGCGCAAGCAGACCGGCATCCTGCAAACCGGCCTGGCCCACACGCGCAGTGAAATGACGAGCGCCTACACCGCCGCCGGCCAGCCGGTCGACCACGCGACGATCAACACGATCCTCGCCGCGATGTACGAAAGGCCCATCGCCCGCTACCAGCAGTTACTGACGCAACCGGCGCCGTGGCTGCAGCAGCCGGCCATCGTGCGCATGAGCACGAGTGCCGAGGAGGCGAGCTATGAGTTCCTCGAGGCGTCGCACATCGGCTTCGGCGCGCAGGTGCCGATCAAGCCACACCCCGGCTACTTCGACGCATCCACACCTGCCGGCGCGCCGCAATACCTGGTCATCCGCCTGGGCAACCAACACAAGCGCGGCGAGTACGACCAGCTCCGCGATCTGATCGAGCGGAACGTCGAGACCTTCAAGTCGCTGGTGGACTGAGGCGCTCCGTTCATCATGCCGCACATCGCGCAGTCCTGAGTGCGTAGGACGACTACGCCGACCGTGCGTAGTGGCTCGGCGGCTGCCCGACATGCCGGCTGAACGCCACGCTGAACGCACTGGTCGAGCCGTAGCCCACACGTTCGGCAACGTCGGACACCGTCACCTTGTCGTGGCGAAGCAGTGCCTTGGCGATCTCCATGCGCCATGCCAGCAGGTACGCCATCGGCGCCACCCCCACCATGCGCGAGAAGCGCTCGAAGAACGCGGAACGGGACAGGGCCGCGATCGTCGCCAACCGATCGATGCTCCAGGCGTGATCGATCCGCGCATGCATCTGCTTCAGCGCGCGCGCCAGCCGCTCATCCCCCAGACCCCGCAGCAACCCCGGAGGCGCGCTTCCGCCCGACGCCGCGCGCATGGCTTCCACGAGCAGCAGCTCCACAAGCCGGGACATCACGAACTCGCTGCCGGGCCTCTGATCCGCAGACTCTTCGCCCACCATCCGGACCAACTGCGACAGGCGCGCTGAATCCCGGACATGAACCAGCGTGGGCAGCAACGAGACCAGCAGCCCCGGATCGGCACAATCGAACAGGAAGGCACCTCCCAACGAACGCATGTCCGGGGGGCCTTTCCGCTCGCCGTAGCGCATCTCGCGACGGGCGCTCGCGACAGCCCTGGGGTCGAGATGGACCGGAGGCGCCGGCTCGAAGCTCGAGAGCGTAAAGGCCGGTGTCGTGGGCAGCAGGACGAAGTCACCTGCGCCGATCGTGATGGGTTCGTGCCCGTCGACCGCCAGCCGGCAGCTTCCGTCCAGCACGATGCAGAAGCTGGGCAGGCCATAGTTCGCATAGCGCACCGCCCAGTTGCCCTTGCCGCTGATGACGTTGGCAAAGGCCGCGCTGGGCCGCAGCAGCCGCACGACCTCGGAGAGTGGGTCGGTCATGATTAAGGACTTCTACTAAACATATCAGGACTCCAGATTATCGAAAGTCCGGCCGCGCTCGCCTATCGTTCTCTCCAGCGTCAACACACCTTCCAGGAGAGACACGACATGAAGACGGTACTCATCACCGGTTGTTCCTCCGGCTACGGCCTGGAGACGGCTCGCCACTTCCTCGCGCAGGGCTGGCGCGTCGTGGCCACGATGCGCGCACCGCGGGAGGACCTGTTCCCCGCGTCCCCGCACCTGAACGTCCTGGCGCTGGATGTGACCCGGCCTGACAGCATCACCCGCGCCCTGGACGCGGCCGGCCCCATCGACGTGCTGGTGAACAACGCCGGCATCGGCCTGTTCGGGGCGTTCGAGGCCACGCCGATGTCCACGGTGCGCGACATCTTCGAGACCAACACGTTCGGTGTCCTGGCGATGTGTCAGGCGATCATCCCGCAGTTCCGGGCCCGCCGGGCCGGCACGATCGTGAACGTCACGTCGAGCGCGACCCTGGCCCCGTTCCCGCTGGTCGCGGCCTACACCGCCAGCAAGGCGGCCATCGAAGGGTTCACGGCGTCCCTCGCACTCGAACTCCAGGGCTTCGGCGTGCGAGTCGCGCTCGTCGAGCCCGGCTACGGCCCCACGACCAGCTTCACCGCCAATGGCCAGCAGCGAATGCAGGGCCTGGTTCCCGAAGCCTACGAACCGTTCGCCCGCCGCGTGCTCGCCGGGTTCACCACGGACATGCCGGCGACGAAGGAATCCGACGTGGCCGAGGCCGTGCTGAAGGCCGCGACCGACGCCTCCCGTCGGCTTCGCTTCCCGGCAGGTGCAGACGCGCTGGCCCTCGCTGGCGAAGGGGTATTACGTCCCGCGGGCCAGCGGACTGTCCCAGACGCGGAGCAGTAGTGCCTTGAGGGCGGCAAAGCGCCTCGGTCCGAGCACCGTCGTCCATTCGCGTTCGATGTCGCGGAGGATGTCGTGGATCCGGGCATAGGCGGCGCGTCCGCGCCGGGTGAAGCGGACCAGGCGCGCGCGGCCCTCGTCGGGCGCGTCGGACCGGACGAGATAGCCGAGCCCCTCGAGGCTCCGGAGCAGCTGATTCATGGCCTGTTTGCTCATCCCGGCGCGCTCGGCCAGCAGGCCGGGGCGAACGCCATCCGGGCCCGGAAACTGCAGCACCGCCATGTGCGGCACGCGCAGGTCCTCGTACCCGGCCGCGTTGAGCTCCGCGATGATCCGGCGCTGAATGGTCTGGGCCGGCACGCGCAGCAACGCGCCGATGAGCATGTCCTTCGTCTCGACCGACGAGCGGCCCGGCGATTTCGGCATTGACATTATGGTAAAGCGAATTTACTATCCAGCCAGTCAACGCAGTTTACTACGACCAGAGAGGTATCCGTGCCAGAGACCACCGGCCTCCGCGTCAATCCCTCCGATGAGACCGTCCACCTCGGACCGCTCACCGTGCGCTTCCTGCTCGCGGGAGACCACTCGACGGGCAGCGTCGCGGCCTTCGAGGTCCTGGTCCCGGCCGCCGAGCGCCTGGCGGCTCCCGCGCACAGCCATGACCACTACGAGGAGACGGTCTACGGTGTCGCCGGCGTGCTGACCTGGACCGTCGACGGGACGCCCATCGACGTCGCGCCGGGAGATGCGCTCTGCATACCGCGCGGCGCCGTTCACCGCTTCGACAACAACGGCAGCCAGGACGCGACGGCGCTCTGCGTGATCACGCCGGCCGCGATCGGACCCCAGTACTTTCGTGAAGCGGCCGAGTGGCTCGCCGCGGCGGCCGGCGGCCCACCGGACCGCGCCAGGATGGCGGAGATCATGCGACGCCACGGCCTCACGCCGGCTCCGCCCCCGCCCGAGGCGTAGTCCTTCGACGCGGCGCCTTGATCTGGCGTATGCTCACGCGGCGGTGTGGGCACAGGCCGGGCCGTTCACAGTCACCGCGATTCCTCACGCGCAACACGTCGGTCCGCAGCAGCGTTCCGCCGCCGCGGCCGGCTTGCGGGCCCGCACGAACGCGCTCATGATCCGGCCGTCGACCTGCGCGATGGTCGCCTCGTCCGCCAGTCCTGCCTCTTCGAGGAACTGCCTGGCGTCAGCGGCGCGATAGATCCGCGTCGGCTCCAGCTCGATCGCTTCGAACCCGGCGCCTGCCAGCTTGCTCCGGTATGTCGATTCCTCCAGCGCGCCCGCGACGCAGCCCACCCAGAGTTCCAGGCTGCGGCGCACGTCGGCAGGCACGTCGTCGCCCCTCACGACCACGTCAGACACGGCGAATCGGCCGCCTGGCTTCAGTACGCGGAACGCCTCGGCGAGGACGCGGTCCTTGTCGGCGGAGAGGTTGATGACGCAGTTCGAGATGATCACGTCGACGGAGCCGTCCGGCAGCGGGATGTCCTCGATCTCACCCTTGAGGAACTCGACGTTCGTCAGGCCCGATCGCCCCTGATTCTCGCGGGCCAGCGCCAGCATCTCGTCGGTCATGTCCAGGCCATAGGCCTTGCCGTTCGGGCCGACGCGCCGGGCCGACAGCAGCACGTCGATCCCGCCACCGGATCCCAGATCCAGAACGACCTCGCCCGCACTCAGCTCCGCCAGGGCGGTCGGGTTGCCGCAGCCCATCGACGCCAGCAGCGCCTCGGCGGGCACGCCGGCCGCCTGCGCAGCGTCGTAGAGGTCCGAGGTGATCGGATCGGGTCCACACGACGACCCGCATCCGCATCCCGCCTTTGCGCCGCTCCGGGCTTCCAGTGCGGCCGCGCCGTATTTCCGTTGCACGACTTGCTTGATGCTGTCCATGGAACACCCCTCAGATATTTGCCTTGGCGAATATAGCGACCCGTGCTACATTCGTCAAGGCATATATATGAGCAGGAGACGGGCATCGACGCCGGCGACCCCGGCCGCGGTTCACGAGTTGGAGAACGTCCTCAAGGCGCTCGCCGACAAGACACGCCTGCGCATCCTCGCCCTCCTGGGGAACAACGAGGTGTGCGTCTGCCATCTCCACGACAGCCTCGGACTCCCGCAACCAACCGTCTCCCGCCACCTGGCGTATCTGCGCAGGAGCGGGCTCGTGACGGCCCGGCGCGACGGCGTCTGGATGCACTATCAGGTATCGAGGTCGCTGAATCCCGCGATCCGGGGCGTCGTCGCGGCCGCCGTGGATGCGGTGCAGCGCCTGCCGGCGACGGCGCAGGACCAGAAGCAGTTCACGCGGGCGTTCGGACCGTTGTACGTGCTCGACAGCCCGGCGGGCGGCGCATGCTGCGCGCCCCGTGATCAGGGGCCGCCGTCCTGATCGCCAGGCGGGCAGGCCGGGCCGATGGCCGCCGCGCTGCGCGCGGATGAGCCCGGAGATGCGGCGCCGGGCCGCGCTACTTCCGATGCTCCAGGAGGTATGCAATCCAGGTCGGCGCGAACGGAGACGTGCACCCCTTGGACACCGGATAGTCCTTGAGCACTTCCAGCTTGTGGCCGATGGCCATCGCGCGTGCGCGCAGCGCCGGGTAGTCGACCGCGATCCTGACCAGGCAGTAGTTCATCGGTTCCTGCATGCGGAACGGGGCGGCTTTCATCCGCTTCTCGATCGTCGCGAGCACCGCCTTCGGATCGTTCTCCTCGAGATGCCCGGGCATGAGCGTCCAGCCGGCCCTGCCGATGTACTCGGCCCTGGAGGCCGTCCACTTCCGGCACAGCTCACCCTTGAACGGCAGCGCCTTGACGACGTTCTTGACGAACCAGTCCGTCGTGGTGAAGTAGCGCAGGTCCTTCGCCATGGCCTCCACGGCCGGCGGTGTCAACGGCTTCGGATCCATGATCAGCGTCGCCAGGTTCATCGCATCGATGTTGCCGGACTTCCAGAGCGCCAGCGCCAGCGCGTGATCGCGCTTGATGCTCTTGCCCAGGCCGCGCAGCCTGCCGAGGTTCACGCCGAATTGCCTGTCGCCCGCGCCGTGCTTCGCGTTCACGGCACGCAGTTTCGGATCCTCCCACGCCTCGAGTTGCGTCATCACGGCCTGCAGATCCATGTCGGTCTCCCCTGGGGTTCGTGGCCATGGCGGCATGGCGTCAGCGGTGCCGCCTGCCGCGTTCCTGATGCCGGGCGCCCGTGCACGCGGGCTCACCGGCGCGTGCGCCGCGCGCGCTTGCCGCGCGCCACCTCCGTCGCCAGTGCCTCGAGCCGCGGGGCCCAGAAACGGCGGAAGGGGCCCAGCCAGGCATCGACCTCGGCCAGCGGCCGCGCGTCGACGGCATAGACGCGCCGCGTGCCTTCGGCCCGCACCGTCGCGAACCCGCTCTCGCGCAGCACCTTCAGCTGCTGTGAGACAGCCGACTGGGTGATGCCGAACTCCGCCGAGATGACCTCGACGACTTCGCCCGACGCGTGCTCACCCTCGGCCAGGACTTCCAGGATCCGCCGCCGCACGGGATCGCCGAGGACGTCGAAGGCATGCATCAGGCGCCCGTGTAGAAGGCGATGGTTCGTTCCGCCTGCGCCCGCGCCTCGTCGGGGTCGGCTCCCGACGCGATGTAGGCCGCTCCCCACGCGTCGCCGCACGCGCGGACAAACGCCTTGCCCTCGTCCGAGAGCGTCCACGCCTCGAACCGGGCGGGGTCGATCGCCGTGGCGGGGTCGGCCACGTGCTGCTCCAGCCCGCGAAGGCCGAGGTCCCAGCCGACGCCCGTCGCTCCCGGTCCGTACCGCTCGAAGTGCTCCCGGCCAATCCCGTCCGTGTGCGCGATGTGCTCGAGCGTCAGCCGCGTCCTGCCTTCCTCCGGCGTCAGCCGGAGATGGACCCAGCTCATGCCGCCCCCGTACTCCCACGTGAGATCCAGCGCCCGGGGCGGCTCGCAGCGCGTGATCGTCCCGCCGGCGTTGCCCTCGAGCTGATACCGGCCTCCCGGCCTCAGGTCCCCCTCCACGGGGAGGAACCACCGCGCCAGGCGCCCGGGCGTGGTCGTCGCCTCCCACAGGTCCTCCACCGTCGTCTCGTAGACGCGGGTCGCCACGCCCACCAGCGCGGGCTTGCCCAGGTGCTCGCGTCGCTCCACCCGGCGGGGCTCCCATCCGAACTCGCGTGTCATGTGATCGCTCTCCATGGCTGTTGCCGGATCTTGAATATCATATGTAGCTAATATAAGCCACTACTAATTACGCTGCTCGTCTCGCGGCGCGGCATGACGGCGCTCGACACGGGACGACTCGTGCAGAGAAGGATGGGCCGGCGTGGTCACGATGGTCAGCCGGTACACCAGGAACACTGTGTCGTTCCCGGAGTCAGGAAGGCCGGCGTCAGGTACCGGGGGCGGCACCCGTCCGGCCGGGTACCCGGCAAAGCCGTCGTAGCGCACCGGACCACCCGGACCAGGAGCGCGGCCGTTGGAGGTGATGAAGTCGTTGTCGTTGGCCACGAAGAGGAAGTAGTCGTCCGGACGCGCGGGATCGAGCGCGGGCACGAGCGACAGGCCCTCCCACTTCTCGCCGAGCGTCAGCGCCGAGACCGGGCCCGTACCGGTGTCGAGCCGGACGTTGAACCGCGCCAGCTGACCGGCGTCCAGCAGATCGACGACCTCCACCCACCGCACGGGCGTGATTGCCGGATCGAGCACACCGGCCCTCGTCGTGATGCGCCCGCCCTCGGCGTTCCTTCCCGCGTCGCCGGCCACGTCCGTCGGCTCGTCCACGCTCAGGTCCGCGAGCAGCACGCGCTTGAACACGCTCGGGTTGGCGCTCGCACTGCCGAGCCCGTTCGTGTCGCGCGACAGGATCAGCAGGCGGGTGTCGTCCAGCGCGACGATCTCGCTCTGTGCGGCGGTGCGGTCGGGGAGGCCCTCGCCGCTCGCGGCGAAGACCGGGAGCGTCACCACGTACTCGGCGGCAGGCGCGGCCGGCGTGGGCGTGGCACTGACGTCGTACACGAGCAGCCGCGCGTGCCGCGCGAGCTGGTTGTTGGCCGCCGCGTCGCTGTCCTGCACGGTTGCGCTCTGGAGCAGCAGGAACAGCCGGCGGCCGTCGGGGCTGAGGGCCGCACCCTCGAAGCCCTGGTTCTGGCGGCGGCCGTTGATCGGGGCCGACAGGGAGCTGAAGTTCAGCGTCCCCGCGGGCCGGTGCGGCAGAAATGCCGGCGGCGGCACGATGACGCCGGTCATCGTCTTCGTCCGGTCGAAATAGTAGACGAACGGCCCGTACTCATCGGCCACGTAGCCGCTGCCGTCCGCCTGCAGGGCCAGCGCCTCGGCGTCGATGGCCAGCTTGTGAACGGCGTCGAACGTCGCGGACACATCGTCGGCGCCGGCCGTGGGCGGACCGCTGTAGGCGATCACGTACGGGACGGGATGGCCGAACAGGGTGCCGACGCCACTGCCGGGGTCGAGCCCGGTGGTTGGCGACGGCGCCTGTCTCACCGGATCGTGATAGCTCAGCGGCTCGGTCGCGATCGGCAGCGTGAATGCAATCTGGCGCTGGGCCGCAAGCCGATCGGCCACCGTGTCCCCGCCCGGTAGGGCGGGGCCGTCATGCGGCGCGAACGTGAACCGCACCTGGTGGATGCGCGCGGCGTAGTCGGCGTAGAAGCGGCCCGCGTTGTAGCCGCGATCGGGCAGGATGTGGAACGTCCCGGTGTACCGGCCGTCGCCCGTCCGCGTCCAGCCGGTGATCTGCAGGCCCGACACCGAGCCGAACGAGTCGCCGAGCGCGTCTGTCAGGCTGGCGGAGAGGCGCCCGACGCCCACCAACCCCTGGTTCGTCACCGTCGTCGCGCCCAGCGCCGCCATCGGCATGGCGTCCCACGGTCCCGGCTGCGGGGCGCGGCAGGCGGCCGCGGCCGCCGTGGCCATGACCACGATGACCGCGGCGGCGATGCGCGCGTAATGGAGAGGCCGGTGCACGGGCCGGCGTGTGCCGGCGCTCAGAACGTCACTCGGGCGCCGAACTGCATCTGCCGGGGATCGGCCTGGCTCGTGATGCGGCCGAAGTTCGGCGCGTTCAGCAGCCGGTTGACGAGCGTGTAGTTGCGGCGGTTCAGCGCGTTGAAGACCTCGGCACGCACCTCGATCCGCGTGCGGCCGAGCGCGAACACCCTGGCCAGGCCGAGATCGAGATTGGCGTAGCCGGGCCCGGTCAGCGAGTTGCGGCCCATCGTCCCGAACGTGCCGGCCTGGGGCGCGGCGAAGGCAGCCGGGTTGAGATACCCGTCGGTCTCCCACTGGTCCTTCGGCAGGTACGGGTCGACGCCGGGAACGGCGTTCGGCCGGATCAGGATCCCGCCGGTGCCGCCGCCGATGCCCGCGGTATCGCCCTGGATGTTCACGGTGAACGGGAACCCGCTCTGCATCGTCCAGATGCCCGACACCTGGAAGCCGTAGGGCAGCACGCGCGTGACGCTCGTGACCCAGCGATGCGTCGCGTTGTAGTAGGCCGGCCCCCACTCCGCCTCGAGGTCGTGGGAGTCCTGCGGCGGGGAGTTCTCCGCGCCGGCCGCGCCGCCGGCGTTCCGGTACTGCGGCGCGTTGCTGCGCGCCCTGGACGCCGTGTAGGCGCTCAGCAGCGAGAAGCCGTTGGTGAAACGCCGCTCGAGTCTGAGCTCGATCGCGTCGTATTCGGATCGCGCCGAGTGCGGGAAGTAGTTGATCTGGCCCACCGGCACCGAGTCGCCCCGCACGATGACGTAGTCGGGGAACGTCGTGTTCGGCGCATAGGTGAGCGCCGCGTACGGACGACGCGGGTCGACGCCGCCGGTGCCCGGCTGGGCGTTGTTCGGCTGGACGTTCTGCTCGAGGTACTTGCCGCGCGTGCGGACGTAGCTGGCGTCCACCACCCACCGGCCGGCCAGTTGGCGCTGCACGCCCAGCGTGAACTGGGCAGACTGGCTCGTCTCCTGGTTCATGTCGATGCTCGCCTGTTGAATCTGCACGGGACCGAGCTCGGCCGGTCCGAACACGTCATAGCCCGGCGCGTTGGCCGGCACGAACGCGTTGAATGTCAGCGCCTGCGCGATGTTGGCGGGCAGGCCGGCGGCCAGCCGGAACAGCGGGTTGCCGTCCTGGGGCGCGTAGTAGATGCCGGCGCCGCCGCGGACGACCGTGTTGTCGTCAACGGCCCACGAGAAGCCGGCCCGCGGCGCCAGGTTGTTCGTGTCGGTATAGGCACAGCCCTTCGGCGTGCCGTTCTGGCCGCAGACGAACACCGTCGGCGTGTAGTACGCCAGGCGTCCCTCCGCGAAGATCTCCGCCGGCGTCGGCACGCTGCTCCAGTCGATGTTCGACATCTTGCCGCCGGCATCGTGCATGGGCGGCGACAGCTCGTAGCGCAGGCCGAGGTTGAGCGTGAGGCGCGGCGTCACCCGCCAGTCGTCCTGGACGTAGGTGGCGAACGCCGCCTGCCGGCCGTTGATCGTGCTCGGTCCGATCGCGCGGTTGGCGATCTGCGGCAGGCCCAGGAGCAGGCTGGCCAGGCCGTTGCCCGTCCCGTCGCTGCTCGCCGTGCGGCTCGTGTAGCCCGAGACGAAGGTCAGCGTGCCGAGCGTGCTCGGCACCTCGTAGCGGTTGTACTCCGTCCAGAGGAACTCGGCCCCCGCCTTGAAGGTGTGACGTCCCATCTGGAACGAGAGGTTGTCGTACACCTGGTAGACGCGGTTGTTCACCTCGACGGTGCCGCCGCCGGTCGTGCCCGTGAACGCGCCCGCGCCCCCGATGGCCGGATAGCCGGCGACCACGAACCGCGGGACCTGCACGTCGGCGCCGTTGACCGTGAACGACGGATCCGGCAGGCCGGACACGAGGTCGAGCCGGCTGTAGCCGAACCGCGCCTCGTTGACCATCGACGAACCGAGCACCGTCGTCCACCCGGCGGCGACGTTGACGGGCCGTCCGTCGCTGACGTTCAGGCGGCCGGGAATCGCCTCGGGGATGAGCGCGTTCTCGTCGGCCATCGACGCGCGGACAAAGACCGACCCGGCCGCGCCGGCGTTCATGTCCAGGCGCAGGGAGTAGTTGTAGTTGTCCTGCCTGGTGATCTCGTCGGTGTTCACGTACCCGCGCGCTCCGGTGTTGGGCAGCGGGAGCGCGCGGACGGCGGCGAGCGCCATGGCCTCGAGCCGGTCGGCTGGAATCGTGTTGTTCGGGAACGGGGAACGGCTGGTGGTTCCCGTCGCCGGATCGTAGATGCCCGCGCCCGACTGGCTGAAGTCGCCGTTCCGCTCGAGCGCGGTCGGCACGGTCACGGTGGTCAGGCCGGCGGCCGCCTCGCGCCGGCGGAGCTGCTCGAACGCACCGAAGAAGAACAGCCGCTGCGGCAGGAGGGGGCCGCCGAGCGTGCCGCCGAAATTGTCGCGCTGGAACGTCGGCAGATCGCCGACGAGGTTGAACGGCTTCGCGTCGAAGCGCTTGTTGCGCGTGAACTCGAACGCCGAGCCGCGGATCGTGTCCGCTCCCGACTTGGTCACGACGTTGATCTGGGCGCCGGCGCGGCCGTACTCGGCCGTGAACTGCGAGGTCTGGACGCGGAACTCGGCGATGTCGTCGATGGACGGCGAGTAGCTCAGGGCGTTGTAGTCGGGGTCCGTGTTGACCGCGCCGTCAATCAGGAAGAGCGTGTTGTTGGTGCGGCCGCCGCCGACGCTGATGCCGCCTGTCGCATTGAGGCGTCCGGTCGCGTTCTGCTGGACCGCGCGGCCGCCGCTGTTGGCGCCGGGCACGAGGAGCGCGAGCTGGATGAACTGCCGGCCGTTGAGCGGCAGCGCCTGCACCTTCTCCTCGGTGATGACCGTGCCGCGCGTCGAGGACGCCATGTCGAGCAGCGGCACCTCGCCCTGGACCTCGACGACCTCACTGACGCCGCCGACCTCGAGCCGCACCGGCAGGGTGGCGCTCTGGCCGACGAGCAGGCGGATCTCGATGTCGCGGAACTGCTTGAACCCGTCGAGCGCCACGCTCACGTCGTAGCGGCCAGGCGGGAGCGCGCTGAACACCGCACGGCCGTCGGATGCCGACACCAGCTCCCGGCGATTGCCGGTCGGGCCCTGGAGCACGACCGCGGCACCCGGCACAGCGCCGCCCGACAGGTCAGCGACCGCCACCGTCAAGGTGCCCGTCTCCGACTGGGCGCCGAGGGGAACACTCCAGGCGGCCACAGCCGCCGCCATCGCCAGACACAAGACCCTCACACGTCGCATCACGACACTCCCCCGCCCTCGGCGTTTTGATCAAAGCCCGAGCGTACGGAAGGGATGCAGCGGACGCGTGACGGCGGTGAGGCGGTGATGTAACAGGGTGCTCATGCCCCCGCTCTTCCTCACCCCTTGCACCAGGTCTCAACAGCATGTATAGTGCACTTATGAACGAATCGGCTGGCGTCGACCTGACGGTCATCCGCGGCCTCCTCCACACCGCAAGCGCCGTCCAGGCACACCTGGAGTCCCGGCTGTCGGGGCTCGGCCTCTCGGTGCCGAAGCTCCAGGCGCTGGTCGCCCTGCGCGACGCGGGGGAGTCGCTCCCCCTGTCCCAACTCGCCGGACGCCTGGCCTGCGTCAAGTCGAACATCACGCAACTCGTGGATCGGCTGGAATCCGACGGGTTCGTCAAGCGCGGCCTGGACCCGTCGGATCGCCGGGCCCGCCTGGCCATCCTGACAACGGCAGGGCGCGTGGCGTGCGATGCCGGCAGCGGCCTGCTGGAGGAAGCCGAACGCGACCTCCTGACCGGCTTCAGTGCGGACGACGCCCGGGCGCTGAAGGCACTCGTGGAGCGCGTCGAGCGCCAGGCCGGCTGATCTTTGCATCTCCATCAGTGCATATATGCATCGTCTAGTTGTTGATAGTTTCTGATATTTCGGAATCGAGGGAATCCCATGAACACCGCGACCGACCCGGCCCCGCAGGCACTCCTGTCCTCATACACAGCCGGCAGCCTGACGCTGCCCAATCGCGTCGTCCTCGCGCCGATGACCCGCAGCCGGGCACAGGCCGGCAACGTGGCCCATCCGCTCGCGGCGACCTACTACGCGCAGCGCGCCTCGGCGGGGCTGCTGATCACGGAGGGCACGCAGGTGAGCCCGCAGGGCGTCGGCTACATCCGGACGCCCGGCATCCACTCGCCCGCGCAGATCGAGGGATGGCAGGCGGTCACGCGCGCGGTGCACGAGGCGGGCGGGCGGATCTTCGGGCAGTTGTGGCACGTCGGGCGCGTGTCGCACACGGACTTCCATGACGGAGAGCCGCCCGTGGCGCCATCGGCCATCGCGGTCGAGGGCGAGACGTTCACGCCGAAGGGCCGCCAGCCGTTCTCCACGCCGCGCGCGCTCGAGACGGACGAGATCCCCGGCGTCATCGATCAGTTCCGCACGGCGGCGCGGAACGCCAGGGAGGCGGGCTTCGATGGTGTCGAGATCCATGGCGCCAACGGATATCTCCTGGACCAGTTCCTGCGAGACGGCACCAACGTCCGGACGGACGGCTACGGCGGCAGCCTCGCGAATCGCGCGCGGTTTCCACTGGAGGTGGTCGACGCGGTCACCGACGTGTGGGGCGCCTCGCGCGTCGGCTACCGGATCGCGCCGCGCTTCTCGATGCTCGGGATGTCCGACTCCGATCCGAAGACCACCTTCTCCTACCTCGCCGACGCGCTGCAGCAGCGCGGACTGCTCTACCTGCACGTCGTCGAGGCCATCGCCGGACCGCGCGCCGTCGACACGGCGGACCGCATCACGCCGGCGCTCCGCCGCGTGTTCGGCGGGACGCTGATCGTCAACGGCGGGTACGACCGCGCCTCCGGAGAGCAGGCGGTGGCCAATGGCTGGGCGGACCTCGTCGCGTACGGCGCGCCGTTCCTCGCCAACCCCGATCTGCCGGAGCGCTTCCGCGTCGCCGCGCCGCTGAACGCTCCGGACCCGTCGACGTTCTATACGGGCGACGAGCGCGGCTACACCGACTACCCGGCCCTCGAGCAGGCGTCTGCGCCCGTGGCGTGACGAGGCGGCGGCGTGTTCCCTGTCCATCCCCGGCATGTTCCGGTGGATGGACAGGCGGGCACGCCGCGCGTCCCGACCGGCACCATACACTGTAGGCATGTCCCTCCTCGCCGCCGACGGCCTCATCCGGACGTATGCCGGGGCCGGCGCGCGGGTCACGGCCCTGGACGGCGTCTCGTTCTCCGTCGATGCCGGAGACTTCGTCGCGCTGATGGGACCGTCCGGCTGCGGCAAGTCGACGCTCCTCCACCTGTGCGGCGCGATGGATCGGCCCACTGCCGGCCGCCTCCGCTTCGAGGGCCGCGACCTGGCCGCGCTCGCCGACGATGAGCTGACGCGGATCCGGCGGGAGCGGGTCGGGTTCGTCTTCCAGTTCTTCAACCTGCTGCCCACGCTCACGCTGGCCGACAACATCGCCCTGCCGCGCCTGCTGGCCGGCGCCCCCGCGCGGGACGCCGAGGCCGGCGCCGCGGCCATGGCGGAGCGCGTGGGCATCGCGCACCGCCTGCGGCACTTCCCGGCGCAGGTCTCCGGCGGCGAGATGCAGCGCGCGGCCATCGCCCGCGCCCTCGCGCACGAGCCGGCGCTCCTCATTGCCGACGAGCCAACGGGCAACCTGGACTCCGAGAACGGCGCCCGTGTGCTCGCGCTGCTCGTCGAGCTCAACCGCGAACTCGGCATCACCATCCTGCTCGCCACGCATGCCGCGGAGGTCGCCGCCGCGGCCGGCCGCGTGATCCGGATGCGTGACGGCGCCATCGACGCGGCCGATCCGGCTGCGGCACGCCGGGCCTAGCGGTCGGATCGTGGGACGGCTCTTCCGCCAGTTCATCCTCCGCCGCCTTGCCCGGGATCGCGCGCGCACGGCCACCACCATCCTGGGCGTCGCCCTCGGCATTGCCGTTGTCATCGCCATCCAGTTGACGAACGCCAGCTCCGTGCGCGGCTTCGAGACCGCACTGGCCACCGTCGCGGGACGGACCTCCATCGAGATTCACGGCACCGGCGGCATCGACGAGACCCTGCTGCCGTCGCTCGGCTGGCTGCGCGAGATCGGAACCGCGTCACCGGTCATCGAGGGCGAGATGGCCATCGTCCAGGACCCGCCGGGTGGACGAGACCTCGACCCCGAGCGGCGGCCGGCCCGGCGCAGCGAGGCCGTCAAGGTCCTGGGCGTCGACATCCTCCAGGACCGGACCCTGCGCGACTACGCGGTGGGCGCACGGCTCGGCACCGCGCCAGCCGTGGACGAGGACGCCGGCGCGGAGGGCACCGCGCTGTACGCGCAGCAGTTCCTGGAGCTGCTGACCTCGGCACGGGGCCTGGTCATCACGGAGAAGATGGCCCTGCGGCGCGGGTACGCGCTGGGTGATGAGATTCGCCTGATGGCCGGCGACCGCGTCAACACGTATGTCATCCGCGGCCTCCTGAAGGACGAAGGGCCGGCGCGGGTGATGGACGGCAGCTTCGTCCTGATGGACATCGCCGCCGCGCAGCTCGCGTTCGACCGCCTCGGCCGCATCGACAGGATCGACGTGCAGGTGGGGCACCCTGGAGCACCGGACAGCACCCCCCGAGCGGCCACCACGGCCCAAATCGATGCGGCGCTCGCCGCCATCTCCGCGCGGCTGCCCGAGGGTCTCGCCGCGCAGCGTCCGGCACGCCGCGGGGAGCAGGTGGAGCGGATGCTGGCGGCCTTCCACCTGAACCTGACCGCGCTCTCGTGGGTCGCCCTCGTCGTCGGCCTCTACCTTGTCTACAACAGCGTGACGCTGTCCGTGATCGCACGGCGCGCGGAGATCGGCACGCTGCGTGCCGTCGGGGTCACGCGGCGGCAGGTGCTGGCGCTGTTCCTCGGCGAGGCGGCCGCACTCGGCCTGGCGGGAACGGTGCTGGGCCTCGGTATCGGGCGCCTGCTGGCGGACGCGGCACTCGGCCTCACGCGATCGACGGTGAGCACGCTCTATATCGCGACGGCGTCGGCGCCGCCCGCACTGGACGGGGCGCACGTGGCGCTTGCGTTCGCGATCGGCGTCCCGCTCTCGCTGCTCGCGGCGGCCCTGCCCGCCCTGGAGGCCGCACGCGTGCTGCCCACGGCCGCGATGCGCGGCGCCGATCGCGTGGCCGCACACGAGACGCTCCGCGCGCGCGCGGTCGTCGCACCGGTAGTCGTGCTTGCCCTGGCCGCATGGCTGTCACGCCTGGGGCCCATCGACGGCCGCCCGATCTTCGGCTACCTTGCCGCGTTCGCCACCATCGCCGGCGCGTCGCTCCTCGTGCCCGCCTTCATCGTCATGCTGGCACGGCTGCTGCGGCGGGTGCTGCGGACCGGCCTCGGCGTGACGGGACTGCTGGCGCACGCCAACCTCAGCGCGGCCATTCCGCGCCTGTCGATCTCCGTGGCCGCCCTCGCCGTCAGTCTGTCGATGATGGTCGCCGTCGCCGTGATGATCGGCAGCTTCCGGGACACGGTGGCGTACTGGGTCGGGCAGACGCTCCAGGCGGACCTGTTCATCGGCCCCGGTGTGCAGCCGACCGTGGGGTCCGAGCAGACGCTGTCGCAGGCCGTCATCGACGCCGTGCGGGCCCACCCGGACGTGGAGGCGGTGGACGCGTTCCGCAACATCGACCTCGTGTACGAGGGCAACCTCGTCGTCCTCGGCGCAAGCACGTTCGACACCGTCGTCACGCGTGGGTCGCTCCTCTTCAAGTCCCCGGCGGACGGCCGCGCAGCGCTCCGGCAGGCCATCGGCAAGGATGCGGTCATCGTGTCCGAGGCATTCGCCAACCGGTATGGCGTCGGGCCCGGCGATACGGTGACGCTCGCCACGCCGGCGGGCAGCCGGGCGTTTGCGGTGACAGCCGTCTACTACGACTACGCCGTGGACCGCGGGGTCGTCCTGATGGACCGCGGCACCTTCCGCGTCCACTTCGGGGATCTGCCGCCCGGCGGGCTGGCCGCCTACCTCGGGGCGGACGCCGAGCCGGAGCGTGTCCGCGCCGAGATCCTCGCCAGCCTGGACGAGGGGCACCGCGCCTTCATCTACACCAACCGCGGGCTCCGCGCCGAGGTCCTGCGGATCTTCGACAGCACGTTCGCCATCACCTACGCGCTGGAGATCATCGCCGTCGCCGTCGCGATGCTGGGCGTCGGGGCGACGCTGCTGACGCTCGTGCTCGAGCGGCGCCGCGAGATCGCGATGCTCCGCCTGGTCGGCGCCACGCGCCGGCAGGTCCAGGCCGTCGTCGTCCTCGAGGCCGTGCTCATCGGCTCCGCCAGCCAGGCCATGGGCGTCGTCGTCGGCCTCGCACTGTCGCTGCTGCTCGTCTACGTGATCAACGTGCAGAGCTTCGGCTGGACCATCCAGTTTGCGGTGCCGGCCGCCTTCCTCGCCCAGATGTCCATCGCCATCGTCGTCGCGACGGCCGTGGCGGGGTTCTACCCGGCGCGCAGGGCGACGCGGCTCGTGGCCGAACGGGACGAGTAGGAACGAGCGCCGGAGGGTGGTCCCCAGGCCGGCCGATGCGGTTGAATGGTGGAGGGTGATGATCGAAAAGCGGCGCGGTGACGGACGCGCGGGACGACGAGGGGCGCGCGCGTACGCGGCCCTGCGCGTGGGCTGTGCGCTGACCCTGCTGCTCGGCGCCGCCGTTCCGCTGGCGGCCGACTGGCGGCAGGCGACGGCCGGATACCGGTTCGTGTTCCCGCGCGACCACGCCAGCCATCCGGAATACCGCATCGAGTGGTGGTACTACACCGGCAACGTCGCCACCGCCGGCGAACGACGGTTCGGGTACCAGTTGACGTTCTTCCGCGTCGGCGTGGACGAGACACCGGAGAATCCATCGCGCTGGGCGGTGCGGGACCTGTTCATGGCCCACCTGGCCGTCACGGATCCCCAGGGTCGCCGCTACCGATTCGACGAGCGGCTCGGACGCGGCGGGCCCGGGCTCTCCGGCGCGGCCGCCGACCGCTACCACGTGTGGAACGGCGACTGGACCGCGGCGCTCGATGACGAGGGACGGCACGTGCTGTCCGCCTCCGGGCGATCGGCAGCAGTGAGCCTGGTCCTCGACGAGGGCAAGCCTCCTGTCATCAACGGCGTCGACGGCATCAGCCAGAAGGGCGTGCGCGACGGGAACGCCTCGCACTACTACTCCCTCACGCGGATGCCGACGCGCGGGTCGATCACGATCGACGGCGAGCGCTTCGACGTCACCGGCGAGAGCTGGATGGATCGCGAGTTCGGGACGAGCGTCCTCGAACCCGAGCAGCGCGGCTGGGACTGGGTGTCCCTCCAGCTCGACGACGGGCGGGAGCTGATGCTCTACCAGCTCCGGCGCGCCGACCACGCGCGCGACCCGCAGTCCAGCGGAACCCTGACGGACACACAGGGCCGCGCCACGCACCTGACGGCGTCGGACTTCTCGATGGTCCCGGCAGGCCCACAGTACCAGGCACCGTCGGGTGCCACGTACCCGGTGGCCTGGACGCTCACCGTGCCGGGTCACGACATCACCCTGCACGTGACGACACCGATGTCCGAGCAGGAACTGGTGACGGAGGCGGCGGGCATCGCGTACTGGGAGGGCATGGTCGATGCGCAGGGATCGAGTGCCGGAGCGGCCGTGTCGGGGCGCGGCTACCTGGAGATGACGGGCTACCGGGGCAGCCTCGGACGCGTCCTGAGCCAGCGATGACGGGCGCGTCCACGGCATCGGAGGTCGGGGTGCGCTCGTGAACATCGCCGTCATCGGCGCCGGGATGGCCGGCCTCACCGCCGCACGCGCGCTCCAGGAACGCGGCCACTCCGTGGCGGTGCTGGAGAAGGCACGGCGCCCGGGCGGGCGGATCTCGACACGACGAGTCACCATCGAAGATCCCACGCACCCGTCCCTGGCCACCCTGGCATTCGACGACGGGGCACAGTACTTCACGGCTCGCGACCCGCGATTCGAGCGGGAAGTGGAAGCCTGGCAGCGCGCGCGCGTCGTCCAGGTCTGGCACGGCACGCTGGCGGCCTTCGACAGCGAGGGACGCGACCCCGTCGACGACGAGACGATGCGGTGGGTCGGCGTGCCGGGCATGGACGATCTCACGCGGCACCTGGCTCGCGGGCTCGATGTCACCTGCGGCCGGACGGTGACGAGCGTGGACCCCGACGGGAGTGGCGGAGCCGGTGCGCGCAGGTGGCGTCTCGCGACGAAGGACGGTGACGCACCCGGCCCATTCGATGCCGTCGTCCTGGCCGTGCCGGCGCCGGATGCCGTGCCGCTGCTCGTCCACACGCCGGAACTGGCCGCTGCCGCGGCGGCCGTCACGATGCACCCGTGCTGGTCCACGACGGTGGCGTTCGACGCGCGCGTGCCATCGGCCTTCGACGGCGCCTTCGTCAGCGCCAGCCCGCTCGGCTGGATCGCGCGCGATCGATCCAAGCCGAAGCGCGGCCTGGCGGAGACGTGGGTCCTCCACGCCGCCGCGTCGTGGAGCCGCGCGCACGCCGGCGATCGCGCCGACACCGTCGGCCCGTTCCTGCTGAACGCCTTCGCGGACCTGATCCGCGGACCCGTGCCGCGTCCTGTACACCTCGGGACGCGACGCTGGCGCGACGCGGCTGCCGACGTGCCGCTGACGCGCGGCGCCCTGATCGATCGCGCCGCGCGCATCGTCGTCTGCGGGGACTGGTGCCTGGGCACCCGGATCGAGTCCGCCTGCATGAGCGGTCTGCTCGCCGCGGAACTCCTGTCGGACATCGGAGAGGACGAGCGCAGCGCGTGATGCGCGGCCGTGGGGCGGCCGTGGGGCGGCCGCGGATGAGGGATCCGCGACGCGTGCGGTGAGTCAGAACGGAGCGGGCGCCGCGGCTCAGTCGTCGGCGGTGCGCCGCTTCTTCCGGCGGACGCGCCCGTGCTCGCCGGCCGTCCAGTAGAGCTGCACGAGCGTGCCCACGGCCCCGATCGCGATCCAGGCCCAGGGCACCCATCGCTGGCCCGGCGCGGGGTTCATCGGATAGGCCACCCACACGTTCCCGGCTGCCGCGGCGGCGAGCGCCGTCGGATCCCCGAGCAGCGCCGTGGCGCCGACGATGGCCGTCCAGGCGCCGCCGAACGCGGTGCCGACGATGATGACATAGCGCTGCAGCCATGTGGCCACGAGCGCGCCGGCGACCGACAGCAGAATCACGACGAAGGGGTGCGGGTCGCCCTCGATGCGTGTCCAGATCAGGTTGGCGAGGAACGCGCCCATGCCGGCGCCGATCAGCGCCACGCCGAGGAAGTAGGACGCGAGCAGGATGACGGCGCCCGCCAGGCCGCCGACAATCGCCGCGATGACCATGGCGGTCGTGTCGCTCGCGCCGAAGACCGAGCTGGCCGCGAGCGCGCCGATGAAGAACCCGAACACCGCCAGGACGACCTTGAAGAGACGATAGCCGAGGAAGCACGAGAGAATGCCGCCGGCCACGAGCAGCACGGCGGCGGGCAGTTGATAGGCCGATGGCAGCATCGCGCTACAGCTCCCGGCGCCCCTCGAGCGCCCGGCTCATGGTCAGGTCGTCCGCGTAGTCGAGGTCGCTGCCGACGGGAATGCCCATGGCGATCCGCGTCGCACGGACGCCGAGCGGCTTGAGCAGCCGCGCCAGGTAGATGGCCGTCGCCTCTCCCTCGACCGTCGGGTTGGTGGCCAGGATCACCTCGTCCACGCGGCCCTCGGCAATACGCGTCAGCAGCCCCTTGATCTTCAGGTCGTCCGGTCCGATGCCCGAGAGGGGCGAGATGGCGCCCATGAGCACATGGTAGGTGCCGCGGAAGCCGCCCGTCTTCTCCACGACGTTCACGTTCTGCGGCTCCTCGACGACGCAGATGAGCGCCCGATCGCGCGAGTCGTCGGCGCAGATGGCGCAGGGGTCCACGTCCGTGATGTTGTTGCACGCCGTGCAGTAGGTCACGCGGTCCTTGACCGTCCGGATGGCCTCGCACAGCCGCTCCGCCTCGTCGCGCGGGGTCTTGAGCACGTGGAACGCGAGGCGCTGCGCGCTCTTGCCGCCGATGCCGGGCAGGCGCTTGAACTGATCGATGAGCTGCTGGAGCGAGTCGGGGAGCATGGGACGGTTCCGGGAAGGATCAGCCGCCGAGACCCGGGAGGCCGAGGCCCGACATCATCCCGCCCATGCGCTGCTGGAGTTCGGCATCCACCTTCCGGAACGCGTCGTTGACCGCGGCCAGGATCAGGTCCTGCAGCATGCCGACATCCTCCTTCGACACCACCTCCGGATCGATCACGATGGACTGCAGGTGCCGGTGGCCGTTCACCACGACGGTGACCATCCCGCCGCCGGCGGAGGCCTCCACGCGCAGTTCCGTCATCTGCTGCTGCAGGCGCTCCTGCATCTCCTGCGCCTGCTTCATCATGTGGCGAATATCCATGGGGCCCTTCTGTCGGCTCGTGCCGGGTTCCTACTCGACCGTGGTCTTCTCGACGGGGAACACCTCGAGCAAGGTGCGCACGGTCTCGTCCTCGAGCGCCGTCTGGCGCCGGCCCTCGTCCGGGACTGCGGGATCGGCCTTGAGGGGCGCGGGCTCGGCAGCGGGAGCCGCGGCCGGCGCCGCCGCGTCGGTGAACGCGATGGTCACGGGCAGCTTCCGGCCCGCGACGGACTCCACGATCGACTGCAGCCAGGTGCGGTTCTCCTCGCACTGCTGCTTCGGCATCTTCTGGTTGGGCTGGAAGACGAAGGCCACGCCCGATTCGGTGGCATCGATGCGGAACGCCTGGGCCACCACGAGGTTGTAGAACGTCGGCTTCGACGACTTGAGGGTGGACAGCAGCGCATCGCGGAGCTTGCCCGGCGCGGCAGGAACCGGCGCGTCAGCCGCGGCCGGCGCGGCGGCGGCCGGTGCGGACGCCGATCGCCCTCCCGTTCGCGGGCTCGGCGGCGCCGTGCGCGATGTTCCCGCGACACCGGGCCTGGGCGCCACGATGCCCGGTGCGGCCCCGCGTGCCGGTGCCGCGCTCCGCGCCCCGCTGCTGACACTGCCGGCGATTCTCCCGCCCGTCCCGCCGGCACCGCTCGTTCCGCCGGCCCTGGCGCCGCCGCCGAGCAGCAACTCGGCCAGGGGGACCAGCTTGCGCAGGTGCATGAGGCGCAGGAGGGCCATCTCCATGCTGAAGCGCGGCTGCTCGGAGTGGCGAATCTCCTGCTCCGCCCGCGTCAGCAGATCGAAGCCGCGGAGCAGGTCCTCGCGCGACCAGCGGTCGGCCAGCGCCAGGAGGCGTTCGCTGTCCCCATCGCCGGCGATGTCCGGGTCCGAGGCGCGGGACTTGTCCACGGACAGGATCAGCAGGTCGCGCACGGCGCGCGCCAGCTCGCGGCACAGCAGCCGCAGGTCGTATCCCCGTTCGATCGCGGTCTCGGTGAGCGCAAAGGCCGCCGGCGCGGCCTCCTCCACCACCGCCTCCAGCATGTCGAGCACCAGGTCGCGGCCGACCAGGCCGAGGACGGTGATCACGTCCTCCGTCGCGATGGTCTCGCCCGCGAAGGCCCGCACCTGATCGAGGGCGCTCAGCGAGTCGCGCATGCTGCCCTCGCCGGCCCGCGCCAGCAGGAGCAGCGCGGCATCCGGCGCCTCAATCTGTTCCGCGTCCGCGATGTGGCGCAGGCGTTCGGCCACCGTCTTCGCCGGGATCGTGCGGAACTCATGCACCTGCGAGCGCGACAGCACCGTGTCCGGAATCTTGTGGAGCTCGGTCGTCGCCATCATGAAGACGACGTGCGGCGGCGGCTCCTCGATGGACTTGAGCAGGGCATTGAACGACGAGGCGGAGAGCATGTGCACCTCGTCGATGATGAAGACCTTGTAGCGGTTGCGCACCGGGGCAATGGACAGCCCCTCGATGATGACCTCGCGGACGTTGTCCACGCCCGTGTGCGTCGCGGCATCGATCTCCAGCACGTCGATGTCGCGGCCTTCGGCAATCTCCACGCAGGGATCGCAGACGCCGCAGGGGTCCGGCGTGGGCCCGTTGACGCAGTTGAGGGCGCGGGCCAGGATGCGCGCGCTGGTCGTCTTGCCGCAGCCCCGCGGGCCGGCAAACACGAACGCCTGCGCGATGCGCTTGCTCTTGAGGGCGTTCCGCAGCGTCCGCGTCACGGCCTGCTGGCCCAGCACGTCGTCGAAACTCTGGGGCCGCCACTTGCGCGCGAGGACCTGGTAGGACATGGAGGGTTGATTGTCGCTCCCTCCGGGCCCTACCGCGACCCGGAATTGCTGCACACATCACGGAAACGACTTAGCGCTGCTGCCTTCCGGCCCTGACGCGGTTCGCCGCCCTGAGATTGCACAGGTCCCGGGCCGCGGTGCGGCCCGCCGCCGGCTGACGCGAGGCCACAGGGACCGCGCCCGGCGAAGGAACGAACCCCTAGTTTACATCAGCGGCGCCGGCGTCCGGGACACCCGCCAGCAGGACGGCGGCAAGCCGCTCGTAGAGCGCGACGGCCCGGTGCAGCTCGGCAATCTCGACGTGCTCGTGATCCGTGTGCGCCACGTGGATGGACCCGGGACCGGCCAGCAGGGGCGCGCCCCACGCGGACAGGAACGGGATGTCCGTCGTGTAGGCGAAGACGGCGGTCTCGAAGCCCGCGGGGGCCTCCAGCCGGACCGGCGGCACTTCGACCACCTCCTGGACGGCCGCCCGATCCCCCACGGCCGCCCGCAGCACCTCGCGGATCCGAGCGTGGTCACCGACGCTCCTGAACGTCAGCTCGGCTTCGGCGTGCGGCGGGATGACGTTCGGCGCGACGCCGCCGCTGATCAGCCCGACCGTGTAGTGCGTACGGCCGAGCACCGGGTCCTCCGGCCACGGCGCCGCGCGCAGCGACACGAGGACGTCCAGCAGCGCCTCGATCGCCGAGTGACCAAGCTCCGGGTAGCCGGAGTGCGCCGCCCGTCCGCTGGTGGTGACCTTCACGCGGAGCACGCCGCGCGTGGCCGCGCCCAGCCGGTTCTCCGTCGGCTCCCCGTTGATCAGGAAGCGGCTCCGTGATCCGATGCGGTTGGCGGCCATCGCCCCTTCGCTGCCCCGCTCCTCGCCGGCCACGAAGACCATGCCCACGCGCGTCTCTCCAGCGGCGCGGAGCCGTTCCACCGCGCAGACCTGCGCCGCCAGGATGCCCTTGGCATCACACGCCCCCCGGCCATAGAGGCGTGTCCCCTCGATGCGGCTCGGAAAGAACGGCGGCACGCAATCGATGTGCGTGGAGAACACGACCGCCGGCTCGCCGGCGGCCGCAATCACGTTGATCCGATCGCCCTCGACGGGTTGCTCGAGCACGGAGTAGCCGCGCGCCCGCAGGTAGCCGGCGAGCGTCCGCCCCACGGCCCCCTCCTTCCCCGTCGTCGAGTCGATGTCGATCAGCAGCCGCGCAAGGGCGACGACGTCACTCGCACCCATCAACGTATCCAGGCTTCGAGCTCTGTCCGGGTATCCGTGCGGTCGTCGCGATACTTGACAATGACCGGCGTGGCGAGCGACAGCCCCCACTCCGGCCCCGCGCCCATCGTCACGCGGCGCGCGCCGGGGACCACGACGGCGCCCTCCGGCACGACGAGCGGCTGCCCCGGCGCCGGCTTGATCACGACGCCGTTCGGCAGGTCGTAGACGGGCGTCGATCCGGTGAGCACGGTCCCCGCCGCAATCACCGCCCGCCGCTTGATGACCGCGCCCTCGTAGATGCCCGAGTTCCCGCCCACGAGGACATCGTCTTCGACGATGACGGGAAGGGCGCCAATCGGCTCGATGACGCCGCCAATCTGCGCGGCGGCGCTCACGTGGACGCGCGCGCCGATCTGCGCGCAGGAGCCGATGAGGGCGTGCGAGTCCACCAGCGTACCCTCGCCGACCCAGGCGCCGAGGTTGATGTACATCGGCGGGACACAGATGACGCCGGGCGCCACGAAGGCGCCCTCGCGAATGGCCGATCCGCCGGGGACGATCCGCACGCCGGCCGCGACGCCCGGCCGCTTCACGCCCATCGTGTCCTTGTCGTAGAACGGCAGGTCTCCCGTCGACATCTCGACGAGATCGCCGAAGCGGAAGCCGAGCAGGATCCCCTGCTTGACCCAGGCGTTGACGCGCCAGCCGGTCGCCTCCGCGGCGTCCGGCTCCGCCGCGCGAATCTCGCCGCGGCCGAGCGCCTGCAGGAACGCCCCGAACGCCTCACGCGCCTCCGTCCTGTCGGCCGCGGCGCCGGCGGCGGACAGCGCCTCGATCCGGTCCCTCATGTCCACGGCCTCAGCGCGGCGAGGATCTTCGCCTTCGACGCCTCCCGCGGCGGCACCATCGGCAGGCGATACACCTCCTCGCACAAGCCCAGTGCCGACATGGCGAACTTGACGGGGCCGGGGTTGGACTCGACGAAGTTCACGAGCAGGAGCGGCAGCAGCCGCTGGTGCAGGGCCCGCGCGGCCTGGAAGTCGCCCTGCTCCGCGGCCTCGACCATCCGCGCCATCTCCCCGGGGATCTCGTTCGACGCCACCGAGATCAGTCCGCGGCCGCCAATCGCCATCAGCGGCACCGTGATCGCGTCGTCGCCGGAGAGGACCAGGAAGTCGTCCGGCACCGCGGCCAGGATCTCGGCCATCTGCTGGATGTTGCCCGATGCTTCCTTGACGCCGACGACGGTCGGGATGCCGGCCAGGCGAGCAACGGTTGCCGCATCCATGTTGCAGCCCGTGCGGCCGGGCACGTTGTACAGCATGACGGGCAGCGGCGTCGCCGACGCGATCGCCGAGAAGTGTTCGAAGAGCCCCTCCGGCGTGGGCTTGTTGTAGTACGGCGTGACGGACAGCAGGCCGTCCGCGCCGGCTTCGGCCATCACCTGTGCGGCGTGCACGACCTCGCGCGTGTCGTATCCGCCGGCGCCGGCCATCACCGGGACCTGGCCGCCGGACTCCTCCACGACCAGTTCCACGACGCGGCGCTTCTCCGCCTCGGACAGCGTCGGTGTTTCCCCCGTGGTACCGCACGGCACCAGGAAGTGAACGCCGGCATCGATCTGCCGCCGCGCCAGCCGGCGCACGCCCGCCTCGTCCACTGCCCCGCTTGTCGTAAACGGCGTAATCAGCGCCGTTCCCACTCCCGTCCACCGTGCTCTCATCATCGACCTCTCGTGCTGAACCTCAACTGCGCGGGGGCGTGCCGCCGTCCGCGCGGACCGCGTGTCGCGGCGTCAGTGCATTCACTTCCCCAGCATGTCGCGCATCGAGTACCAGCCGCGGCGTCCGGCCAGCCAGCGCGCCGCCATCAGCGCACCGCGCGCGAAGACGGCCCGATCGCGGACCGTGTGCGTCAG
This sequence comes from uncultured Bifidobacteriaceae bacterium, assembly GCA_964619705.1. Taxonomy (GTDB): domain Bacteria; phylum Acidobacteriota; class Vicinamibacteria; order Vicinamibacterales; family UBA2999; genus VFZN01. Next base: position 39,109 of record CAZUGF010000010.1, read on the forward strand.
CTCGATTGTCTCTGATGGACCGTCGAAGCCGACCGTGTGCGTGCCCGGCATGAAGCCCGCGCGCGTGGACGCCACGTCGATGGCGCGCGTGAACCCGGCCGTCTCCATGCCCGCCTTGAGCGTCAGCGCCGTGCCCGATGGCGCGTCCTTCTTCCGGTCGTGGTGCCGCTCGTGAATCCACGCGCCGACGTCTGGCTGTGCCGCCAGGCGGCGCGCCGCCTCCTCCACGACGAGCTGGAAGACGTTCATGCCGATCGAGAAGTTGGAGGCGGCCAGCACGCCGATGCCGGCGTCCGCCGCGAGGGCGCGCATGGCCGATTCGTGGTCCTGCCAGCCCGTCGTCCCGATGACGACATTGATCCCGCGCGCGGCGAGGAGCGGCAGGTTGGCGGGGACGGCATCCGGCAGCGTGAAGTCGATGGCCGCGTCCACCACGCCGAAGTCGCCGTCCGCGATGGCCCGTTCTCCCGACGATCGGTCCACGACTCCCGCCACTGTCATCCCGTAGTCCGGCGCCAGCGACTCCACCAGGCGTCCCATCCGGCCGCGTCCGACAATCAGGATTCGCATGGGTCAGCTCCGCGTGCCGGTCACGGATCGGGACACCGGGAACGGCGCGAAGAACGTCGCATCGATGCGCGTGAGCGCGGCGGTGACGTCCGCTTCCCGAATCACGAAGGTGATGTTACGGCGCGATGCCGCCTGGGACACGAGCCGGAGCGGCACGTCACCGACGGACGCCAGGACGCGCGCGGCCAGGTGCGGGTCGCGGCGCAGGCCGTCGCCGACGGCGCAGACGATGGCCATGTGATCCTCGCACGTGACCTCCGCGAACTCCGACAGCGCCTCCACGATCCCCGCCAGCCGCCGCGCATCGTCCACGGTGACCGAGACCGTGACCTCGGAGGTCGTGACCACGTCCACCGGCGTACGAAAGCGCTCGAAGACAGAGAAGAGCCGGCTCAGGAAGCCGTGCGCCATCAGCATGCGCGTCGACGTGATGTCCACGACCGTCACGCCCTGCTTGGAGGCCACGGCAGTCAGCGGCCGATCGCTGGCGGGCCGATCGGCGGTGACGAGCGTGCCGCGCGCCGTGGGCCGGCGCGAGTTGAGGATGCGGACAGGAATGTTGCGGGCCACCGCCGGCTGGATGGTGGCCGGGTGCAGCACCTTGGCGCCGAAGTACGCGAGCTCCGAGGCTTCGGCAAATGAGATGTGCGGCACGACCTGCGGGTCCTTGACGATCCGCGGATCGGAGGTCAGCATGCCGTCGACGTCCGTCCATATCTGGATCTCCGCGACGCCGAGGCAGGACCCGACAATCGCCGCGGAGTAGTCCGAGCCGCCGCGGCCGAGCGTGGTCGTCACGCCCTCGCGCGTGGCGCCCACGAAACCGCCGAGCACGGGGACTTCGCCCGCCGCCAGCAGCGGATCGACCTCCGCCATCAGCCTGGCCGTCGTCTCCTCGAAGAGCGGCGCGGCCGCCTGGTGCTCGCCGTTGGTGACGAGCACGAGCCGCGCATCCACCCACGAGGCAGGGATCCGCCGCGCGCCGATGGCCGCGGTCACCAGCCGGCTGCTCAGGATCTCGCCGGCGGCGACGATGGTGTCCGTCCAGCGTGGGGAGACTTCGCGCAGCACGCCGAGCGCCGAGACGATGCGTTCCAGTTCCGCAAAGTCACGCGCCATCTCGTCGAGCACGGCCTGCCGGCGCGCCGCGTCCGGGACGACCTCGGCCACCGCGACGTGACGCTGGTGCAGGTCGCGCAGGTTGGCGCGGGCGCCTTCGATGTCCCCGGCCGTGGCCTCCGCCGCCACGCCGAGCAGCCGATCCGTGACGCCCGAGAGCGCCGAGACCACGACCACCGGACCACGGGCGTCGCCGCCTTCCTGCTGCGCCTCGGCCTGCCGCTGCGCGCGGACAATGGCCGTCAGGCGCTCGATGGCGTCGCGGTCCGTGACCGACGTCCCGCCGAACTTCATCACCACCATGGTTCGACTCCGGCCTCCAGGCTCCGGCGCTCCCTACGTCAACAGTCCTTCCGCGTGCATCAGCTCCGCGTTCAGGATGGCCGCCCCCGCCGCACCGCGGATGGTGTTGTGGCCGAGGGCCACGAACCGCGCGTGCAGGACGGGACACGATCGCACGCGGCCGACGGCCACCGCCATGCCCGAGCCCATGTCCGCGTCCAGCCGCGGCTGCGGCCGGTTGGGCTCCGCCATCACCACGAGCGGCGGCTGCGGCGCACTCGGCAGCCACAGCTCCTGCGGGCGGCCCTTGAACGCGCGCATCGCCTCCACCATGTCCTCGATCGGCGGCTTGGCGTGCAGATCCACGGACACCGTCATCGTGTGGCCGTCGATGACCGGCACGCGATTCGTGTGCGCGCTCACCAGCGCGGGATACGGCGTCCGCCCGCCGTCCCGGCCGAGAATCTTGAGCGTCTCCACCTGCATCTTCTCCTCTTCGCCGCCGATGAACGGCACGACGTTGCCGAGGATGTCGAGCGAGGGGACGCCGGGATAGCCTGCGCCGGAGACGGCCTGCATGGTCGAGACGATGACCGCCCGGATGTTGAACGCCCGCAGCGGCGCCAGCGCCATCGCCAGCACGACCGTCGAGCAGTTGGGGTTGGTGACGATGGCCCCGCGCCATCCGCGGGTGGCGCGCTGTTCGAGCAGCAGGTGCAGGTGATCGGCGTTCACTTCCGGAATGAGCAGCGGGACCAGCGGGTCCATCCGGTAGTTGCGCGCGTTGCTGACGACGATGTGCCCGGCCGCGGCGAACGCGCCTTCGATGTCACCGGCCACCGACGCGTCCAGACCGGAGAACACGACCTTCGGCCCCTTGCCGGGGACGCAGGCCTGCACGGTGCGCGCCGCGGACGCTTCGGGAATGGGCGCCGCCAGCCGCCACGGGGCCACGTCGCCATAGGCCTTGCCTTCGGAGCGCTCGCTCGCGGCCAGCCACGTGAGATCGAACCACGGGTGCTTGGCCAGGCGCGAGACGAACTGCTGCCCCACGACCCCCGTCGCCCCGAGCACCCCCACTTCAATCGCGCTCACCAACCGCCTCCTTGCCGGACCGCCATCGGCGGCCTCACCAACAAAAAACCCGCCTTGGCCTGGGGCCGCGGCGGGTTGCTGAATGGCCCGTGAGGGCCGCTCGCTCGTCGGATGGTTACCGACGCGAGCTGAGAGAGACGCATCCCGACGCGTGCCAGACCCGCTTTCGCGCGGATCGCTTTCGCATCGGGGTGGTCATCATCAGGGTTCGAAGTATAGCACGCCGGCCAGATCACAACATCTCCATCTACAAGATCAACACCTCAACAGATCGACGACACATCAAGCGATCGAGCGATCGGATTCCCGCGATCACCAGATCAAGAGGCCATCACATTCTCCACAGGCTTCCCCGTTATCGACCGCACCGACAGGTATAACCCCAACCCCACCGGCCCGAGCAGAAAGGTCAAAACCAGCGCAGGCACGACCAGCAGATGCGGCACGCCGTTCCGCCGCGCATCCCGAACCTCCCAGCCGCCGATGAACAGATCGAAGGCCAGGTAGTGCGTCCACCCCGCGAGCAATGCGAGCGGATCGGCAAACAGCGCGCGGACCTCCGCCAGGGACGAGAACCCGCCGTCGGTGTACGGGAGCGTCACCGCGATCAGCACCAGGTAGACGATGCCCAGCAGGAACGGCACGACCACCGGCACAACCGTCACGGCCCAGCGGGCCCGCGGGAGGAAGATCAGCGGCAGCCAGGCCAGCATCGTGGCCAGGTTCAGGATCGAGAAGAGCTGTTCCGGGTTCATATGACCATCCCATTCCGGCCGCCGGCCGGCACATGCCCCGGCTGACGGCCAATCCACACAAGGACCAGCAGTGTAAGCGCGCCCCAGGCGGCGAGCGCGAGCAGGGCCGTCGCGTCGGGCGCCGCCACGCTGTGCCCGCGGAGCGCGTCCGCGAGCAGGAGCAGGAACAACGCGGCGTAGCTCGCGGCGGCGGCCAGCATCGCCTTGATGCGCACGGACTCCGGACGCCGCACGTGCCGCAGGCCGAGCGCCGCGACGGCCAGCACCTGGATCGCGTGCAGGCCGGCAAAGTGCGCCACGCGCACGTCGCCGTGCTCGCGGCTCCATCCGGTGACCGGGATGCCCGGGCCGCCGTCCACGCCGCCCACGGAGTGCGCACCCGCCGCCAGCATCGGGGCGCCGGCGCGCGCGGCCGCCAGTTGGGCTGTCGTCGGCCGTGTCATGAGCGGACCGGTGAGGGCACCGGCAATCGTGAGCGACATGCCGAGGCGCAGGGCCCATCCCAGCGTCCTGTCCGTGAACCGCTGCCGCCAGAGCGCCACCGCAACGGCCACGCTCACCAGCGTCTGCACCATGATCGCCGCGCCCATCGTCGTGAAGATGACACCGTCGAGGAGCGTCGACACGTTGAAGTGGCTGGTGGTCCCGCGCCAGGCCTGGAAGTCGATCAGCGCCACCTCGAGTACGAAGACGATGGCGGTGGTCCAGCCGACGGCGCGCCGGACGCGCGGCCAGTCCGTCAGCCACTGGAACACCCACGCGAGCGTCAGGCTGTAGACGGCGGTCGAGACGGCGAACTTGAACGGCTTGAGCCAGGCCGGTGCGCCCGAGATGACGCGAGGGTCGATCAGCATGGCGGCAAGCGAGGCCCCGGCCACGACGAGCATCAGGGCGCCAACCGCCGTCAGGGGCGGGCTGGCCTGCCACAACTCGTCGAACAGCGCGGGCCCCCGTGCCCCCGTGCGTGATCCAGCAGCGCCGGTGGTGGAATCCATGAGCACGCCTCCCTTCATGTTGCCGTTGTCAACATAGGAATACTCCACGATGTTGACTATGTCAACACATGGAAATAGGATGAGGTGCATGACGGCACGGACGCGGGCGGCGCGGCGGGGCCGCCGTCCCTACCATCACGGCAACCTCCGCCGTGAGCTCCTGGACGAGGCGGTGGCCACTATCCGCGACGAGGGCGTGGAGGCGTTGACGCTCCGCGGCATCGGCGCGCGGCTGGGCGTCTCGCGGACGGCGCCCTACCGGCACTTCGCGGACAAGCGGGCGCTGCTCGACGCGGTGGCGACGGAGGGATTCCGGACCCTGCGCGCGCAGCTGATCGCCGCGTGGGACGAGGGCGGGCGTACCACGGAGGCGTTCGACGCCATGGGGGCGGCCTACGTCCGCTTTGCCGTGGGCAACCCGTCGCACTACCGCGTGATGTTCGGCGGCTTCGTCGAACCCGAGACGTGCGAGGCCTCGCTCGCCGGCGAGGCGGCGGGGGCATTCCAGGCGCTCGTGGACGCGCTGGCCTCGCTGCAGGCGGACGGCGTCGTGCGCGGCGACGACACGGTGACGCAGGCGCGCTTCATCTGGGCGCTCGTCCACGGCATGGCCATGCTCGGCCTCGATGGCCAGCTGCGCGAGCCCGGCGCCGTGGAGACGCTGATGCGCTACGCGTTCGCCCGGCTGCGGACGGGGATTGCGGCGGATGCAGGGGATCGGGCGGCGGCGTCATAGCGCCAGGGCCGGTACGCGCTCACGCGGCGTGGTTCGCCGTGCGGCCGCGTGCGTGCCGCCCGCGCCGGCCTGCGCCCGAGTTCCGCGCTACCATGACGTCACCACCGCAACGTCTGCGGCAACTCTCGGCCGGTGGACGGAGTGCGAACGTGGACGACGGGTTGACATTCGTGAAGCGCTGGCTGGCCTTTGCCGGCGGCGTGCTCGTCGTCGCCGTCCTGTACTGGGCGCAGGACGTGCTCGTGCCGTTCGCGCTCGCCATCCTGCTCACGTTCGTCCTGGCGCCGCCCGTCGAGTGGCTCCAGCGATGGGTGGGCCGCGTGCCTGCCGTCCTGATCGTGGCCGCGCTGGTGTTCACGGTGCTCGGGCTCATTGGCCTGGGCCTGACACGGCAGGTGGACCAGCTCATCGACGACCTCCCCGTGTATCGCGCCAACATCCGGGCCAAGGTGGCCGACGTGCGCATCGCCGGCAGCGGCGGCGCCATCGAGAAGCTGCAGGACGCGCTGGCAGGCATCAGGGACGACCTCGACGTGTCCGAGGCGCCTGCAGGACCCGCGTCCCGGTCTGTCGTGTTGGCCCCCGGCCCCGTCGCGGGCCTGCCGGCGGTGGCGTGGCTCGGGCCCGTGGTCGGCCCCCTCACGACGGCCGGGTTCGTGGCCGCGATGGTCCTCTTCATGCTGCTCGAACGCCGCGATCTACGGGATCGCCTGATCGGGCTCATCGGGTACGGGCAGCTCGCCACGACCACGAAGGCGTTCGACGAGGCCGGGACGCGCGTCAGCCGGCAGCTCCTGATGCAATCGCTCGTGAGCCTGATCTACGGCGTCGCCGCCTTTGCCGGGCTCTACGCGCTCCACGTCCCCTACCCGTTGGTCTGGGCAACGCTCGGCGCCGCGTTTCGATTCATCCCCTACGTCGGACCCGTGCTCGGCGCCGCCGCGCCCATCCTCGTCAGCCTCGCTGCCCTGGACGGCTGGGTGGGGCCGCTGATGGTCGTGGCGCTGTTCGGGGTCCTGGAGCTGTTCACGAACCTCGTGCTCGAGACGGTGCTGTATGCCGGCGCCGTCGGCGTGTCGCAGGTGGTGCTGCTGGTTTCGATCGCGTTCTGGACGTGGCTGTGGGGACCGCTCGGGCTGCTGATGGCCTCACCGCTCACGATCTGCGTCGTCGTCCTGGGCAAGCACGTGCCGGGCCTGGGATTCGTCGGCCTGCTGATGGATGCCGCACCGGCGCTGGCGCCGGAGTACGGCTTCTATCAGCGCCTGGTGGCGCGCGACCAGAGCGAGGCGGCGGAGCTCATCGACATCCACATCGCGAGCGGGCCGCCGGCCTCGGTCTACGACGCGCTGCTGATACCGGCGTTGAGCTATGCGGAACGCGACCGCCTCGAGCGCCGGCTCTCGACGGACGAGGAGGCGGCGATCATCGAGACGGCCCGGGACCTGATCGCGGACGCGGCCGAGACCATCCGCCGTCACGTGCCGGCCGAGGCGCCGGCGAACGGCGAGGAGCCCTCACTCCTGGGCCCGCGCGAGCCGCTCCGTGTACTGGGCTACGCCGTCAACGGCGTCGCCGACGAGGTGGCACTCGCGATGCTGGCACAGTTGCTGGGCGACCTGCCGGTGACGATGGAGATCACGGGGGCGCGCATGCAGGCCGCGGACCTGGTGTCCCTCGTCCGGGATCGCCAGTTCTCGGTGGTGTGCTTCGCCGATCTCCCGCCGAGCTCGTCGTCCAAGACCCGGTACCTCGTGAAGCGGCTCCGCTCGACGCTGCCCGAGCTGCAGATGGCGGTGGGACGCTGGGCGCCGTCGGTGCTGGCGGACGACAGCACGCAACCGCTCCTCGATGCGGGGGCCGATCACGTGGCCTCCCTGCTGAGCGAGACCCGCGAGTACGTCGGGGGGCTCCTCGAGAGGCCGCGTGTGCCGGTCGCCGTGGCCCCGGACACACCCCCCGTACCGACGGGAGGCGACCCGGCGTAACGCGCCAGCGGCGTGCCGCAGATGCTGGCCGCGTGCCTACAGGCCGGGCAGCAGGCTGCTGACGCGCCGGCGCTTCTGGCGCACGACGACGACGACGGTCTGGGCGTTGGGGGCGAGGGTGCCGGCTGCCTTCAACTCCTCGACGCAGCCGTTGATCTCGTCGGCAAGCGGTCCGCCGCCGCGGCGCAGATCCTTGATGCGCTTGCGGCGCTGCTTGCCCATGTCGATGATGACGGGCGCTTTCGCGTCCGCCTTGGCGGGTGCGTCAGGTAATGTCGTAGCCAAGGTATCGCTCCTCGAGATGAGACAGGACGCTACAGACCGAGCAGCGCGGCCGGACGCAGTTCCTTGACCGCCTTGCGGCTTGCCTTCACGACATTGCCGGGAACGTCCCGGACCCAGCCGTCCTTCCGCTTGCGATTCGACTTCTTGTGTCCGCGCAGGTAGTGGCCCGTGGCCGCGTCGCTGGCTTCCGCCAGCGAGCGCATGACCCGCTCGGCCGGCCGCAGCAGCGCGGTGCCCTTCTTCTTGCTGCGGCGGCGCTTGAACACGACAACGGGCGCCATCCCGCCGCTCGCATCCCGCTGCAGAACCGTGATCCGCTTCACTGACTTGCTCAGTCGTGGCATGTCCATCATTGGTGTCCTCAGCCGACAAGGCTATATATCACAAAAGGGCATTGGGGTATGCTGGCGCCCGAGCGCCCCCGGCGCACGTCGCCCACATGATCGCCCCGTCGCTCACGCCCACGCGCCTGGTCGAATCCGGGACCCGGCCGCCCGTCCCCATCTCCGAGCCGCTGCGGCCCGGCCGCTGGCAGGGCCTGAGGGTGTGCCGTGTCCTGCTGGTCCTCGGGGCCTGGATGCTCGGCCGCAAGCTGACCGGACGGCTCGACCCCAGGACCCTCGGCGTCCGCCTGCGCGCGACCTTCGAGGAACTGGGCGGGCTGTGGCTCCACGCCGGACACCTCCTGTCGCTGCGCATCGACATCTTCTCGCGTGAAGTGTGCGAGGAACTCGCGCGGCTGCACGGCAGGCGGTCGGGCTTCCCCTCGGCGGAGGCCCGGCGCATCCTCGAAGAGGACCTCGGGGCGCCCGTCGCGCACTACTTCGACGAGTTCTCGGACGTGCCGTTTGCCGTGGCCCCCATCGCGCAGGTCCACCGCGCGCGCCTGCGGGTGGAACAGCGCTACGTGGCCGTCAAGATTCAGCAGCCGTACATCGACGAGGTGTTCGCGCGCGATCTCACGCACATCAGCCGCCTGGTGCGCCTGATCATCGTGCTCAGGATTCGGCCGCACCTGCTGTGGGAGTTCGCCCTGGACGAACTCCGCGAACACACCACGCAGCTACTGAACCTGCACTACGAGGCGTCGGCCATCCGGCGGATGCGCCAGCGGCTCCGCGGCCAGCGCCTGAAGGTCCCGGAGATCTTCGCCCGCTACTGCGGGCGGCGGGTGCTCGTCACGGAGTTCATCCACGCGGCGCTGATGGCCGACCTGCTCGGCCTGATGCGGACCGATCCGGTCCGGCTGGATGCGTGGCTGCACGAGAACAACATCGAGCCCCGGCGCCTCGCGCGGCGGCTGATCTTCTCGACGCTGCGGCAGGTCCTGGAGCACAACCTCTATCACGGCGATCCCACGCCGGGACACATCGTGCTGCTGCGTGACAGCCGGGTGGCCCTCATCGAGTTCACGTCGGCGACGTTCTCCGAGCTGGAGTACCTGGAGAAGTTCCGGCTGTTCCTGAAGGCGCTGGCCACGCGCGACTACGCCAAGGCCGCCGACATGAGCTTCATGCTGTGCGCGAGCCTGCCGAACATCGATACCGAGGAGGTCAAGGCGGAACTGGTCCGCGCGCTGCGCGCGTGGGCCACGCGCACGCTGGTCAAGGAGCTGCCGTACCGCGAGAAGTCGCTCGACAACGCCTTCATCGAGGTGCTCCGCGTGCTCGTGCGCTACCGCTGCACCATGGCATGGGGCTGGCTCCGCATCCGGCGCGCCATCATGACGCTCGACCTGTCGATCGAGCACCTCCACGGCGATGTCAACTACACCCGCCTCCTGCAGCACTACTTCGATCAGGCGGAAGCGCGGGCGATCGACGCGATGACCGCCCCGCGCCTCGCGCGGCGCGCGATCGGCAGCTACCTGACGGCGCTCGACATCCAGGACCGCGTGAACGAGTACACGATGTTCCAGGGCGCCCTGGTGCGGCGGCACGCGCAGGTCTTTCAGGCCACGACCAACAAGGCGGCCGCGGTGTTCGCGGCCATCCTGGCCGAGGTGGCGTTCCTGCTGGGCGTGGGCGTGGCGGCGGCACTCGTCGTGTTCCTGACGCAGCGCTACCCCGACCGGATGGCGCCCTGGCTCGGACCGCAGTTGACCGCCCTCGTCAACCGCGTCCCCGCGCTCGACCCGGCCGTCTGGATCGTGGTCGGCATCGTCCTCGGCTACTCGGCCTGGTCGATGTTCTGGCTGCGCCGCCGGCTGCGCGAGAAGGACGTCCGGCCGCACGAACGGGTGGCGGCAGTATGAGCCCCCTCGACCCGCGCGCACAGTGGACGGACGAAGCACTGGACGGCTGGCGGCAGGTCGCCGACCCGCTCGCCGATCCGTTGTCGCAGGAGGTCTTCGAGGCCGGAGGCCCGGCGGCCCTCGGGCGGCTGACGCGGCAGCTCGACGACTGGGAAGCGCCGCTGCCGGACGGCCTCACGCCCGCGATGCGCGCCTACTTCGACACGCCGCTCAGCTACCCGGCCTGGGTCGATCAGACGAAGATCGCCCACGCCGAGGATCTCTTCGCCTCCTTCGGTCCCCTGACCGTCACGGGCCTGCTGCTGAACGGCTACCCGCAGTTCCTCACCTGCCCGGCCGGTGCGCGGGCGATGTACGCCGCGCGCGTCTTCAGTCCGGAATCGCTCGCCAGCCGGATGCTCGAGATCGCCCAGTTCGCGCTGTACATGGGCGCGCGAGGCGGCCTCTCGCTTGCGCCGCGCGCGGCCGACACGCCGCCCGCCGTCGGCCGCAGCGCGATGGCGTACCGCAAGCTGCGGATCGTGCATGCGAACATCCGCCTCCTCCTCACGTGCGACGCCGCGCGCGATGCCTGGGACGCGGAGGCACTCGGGCTCCCCATCAACCAGGAAGACCTGGCGATGGGGATGCTGTGCTTCTGTCTCGGTGCGATCGACGGGCTCCAGAAGTCCGGCTTCGATCTCACGCGCGAGGATCAGGAGGCCATGCTGATGGCGTGGCGCGCCGCGGTCTGGCTGCTCGGCCTGGTCGACGACCTGCAGCCGGCCGACATCCCGGCCGCACAGGCGCTGCACGGCCGAAGTCTCGAGCGGCACCAGCGCGGCACGCACGAAGGCGCGGTCGTCATCCGCGAGATGCTGCACATCGTCGAGAGTCTGCTGCCGCCGGGCACTCGCCGCATCCCCGGCGCGCTCGTCCGGTTCCAGCTCGGGGATCGCCAGGCCGACCTGATCGACGTGCCCAATCCGCGCTGGCTGCTGGCGGTCATTCGGGGGACCGAGCCGCTCTGGAAGACCACGCGGCTGTTTGCCTCGCTGTCCAAGCTGCTGAGCCCGCGCCTGCTGGCGTGGGCCTCGTCGCCCAACCGCCTGGGGGGCACGCGGCGCCTGGAGCTGCCGCCCGAACTGGCCGCGAGACTGGGCAGCACGCGGCCGGACCGCTAGTCCGCCGGCCGGCTGTTCTCGACAGTGCGCACAATTTCGCGGATGCTCGTATACGAGTCCAGGGCGTCGTCCGGCACGGAGACACCGAAGCGCTTCTCGATGACGGCCAGGATCTGGAGCCCCTGCAGGGAATCGACGTTCAGTTCCTGTTTGAGGTGGGTGTCCGGCGTGATCCGCTCGATCGGCGCCTTCGTGATGCGCGACACGATCTCCGTGACTTCCTGCTCGATGCTCACCGGCAGATTATGCACTGGCGGCGCCCGTTCGGGGTAATAATACCCGCCTCGAACCGGCGGGGATGCCCTCCGCCATGCGGAGGCCTATCCGTATGCGTGTTGGACTGATCGCAATGAGCGGTGTCCGGGTCGTCAATCCCAGGCTGATCGAACTGGGGGTCACGCTTCCACAGTTCGTCAGCCGCGGAGAGGTCATCGCGCAGCTACCCTCGCTGGCCCTCCTGCTGCTGGCCGCCGCCACGCCCGAAGACATCGACATCGCCTACATGGAGGTGGCCGACGTCAAGGCCGCCGAGGCCTTTGACACCTCGTTCGACCTGGTGGCCCTGACCTCTTATACCGCGATGGCCTACGAGATGTACGACCTCGCCGATCGCTACCGGGCGGCCGGCATCCCGGTCGTCATTGGCGGGCTCCATGCCTCGTTCACGCCCGACGAGACCAAGGAGCACGCCGATGCGGTGTGCATCGGCGAGGGCGAGACGCTCTGGCCGTTGATCCTCGCGGACTTCAGGGCCGGCGGCGTCAAGGCGCTGAAGCCCTTCTACCGCGAAGCAGCGCCCGGCAGCTACGACCTGGCCCATTCCCCGATGCCGCGGTTCGACCTGCTGCTCGGCCGCAAGTACAACCGCATTACCGTGCAGACGGTGCGCGGCTGCCCGCTCGACTGCGAGTTCTGCGGCGCCTCCAAGCTCTATGCGGCCAGGTACCGCCGCAAGCCCGTCGAGATGGTCGTCGCCGAGGTGGCGCGCATCAAGGAACTGTGGGGCGACAACGCCTTCTTCGAACTGGCCGACGACAACTCGTTCGCCAACCGGTTCTGGGCGAAGGAGTTCCTGACGTCCATCCAGGACCTCGACCTGCGCTGGTTCACCGAGACGGACCTGTCGATCGCCGACGATGACGAGCTGCTGAAGCTGCTGGCCAAGAGCGGCTGCCGCCAGATCCTGATCGGCCTGGAGTCGACCGACGCCCGCACGTTGAACGGCATCGACCGGGCCAACTGGAAGATGAGGCACCTGTCGCGCTACATGGACGCGATCAAGAAGATCCAGTCCTACGGCGTCACCGTCAACGGCTGCTTCATCGTCGGCAACGATGGCGACGACAAGGGCGTGTTCGAGCGGCTGCGCGACTTCATCGAGAAGAGCGAGCTGATCGAGGCGCAGGTCACCATCCTGACGCCCTTCCCCGGCACGCAGCTGCTGGCGCGCCTGCAGCGCGAGGGCCGGCTGCTGTCGGACCGCATCTGGGACAAGTGCACGCTGTTCGACCTGACGTTCGAGCCCCGGCAGATGACGCCGGACGAGCTGATTGAAGGCCACTCGTGGCTGATGTCGCAGATCTACAACCAGGAGCAGTTCACGCGCCGCAAGCGGCACTATGTGAACATCATGAAGGACATCAGCCTGCCGTGGATGGCTGAACAGACAGAGGCGTCGCTCGAATTCTTCCGATGACACCCGCCATCGCGTCGGCGTTTCGCGAGCCGCGCATCGTCGAGGCCGTGCGGCGGCTGAGCATGGTGAGCAACGCGCGCGCCGCCGCGGCCGTGGCCCGCCAGTGGCTCATCATCGCCGGCTGCATCGCCGGCGCGACGTGGATCGGCGGCCCGGCGGCCTACCTGGCCGCCATCCTCATCATCGCCGGGCGTCAACATGCCCTCGGCGTGCTGATGCACGACGCGGCGCACTATCGGCTCTTCTCGAGCCGCCGGCTGAACGACGCCGTGAGCGACCTGTGCTGCGCGCTGCCGTTCGGGCTGGCGACCGTACGCTATCGCTCCGACCATCTGAGGCACCACCAGCATGCCGTCACGGCCGAGGATCCGTACTGGGTCACCATGCAGGCGCACCCGGCGGGATGGCGCTGGCCGAAGTCGCCGGCGTGGGCCGCGGTGCGGCTGGCCGCGGACCTCCTGGGCCCCGGGGCCGTGTCGTTCCACCGGGAATGGTACGCATGGCTGCCGTGGCCCAACCACTTCTCGACGCGGGAGTATCCCTGCCGGCTGGACGCCGCCTCGCGCCTGCGATGCTACGGCTTCTTCCTGGCGCTCGGCGGTGCGCTCGCCTACACCGGCGCGTGGTGGGGATTCCTCGCGTTCTGGATCGTGCCGATGCTGACGTTCCTCCAGGTCTTCCTGCGTATCCGCGGCGTGGCCGAACACCTCGCGCCTCCCGGGGAGGAGGGGCTCGACGCCACGCGCGATACCGTGCCGACGCTGCTCGAACGCGCCACCGTGGCGCCGCTCAACGTCAGCTATCACCTGACGCATCACATGTTCCCGGGGATCCCGTACTACAACCTGGCGCGCGTGAGCGCGCTGCTGCGTTCGAACCCCGCCTTCAGCGGCGAGGCCCGCGTCTCGATGAGCTACTTCGGCCGTTTCGGCGTGGTGTGGCGCGAGATGATTCGACGGCGCGGCCAGCCCGGCGGCGGCGCCGCGTCGCCGCACGGGGCCTGACGGCCGGCCTGTCCACGTCAGGGCTCTCGGGACAAGGCCGCCATCGTCCCGGCCACGTACGCGCGCCGCGTATCCTGCCGGCGCACCTTGCCGCTGGTCGTGCGCGGGATGGCACCTGGCGCCACCAGCCGGATGTCGTCGGGGCCCATGTCGAAGTGCAGCTGGCACGCCTCGCGGATCCGCCGCTGGATGACCTCCTGCGCTTCCGCATCGCGCCGGCGCGATTCCGCCACGACCACGATCCGCATGCCGGCCAGGTCCCCGACCCCTACCGCCACCACGCCGCCGGCAATGAGGCCCGGCACCTGCGCCACCGCACGCTCGATGTCCTGCGCGTAGTAGTTGCGGCCGAACCGGATCAGCAGGTCCTTCGAACGGCCGGTGATGAACAACTGGCCGTCAGCGACGTAGCCCAGGTCGCCGGTATGCAGCCACCCGTTCCTCAGCGCGGCCGTCGACTCCACCGGCCGGCCGTGGTAGCCGCGCATCACGGAGGGCCCCTGCACGACGACCTCCCCGACGACCCGCGCCCCCACCTCGCGGTCCTCCTCGTCGACGATGCGGATGTCGGAGCCCGGCAGGGGCCGCCCCACCGAGACGAAGGCACGGCTGCGCGCGGCACCGCTCGCGGGATGCGCCCGTCCCTCGCGCTCGAGCCGATCGGCATCGACGCGATCCACGGTGGGGGCGCCAGGTGCGCCGAACGTCACGGCCAGCGCACACTCCGCCAGTCCGTAGACGGGCCGAATCGTACCCGGCCGCAGGCCGTAGGCCGCAAACCGCGCCTCGAAGTCCTCCACCGTGGCCGGGTCGATGGGCTCGGCGCCGTTGAGCGCGACCTCCAGCGTCGTGAGGTCCACGCCGGCCATGTCCTCGTCAGTGATGGTCTTCGTGCACAGGGCATAGGCGAAGTTCGGGGCCACGGCGGTGTCGGCGCGGACATCGGAGGCGTACTGGAGCCAGCGGGCCGGGTCCCTGACGAAGGCCTGCGGCGGCATCAGTACCTGCGGCCGCCTGGCATAGAGCGTCGTGAGCGCGCAGCCGATGAGCCCCATGTCGTGGTACAGCGGCAGCCAGCTGATCGAGGCCGTCGTCGGGCGCGCGAGGACGCCGCTGATCACGCGGGCGTTCGCAATCACCGCCTCGTGGGTCAGCGCCACGCCCTTGGGATCGCTGGTGCTGCCCGAGGTGTACTGCAGCAGCGCCAGGTCTGACGGATCGACGTCACCGATGTCGCCGGCTCCCATCGCGGCGGGCGGCACGTCATCCGACGGGACGAGCGGCAGCATGCGATCGTGCTCCCGCAGGTAGTCGGCCAGGACGCGCAGCGATCGTTCCGGCCCCGCCAGAGCCGCGGCCGCGCAGTCGTCGGCAACGCGCAGCACCGCCGCGAAGAGGACGGCCAGCTTGTCGGGCCGCGCGGAGTGCGGAGGCGCGACGGGCACAGGCGTGGCGCCCAGCAGCAGCGCGCCGAAGAACGCATCGAAGAATCCCGGGCCGGTCGGCGTCATGACGATGACGCGATCCCCGGCCCTGACACCGGCGGCCGACAGGCGCGCGGCGCGCGCGGCGGCGCCCGCACGCAGCCGCGCCCAGGTGATCGCCTCGGGCTCGCGGCCGTGATCCACGAAAAGCAGGGCCGTCGCCTCCGGCGCGAGATCGGCGGCGGCCAGCAGCTCCGTCAGGGTGCGCGCGCGCGGCGCCTCCCACAACCGCTGCTGCAGGTCGAGGTGAGCCGTGAACGGCTCCAGCCGCGTCCGCATCGTCAACGAGGCGCACCGGCGGCGGGACGCCCGGCACTGGCCGTCCAGCACTGGCCGGCCATCGTCGGCTCGATCGCATGCACGGTGAGGCCTGCCGCTTCGATCATCGCGCGCAGTTGCCCGGCGGTGGCAAACTGGTAGTCGCCGGACTGCTCCGCGCGCTTGATGCGCCACACGTAGTAGAAGATGCGGCTGGTGTTGACGAGATAGCGCACGCCGAGCGCCGCGGTGCCGAGCAGGCCGTCGGTCTGCCGGCGATCGCGCAGCGTCTCCGTGTAGACGCGCCACGTGTTGAAGCCCGTCGCGAAGACGGAGATG
This sequence comes from uncultured Bifidobacteriaceae bacterium, assembly GCA_964619705.1. Classification (GTDB taxonomy): domain Bacteria; phylum Acidobacteriota; class Vicinamibacteria; order Vicinamibacterales; family UBA2999; genus VFZN01. The sequence goes on from CAZUGF010000010.1 coordinate 55,132, forward strand.
GCGATGCGGCCCCCGGGCTTCAGCACGCGCGCCAGCTCGGTGACGGCAAAGCGCTGGCGCTCCGGCACGAGGTAGTGCAGGACGAGACTGCAGGCAATCTTGTCGAACGTGGCCGTGTCGAAGGGCAGCGGGCGCGTCAGGTCCGCGACACGAAACGTCGCCGACGGCACCTTGCGGCGGCAGCGTTCCAGCGCGGGTTCGCAGAAGTCGATGCCGGTGACCCGGGCGCCCGGCACGGCCAGCACCTCGGTCACGTTGGCGGTGCCGCTGCCGGCATCCAGGATCACGTCGCCGGGGGCCGGTTCCAGCAGTTCCGCGTGCCGCTCGACCATCCGGCGGTACGGCGGCGACTCGTTCAGCGTGTCGTAGAACGAAAAATACCGCTCCCAGAATCGCTGCAGGGCACGCGATCGCGGCTCGGCCGGCGGCTCGGCGACGGCCGCATCCGGACTGGTCGGCTGGGTCATGCGGCGTGATAATAGCCCACATGCGCCCGACATACGAGTTCACGCTGTGGGTCGTGGTGATGGTGCTGGGTCTCCACTTCCTCGAGGAGTTCGCGCTCGACCTGCGCACCTGGCTCGAAGGCGTGCTCCAGGTGCCGGTGACCTGGGAGCAGTGCCATCTCGTCAACGCGTGCGTCACCCTGATGGCGATCGGCGGCACGGCCATCGGGTGGCGCCGGCCGGAGCTGAGCCTCATCATGCCGGCGATTGTGATCGTCAACGCGATCGTGTTTCACCTCGGCTTCTCGATCATCTGGCGCAGCTACTCCCCGGGCACGGTGTCGGCGCTGCTGCTGTTCGTGCCGGCGGGCCTGTGGTGCTACATCGGCGCGCATCGCGACGGCGTGCTGACGCGCCGCGCGATCATCGTCTCCGTGGGCGCCGCGGTGTTCGTCCACCTGTGGCTGCTGGCGTTTCAGCTGTTCGGGCCGCCCTGAGCGACGGCCACGGGCGGTTCCCACCGGATGACGCGCAGGTCCAGCACGAAGATGGCGTAGAGCACGGGCACCAGCACCAGCGTCACCAGCGTGGCAATGGTCAGGCCGCCGATCTGCGTGTAGCAGAGCCCTTCCCACAGCGGTCCGCCGTGCATCGCCAGCGGCACCAGGCCGAAGACGGTGGCGCCGACCGTGACCGCAACAGGCCGCAGCCGGGCAATGCCGGCATCGAGCAGCGCGTCCTTCAGGGGTTCGCCGCGCGCGTGCGCCTCCTCGATGTAGTCGAAGAGCACGATGACGTGGCTCACGATCACGCCGATCAGGCTCGCGACGCCGAGGAAGGCCATGAACCCGAAGGGCGTGCGCGTGACGGCCAGCGTGACGAGTGCGCCCATCACGCCGAACGGGATGGCGGAAAAGACCACCAGCGGCTTGACCGCATTCCTGAACTGGAAGACGAGGGCCATGTAGATCAGGCCGATCGAGACCAGCATCACCCCGGCCAGTTCCGCAAAGCCCTTGACCTGCTCTTCCTCCTCGCCCCCGATCTCGAGGCGATAGCCCGGCGGCATCGATGCGGCCAGCCGATCGATCGCCGGCCGCGCGGCGCCGAGCACTTCCGAGGCCAGCGTCCCGGGTACCGGGAACGCCGACACCGTGATCGTGCGGAACTGGTTCCGCCGGCGGATGCGCTCCGTCGACATGCCGTATTCCACCTGCGAGACCTGCCGGAGCGGCACGCGCGCCTCGCTCTGGAGCGAGTACACGTAGAGATCCTGGATGTCCGTGAGCCGCGCCCGGTCCTCGACGCGCAGCCGCGCCACCACGGGAATCCGCTTGTCGCCGTCACGCACCGTCGTGACCGGGAACCCGTTGATGGCGGTCACCGACGACAGGGCGACTTCCAGGTTCGACACGCCCGCCATGCTGGCGCGATCGGCATCCACCTCCAGGCGCACCTTGAAGCTGTCGGCCCCCCAGTCGTCCCGCACGCCGTCTGCCGCCGGCACGGCGCGCAGTGCGGCCTTCGCCTGGTCGGCAAGCGCGCGCAGCGTGTCGATGCGCTCCCCCGAAATCCGCACCGACACCGGGATGCCGACCGGCTTGCCCGTCTCGAGCTGCCGCACGTCGACGCGCGCACCGGCTATCGCGTGCGACAACGCGCGCTGCAGCCGCGGCACGAGGGTTGACGTGTCGTGCTTGTCGGCCACGTTGACGATGAGCTGCGCGTAGTTGGGCTGCGCCAGCTCCGGCGCGACCGAGAACCAGAACCGCGGCGCACCGGCGCCGACGAAGGTGGTCACCGACCGGAGCACCGGGGCGGCCGCCGCATCCGGGCCATGGTGCTCGACGCCGTAGGCTTCCGCCTCCTCACGGACGATCTGTTCGGCCTGCTGCGCCAGGGCGTTGGTGGCGGCGACCGTGGCGTCCTCGGGCAGCCAGATGTCGATGTAGGACAGGTACGACAGGTCCTTCGGGAAGAACTGCACCTTCAACCCGCGCACCGACACGGCGCCGACCAGGAGCAGCACGACGGCAGCGCCGAGCGTCAGCCAGCGGCGCTCGATGAGCCGGCTCAGCGTGCGGTAGTACAGGCCGCTGCGGCTGCCCGCGGCGTGACCGGATCGCGACGGGCGCAGCAGGTAGTACCCCAGCAGCGGGATGAACGTCATCGACGTGATGCGCGAGGCCACCAGCGCGCACGCCAGCACGACCGGCAGGCTGTAGATGAACTCGCCGCTCGTGCCGCTGATCATCAGGAGCGGGACGTAGGCCGCGATGTTGGTGATCGTCGCGAACAGGATGGCCACTTCCAGGCGCGTCGGGCCGAGCCACGCGGCAATGCGCGGCGGCTGGCCGGTATTGAGGCTGTGCTTGATGGCATCACCGGCCACGACCGGGTCATCGACCAGCAGCCCCAGCGCGATGATGAGCGAGGCAATCGACACCTGCTGCAGGTCGATGCCGAGCGCGTACATCGCGGCGAAGGTCAGCGCCAGCGTCAGCGGAATGGCCAGTGCCATCACCAGCGCCGACCGCCATTCCCAGAAGCCGATCAGCGCCACCAGCACGACGAGGACAATGGCCTCATAGAGGCTGCGCATGAACAGGTCCACGTTCTCGCGCACCTGCAGCGGCTGATCCGACGGCCGCGCCAGGATGAGGTCCGCCGGAATCGTCGGACCGAGCGACGCCAGCGCCTGGTCCACGGCCTCGCCGAACTCGGCAATCTGTTCCCCGGGCCGCATCTGCAGCGCGACGGTGATGGCGCGCGCCCGGCGCCAGGTGCCGTCCGCCTGCCTCGTCGTCAGGTAGTTGAGGTCCTGCGCCGGCGTCTGGTAGCCGCGCACGATGTCGACGCTGTCGCGCAGGTACACGGGACGGCCCGATGCCGACTGCCCCACGATGACGCCGCCGATCTCCCGCTCCGACGCGAACTCGCCGGCGGGATCGATCAGCAGCCCGCGGCCCTCGACGCCAATCAGCCCGCCGGTCGCCGCGCTGTTGCGCCCGGCCAGCACCTGCAGCAAGGTCGCGGGACGCAGCGACGACGCGGCCAGGCGCGCCTGGCCGTACTCGAGATAGATCTGCTCCGGCAGCACGCCCGACCGCGTGATCTTCGCGACCTGCGGCACGTTCTGCAGCGTCCGCTTGATGGTGTCGGTGAACTGATCGAGCTCGCGGTAACTGTACTTGTCGCCGGCCACCTCGGCCAGGCGGGCCCGCGCGTCCCCGGGCGACTCCACCAGCATCACCGGCCACACGTCGGGATGCAGGTCCGCCCCGACCAGCCGTCCGGCCACCATCCGGCTGACCGCGCCCAGCAGGGCGCCCGCGTCGCCGGCCGGTTCGAGGTCGAAGCCCACGAACCCCGGCCCGTCGAGCGGGCGCAGGTCGCGGCCGAGGCCCTGCGTGCCCGCCAGGTCCATGATCAGGTCGCGCTGGCGCGCCGGCAGGGCCGCGTCGATGATCGGCGGAAACGCGGCGACGAGCGACACGCGCGGCCCAGCCGGTGCCGCCGCCCGCACGGCCTCGATCGACGCCTGCACCGCCGCCGCGCGAATCGACAGCTCGACCTCGTCCACCTTCGGGCTCGCCACCGTCAGCAGCAGCGCCGCCGTGTCGCCGAAGTCCTTCATGAACTCGACCGGCCCGGCGCCCTCCGGCAGATCGCGCAGCGACGCCAGCCGCTGGGCGATGTCGGCAAACTCCTTGGCGGTGTCGTGGGTCCCCTCGTCGAGCTTGAGCACGACAATGGCGACGCTGCCGCGCGTGGTCGACTCGATCAGGGACACGCGCGCGTTCTCGGCGATCCGTTCCTCGATGCGGCGCGTCACCAGTTGCTCGACACGCTCGGCATCCACGCCCGGCCACGCGCACACCGCCGCGGCATACACGACCTCGAACCGCGGATCCTTCAGCTTCGGCATCCGCATGTACGAGAACACGCCCGCCACGCACGCCGCGATGAGCAGCACCCACGCAATCTGGCGGTTCTCGACGAAGAACCGCGCCGTGTTGTGCGTGTCCCTGATGATCTCGTCGTCTGATCGGCCGTGGCTCATGCGCACCCTACCTCGTGGGGTTGACGCGCTCGCCGTCGGTGACGATGGTGGCGCCCTGGACGATCAGCTGCTCGCTTCCGGTCAGCCCGTCGATGACGGTGATGTCGTTGCCGAGCAGGTCGCCCAGGCGCACGCGGCGGAGCTCCGCCGTCGAGACCCCGCCCTGCTGGCGCAGCACGTAGACCGCATAGCCCTCGCTCTCGCCGGGGGGACGGACGACAGCCGACAGGGGGATGACCAGCGCGTCCGCGCGCGCCTGCGCCGGATCGCCGGGACGCGTGGCCTGCACGACCGCCACCATGCCCGGCTTGAGCGCGCCGTCGGCGTTGGGCAGCGTGATCTCGATCTCGAACAGGCGGCTGCGCGGGTCGGCGGTCGGCGACACCTTGGTGATGCGTCCCTCGAAGCGGCGATCGGGCAGCGCGTCGGTGCGAACGGCTTCGGTCGCGCCGGCCGGGAACGTCGGGAGCAGGGTGTCGGGCACGCCGACCACCACCTTCACGGTGCGGATGTCGGCGATCACGAACCCCGGCGTGCCCGGACCGACGAGCGATCCCACTTCGACGAGCCGCTTGAGCACCACGCCGGCCAGCGGGGCGCGCAGCGCGGCATCGCCCTGCGCCAGTTCGGCCTCGCCGACGAGCGCCGTGGCGCCCGACATGCGCGCATCGATGGCGGCCAGCGTGGCCCGCGCCTGATCGAGATCCGGCCTGGTGAGGCTCTTCGACGCAAACAGCGCTTCCGCGCGGGCGACGGCGGCGGCAGCCGCCTCGCGCGACGCGGTCGCCTCGCTCAACTGGGCGCGTGCCTGGCTGACCTTCGCGTCGTAGTCCGCGCTCCGCACCGACGCCAGCACCGTGCCGGCGGCGACGTGATCGCCGTCCTGGATGGGCCGCCCGCCGATGGACGCGATCGACGTCACGTAGCCGCCGACGCGGAAGGCCAGGTCCACGCGCGTGCCTGGCTCGATCGCCGCCGAGTAGCGCAGCGGCAGGTCGATCGACTGCCGCTGCACGTCCGCCACCAGCACCGGCGTGAGGGGCTTGTCGTAGGGCACCGGCCGGCTGCAACCGGAGGCCAGCAGGATCGCCAGGAGGATGGGACGTGTCATGGGTCGGCCCTCGCCCGTTCGAATTCCGCACGGGCACTCCAGTACTGGCCGATGGCCTGCTCACGGGCGGTGTCGGCCTCGGCAAGGCGCGCCTGCGCCTCGAGCACGTCGCGCTGCAGGGCGGCATCCTGCGCAAATCGATCGGTGGCCACACGTACGCGCTCGCGCGCGGCCTCCCGGGCGGCATCGCTGATGGTGACCATGGCGTAGGCATCCTGCAGCGCCCGGAAGCGCGCGCGCACGTCCACGCGCACCAGCGACTCGGCCTCGGCCGTCCCCAGCGCCGCCTGTCCCTGCTGCAGCTGCGCGCGCGCGCGTTCGGCCCGGCGGCGTCCCCAGTCCCACGGCTCCCACGTGGCCAGCACGCCGAAGAGCGCGCCGTGGTGCGGCAGCACCTCGAACCCGTAGAACCCGGTGTACTCGAACGCCAGGCTCAGGTCCGGCATGCCGGGCGTCCTGGTGGCGGACATCGCCGCTTCGGCCCGGCGCGCCTGCAGCCGGGCGATGCGGACTTCCGGGCGCGCGGACAGCGCCAGCCGCTCCGCCTCGCGCAGGTCGATCTCCGCGGCTTCGGCGGGACGGAACGGCTCCACCGCGAACGTGTCGTCGACGTCGCGGCCGAGCAGGACATTCAGTTGCTCGCGATAGCCCTGCGCCGCTCGTCCGGCGATGGCGGCCTGCTGCTCCTGGGCCTGCACGCCCGCGCGGGCCGCCAGCACGTCGGCCGGCAGCGCCGCCTCCTGCGATGCATACGCCTCGCTGAGCCGCAGCAGTTCGCGCGCGTAGCGCGCCGATTCCTCGCGCGCCCGCGCTGCCCCTTCGGCCTGCACGACCGCGTAGTAGGCCTGCCTGACCTGGGCCACGAGCGCGGCCTCCTGCAGCCGTACCTGCTCGGCGGCCACCTGCGCACCCAGTTCGGCAGCGTCTTCGCCGTGGCCGATCCGGGAGAGTTGCGTCAGCGGCTGGATGACACTGGCAAAGACCACCGTGCTGAGGCGAGGGTTGGTCGTGATCGTCACGTCGGACGGGGGAATGGGGCCCGTCGTGGGCAGCGTCCCGAAGACGCCCTCCGCAAAGCGGAAACTCATCGGCGCCACCAGCGTGCCGGTGCCCACCTTGACGTCGAACAGCGGCTTCTTCTGCGCGCGGAAGATCGCGACCTCGTGCGCGGCGCTGTCCACGTCCAGGCGCGCGGCCTGCAGCGGCCGATTCTGCCGGCGGGCCAGCGCCACGGCTTCGTCGAGCGTCAGGACCCGCACCTCGGTGCCGGCCGTCTGGGCGGCCGCGCCGGCGGCGAGCGCGACCGACAACGCGGCGGCGATCCACCCTGCCCGCGCCCTCACCGGCCACGGGCCACGCGTCATGCGGCCACCGCCTGGCGATGGGGCGCCACCCGGTTGGCGCCGATCGCCCGGTGCACGCGCAGGAGCGCGAGCCACAGCCACGCGTCGATCGCGAGTACCACCACGAGGGACCGCGGATCGGCGGCCGGCACACCGAGCGGCAGGCCGCCCAGCCATCCCGTCACCGCCGGCCCCAGCACCGTCATCCCCGTCGCCGCCGCCGCCGCGATCGTCGCCGCGGCCTGCACGAGCACGAGCACCCGGCCGATCGACAGGAGCGTCGACGCGGACGCCGTGGTCCGATCGACGATGCCCTGGAAGACCGTGACTTCGCGGCGAATCAGCGTGGCCTGCAGCGCGACGTACTCCTGGACGCGCGCCGGCAGGTCCAGTGCCTCGTTGACGATCGTCATCGCGCGCTGGACGCCCATCACGTCGACCGCCCGGCGTGCGCGGCGTCCTTCCGCCTTCCGGAAGTAGTCCGCCGTCACCCGGCGATAGTCGATGCCGGGGTGCAGTTCGATGAGCGATGCGTCGAGCGTGGAGCTGGCGCGGTGCAGCCGGAGCCACGCCCAGTCCATCGTGCAGCCGTGGCCCAGCAGCACCTGCATCACGTCGAGCGTGAGGTTGTCCATGGACTTGTCGTGAAACGGCAGCGCCCGGACCCACGACCGCTTGGCCCAGGCCTGCAGCACGCGCGTCAGCCGCGCGTGCACGTGTGCGAGATCGACAGCCGGCAGGCTGCCGCAGAGCATCAGGCACAGGTCGGCGCCCTTCGAGAACTGGCCCGTGGCCAGCGCACGCATGAAGCCGCGGAACTTCTGCAGGTACTCGCGCTCGGTGAAGTTGGTCGTGCCGAAGTCGATCAGCGCGATGCGGCTGTCGCGCAGCAGGCCGATGTTGCCCGGGTGCATGTCGCCGTGGAAGCGGTTGTCTTCCATCATCTGGCGCTGGAACGAGTGAACAAGGCGCCGCGCGACGAGCCGCGGGCGGACGCGGTTCTCGGCCTGCCACGCCCGCAGTCGGCCCGGATCGGTCTGCGCCACACGCAGGTAGTCGGCCATCAGCACCATGTCCAGGAACTCGGTGACCATCACCCGCGGGCGGCAGTGGCGGGAGAACACCGCGGGCACGTAGACACGGTGGGCCTCGAGCCGGCGCCGCATCGTCCGGGTGGAGGCGGCCTCGAACCCGAAGTCGAGCTCCTCGCGCATGATCTGGCGCAGCTCGGCGAGGCCATCCTTCCAGCGCATGTGGCGATAGATGCCGAGGGCATGGGCGATGTGGGCCACGCCGGCCATGACCGCGAAGTCACGCGAGAAGAGCTCAGCGGAGTACGGCTTCTGCACCTTCACCGCGACCCACGTCCGCTCGATGCGCAGCCGCGCGCGGTGCACCTGGCCGATGGACGCCGCGGCGAACGGGTCGTCTTCCCACACGTCGAAGATCTGGTCGATCGGCGCGCCGAGTTCCCGTTCGACGATCTGCCGCGCGAGGGCCGGTGGAAACCCGAGGGCACGGGTCTGCAGGCGCGCCAGCTCGCGGCAGAGCGCCACCGGCAGCAGGTCGATGCGCAGCGCCAGGAACTGGCCGGCCTTGATCCACAGGCCGCCCATGCCTTCGAACGTCGTCCGCACCTCGCGCGCGAAGCGATCGGGGCCGTCTTCCCGGTCCAGCCGTGAGCGGAGGAACGCGATCGCGAGGCCCGCGAAACACGCCAGGACGTAGAGGATGCGCCCCCCCGACGGCCGCCGTACCGCCCTGATGGGAACCGCGGGTCGCGGGTCGCCCGGCAGCAACGGAGTCGGGATCAAGGACGCCTTGAGCATGCGGACGGCGACAGTCTACACCGGCCGGTCCCGGCCCTCATGGAGTACCCTTCGCGCGAGGAGCGCACCCCGCTCTGGGTCTCCTCCTTGGCGTCCCAGCCGGCGCCGCCTGCCTGCGGACGTCCAGACCGCGTCGTTGAAGGCGCGGATGTGAGGCCGCCGGAGGAGGAGCTCCACGCTCGGCTATGATCCGGGATTGTATGTCTTCGATTGAGCAGCGGTTCGCCCGGCTCGGCACCGATCACGCGCCGGGCCAGGAAGTGCGGCAGGTGGACGACGGGCCGGACTCGGCGCTCCGCGGTGATCCCCTTCCGGGTGTGCCCGTGGACTTCTCGCACGGGGATGTCGACGAGACTGCGTTCGGCCCGGCACCAGGCGCGCTGGAGGCGTTTGTCGAAGGCGTAGGGCGCGGAGGACGGCAGGCCTACACCGAGTATCGCGGTGAAGCGGAGCTCCGCGACCGCCTGGCCGGGAAGCTGGCGGCGTTCACCGGGCGTCCGGTCTCCTCCGAGCGCGAGCTGATCATCACGCCGGGCTCGCAGGGCGCGTTGTTCCTGGCCGTCGGCGCCACGGTCAGCGCAGGCGACCGCGTGGCCATCGTCCGTCCCGACTACTTCGCGAATCGCAAGCTCGTCGAGTTCCTCGGCGCCGAGGTCGTGCCCGTGAGGCTGGAGTACCTCGGCCACACCGATCGCGCGGGGATCGACCTGGGTCAGCTCGAAGACGCCTTCGCGTCCGGCGTGAGGACCTTCTTGTTTTCGAACCCGAACAACCCGGCTGGCGTGGTCTACTCGCCCGCCGAGATCGCGGGCATCGCGGAGCTGATCACCAGGCACGGCGTGACCGTCATCGTCGACGAGCTGTACTCGCGGCTGCTCTACGCGGGGCAGACCTACACGCACCTGCGTGCGGCGGCGGTGGACCCCGATCGGATCGTGACGATCATGGGACCGTCCAAGACCGAATCGCTCAGCGGCTACCGGCTCGGCGTCGCGTTCGGCGCCGCGCGCCTCATCGACCGCATGGAGAAGCTGCAGGCCATCGTCTCGTTGCGGGCGCCGGGCTACTCGCAGGCGGTGCTCCGGGGGTGGTTCGAGGAGCCTGCCGGCTGGATGGACCAGCGGACGGCGCAGCATCAGGCCATTCGCGATGACCTCGTGAGGGTCTTCCGGAGCGTGCCGGGTGTCGCGCTGCGGACGCCGGAAGCGGGCAGCTATCTCTTCCCGCGGCTGCCGGCGCTCTCCCTGCCGCTCGACGCGTTCGTGCGGGCGCTCCGGGTGCAGGCCGCGGTGACGGTGACGCCGGGCACCGAGTTCAGTCCCGATGCGACCGACAGCATCCGCCTCAACTTCTCGCAGAACCGGAAGGCGGCCGTCGCGGCCGTCGAGCGCATCGCGCAGATGATCGCGCGCTACAGGACCGCATGACGCGCACACCGTTCGCCAGCGACCGGACGCCGCCGCCGGCCGGCGCGTACAGCGTGGCCATGGAAGCCGGTGGTCTCGTGTTCCTGGCCGGCCAGACACCGCGCGACCGCGACAACGTCCGGCACGGCGACAAGCCGTTCGCGGTGCAGGCCCGCATGGCGCTCGACAACCTCGAAGCGGCGGCCAACGCGGCGGGGCTGTCGCTCCGGGATGCCGTCCGTGTCGGCGTGTTTCTCCGCAACCCGGCGGACGCGACGGAGTTCGACGCCATCTACCGTGAGTATGTGTCGGAGCCCTTCCCGGTGCGGACGCTGACGCAGTCGACCTTCGCGGGGTTCGACATCGAGGTCGACGCGGTACTGGCGCGGCGCTGAGCCGCGCGCGAGAGTCTCGGCCACCACGGTCAAGCTAGCGAGGGCTGGACGTCCGCGGCGATTTCCGCAGAAGGTAGGAGTACGCCTTCGCTTCGAAGGAGTTACGGTGGACAGCGTCTCGTGGCCGCCGACTGTCCTGCCGCCACTGAAGCAATGCCGGGCCGCCGCAGGTTCACCACCTGCCGCAATCTGCCCAGTGAGAGGCAGCCCTCTGCGTTCAGTCTTCCGAGCTCGTCGCTCAGCCGAGTGTTAGCACCCCAGGAGCTCGGCTTTGCGGCCTGCCTCCCCAACAACAATCGCGTTCTGTCCGTAACGGCGCCCAATCGCGATGGCCTCCTGCGCGGAGATTCCAAACACCAACAGGCCCCGCTCGGGCGGCCAGGCGATGTCCATCGGGAAGCCCTCTCCCTCGAATACCTCGAACCCGAGTGCGGCGACGTCACTCTTCAAGTGCTCGTGTCGTGCATCGTTCT
>CAZUGF010000011.1:0-60764 GCA_964619705.1 uncultured Bifidobacteriaceae bacterium
AAGCCCATACATTTCGTGATACGCGATCCACGAGTACTTCTTGCCGTATCGCTCCACCCGATTGGGCTCTGTTGAACGACTCAGACTCCTGCCGCCAATCTCGAGGTCGACATCCTTGAAGCGAGCCTGCGTCCAGCCCAAATCAGCAACACGCGCAAGAACTTGGCGACGCAGTCGTCGATATGCGCGATGCTTCATGTCATAGTTCGAGCGATTCTTCACGAGCGAGCCGAGGGTGTAGTTCTCGAAATCCATCCGGATCGCGCCCTCTGCATCCGTCATCCGCTGTCTTGAATAATCGATTCCGAGAAAGGGATTGACGGTCTGTCGATCACGTGCCAATCGCCACTCGGCCAGACGGCCCTGAACGGCCCGCGAACGCCGCGCGGCCAATTCCACGACTCCCTGGAGATTGTCACGGATCAGGGCATGGGGCGTGCGAAGTCGCCCCGACGGCGCAGATGATTCCGCCATCAGGTATGACGCCGTTCGAGCCAGTTGCCGCTGAAGAGCTTTCGCGTCGGGCACATTCCACTTTGACATCGCGACGCCATAGAACGCCGCGAGCAGGCGCTCGGTGATGTAAGCGTCATTGCTGGCAAGGGTGGCACGTATCTGATCTGCCAATACACGAGGCTGCGACTCACCGAGCTTCACCAGAGCGCGGGTAGCCCTGTCTCGGAGTGGCACGTCAGTGCTCGTCAGGACGAGCGAGAGTACCCGCGCCATTTCGGCGGCGACCTCCGCCGACAGCTCGATCGTCTCGTTCCGCTCAGTCCAACTCAGAATCCGCTCAACTGAACCACTGCGATCTCGGACCCGGAGGAATTCCGTCCAGTAGAGGTCCCGCTCCACGAGCGACATGCCCATGAGAGCGTTCCAAATTCGTTTGGCTGCCCATGGATGGTTAGGCCGAACGGCTAGCGATAGCACGACTTCCAAAGTGCGCCATGACGTGTCGCCCCCCGCACGCCCATTCAGCAAATCCACGATGAGAGCGTCTGTTGTTTTTGAGAACGATGGTACTGTTCGCCATGGTAGCCCCCGGACAAAGGGGTCGAAATATCGCCGGAGATCCCCCCCGCCCTCTGGCAGGAAATCGTACAACTCGCGGCCAGCCCGGCGATCCAATCGCTTGAGTCGCTCAGGGAACTCCACGATGAGTGCTTCGCGCCACCCACCTCTTCGAGGGTCTGGCTCCTCGTTGGCGAAGAGCCGACCAAGTGGCGCATCGATCTGAAATGCTGCCCGAAGGGCGCGTCTCGTTAAAGGACTCGGCAGATGTCGCTCAAGCAAATGACGCGCAATCAGATGGTCAGAGAAGCGTTGATATGGCAACCTGATGACCGCTTGCCAGTCAGTCCCAGTCCACTGGCGATCCTCAAGCAGGACGCCGGCAGCTAGCATCTGATTCAGGACTTCGCGTCGTCGCGTGACGTTCCAGTGCGGAAGGCGCGGAGAGAGAAGTTGTAGGAGTTCCGGCTCCGTGGCCCACTCTCGTTCCTCGCGCACCATCAAAGCGCACACGCCGTCTTCATCTTTCAAGAAACGCCAACAGAACTTGCCTGGTAGATTGAGCCGATTCTGAAGGTCTGCACTCGCCGCGTCGACGAAACGCTCGAACACGAACGTCATCGACTTCTGGCCGGACGCGATGCCGGAGATGCCCTTCTTCTTGCTCTCGCGCGTGAGGTCCTTGAAGGCTTCGCAGATCAACTTCAGCGTCAACGGACGCGAGAACTCGTCTGCCAGCAGCGGCACTTCGGGCAGCGGCAGATCGTAGAAATCGAAGAAACTCTTCTGGGCGTCGAACTCTTCGCCTTCGAATCCGGGATGGACGAGAGATGGGAGCGTTTGCAGCTCGTCGCCGCTGAACATAAGTCGTTCAAATGGGCTTCGACAGGTCAGCGCTACCCCCACCCATTGAAAGCGAGAAGCCGACCGAATCAGGGTCTTGCAGGCGCGAGACCACCCCTCGCGGTTGCCTTCATTGATTCCGTCCAGAATGATGAGCGTTCGAGTTCCCCTCGCTCGACCCAGCGCATTGAGACCAGATAACAGATCGACGAGCCTCGATTCGTCGAGCGACTGAATCGCGTCTCGGAGTGGCTGGCCGCCGGCGAAGTCCTTCGCCAAGAGCAATAAGGTGGGCAAGTTGTCGAGCAAGCGAGCCAGACTCGCATCGCACACGGAGTGTGTCTTTCCAGTGCCCCATTCTCCGACTAGCAGGAGGTGCCCACGCTCAAACGCGGCGGTCGCGGGCGCTTCCAAAAACTGCTCGACGCCTCGGAATACGGACCGCACCTCACGCAGAATCGAGGAGTTGCGGTCGGCCCGAGAACGCTCCGCTTCCGGTGCCTCGCGCGAGACGTCATGACTCTGAGGATTCGCCTGGTCGAGGCGCTGGACCACATCATGGACCGCGGCGATACTGATTCGAAGAGCCGCGATCGTTCGTGCGGCCTTTCGTGGTGGCAGCGTCGTTAGCCGTCGCAACAAGGCGACGAACCGCTCGATCGCCTCCGTCTCATTCGCTTCCGGTGCAGCCGAAAGATAAGCGAGGTCACGAAACCCTTTGGCGAAGCCTTGCGTCTGCTTCTCTCGTTCCGCCTTCCATCCCTGTGTGCCGGCCAGGGCCGCCAAAGCGCTGGCGACCGTCTCGATGACGAGATTTGGTGCACCCTGTGCGGCGTTCGGCGTGTACCGCGGGCCTGCGCTGCGCACAGACCGCCTCGTTTGACGCACAATCCGCGATAGAAGGTCTTCCGCAGGCCTCCTCGTTTGCTTCATCGATTGGTAGAAGGCGTATGAAGGCGGCTCACGCCGCAACAACTGTGATTCGACCGCTCTTGCGCGAACGGGGTGTTTGACGGATCACGATCTCAACGTCTCGATCCAGCGCCGTTAACAAGTTCATTAGCCGTTCGACCGAGAACCCCGCGAGCTTGTAGTTGCGGAGTGCAGAGACCTTAGGCTGGGTCAACCCCAACACCGCCGCAGCTTCGGCCTGCGACAGTTTGCGCGATTCAAGCACCTGATTGAGTGCGTATGCCAAGCGAAGTCTTGCTTGCCGCTCGGCGGCGTCCAGGCATCCAAGGTCCACGAAGATGTTCTTCGTGCCACGGACGATCGTGTCATCACGGCTTTGCCTGGCCATGGCTCTCCTTCGCATCTTCTTCAGTATTCCAGTTCTGGGATATCCGCGCAACCGATTGTGTGCGCTGGACACGCCGGAATGGTCCCTGGACTTCGCTGCGTAGAAGTACTGCCACTTGTGGACAAGTGGCAGTACTTCCACACACGCCGGTTGGTGACGCCGGTCGAGCCGTGCGGCACCTTTCTCTTGACGGCCGCGGGCAACGGGCGTAGCCTTTTTCCCATCGTTCGACGGCGACTCAGTCGCCCTCCTCCATGCGGCCTCAAGCCCTTGGAGGGCTCTTCTCTCGTCGCCCTCAGGGCACGCGAGCGAGCACCAATCAATTCCGGCATCGGATCACTCGGCTCGAACGGTCTCGTTCGTCAGCATCGGCCCAAGGCCACCTGACCAGCAGGGACGGAGCACGAGAGAGCGCTCACCTTACGCGAGTTCGCCCTCAGGGCAGTCGCGGGCGGATTGGGCGCCGACCGAATCGACCGGAACCCCTAACGACAGAGGCACCACGCGCGGGCTCCTCCTCAGGAGAGCTCGCCCAAGCGTGCCGCGGGCGCCGGCGCATCGTGGTTACCACCTTGCGCCACGTCCCGCACTCGTCCGCGCCATCTGGCGCGGAGACTGGTCGTGCCCGCGATCAACGATCGCGATTCGCACGCCTCAGGCTCGGCGGTCCGGGACGACGCTCAGCGCGTCATCGGCCGACCGGAGTTCCGCTCCGTTCTCAGGACGGAGCGGCCAGCCTCGAGTTGATTCATCAACAACAGTTTCATGGTTGCGAGTCAACGCGGGGTTATCATGCGTGGACGAAAGCGATCGGGGCTCTGGCCGCCGGCGCGAACGCCGGATGTTGTTTCGCACCACGACGACGCGCCGATTGATGCAGACGCGCAGACGGATGCCGCGCTCCTGGCGCTCGTTCGATTGCTTGCGCGGCAGGCAGCGCGCGAGCTCTTCGCTCAAACCGTGACCGAGTCGCATCGTTCCATCGACGAGGACCGCGAATGAAAGTCGCCATCTACGCCCGGTACTCCTCCGAGAATCAGCGCGAAGCCTCGATCGCAGACCAATTCCGCATCTGCCGCGAGTTCGCGCGGCGACAAGGCTGGACGATCTCGAAGGAGTACTCGGATAGCGCAGTGTCCGGCGCGACGCTGCTCCGATCGGGCTTCCAGGCGATGATGGCGTCGGCTCTGCGCAAGGAAGTCGAGGTCGTCCTTGCCGAGTCGCTTGATCGATTCAGCCGCGACCAGGAAGACACCGCGGGCCTCTTCAAGCGCCTCACCTTCGCCGGCGTCAGCATCGTCACGCTTGCGGAGGGCGACATCACGTTCCTCCACATCGGCCTCAAGGGGACGATGAACGCGATGTTCTTGAAGGAACTGGCGGACAAGACCCGACGCGGGCTGCGTGGACGCGTGGAGCTTGGGAAGGCGGGCGGTGGCGTCAGCTTCGGCTATCGCATCGTCCGGACGTTCGAGAACGGCGTGGTCTCGACCGGCGACCGCGAGATCGTGCCAGAGGAAGCCGAGATCATCCGACGCATCTTCAAGCAGTACGTCGGAGGCGCATCGCCGAAACAGATCGCGAAGGACTTGAACCGCGATGGGCTACGCGGTCCTCGCGGATCGCTCTGGAATCCGAGCACGATCCACGGCAACCCGAAGCGCGGCATCGGCATCCTCCACAATGAGCTGTACATCGGACGGATGGTCTGGAACCGTCAACGATTTCTCAAAGATCCCGATACCGGCAAACGCGTCACGCGGCTCAATCCGGAATCCGAGTGGGTCATCAGCAACGTGCCACACCTCCGCATCATCGACGATGAGCTCTGGGCTGGCGTGCAGGCGCGATACGCATCGATTCAGCACAAGTGGTCGAAGGCACCAGAAGCGAGGCGCTTCAACCAGTTCCGCCGGCCGAAGTACCTGTTCTCGGGACTGACGAAATGCGGCGAGTGCGGCGCCGGCTTCGTCGTCTACTCGCGCGACCATCTGGGATGCTTCGGTACTCGCGACCGCGGCACGTGCACGAACAAGCTGACGATTCCGCGTCAGGAAGTCGAAACGCGCGTGCTGCGGGCGCTCCAGGATAAGTTGATGCGCAAGGACTTCTTCGAGGAGTTCTGTCGCGAGTTCGCCAAGGAAATGAACCGGCTCCGGATGGAGCAGCGCGCCGGGTTGACGTCGGCGAAGCGAGAGCTCGCGCGCATCGACGCCCGACAGAAGAAGCTGCTCGACATGATGCTGGACGATGCAGTGCCGGTCCAGAAGGGCAAGGCGGAGATGAAGAAGCTCGAGGAGCGACGGCTGGAGCTCGACGCCCAGCTCGAGGCCGCGGACGAGCCGCCGCCGCTCCTGCACCCGAGCATGGCCGACCTCTACAAGAGCAAGGTCGAAGAACTCGCCGCCGCGCTGCAGCGCGAGGACACGCGCCTGGAAGCCTCAGAAATGCTCCGAGGACTGATTGAGGTGATTGTCTTGACTCCGGAGAAGGGCCAGCTCCGGATCGAGCTGAAAGGGAATCTGGCCGCGATGTTGGCTGCTGCCCAAAAGACGAAAAGGTCGCCCGAAACAGGCGACCTCTTCGTGCCGATTCAATTGGTTGCGGGGGCGGGATTTGAACCCGCGACCTTTGGGTTATGAGCCCAACGAGCTACCGGACTGCTCCACCCCGCGACAGGGAAAATCCGATTGTAGCACGGGACCCTGAATTCGCAAACCCTCGGCGTCCACGATGACCGGGAAAGGGGACTCTATCCCTTCCTGACGTACTCCAGCCCAATCACGCCGGTGGGGTAGGGCGTCGCCGACACCAGCGTGAACGCGCCGTGCGTGTCCTCGTCCCAGAGGCGCTTGCCGCGGCCGAGCGTCAGGGGATAGAGCAGCAGGTGCAGCTCATCGACCAGGCCGTGCGCGAGGAGCATGCGCACGAGCTGGCTGCTGCCATCCGTCAGGATCCGCCCGCCGGGCTCGGCCTTCAGCCTCCGCACGGCCTCCACCGGGTCGCTGCGAATGATCGTCGTGTTGCGCCACAGCGGCCGCTCCAGCGTCCGCGAGACGACGTATTTCTGTGGCGGGTTCATCATGTCGCCGAAGGGGTCACCCGGCGGCATCGGCTCGAACGCCTCGGCATGGATCTCGTACGTCCGGCGGCCCAGCAGGAAAGTATCGACGCCCTGCATCACCCTCCCGAAGCTGGCGCCGATGTCGTCGTGCCAGTACGGCAGCGTCCAGCCGCCATGCTCGAAGCCGCCATCCCGATCCTCGTCCTTCCCTCCCGGCGCCTGGATGACGCCGTCCAACGACACGAACTCGGACACGACCAGTGTGCGCATACTCCCTCTTTCCCGTCAGGCGTGCGACGGGCGGCGCCATTGCCGCCCCGTTCCCTATGGATACGTCGAACGAGGGGCCGCCGGATCGACCCGGCACTGCAGGAGAAGACCGAGGCTCAGCGGTTGGTGCTTCCGGCTGAGGGTGGGGATGGCTCACGCACGGAGCCTGGTCCGTCGAGCCGGCGGTAGAACACGGTCGTGCTGCAGAGGCCGCCGGCCGGCATCAGCGCATAGCCGGGGATGTCGCCCACACGCACCCAGCCGAGCCGCGCGTAGAGGCGCGCCGCATCGCCATCGGTCACGGCATCGAGCACCAGGAGCGTCCTGCCGCAGGCACGCGCGGTGTCCTCCGCCGCGCGCATCAGCGCCTCGCCGAGCCCCTCACGCCGCCGGCGCCGGTGCACCAGCATCTTCGCAAGGTCCGCGCGGTGCGGCTGGTTCTCGGGCTGCGCGAGGATCACCTGCACGGTGCCGCAGATGCCCTGCGCGTCCTCGGCCACCACCAGCGCGCGCTCGCCGGCTGCCACGCCGGACGCGACCCGGCGCCAGAAGTCCTCGGCCCGGGTGGGGGAGAGCGGCGCCATGAAGCTGACCGACGCCCCGCCGTCGACGCAGTCCACCAGCAGCGCCGCGAGCTGCGCAACGGCCTCGTCGTCCACCGCGTGCAGCCGCCGGATCGTCCACGCGTCCGTCATCGTCTCGCGCGCCGGCCGTGCAGGAGCGTGCGCGTCACGAGCCGAACAGGCGCTCGAAGTTGCCGCCGAAGATGCGGGCTGCCGCGTCCTCTTCCACGCCGAGCTCATCGAGGATGGCGCGCTGTGCACCGTGGATGACGCGCCGCCAGCCGCGCGGGAAGAACGAGGAGTCGGACCCGAAGACGATCCGCTCCGGCCCGGCCACGGCAATCGCCCGGCGGAAGACTTCCACGAGCGTCAGGCCGGGCACGAACTTGATCCAGCCGTTGGAGCTCGATGTGTCGAAGTGGATCGACGGACAGGCATCGGCCGCCATGAGCGCCTCGCGGAAGAACCCGCCGCCGAAGTGGGGCAGGATCACCGGCACGGTGGGGAAGCGCGCCGCGACGGCCGCCACCGCGAGCGGATCGCCCAGGCGCAGGTCGAGCAGCGTCGGCAGGCCGAGGCGCGTGCGGGCCTCGACCGAGAAGTAGCCGCAGTGCACGAACACCGCGCCGCCGTAGCGGGCGGCCGCGTCGAAGACGGCGGCCACGCGCTCATCGTCCAGCCGGTAGCGGTGCAGGGCGGGGAAGAGACAGGCGCAGCGCAGCCCGAGCTCCGCGTAGGCGCGGCCGGCACGCTCCACACCGTCCGGCGCCGCCGGGTTGACGAGGAAAAAGCCGACGAATCGCGTCGGGTGCGCGCCGACGGCTGTGGCCACGGACTCCTCGTCGCCGGGGATGCTCGCAATCAGCGTCGCGCGCGACACGTGGTGCCGGTCGAGCTCCGCTACCCACCGCCGCGCCAGGGCCAGCGGGTCGCCCGGCGGCTCCCAGCCGAGCTCCGCGGCCACCGCGTCCGCCGTGGCCCCGGCGTCCGTGCCGTGCTTCTCGCGGCCGAGTGCCTCGAAGAACCGCCTGGAGAAGAAGTGGCAGTGGCTGTCGTGGACCGTCATTGCACCTGTTCCTGCGCGCGCGTGTGTCCGGTGGAGCCGCCCATCTCAGAAACTGTACTCAAAGCCGATGAGCGGCGTGACCTTGTCCCGCAGCCCCTTCTCGTCGAGCTTGAAGAGCAGGTTGACGTCCACGAGGGCGCGCCCGAACACGTTGGCCTTCAGCCCGATGGACCCGCTGAGCGCGTTGTAGGAATCCCGCCCGAAGACGATGTTCGGGAAGGTGGAGCGGCCGTCGAGCCCGTGGAACTGCTCGAGCCGGAGGCGCTCGGCGTCGATCAGGTACCGGCCGAGCACGTCGAAGGCCACCGTCAGGTGCGGGCTCACGCTCACGTCGGCGCCGACGCCGTAGCTGACCTGATTCTGGAAGTGCGCGGACTCGCCCGTGGCGGGGTTGCCGGCGAGCACGCTGGACCCGTTCCACTTGTACCCCGCGTTCGCGTGCGGGGAGAGGCGCTGGTAGGTGGCGGACCAGATCGCAAACGGCTGCACGCCCGTCGCGCCGCTCCCGAGCAGGTTCATCTCGTCGCCCGTCGGCAGCCGCAGGTCCACGCCGAGCGCCACGCCCCCGCGGTCGGTCTTGTGGACGGTGCCCTTCAGGCGGACCATGAGGTCGCCGATGCCGCTCGCCCGCCCGACAGCGGTGAAGATGCGCTGGTCGCCCACGCTGCCGTCGGACTGCCGGTAGAAGTGCGTCAGTTCGTTGGTCGTGCCCAGCCGGCGGATGCGGGCGTGCGACACGATCTTCAGGTCCGTGGAGACGATCGGCACCGCCAGCGAGACATCGACGCTATCCGTGATGCCGTAGGTGACGAACATCGTGGACTGGCTGACCCGTGCCTCGATGGCATTGCTGGTCGTCACGACGTCCTCGCGCCCGCCGAGCAGCTCCGCGTTGTCGTGCGTGAAGACCGCGGGCACGCTGCCGAGCGAGATCCCCTCGACCGAATCGAAGGTGAAGCGCTGCACGGCAAAGCCGACGGACACGCGCCGCGCGCCGATCGTGTCGGCGCGATCCGCCAGGATGGGACCGAAGCTCTGCGTGGTGCGCTGGAACACGCCGAGCGACGGATCGAACTCGAACGTGAAGCCGCCGCCGGGCGACGGCAGCGGCACGCTCACCAACTGGCCGACGAGGGCCGTGCTGAACTGGCCGAAGTTGAACTGGAAGTCGCTGACGAAGTGCGCGGTGTGCTCCTGCTCACCGGGCAGCGTGGCGAGGCTGTCCACGATCAGGCCGCGCGGCCCGAAGATGTCCGTGAAGATCGTGGCCAGGTTCGGCACCGGCGCCGACAGGTTGTAGGGCTCCTGCGCCCCGGCCGTCCGGGCCGTCAGCACCACGCACGCGAACGCCGCCACCAGTCGCCATGCCATACACCCTCCCCTGAAGTATCGCGACGTGCCCATGCCCGCCCTGCGCACCGCACCGCACGCGGCGCCGGGTCAGCGGATCTCCTCGATGACCCAGCGGCCCGATGATCGGCTGAGCGCCAGCGTCTGCCGGCTTTCGACCGTCTGCCGCCGCCCGCGGACGTCGAGTACGTCGCGGCGATTGACGACGACGACGGCGTTGTCGTCCGTGCGGTCGATGGACGCCACCGTCAGCGCCACCTGCTGGGACGTCACGGCACGGAAGCCCTCCATGAGCCGCCGCTCCTCGTCGCTGGAGAGGTTCGGCTTGATGGACCGGAAGAGCGCGATGTCCTTCTGCTCGATCGCGCGCCCGTAGGTGGCCACCACGTTGCGAATGGCTGTCTCGTCCGTCTCTGCCGGGACGGGCGGCGGCTCCGGCGCGACGGGCTTCGGCGGCTCCACGCGCGCCGGCGGCGGCGCCTCCACCGGTACGGGCGTGACCGGCTGCGCTGACCGTGTCGTCGAGGGTGCCGTGCCGGTCGCCGGCAACGGCTGCACCTGCACGGGACTCGGCGTCGGCGCGGGGGGCGGCACAACCGGCGGGGGAGCCGGCTCGGGCGCCTGGGCCACGCGCGGCGGCGCCGCCTCCGCGGGCCGCGGTGCCGGACGCGCGGCCTCTCGCGACACGCGCTCGCGCGCGGCCGCCTCCCGCTCACGCACGAGGTCCGCCAGCCGCGAGCCAATCTCGACCACGCTCGGCGCGGACGGATCGAGATCCCGCGCCGCTTCGAGGCTCCGGGCCGTGGCGCTCACGTCTCCGCGCGCGAGATCGGCGCGCGCCTGCTCGATGGTTTCTTCGAACCGGGCGAGCATGGCCTGCGCCTCGTCGCGGACACGCGCGGCGTCGGCGCGATCCGGTTCGGCGGCCAGGATGGCCCCGGCATACGCGAGGGCCGCACGGTAGTTGCGCGCGTCCAGGCTGGCCTGCGCCAGCGCGATGTCCACGGCCGCCCCGGGAGGAGGCGCCGTCACCGGCGTCCCACCGCCGGCCTCCGGGATCGTCGTCGTCCGCGGCCAGAACACGTAGGCGCCGGCGAGGACGGCCAGCGCCGCGAGGACCGCGCCCGCCCTGAGGATCCGCGACGAGGTGGCCGCGCCCGGCGCCGATGCGTGCGACGACGATGCCGCCGCCGAGCCCGCGCTGTTGGCATCCAGGCCCGCCCCGCTCGCCGAGGATCCCGGATGGGAACGAGAGGTGGCCTCCACCGCTTGCGTGTGGCTGGACTCGATGTCGCGCCGCAGGCGCTTGAGGTCCGCGCGCAGGTCGGCCGCCGACTGGTAGCGCAGCTCCCGATCCTTCTCCAGGCAGTTGTTGATGACCTCCTGCAGGCGCAGCGGGAGATCCGGGTTGATCGTCACCGGTGCGGCCGGTGCGCGGTTGAGGATGGCCGCCAGGATCACGGCGGACGTCTTTCCCGGGAACGGATGCCGCCCCGTCGCGCACTCGTAGAGGACCACGCCGAGGGAGAAGAGATCGGTGCGTCCGTCCAGCTCCTCGCCGGCCGCCTGTTCGGGCGACATGTAGGACACCGTGCCGATGGCAACACCGGCCACGGTCTGGTGCACGACCTCGTTCGTCGTGCTCGACGTGCCGAGCGTCCGCGTGAGCTTGGCAAGGCCGAAATCCAGGACCTTGACGTGCCCGCGATCGGTCAGGAAGATGTTGCCCGGCTTGATGTCGCGGTGGATGATCCCGTCGCTGTGCGTTGCGTGCAGGGCGTCGGAGATCTCGATGCCGATGTCCACGAGATGATGGACCTTGAGCGGGCCGTCCACGAGCCGGTCCCGCAGCGTCCGCCCCTTCATCAGCTCCATGACGATGAAGGGGTGGCCCTCGTCCTCGCCGACGTCGTAGATGGTGCAGATGTTGGCGTGGTTGAGCGCCGATGCGGCACGCGCCTCGGACCGCAGCCGCTGCATGGCGTGATCGTCGTGCGCGGAATCCTCGGACACGAACTTGAGCGCCACCTCGCGCCCGAGCCGGACGTCTTCCGCGCGATAGACCACGCCCATACCGCCGGCACCGAGCGGGGCAACGATCCGGTAGTGTGAGAAGGTACGTCCTACCATCACGGGGTCGAGTCTCAGGCGCGTCGTTCGAGCGGCTTCATCATACCCTCCGGCCCCGGAATGGCCCACGCCGGACCACCGGGTCCGCGGGCTGAGCCCCTGACCATGGTGCGCCGCGGGCGTCGTCCGTTTCGACGGCGCGGCGCGGCCGCCAGGAGCGGATTTTGCTGGCAATAATACGCGTTGCGCGCGAGGGGCAGTACGATGGATGCCCATGATCAACCCGAGACCCGAGCCTCTTCCTCTCCGCGTCGCCCTTTCTGCCTGTGCCGTCGTCCTCCTCGCCGCCGCGTGCGGCAGCGACTCGTCCACCCCGACGCCCACAGCCCCCACGCCTCCATCGGTGACCGTGACGGCCCTGACGGTGAACGGCTCGTCACCATTGACTACGCAGGGAGCGACGACGCAGTTCACGGCCATCGCGACGCTCTCCAACGGGACCTCGGAGGACCGGACGGCCACGGCCACGTGGATCTCCGACAACCCGGGCGTCGCCACGGTGTCCGGTCAGGGCCTGGTCGCCGCGGTGGCCAACGGCGCGACGTCCATCACGGCCAGCGTGGGCGAGGTGCGCGGCAGCCGCTCGATCGCCGTCAGCATCCCCAACCGCACGCCGGACCCGCCGGCCGGACAGCGCATTCCGATGCCGGACGTCCGGGATTTCGTGACGGCGGCCTCCAACGCACGCCCGGACCTGATGGCCCAGTCCTGCAACGCCGGCATCAAGTACGTGACCAACCCGTGGCTCGACTACATGGTGGACCAGTTGCGCACGCTCGACACGCGCTGGGGCTACAACGCCAAGCCGACGCGCACCGCGGCGGACAACGAGGGCGTGCCTGTAGTGGCAGCCGGCGACGAGGTGGCCTATCACTACGGCGCCGGCCCGGACCAGGGGTCCACGGAGGTCTACCTGATCGACATCCTGCAGAACCACTGCGGGCCCACACCTGTCGTGACCTACCGCGTGTTCACGGGCGAGGAGCCGGGACGCTGGACGGGCGCGGGGAGGTTTTAGGGGGGAAGGTGCTGGGGAGGTGCTGGGGAGGTGCTGGGGAGGTTCGGGGAGGTTCGGGGAGGTGCTGGGGAGGTGCTGGGGAGGTTCGGGGAGGTTCGGGGAGGTTCAGCACGGTCCCAGCTTCCGGCACCTTCCGGCACCTTCCGGCACCTTCCGGACCTTCCCGCACCTCCCCGCACCTCCCCGCACCTCCCCGCACCTCCCCGCACCTTCCCGAACCTCCCCGAACCTCCCCGAACCTCCCAGAACCCTCCCCGAACCCTGAGAAACGCCGGGAAGCTGTTGGGAGCGTTCGCCGATCCCGTGACATCATCAGTCGATTGTCACACCCGCAGGGAGAGACTCGCGTGTCCAGCACCGTCCGTTCCACCGCCTGGCGCCGGCTGACCGCAGCCGCGGCCGTCGTCGTCAGCATGGCCTGCACACCGTCGGCGGGAGAGGGGCGCGATGTGCCCGTCGCCGGCGCGGCGCAGCGTGATGGCCAGGTGCTGGTCATCGACCACGTGGCGCCGGAGCGGGACTCCACCGGCCGCGCCCCGGTGCGATTCGAGTGGACACCGGCCCCGGGCGCCGATCGGTACGCCATCGGCATCTGGGACGAGGTGGATCGCCTGATCTGGCGGCGCGACGACGTCCAGGCGACGTCTGTCGCGCGGCCCGACGATCTGCTCCTCGAGCCGGGCACTTATTTCTGGTCTGTCTCGGCGCTGAGCGGCGGCCGCCAGATCGCCGAGTCCGGGCTCTCCGCGTTCGTCGTCACCGAATGAGGCGTCGCGCCGGCGTCTCGGCGCGCATCCGCCGCGCGGCGGTGTCCCACGCGTCCCTTCCGCACGTCGCCCGCTATAATCGGGACTGCTGATGGATGCCGAGAGTCTCGATCGGATGTGGCACCTCGTGCTGGGCGCCGCACGCTGGTCGGAGCGGCTGAGTCAGTCCGCGGAGCCCGCCGCGTTCACCCAGGACGACGATGGCGAACTGCAGCCGCCGAGCGGGGATGCGGCGGCCGTGCTCGACTGGGATCCGGCCACCGGCTGGACGACAAGGTTCGCGGAGGACGATCCGCGCCGCGCGTTCGCGGATCTCTACCTGCCGCTCGCCGGCGCCACCACGCAGCGGCCGCTGACGATCGGACACCTGGGCCAGAGCCTCGACGGCTTCATCGCCACGCGCGCGGGTGAGTCGCGCTACGTGACCGGCGGCGAGAACATCGTCCACCTCCACCGCCTGCGCGCGCTGAGCGATGCCGTCGTCGTCGGTGCGGGGACCGTGGCCGCGGACGATCCGCAGCTCACGACACGCCTGGTCCGCGGACCGAACCCCCTGCGCGTCGTCGTCGATCCGGGCCGGCGCCTCGATGACCGCCACCGCATCCTGAGGGACACGGACGCCGACACGCTCTACATGTGCTCCCGATCGCTGATGCGTCCCGGCGAAGCGCGCTTCGGCCGCGCCCTCATCGTCGGGCTGGAGGATCATCCCGAGGGCCCGGGCGACATCAACGCGGCGGCTGTCATGGCCGCGCTGCGGGCGCGCGGGTGCCATCGCGTGTTCGTGGAAGGCGGCGGCGTCACCGTGTCCGCGTTCCTGGAGGCGCGGCTCCTCGATCGGCTGCACGTGGCCATCGCGCCGCTGCTCATCGGCGACGGCCGTCCGGCGATCCGCCTGGCCACGCGCGACGTCCTCGGGGAGTGCCCGCGTCCCGCCTATCGCGTGTTCCGCATGGGCGGGGACGTGCTCTTCGATTGCGACCTGACCGCCGCCCAGGCGCCGGCCGGCGACGTCGATGGCCACGCGCCGGTCCAGCGCGTCATCTGACGGGCGCGCCCGGCGGCGACGCGGCAATGTCGGTGTGCCCGACGACGAGCGTCGAGCGGCCGTCCTCGATGTGCGTCGTGCGCCGCCGTCCCCACGCGCGGACGCGCGCGTCCTGTTCCGGGGCGATGGCGGCAGCGGCCTCAATCCAGCCGCCGACGAGCGCCGCCTGCAGCGTCGAGTGGCGCGCGTTCAGCACCCAGTCGGACGGTGCGCTCCACACCGCGTAGCCGGCAGCGGCCAGACACTGCAGGGCCCGCGGCGCGGCCTCCGGTCCCATGGCCGTCCCGAGCCCCTTGTCCGTCTGCTGGTGCCGGTTGACGAGCGTCCGGACCAGCTCGTCGTCCGGATCCTCGGGCGTGCACTGCACGCGCCCGTCGTAGTTGAGCGCAAAGAGCACGTGCGCCCCGTCGCGGCGGCACTGCGCGGCCACGGCCTCGAACCACTCGGCGGAGACCAGGTCGAGCAGGGCGGATGCCGTGACCAGGTGATGACCATCCACGAGATCATCGGCCGCGCCGGTCAGGCCCAGGTGGCGCACGGACGTGGACAGGCGCCAGTGCAGCCCGTCCCCGTGGATGTCGATGCCGGGACCGGTCCGGTCAGCCGTGCGCGTGACCGAGAGCGCGCGGGATGCGGCCCATGCGTGCAGACGGCCGGGCAGGGCGTCGAGCAGGCCGGCATCGTGGTCGACGAGACGCCAGGCCTGGCGAGGCGCGCCGAGGCGCTCGGCCAGGTAGCGCAGGTTGGCGCCGGTCCCGGCGCCGAGATCGAGCACGCGCAGGGGCGAGGATGCGGGCGCGTGGGTTGTCAGCGCGCGTGCGAGACTGCCGGTGAGGCTTGTCGATCGCGCCGCCTCGTCCACCGGTTCGCGCAGGCTCAGCCAGTCAGCGCTGAAGGTCATCGGCGCCAATCCGCTGGAGGACGCCGTCCAGGGCCGCGGCCTGCGTGTCCCAGTCCGGGAGCCGTCCGCGCATCTCCCGTGCGCCGCGGGCCAGACGCTCGCGCGCCGATCCATCCGTGATGACGAGCGACAACGCGTCGGCGAGCACGCCCACGCGTCCCGGCGGCACCATCAGCCCGGCGACATCGCTGAGGATGCCCGGGATGGCGCCGACCGGCGTGCTGACCACCGGCAGCCCGCGCGCGACCGCTTCCGCCACGGCCATCCCGTAGCCCTCGTACCGTGTGGGGAGGACGAAGACGTCCGCCTTGTCGTAGCAGGCGGCCAGCGCGTCCTCCCGCGCTTCGCCGGCGAGCGTCACGCGGTGATCGAGGCCCCAGGTGCGGAGGAGCTGCCGCTGGCGTTCCACGAACACGGGGTCGCGCGTGAGGCTGCCGACGCACGTCAGGTGCCACGAGAGCCCCGTGAGCGTGGACAGCGCGCGGAAGAGCGTGTCGTGTCCCTTGCGGGGCGTCATCGTGGCCACGGAGAGCAGCGCCGGCTCGGTGCCGTCCGTTCCGGTGGCCAGCGGCGCGGGGTCGGTCCCGGGCTCGATCGCCACGATGCGTTCGGGGGCCACGCCGTAGTCCGCCAGGGAGGCGGCCGTCACCGGGCTGGTCACGATGATGGCGCGTGCGACGGCGAGCGCCCGCCGCTCGCTGTCCGCGAGACGCGTGGCCTTGATCGAGGGGAGTCCCGTCTCGGCCGCGAGTGGATGGTGGACGAGGGCGACGAGACGCAGCCGCGGCGCTTCGCGCGCAACCTCTTCCGGCATGCCGCCGTACGCCAGGCCGTCGACCAGCACGAGGCCGCCGTCGGGGATGCCGGCCATGATGGCTGCCGCCTCTTCCCGGGCGCGGACGGTGGGGAAGGGGAAGCTGTCGTCCAGTTCTCGGATGGAGACGGTCCACCCCCGCGCGCGCAGACCGGCTGCCATGCGGCGGTCGTAGGCGTAGCCGCCTGTCAGCGTGTCGAGGCGGCCCGGGACGAGCAGCACGAGCGAGGTCATCGCGCGGTTTTCGCTTTCTCGCGTCCTAGACGCGGTTCTCGTACGAGGCGGATGCCACGTGCGACTCGTGCAGCGTGACGCGCAGGCTCTCGACGGCGTAGCCGCCAGGGCCGAGCCGGTCCTGCCTGATGGCCGCCACCATGCGATCGAAGATCTCGCGTGCGATGGCCTCGGTGGTGGAGTTCCGCCCGGCAAACGCGGGTTCGTCGTCGAGGTTCCGGTAGCTGAGATCCGCGAGGACGGCGCGCAGCGCATCGGTGGCCTTGCCGATGTCCACGACAATGCCGTCCTCGTCGAGGTCCGGCCGGCGGAGCTCGAGATCGACCACGTAGGTGGCGCCGTGCAGGCGCTGGGCGGGCCCGAAGACGTCGCCGCGGAAGCTGTGGGCGATCATGATGTGGTCACGGACGGTCACGGTGTACATGGGGAACGGGTCTCCCGCGCCGCAGGGGGGCGGCGCGTGCTGGTTGATGCCTCAGTAGCGTATCCGGTGACAGAGCGCGGCGGAAGACGGTTTTGCGAGGGACGCCATCACCGCCGGCAGGTCGTCGAAGGGGCTCTCCCCGGAGATCAGGACGTCCAGCTCGTCGTGGACGAGCAGCGAGAGCGCCAGCGCCATGCGCCGCCGCGTGTCCCATCGGCGCCGCTGCACCGGCGACACCGTCCCGACCTGTGAGGACTGCAGGCGGAGTCTGCGGGCGTGGAACGCCCGGCCGAGCGGCAGGGCCACCTCTCGGTCGCCATACCAACTGAGCTCGGTGATCGTCGCCTCGTCCCCGGCAACGTCGAACGCGAGCGCGAGGCCTTCCTGCGACGCGCTGGCGTGAATGACGATGTCGGCGTCCGGTGCGACGCGGCCGGGAGGGACGAAGGCGACGCCCAACGCCCGGGCCGCGGCCTCGCGGGCCGGGTTGACGTCCACCAGTTCCACCGCGCAGCCGGGCATGCGCCCCGCCAGCCACGCGCAGAGACAGCCGACGGCGCCGCCGCCGATCACGACGACCCGGTCGCCCACGTGGACGTCCGCGTCCCAGACGGCGTTGACGGCCGTCTCCAGGTTGGCGGCCAGCACGGCACGGCCCGCCGGGACGGCGTCCGGAACGAGGGCGGCGGAGGTTGCGGGCACGACATAGCGGGTCTGGTGTGGATGGAGCACGAACACCGTGCGGCCAACCAGGCCCGGCGGTCCTTCCTCGACGTCGCCGACGCTGGCGTAGCCGTACTTGACCGGGGCGGGGAAGTCCCCCTGCTGGAAGGGCGCGCGCATGCGCGCGTGCTCGCTGTCGGGCACGCGGCCCGTGAAGACAAGCGACTCGGTGCCGCGGCTGACGCCGCTGAAGCGGGTGCGGATCAGGACGTCCCCGCTGCCGGGCGCCGCGAGGGACTCGTCCCGAATCTCGCCGTGTCCCGGCGCGGCAATCCAGAACGCACGGGCGCCATGATCGAGCATCCGTTCATTCTGGTGCCTCCACCGCCACGTTACAATCCCGTCAGGGTGCAGGCGCGGAATCGGGAAGCCGTCGTGACAGGGGTGGCGGCGCTCGCGGGCACCGTGGCGCTGGCCGCTGCCGTGCGCGGGCCGCTCGCGCTCGGTGACGCCTATGTCCCGACGGCCGCGGCGGGCCTGGCCGTCGTGCTGGCCGTGATGCTCGCCGGCATCGGCTCCCATCCCCAGGCCCGATTCGGCGCGGCGAACCGCGTGACGCTCGGCCGTGCGGCCCTCGTGTCGCTCCTGGCTGCCGCGATCGCGCAGCAGCCCTCGCCGGCTCTCGGGGCGGCCATTGCGGCCACCTCGCTGGTGGCCGCGCTGCTCGACGGCGTCGATGGATGGCTCGCGCGGCGTTCGGGGACCGCCAGCCGGTTCGGCGCCCGATTCGACATGGAGATCGACGCGCTCCTCATCCTGGTGCTGTCCGTGCTGGTGTGGCGGCACGGTCGCGCGGGGATGTGGATCCTCCTGGCGGGACTCCTGCGCTACCTGTTCGTCGCCGCCGGGTGGCTGCTTCCGTGGATGCGGAAGCCGCTGCCGCCGAGCGTCAGGCGACAGGCGATCTGCGTGGTGCAGATTGGCGGTCTCATCCTGGCGATGGCGCCGTTCGTGCCGCGCGAGACGGGCGTGGCGGCCGCGGCCATCTCGCTGGCCGCGCTGGCGGGTTCCTTTGCGGTGGATACGGCGTGGCTGGCCCGCTCAGACCGAGGAGAGCAGGTGGCCTAGCTTGGCCTTCTTGGTGGCCATGTACTGGCGCGTGGTGTCCGAGACGGGCATCTCGATCGGGAGCAGTTCGCTGACGAGCAGGCCGTGGCGCTCGACGCCGGCGCGCTTGCGCGGGTTGTTGGTCAGCAGGCGCATCGAGCGCACGCCGAGGTCCGACAGGATGTGGACGGCCGGCCCGTACTCGCGGAGGTCCGCGTCGAAGCCGAGCCGCTCGTTGGCTTCCACGGTGTCGAAGCCCTGCTCCTGGAGCGCGTAGGCGCGAATCTTGTTGGCGAGGCCGATGCCGCGGCCTTCCTGGTTCAGGTACACGATGATGCCGCGTCCCTCGTCGGCCACGCGGGCCATGGCGGTGTGCAGCTGTGCGCCGCAGTCGCACCGGGCCGAGTGGAAGACGTCGCCGGTGAGGCACGAGGAGTGAATCCGGACCAGCACCTCGGTGCCGTCGCCGACCTCGCCGAGCACGAGGGCGACGTGCGTCTGGCCGTCAGATTCCTGCTCGTAGACGTGGATCCGGAAGTCACCGAGGTCCGCAGGCAGGTGGGCCGAGGCAACCCGGCGGACCGGGGGGCCGCCCAATGCGACGCGCACGCGGGAACGAAGTCGATCGAAGACAGACAACCTGACTGTAAGCGTACTCCATAGTGCACGGCACCGTGCAGGTGAGTTACTGTCATGTCGTGCCTTCGTGGAAGCTGCCGGTCCGCGTCGCTGCGGCGGCCCTGGCCCTCGTCCTCCTCAATTTCTCGCTCACTTTCGGCAACACCTGGCCCACGCCGACCGTCACGTGGCGCAACGAGCTGTCGGTCGAGCTGGCCGTGCTCGTCCTGATCCTCGCCCTGGCGCATCACCGCGGGCGCGCCTCGCGGTGGCTGCTGGGCGGGATCGCGGCGGTCTGGTCCCTGCTCGTGGCGGGACACTACGTGGACGTCACCGCGTCCGCGCTGTTCGGGCGCGACATCAACCTGTACTGGGACCTGCGCTACGTGCCGGACGTCTTCGCGCTCATGGCGCGCGTGGCGCCGACGTGGCTCGTCGCCAGCCTCGGCATCGGGGCCGTCGTGGCGGCGGCGCTCGTCTACATCACCACACGGTGGGCCATCGGCCGCGTCAGCACCCTCGTCGCCCGGCCGCAGCCTCGACGCGTGGCCGCCGGCATCGCGGTGGCGGCGGTCCTGCTCTTCGCGGGGCTGCGCCTCACGGGGCAGGCCCAGCCGGCCGTCTACGGGATCCCGGTGACCGAGACGTACGCGAAGCAGGTCTGGCTGGCGGCACGCGCCATCGGCGGCGGGATCGCGCTGCCGGCCAGCCCCTCGATGGAGTCGGACCTCGAGGCGGCGCGCGGGACCGACGTGATGCTCGTCTTCCTCGAGTCCTACGGCGCGATCACGTACGACCGTCCCGCATTTGCCGAGGCGCTGGCGGAGAGCCGCGCGGACCTCGCGGCCGCCGTGGCCGAGACGGGCCGGCAGGTCGTGTCGGCGTTCGTGGAGTCGCCCACCTTCGGCGGATCCTCCTGGCTGGCGCACATCAGCCTGATGTCGGGCATCGAGGTGCGGGAGCCGGACACGAACGCGCTCCTGATGACCGCGCGCCGGGACACGCTGGTGACCACGTTCTCGCGCGCGGGGTACCGTACGCTCGCCCTGATGCCGGGCCTCACCAAGCGCTGGCCCGAGGGCGTGTTCTACGGGTTCGACGAGATCTACGGCGGCGAGCAGCTCGGCTACAAGGGGCCGCCGTTCGGGTGGTTTGCCACGCCGGACCAGTTCACGCTGGCGCGGCTCGATACGATCGCGCCGCCGGAACCCGGGGCCTCGCGCTTTGTCTTCTTCCCGACGATCAGCACGCACACGCCGTTTCGCCCGACGCCGCCCTACCAGCCGGACTGGGCGCGCGTGCTCACGGACCACCCGTACGACGAGGAGGATCTCCAGCGGTCGCTCGCGCAGGAGGTGGACTGGCTGAACATGGGGCCCGCCTACGTCGATGCGATCGCTTACGCCCATCACTCGCTGGCCGGGTACCTGCGCGCCATCGGCGACCGCGATGTGATCCTCATCGTCATCGGCGATCACCAGCCGCCGTCGCTCGTGACAGGGGAAGGCGCCCCCTGGGACGTCCCCGTGCACATCATCGCGAGCCGTGAGGCGGTGCTGGATCGGCTGCGGGCGCACGGGTTCCGGTCCGGGCTCGGGCCGGTGCGGCCGCACCTCGGCCGCATGCACACGCTCCTGCCAATGCTGCTGGAGGCCTTCGGCGGAGACACGGACGCCTCACCGGACGGCGCGCTGCGGCCGGCGGCGGATCAGGTGTCGAGCTCGAAGCGGTAGCCGAGCCCGTAGACCGTGATGATGAACCGCGGGTTGCGCGGGTCGGGCTCGAGCTTCTGGCGGAGCCAGCCGACGTGCACGTCCACGGTCCGCGTTTCCGGCGTGGCCTGGTAGCCCCAGACGGCGTCCAGGAGCTGATCGCGGGAGAAGAGCTGGCCGCGATGGCGGACGAAGAAGCAGAGCAGCTTGAACTCCTGCGCGGCCATCCGCACGGGCACGCCGGCCCGGAGCACGAGGCCGCCGCCGGGGCGGACGCGGACGTCCCCGAACGTGAACTCCTCCGGTTCCGGTTCGGCGGCGCGTCCACGGCGGAGCAGGGCCTCGACGCGCGCGAGCAGTTCCGCGCACTCGAAGGGCTTCGTCATGTAGTCGTCGGCGCCGCTCTTGAGGCCGACGATCTTGTCGGCCATGGCGTCGCGGGCCGTGAGCATCAGGACCGCGGTCGACACGCCGTCGCGGCGGAGGTCGCGGCAGACGTCCACGCCGTCCTTGGCGGGGAGCATCAGGTCCAGGATGACCACGTCGTAGTCCCGTTCGCGGACGAGCTTCTCCGCGGAGACGCCGTTCGATGCGGTTTCGACGGCGTAGCCTTCGGCCCGCAGGCGATCGGAGAGCGTCTTCCGCAGCCCCGGCTCGTCGTCTACCACGAGGATCTGCCTGACGGTCTCGTCGGCGCTGACGCTCGTCACGAGGGAGCCACCTCGGCCAGCCGGGCGGCCGCGGCCGGCCGCATGGCCGGCAACTGGAGGGTGAAGCGCGTGCCTGCGGCCTCGCGGCTCGACACGCGCACGCTGCCGCCGTGCGACCGCACTACCTGCTGCACGATGCTGAGCCCGATGCCGCTGCCGTCGACTTCCATGTCCTTCGCCGCGCGCCCCCGGTAAAAGGGTTCGAAAACCTTCGCCATCTCCTCGGCCGGAATGCCCGGCCCCTCGTCCTCGACCGCGATCCAGACCTCGCGCGCGGTGCCCGCGTACCGTTCGCCGACGCTCACCCGGACCGACCGGCCGCCGCCGTGCCGGACCGCGTTGACGATGAGGTTCTTCACGGCCATCCGGAGCGCTTCCCGGTCGGCGAGGACGGGCGGCAGCGCGGGCTCGACGGCCAGGGCGATCGCGGCCGGCTCGTCGCCGGTCATCATCTGCGCGTCCGACAGCGCCAGGTCGACGACGTCCGCGACGTTCGTGGGCTGCAGGTCGAGGACGGTATCGGGCCGCGCCTGGAGGCGGCAGCAGAGCAGGATGTCGCTCAGCGTGCGCGTCAGCCGGCGCCCTTCGCGCATGATCATCTGGCCGTACTGCTGCGTGCCGTCCGGGCCGTCGACCACGTTGTCCGCCAGGTTCTCTCCGGCGCACGTGATGGTGGAGAGCGGCGTGCGGAGCTCGTGGGAAATTCGCGCGACCAGCTCCAGTTGCTCGCGCGTGGCCTGTTCCACGCGGCGCATCGACGCCACGAGGAGGCCGATGCTCAGGCCGAGCAGCGCCAGCACGCCGATCCCGATCCCGAAGTTGCGGCGCCGCGCGGCGCCGACGGCCGCTTCCAGTTCACCCGTCCTGGGCTTGATGTAGAGGCGCCAGCGGTGGGCGGGCGCGTCCGGCCGGAGGCCGTGGGCCGCCGCGGTGTTCAGGTCCCGGTTGTGGATGGCGAACATCGGCACG
The DNA here is from genome assembly GCA_964619705.1 of uncultured Bifidobacteriaceae bacterium. Lineage (GTDB taxonomy): Bacteria > Acidobacteriota > Vicinamibacteria > Vicinamibacterales > UBA2999 > VFZN01. Next base: position 22,586 of record CAZUGF010000011.1, read on the forward strand.
TAGGTCACCCACGACCGGAAGTCACTCCGCGTCAGCCCGGGCCCGCTCTGGTACACGACGTCCTCGAACGGGTCCTCGCGGTGGATGAGGACGTCGTAGTTCACGGGGATGCCGCCCTCGAGACAGCCGGCCAGCATGGCCGGCAGCAGCTCGTCGAGGATCACCTGCCGGTCGAGTTCGATGGCGGCCCAGCGGCTCGCCGGCTGCGGGGCCAGCCTCACGACGATGGCCGGCACTTCCTCGAGGATGGTGCGCTGGAGTCCCGCGGGCAGGGCGCTCAGGTCATCGTCCTGGCCGAAGCCGCCGGCGGCGGTGCCTTCGAGCCAGGCCGGCCATGCGCCGGGCCCGGCCTCGCGACCGTCGGCATCGAGTGCGTGGCTGGTGAAGACGCCGCCGGGGCTGCGCTCGATGATGTGGACCTGCTTGATGAGCCCGGCCGGCGTCACGGGCCGGATCGCGCGTCCCTCGTGTCCGCCGATCGGCGAGCCCGTCTGGCTGGAGTGGTAGGTCGCGTAGACGCCGGCAAGCATCGTGTCGAACTGGCTGGAGAAGCGCTGCGCCGCGGCTTCGAGGTTGTCCTTGGCGCGCACCTGCTCGAGGGTGCTCAGTTCGCCGAGCCACTGGTATTGCAGCAGTGCGAGCGCGGGCAGGAGGAGGGCGATGACGGCCACGAGCACGACCGTCCGATGGCGGCTGTGGGTCCGCACGGCGTGGATGGTAACAAGGTCCAGGAGTCTCATGGTCACGAGATGTCTCTTTACAACATCTTGACCGATTCTTGTCGAGTTCTTGAAGTTGCGTCACATCCGTGTCTGATAGCGTCCGTGCGGCGCTCTCCCACTGCCACGCGGTCGTGGCGATTGCCAGGGACGTGTGAACGACCTGCTTTCACCCAGGAGGATTGATGATTCGGATTCTGAAACGTGCCGCCTCGCGGCTCGCACTGGCTGCGTTGCTGGCCGTCATGCTCCCGGCCGGCGCCATGGCGCAATCCTCCCAGGGCGGCCTGCGCGGTACCGTGAAGGACGCCCAGGGCGTCATCCCCGGCGTGGCCGTGTCCCTGGTCAACGAGGCCACCACGGTGGCGCGCGAGACCGTGACCAACGCGTCCGGTGAATACTCGTTTCCTGCCGTGGAGCCCGCGACCTACACGGTCCGCGTGAGCGTGCCCGGCTTCAAGTCCTTCGAGCGCCAGGGCGTGCGGATCAGCACGCAGCAGTTCGTGGGCCTCGACGTCGTGCTCGAGGTCGGCACGCTCGAGGAGACGATCACCGTCACCGCCGACGCGCCGCTCATCGAGTCCACGAACGCCTCGGTCGGCGGCGTCATCGATACGAAGATGCTCGAGGCCATCCCGACGGCGGGCCGGAGCGTGTTCCTGATGGCGACGCTCGAGCCCACGGTCCAGGCCAGCGGCAACGCGCACTGGAACCGCATGCAGGATCAGGTGGGCAACTCCGCCGTGTCGATGGGCGGCGGCCCGGTCCGGTCCAACAACTTCCTGGTCGACGGCTTCCCGGTCACGGACCTGCAGAACCGCGCCTCGACGAACCCGTCGATGGAAGCGGTGCAGGAGATGAAGGTGCAGGTCCACACCTACGACGCGGAGATGGGCCGCACCGGCGGCGGCGTCATGAACATGTCGGCACGCTCCGGCGGCAACACGTTCACCGGGTCCGGCTACGCGGTCTTCCGCCCGCAGAAGCTGCAGGACCAGCTGCTCATCCCGGAGCTGCGCAACCAGGAGTTCGTGCCGGAGTACTGGCGCAACGGCGGCGGCGGGGGCGGCGGCCCCATCGTGCGGAACCGCACGTTCTTCTGGGTGGCCGGCGAGAAGTACGTCAACAACCAGCCGCAGCAGAACTCGTTCCTGCTGCCCACGATGGCGGAGCGCGGCGGCGACTTCTCGGGCCTGACCCGCAACGGCCAGCCGGTGATCATCCGTGACCCGCTGACCGGCGAGGCGTTCCCCGGCAACCGGATTCCCGCGCACCGCATCGACCCGGTGGGGCAGTCCCTCATCAACGCGTTCCCGACGCCGGACAGCGAAGTGGACAACGGGTCGCCGAACTTCAGCATGACGGACCTGCTGCCGAACAGCGCCTACCAGTTCACGACGAAGGTCAACCACACCTTCAACAACGCGATTGCCGTCAGCGGCTTCGTGCTCCGCCAGGTGACGCACGAGGCGAATGCCAACTACAACCCGACGAACAAGTACGTCGGCGGCAGCTACCAGCTCGACCGCGTGATCAACACGTTCGTCCTGAACAATACGTACATCCTCAACAACTCCACCGTGCTGACGCTGCGCGGCGGGTACAACAAGTTCGACGACAACTACAACCTGCCGTACGACTACGACGCGGCGGCGCTCTACAACAATCCCGCCTTCACTAACCAGCTCTCGGACACCAACCGGTTCCCCTCGCTGACGATCAACGGCTACAAGAGCGCGGGCTTCACGAACCGGCAGGCGAACGGCTACTACCAGTACGGCGCGAACGGCACGCTGAGCCGGCTGGCCGGGGCGCACAACATCAAGGTGGGCGGGGACTTCCGCGTCCTCGGACAGAAGTCGCTCAACTACGGCACCTCGACGGGGACCTTCACGTTCTCGGGGAACTACAGCGGCAACTCCGCAGCGGACCTGCTGCTCGGGTACCCGCAGGCGGGCAACGTGCCGCTCAACACGGAGCTCGACGGGTTCGTCCGCTACTACGCCGGCTACGCGCAGGACGACTGGCGCGTGAACGACCGGTTCACGCTCAACTACGGCATCCGCGTGGAGCGTGAAACGGGGCTGATGGAGCGGGACAACCAGTTCACCGTGGACTTCAACCGGGGCGCCGTGAGCCCGCTGAACGACATGGTGAACCTGATCGACCCGGTGACCGGGCAGCGCCGCGACATCATGGGCGGCCTGGTCTATGCCGGCGTCAACGGCGCACCGAGCGTGCAGGGCAACCAGCCCGCCGTGAAGATCGCGCCGCGCATCGGCGCGGTCTACAGCTTCAACGAGAAGACCGTCCTCCGCGGCGGCTGGGGCCTCTACTGGGCGCCCTGGAACTACGCGGCAGCGGGCCTGACCGGCTGGGGCCAGATCGGCTACTCGGCCACGACCTTCCTGCAGCAGCCGCAGGGCGCCGGCGCCGTGCCGACGACGAGCATCAGCAACCCGTTCCCGAACGGCATCGAGCGGCCGAGCGGCAACCAGGGCGGCCTGCTGACCGGCACCGGCGGGGACATCTACTTCGTGGACCCGACGAAGGGGGCGCCGCGCGTGCAGCAGTACTCCTTCGACCTGCAGCGCGAGCTGCCCGGGGCCATGAGCGTCAGCGTGGGCTACACCGGCCTCACGGGCGCGCAGCTCAGCTGGGGCGGGTCGACGAACGCCCTCATCAACATCAACCAGCTCGATCCCGTGTACCAGGATCTGGTGCCGAACACGCTGGCGCTCGTGCCGAACCCGTTCCGCGGCGTGGCCGCGGCGGGTGCGTTCGCCAATCGCGAGACGATCGAGGTGGGACGCCTGCTGCGCCCGTACCCGCAGTTCGACAACGTCTACATGCAGCAGTCCACCGGCGCCCGGTCCCAGTACCACGCGGCCGTCGTCCAGCTCCGCAAGCGGGTCGTCGGCTTCTGGGGCGGCAACTTCAGCTACACCTGGAGCCGGCTGAACGACAACCAGTTCGGCCAGGACAACTACTACTCGAGCTCGCCCGGGCTGCAGAACAACTACACGGTGGTCCCCGACTCGCCGTACTTCAACCCGGACCAGGAGTACGGCCGGAGCCTCCTCGACACGCCGCACAAGATCGTCCTCGCGCCGACCGTGCTGCTGCCGTTCGGCGAGGGACGGCCCTTCCTGTCCTCCAGCGTGTGGGGGGACCGCCTCCTGGGCGGCTGGTCCATCACGCCGGTGATGACGTTCAACAGCGGGTTCCCGATCGGCGTCAGCCAGAACCTGACGACGACGGCGTTCCTGTTCGGCGGCACGCCGCGTCCGAACATCGTGCCCGGCCAGGACTTCCTGGTGCCCGGCGACATCACCGATCGCATCCGCCAGAACGTGGGCGACAACCTCTACCTGAACAAGAATGCCTTCGCGACGGCGCCGGCCAACCAGTTCGGCAACGCCCCCCGCACGCTGCCCGGCGTCTACTCGCCGTGGCGCAACAACGTGGACCTGTCCATCCAGAAGAACGTCCGGACGGGTGGGCGGACCTCGGCACAGCTCAAGGTCGAGGTGATCAACCTGCTGAACCTCGTGCAGTGGGCGGCGCCCGCCAGCGGCGCGTTCAACAACGCGTCGTTCGGGCAGATCACGAACCAGGCGAACAACATGCGCGTCGTGCAGTTCATGGCCCGGTTCCAGTTCTGATGAAGCGGGGTCAGATCTTGAATCACTCAAGGTCTGACCCCGAACGCTTCCCCGGGGAACCCATCAGGACCTGACCCCGAGGGCCCCGCAAAACAGGATCTGATCCGCCGGCATCCAAGGGGAAAGAGGCCCTTCATGTCCATCAGACCTGTCCGCCAGATCCTCGAGTCCCAGCCCACCATGGAGGGCGCCGGCGTGCACCTGCGCCGGGCCTTCGGCTTCGGCAAGACCCAGGACTTCGATCCGTTTCTGCTCTTCGATGACTTCCGGAACGACAACCCCGACGCGTACCGTGCCGGCTTTCCGTGGCACCCGCACCGCGGGATCGAGACCATCACCTACGTGCTGGCCGGCACCGTCGACCACGGCGACAGCCTCGGCAACGAGGGCACGCTCGGCGCCGGCGACGTGCAGTGGATGACCGCCGGGAGCGGCATCATCCACCAGGAGATGCCCCGCGGCGACGCCGGCGGGCGGATGCACGGCTTCCAGCTCTGGGCGAACCTGCCGCGTGCGCTCAAGATGACCGCGCCCCGCTACCAGGACATCAAGGCCGGCGACGTGCCGACGGTGACCGACGACGACGGGACGCACGTGCGCGTGATCATCGGCTCGTTCTGGGGACAGACGGGCCCGGTGGAGGGCATTGCCGCGGACCCGCGCTACCTGGACGTCTCCGTGCCCCCGGGACGCCGGAAGACGCTGCCGGTCGAGCTCGGACGGAACGCGTTCGCGTACGTGTTTGCCGGCTCGGGGACGTTCCGGGATGCCTCGGGCCCGCGCAAGGTCGCGACCGAACTGGTCGGGCAGGGCGAGACGCCCGTGCTCACCGACGTCGGCAACCGCTCACTGGTGCTGTTCGATCAGGGTGACGAGGTGACCGTGCAGGCAGGGGAGGAGGGCATCCGGTTCCTGCTCGTCTCCGGCCGGCCCATCGAGGAACCCGTCGCGTGGTACGGGCCCGTCGTCATGAACACGGAGGAGGAGCTGCGTCAGGCCTTCGCCGAGATTCGCGAGGGAACCTTCATCAGGAACACGTAGCGGTGGTGACGCTGGCCCGGCCCTGCCCGGGCAGACGGCCGCGTGCGCGGGAGCCACGCAGCGAAGCCGGGCGGAACCCCGGCTTCGCCGCAGCCCTTATGCGGTGAGCGTGGCCTTGAGCGTCATCGGCGTCGCGGCCAGCGCGCGCGAGATGATGCAGCCCGACTTCGCCTTCTCCGCGTGATCCTGGAACGTCGCCTCGTCCACGCCCGGGACGGTGGCGTCGACCGTCAGGTCGATCTTCGTGATCAGGAACCCCTTGTCGTCCTTGCCGAGGTGCACGTCCGCCGTGGTGCGCACGCTCGTCGCCGTGAAGCCCGCGGTGGCCAGCGAGTTGGCGAGCGCCATCGAGTAGCAGCCCGCGTGCGCGGCCCCGACCAGCTCCTCGGGATTGGCGCCCGGCTTGTCCTCGAAGCGCGTCGTGAACGAGTAGTCGCCCTCGTAGGCGCCGCTGCCGAGCTTCACGCGCCCGACACCGCTCTTGAGATCGCCCTTCCATTCCGCTGTTGCCTGACGTGCCATCTGTACCTCCTCAATGAGTGCCGAAAGTACAGATGGTAGCAAACGCGGACTACTTCTTCGCGACGTCCTTGACGATGAAGAGCTTCTCGCCCGGCTTGATCAGCCCGAGCTGGCCGCGCGCGAGCGCCTCGATGGCCGCGGGATCCTCCCGCAGGCGCCGCGCCTGATCGCGCAGCGCCGCGTTCTCCTCGCGGGCCGTCTCGAGCGCGCGCTCGACGGCCGAGAACTCCCGCCGTGCCTGGACGAGCGCCAGCACGCCCTTCTCGCCGAAGACGGCGTCGACCAGCAGGACGGCCGTGACGAAGACGAGGACGTAGCGGGCCAGGCCGGCCCATCGACGGGCTGCCGGCAGCGGTGGAGGAGGTGCGGCGGAGGCGGGCCCGGTGCCGCGGGCGTCGAGGTCGCCCGTCATCGGTCGTCGGACCCCGTTCGCGTGGCGGTGCTGTCGCCAGTACCGAGGTAGGCCTCGAGGGCGCGGATCAGGACGCTGCGGAGATCGGAGCGCTCGTCCATCGCGCGGATCTTCGCCGCACGCCACAGCTCTCCCGGAAGCTCGACCGTCGTCTTGACCGTATCGCTGTTTGTGCGCTTTCCCGCCACTGCGGAAAGCAGTCTAGGCTTGAACGTGGCCATACGGCAAGGTTTAAGGACGTCTTACTGCGCACGAATTTATACATAGTTACGCAAATACATGCAAGCTTATTTATGCTTCCACGGCTTTACGGTTACACTCATCCGTATCAGCCCGGATCCGAGACCATGACCGACTTCGCCATCGTGCTCACGACGCTGCCCCCCGACGCCGACGCGGACACCCTGGCCCGGCGCCTCGTCGAGGAACGCCTCGCCGCCTGCGTCAGCGTGCTGCCGCCGATGACATCGACCTATCGCTGGAAGGGGAGCGTGGAGACGGCGGCGGAACGCCAGGTGGTCATCAAGACGCGAGCCTCGCTCGCGGACGCCCTGCAGCGCCGCATCGCCGAGCTCCATCCCTACGACGTGCCGGAGCTGCTCACGCTCCCGCTGAGCGGCGGAGGCGCCGCCTATCTCGACTGGCTGGCGTCGTCGACGTCGTCAGACGCGGGCGGATGATCGCGGGTCGGTGATCGAGGTGGCCGCGCGCGCGCGAGAGTTGGCGGCGGCCGGTCCGGTGTGGACCAACGGAAGAACGATCCGCTCGGACGGGGGGAGCCCGTCCAAGCGGATGCTGGCAGCATTCTGTGCAGGGTGTCGAGCCGCGCCGTGCTCAGGCCGGCGCCGGACAGGGTCCTTCCCTGCGGACACGCGTCGGGGCCCGGCGCACCGCTACGGTGCTTCGAGCTGACCGACGTCGCGTGACAGGCCGATCCGCGGCGGATCGACAGGCATCGACGTGCGACCGGTGTGCGAGTACACCTTGGAGTCGGACGTGTCGATGCGGATGGCGTAAGCGATCGGCAGGAGCGCGAGGATGTTCGACAGCGCTGCAATCAGCACCGGCGCAATCGCGTTCTCGTCGTCGGGGGTCAGGGAGGATGTGAAACGAATGGTCATGGGCGTTCAGGCCCTACCAGGGAGCAACTTCTGTACCCCTCGGATGACGGGAGTCGTCCCCAGCCTGCAGGTGGGCCGCGCCGGATGGGGCTCCTGACCGGAAAATCCCTGTAAACCGTGTGCAACGCGCGTGCGGAGATGCCGTGCAGCGCTCCCGTTGCGGCCCGATTCGGGCAGCCGGACGAAGGAATGTAAAGGGGAAGGGCGTCGGCGAGGCGACTATTGTAGTGAAGCCCGACGACTTAGGCCGAGGCGTGCGAAAGGTATCGGCGCAGGAGGGCCAGGTCGATAGGCTTGGTCAGGTACACGGCGCCGAGGCGCGTGGCTTCCGCCCGCAGGACGGGGTCGTCGAAGCCGGAGACGACGAAGAGCCGTGTGGCCGGGCTCTTCTGCTGAATCAGGTGGACGAGTTGTAAACCGTTGTAATCACCGAGCCGCACGTCGACGATGGCGACTTCGGGCCTGGCGTGGGCGAGATAGGCGCGCGCGTCCTCGAAGGACGTGAACGTGACGGTGGCGTGGCCCCACAGCGTGACGATCTGCTCGATCGCCGTCAGGCAGCTGACGTCGTCGTCCACGATCATCACGGAGCGCGTGATGTCGCTCGTCTCGTCGCCGTGCGCGGCGGTTTGCCGGTTCTGTGTCATCGGCCACTCGAAGGTCCCGCCCACTCCGGAGCCGGCTGGACCAGAACTATCCTACGGCAACCGAGCTGGCGCGTGCCAGATGATTCACGTGCGTCCGCGACGGCAGGGTGCGGAAGCGCTGGAACGGCAGGTGGCAGTTGTGCTTGCGCAGGAAGCCCAGGAACCGCTTGTAGTCCTCGTTGGGCATGTTGTAAAGCTGCACCAGCAGGCGATAGCTGCCGTTGGTGCTCTCCAGCCCGATCTCGATGATCCGCCGCAGGTCCTCCCGCGTGAGATCGCGTGACATGAACGCGGGGTAGACCGCCGTCCAGAACGACTCGCCGTTCTGGAGCATGGCGGTCGTCATCTCGTCCACCTGCGACGACTGCAGCGGCGCGTGCGGCGCGGACGCACCCGCGGTCAGGGCGCCGGGACGGCTGGCCGGCCGCGACACTTCCGACGGCAGGTCGCCGGGCCGCACGAGCGGGCCCACGGACTTGAGCGCGATGCGCTCGACGACGTTCTTCAGCTCGCGGACGTTGCCGGGCCAGCGATACGTCATCAGGCTTTCCATCGCGGCGGCGGACACTTCCGGACGCGGCACCGCGTGCTGCGTGCAGTAGTGATCCAGGTAGTAGTCGATGAGCAGCGGCACGTCATCCCGCCGCTCGCGCAGGGCGGGGATGGTCATGCGGATGACGTTCAGGCGGAAGTAGAGATCCTCGCGGAAGTTGCCGGCCGCGATCTCCTTGGGCAGTTCGCGGTTCGTGGCGGTGATGAGGCGCACGTTGACGCGCGTGTGCGAACGGTCCGCGCCGATGCGCTGGATCTCGCCCGTCTCGAGGAACCGGAGCAGGACCACCTGCATCCGCTGGCTCATCTCGCCGACCTCGTCGAGGAACACGGTGCCGTTCGGCGCCATCTCGAGGAGACCGGGCTTGTCGCGATACGCGCCGGTGAAGCTGCCGCGCACGTGACCGAACAACTCCGACTCGAGCAGCGAATCCGGAAGCCCCGCGCAGTTGACGGTCACGAGCGCGCCGTTGGCGCGGGCGCTGCGCTGATGGATCAGCCGCGCGACCACCTCCTTGCCCACGCCGGTCTCGCCGGTGATGAGCACCTTGGCCCCGGACCGTGCCGCGCACTCGATGTCGGCTTCGATGGCCCGGATGGCCTCGCTGCGGCCGATGAGCTTCGTCTCGAGCTTGGGAGTCGCTAACACCTCATTTGTCCTTTCACCTGTGCTGGTTAGCCGGCCCGGCGGCAAAAGGTGCCGGTATCCAGAAACCAAAGGCTGCCGTACTGGCGACATCTTATCCTGACTCACAGTGCCTTCGTCAACTCTTTTTTGCCACATTGTCCTCTCGTGTCATATCCATGACGACAATGTCCAGACGCCGTAAATCAGAATTGTCAATATTCACGCAGTTTTGTCGCCGGTCGCGTGAACTTGCCGGACGAATTGGCCGACTTTCCGCGGGACGCACGGGTGGGCTGTTTTTCGGCCGGGAGCGACCTCGCGCGGCGAGGCGGCGTCGGGTGCCCGGCCGGTGCCTGGATGCGTCACGGCGAGGTTGCGCGGACGTCGCCGGGCTGTCCGAAGTCACGCTGATCGCGGACTTTAATCCGCGCGCCGGGGCCAGTTCTGGCAGATCGCGGGTATAGGGATTCGGCCGCACACGTCCGGCGCCGCCCCGTTATCCATTGACAGGCAAGGAGATACTCCCGATTGCCGTCCATGGTCGCGGTAGGTGGTGTCTTTGCACTTCAACCGGGCAACCCGTTCCGTGCGGGCGCTCCAGGGCGCGCCGGACAAGGGGGGCGACCAGATATGAGACCGAGCGGTCACATCGAGCTGATTGGGACGAGCCAGGCCATCCGTGAGCTCCAGCAGGAAGTGGCGCGCGTGGCCAGGTCCGATGCGAAGGTCCTGATCACCGGGGAGAGCGGTGTCGGCAAGGAGATCGTGGCGCGCGCCATCGGGGCCGCGTCGCTGAGGTCCAGCCAGCCGTTCGTGCCGGTCAACTGCGCGGGCATTCCCGAGACGCTGCTCGAGTCGGAGCTCTTCGGGCATGTGAAGGGCAGCTTCACGGGCGCGTACCGCGACAAGCCGGGCAAGCTCGAGATGGCGCGCAACGGCACCATCTTCCTCGACGAGATCGGCGAGATGACGCCGCGGATGCAGGGGCTGCTGCTGCGGTTCCTGGAGACGGGCGAGATCCAGAAGCTCGGCGCGGAGCGCGTGGCGATGGCCGCGAACGTTCGCGTGCTGGCGGCGACCAACCGGAGCCTGCGCGACCTGATCGCGCTCGGCCAGTTCCGCGAGGACCTGTTCTACCGCCTCAACGTGATTCACCTGATCGTGCCGCCGCTGCGCGAGCGCCGCGAGGACATCCCGCCGCTCATCGCGCACTTCATGGCCAACTTCGCCGGGCCGGACGCGGCGGTCCGCGATTCGCCGAACGGCCACCCGGCGCACCTCGCGAGAGAGATCGCGCCGGGCGCCATGGAGGCCCTCGTCGCGTACTCCTGGCCGGGCAACGTGCGTCAACTCGAGAACGTGATCGAGCGCCTGGTCGTGACGGCCAGGCGGGACGCGATCCAGGTGGACGACCTGCCGCTCGAACTGCGCACGCCCACCAACGGCGTGCCGCCGCGCCGCGAGCGCCGCCGCACGGTGGCCGACGACCTGTTCAAGAAGCTGCTGGAGGAGCGTGAGTCGTTCTGGACGGCGGTCTACCCGCTCTACATGAACCGCGAGATCACGCGCACCAACGTGCGGGACCTCGTGCACAAGGGCCTCGAGGAGGCGCGGGGCAACTACAAGATCGTCGCGCGCCTCTTCAACATGGAGGCGCGCGAGTACAAGCGCTTCCTGAACTTCCTCCGGAAGCACGACTGCCAGCTGCCGTTCAAGGAATACCGGCAGTAGGGGGCGCCGCGCCGGCGCCCCGCCCGGTCCTCACCCGAGGGCCTGGGCCAGATCCTCCTTCAGATCCTCGATGTCCTCGATGCCGACGGACACGCGCACGAGCCCGTCGGTGATGCCGAGGGCCGCGCGCCGCTCCGGCGGCACCGACGCGTGCGTCATCACCGCCGGGTGCGAGATCAGCGTCTCGACGCCGCCGAGGCTCTCCGCGAGCGCCATCAGCCGCACGCGTCCGAGCAGGCGCGTGGCCGCCTCGAGCGAGCCCGTGTCGAACGAGATCAGCCCGCCGAACCCGCGCATCTGACGGCTGGCCAGTGCGTGGTGCGGGTGCGAGGGCAGCCCGGGATAGATGGTGGCCCGGACCTTCGGATGGCCCGACAGGAACTCCGCGATGGCCATCGTGTTGGCGTTGGTCCGCTCCATCCGCACGGTGAGCGTCTTGGTCCCGCGCAGCACCAGCCACGCGTCCATGGGCCCGAGGATCGCGCCCGCCGCGTTCTGCACGAACCGCATCCACTCCACATCGTCCTCGTGCTTGACGACGACGATGCCGCCGACGCTGTCGCTGTGGCCGTTGAGGAACTTGGTCGTGCTGTGCGTGACGATGTCGGCGCCGAGCGCGAGGGGCTGCTGCAGGTACGGGCTCGCGAACGTGTTGTCCACCACGACCCGCACCCCGTGCCGGTGCGCGATGGCGCTCGCGGCGGGGAGGTCCGTGATGTTGAGCATCGGGTTCGTCGGCGTCTCGACGAACAGGTACTTCGTCTTCGGCGTGATCGCCGGCTCGATACGGTCGAGCTCGGACGTGTCCACGTAGGTGAAGTCGAGGCCGAACTTGCGGCGCACGCGCTCGAAGAGGCGGAACGTGCCGCCGTAGGTGTTGTCGCTGACGAGGACGTGGTCCCCGGCTTCGAGCCGCGTCAGGATGGCGTCGATGGCCGCCATGCCCGACGCGAAGGCGAACCCGGCCGTGCCGGCCTCGATCGCCGCGAGGTTGCGCTCGAGCGCCATACGCGTGGGGTTCTGCGTGCGGCCGTACTCGTAGCCCTTGTGCCGGCCGAGCCCTTCCTGCACGTAGGTCGACGTCTGGTAGATCGGCGTGATGATGGCGCCGGTCGACGGGTCGGGCTCCTGCCCGGCATGGATGCAGATGGTGCTGAAACGAGCGGTGTCTTTGAGCTTCATGCGTGAGGGTCCAAAACGGTAACGATACTCTGATATCATTTTCGCGCGCAATCGCCGTCATGTTCTCCGGCGTGCCGTGCGCGCCCGTCCCTGCTCCCGCGCCTCATGGCCGAACCCGTCCGCCCGCCCGTGCTCCTGGTCGGTGCCGCGCCGTCTCGCTGGCTCGCGTGGCGGCGCTGGCTGCTCGGCAGCCTCCCGGGGCGCGCGCTGCTCATCGGCGCCGCGATCAAGGCCGTCACGTGGACGGTGGAAGCGCTCGGCGGATCCCTGCCGCGATGGCTGGAAGCCCTGGACACCATGGGGAGCCTCGCGCTCCTCTTCGTCTGCTTCTACGGCCTCACGCGCCTGTTCTTCTGGGCCAAGCGCCGCCTCCTGTGGCGCGTCCGGCGCAAGCTGATCCTCTCCTACGTCTTCGTCGGCGTGGTCCCGGTCCTGCTCGTCATCACGTTCTTCCTCCTGGCCGGACTGCTGCTCTTCTTCAACGTGAGCTCCTATCTCGTTCGCTCCCGCATCCAGGCGCTGACCGATCAAGCCCAGTTCCTGGCGCAGACGACCGTCGTGGAACTGCAGCGGAGCCCGTCCCCGGCCTCGCTGGTGGATACGCTCGAGCGCCGGGAGGCGAGCGTCGCGCCCCGATATCCGTTCGTGTCCGTGGCTGTCGTGCCGGTGAACGGCCGCGCGTGCCAGGCGCGGACGGCCGCCGCGCGGGTGCCGCGCACGCTGCCCGTCGCCCTGCCCGTGTCGGTCGGCGCGTGGGCGCATCTGGATGCCCCGACGGCGCTGCCCGCCTGGATCCCCTGCGAGGGATTCTCCGGCCTCCTGGCGTACACCGTGCCGCCCACCGCGGCGATCCCGACCGCGCACACGAAGCTCGTGATGCGCGCGGTGGCGTTCCAGGAAGTGCCCAACCCGACGTGGGCTGTCGTGCTCGACCTGCCGTTCTCGAACGCCGTAGAAGGGCGGATGCGCGAGGAGACCGGGATCCGCCTCGGCGAAGTGACGGCGACGCCGTTCGGCGAGCGCGTCGGCGCGCGTCCCGTCACGGGGCGGGCCATCGAGCCGGTCACCTCCGACGCCGCCGGAGCGGAGGATCCCGCGTCGCTGACGACCCCGAGCTGGGTCGCCTTCCTGGACTACACGGACTGGGCGACGGGCGAGGCCTCCGGCGCGACGCTCGCCATCAGCATCAACGCCTGGACCATCTACGATCGCCTGTCCGCGTCCCCGGCCGCCGCCGGCGAGAACTTCGGCCAGATCCTCCTCGCGGTGCTGGCCGTGCTCGGCGGGCTCTTCCTGATGATCCAGTTCGTCGCGCTGGTCATCGGCCTGGTCCTCGCGCGCCAGATCACCGGCGCCGTCCACGACCTGTTCACCGGGACGCAGCACCTGCGCAACCGCGATTTCGCGTACACGATCCCCGTCCGCAAACGCGACCAGCTCGGGGAACTGGCGGAGTCCTTCAACGCGATGACGGGCGAGGTGACGACCTTGCTCGGCGAGGTGGCGGAGAAGGGCCGGCTGGAACAGGAGATGCACGCCGCCCGCGACATCCAGCAGAAGCTGCTGCCGCCGGCGCCGCGCCACATGAACGGCCTGACGATCGCGGCCTTCTGCGAGCCCGCCCGCGAGGTCGCCGGGGACTACTACGACTTCCTGCCGATCACGGACACGATGATCGGCGTGCTCATCGCGGATGTGGCCGGCAAGGGCCTGGCGGCCGGCCTCTACATGGCGCAGCTCAAGGTGATCGTGCAGTCGCTCGCGCGGCTCCATCACGAGCCGCGCGCGTTCCTCATCGAGGTCAACCGCGTCGTCGCGCAGAACATCGACGCGAAGAGCTTCATCACGATGACCTACGGCGTCATCGACCTCGAGCGCCGGGAGATGACCTTCGCGCGCGCGGGCCACTGCCCGCTGGTGCTGGTCCCCGGGCGGGACCCGGCCGGGCTGCGCAAGGCCGAGCTGCTCGCGCCGGATGGCCTCGTCGTGGGCCTGAACATCGACGACGGGACGCTCTTCGAGTCCATCCTCCAGCAGCAGACCATCGCGCTCGGCACCGACGACCTGCTCGTCCTCTTCACCGACGGCATCAGCGAGACGATGAACGAGGCGTTCGACTGCTTCGGGGAAGCACGCCTCGCCCGGGTGATCGAGCAGTACGCCCACCTGCCCTTCGATCACCTGCGGTCCTACATCCTTGCCGAGCTCCGTTCCTTTTCCGGTGCGGCCGATCAGCACGACGACATGACGATGATTCTCCTGAAGGTGGGCGCGTGCTGACGGTCGTCTTCCGGACGCGCTCGGACATCGAGGCCAACGTGGTCCAGGCCCTCCTCGAGAGCCACGGCGTGGAGTCCGTGCGCACCGCCGGGGCGCCGCAGGGCGTGTTCCCCTTCACCGTGAGCACCCTCGGCGAGACGCGCGTGTCCGTGCGCACCGACGAGGCCGACGCCGCCGTGCGGATCATCGAGGCGCACCGCGAGCAGGTGGGCGGGGGCCAGGTCGTGCCGCTCTCGCAGCAGTTCGTGGACCTCGAGCACCGCCTGGGCTACCGCTTCCGGGATCGCGGCCTGCTGGAGCACGCCATGACGCACCGCTCCAAGGCGCACGAGGACCCGAGCGGCGGGGTCGTGGACAACGAGTCGCTGGAGTTCCTCGGTGACGCGGTCCTCGGCCTGGTCGTGGCGGACATGCTCTTCCGCACGTTCCCGACCTACTCCGAAGGGCAGAAGTCCAAGATCAAGGCCAACCTGGTCTCCACCGCGTCGCTGGCCGAGATGGCCGACGGGCTCGGCCTCGGCGACCACATGATCCTGGGACGGGGCGAGGAGAAGACGGGCGGGCGTCGCAAGCAGGCCCTGCTGGCCGACACCTGCGAAGCGCTCATCGCGGCACTCTACATCGACGGCGGCCTGGAGACGGCGCGGCACTTCATCGTGCGCGAACTCTCGGCGCGCATCGACGAGGCGCGGCAGCCCGGCTACTTCGGGCGCGACTACAAGTCGCGGCTGCAGGAGCGCCTGCAGAGCCTGGGCCGATCGCTGCCGGCCTACCGCGTGTCCGGCGAGGCCGGGCCGGAGCACCGGAAGCTCTTCCACGTGGAGATCCTGGTGGACGATCAGCCGATCGGGCAGGGCAGCGGGCGGACGAAGAAGGACGCCGAGCAGGAAGCCGCGCGCCTCGCCATGGAGACGCTCGACGAGGCCGGGCCCCCGGCCTGAGCGGCGGCGGGACCGGGCGTTCGGCGGCTGAGGTCCGCGATCAGTCGATCTCGATGATGCCGACCGCGCGCCGATCGCCGGCCACGCGCGCGACGGGCGCGGGCTGCACCTCGGGGAGGCGCGTGGACGCGTAGGCCTGGACCTGGTGCGCCACCTCGTCCACCGAGGGCGGCACCGGCCGGCAGTGCAGCCGGACCCAGAGCCGGAGGAGCGGGTCGACGAAGCTGTAGCGCTTCTGCCGCGACACGACGAGGTCCACGTCCTCGAGCCAGGAGAGGTAGTCCTTCGTCGATCCGGGCGTCCGCCGGAGGCGCAGCGCGATCTCGGTGAGCGTCAGCGGCTCCTCTTCGGCGAGGATCTCGAGGATGGCCTTGAGCGCGCCGTAGCCGCGTGCCCGGTGCAGGCGCAGCTCGTAGCGGTATCCGCACCACGTGGTGAGCGCGCCGTCCGCCGTGAGGAGCGCGGTGAGGGCGCTGATCGGATCGCCGCCGCGCGGCCCCATGGCGGCCGTGGCCTCGCCCATGGCATGGACGTAGGCGGCGCGCCCGTCGGTGAGGGCGTGGATGGTGCTGCCGAGAAACTCGCGGTCGTCCGTGCTCATCTCGCCCATCGGCGGCAGCATGCCGGTCACCTCGGCCGGCGTCAGGGCCGGCAGGTGGATGACCTCGAAGCGCGCGCCCGCGTCGCGCAGCAGGCGATGCGCCCGCGTCGTGTAGCGGCTCGTCAGGATGAAGCGGTTGTCGCTCCCGGCCAGCGAGTGGAGCAGGTCGCGGAGGACGTGCCGCAGGCCGGGGAAGCTCTCGAACGTCCGCAGTTCCAGCGTCTCGTCGAGCAGGAACGTGCTGCCGGCGCCACTCGGCCTCGGGCTCGTGAAGAGGGCGAGCGTCCGATCGAAGGCGTCGCGCGGCGACGTGGGCGCCGCGGGCGCGCGGCCGACGAAGGGCGACCCCGCGGCAATGGCGCCGAAGAAGCGCTCCGGCGTGCTGGCCGCGCGTTCGACGTCGATGTACTGGCAGCGATCGCGCCCGAGGCGATCCGCGATGCCGTGCAGCAGCGTCGTGCGGCCCGTGCCGCAGCCGCCGAGGACGACCGGGATGCGGGGCGGCGTCGCCTCCACGGCGGCAAGGACGCGCCGTTCCAGTCCGGTGTGCGGCGCCATCATTCTCCTGCCTGCTCCGCCATGGGGATCCTGATGCCGCGCGCGCGCGCGGTCTGTATCGCCTCCGGGTACCCGGCGTCGGCGTGGCGTACGACGCCGGTGCCCGGATCGCAGGTCAGGACGCGTGACAGCCGCTCGTCGGCATCCGCCGAGCCGTCCGCGACGATGACCATGCCGGCATGAATGGAGTAACCGATGCCGACGCCGCCGCCGTGGTGGACCGACACCCAGGTGGCGCCCGCTGACGCGTTCAGCAGGGCGTTCAGGATGGGCCAGTCCGCGATGGCATCGCTGCCATCCCGCATCCCTTCGGTCTCGCGGTTGGGCGAGGCCACCGATCCGGTGTCGAGGTGATCGCGCCCGATGACGATGGGCGCGGAGACGGCGCCCGTCCGCACGAGCTCGTTCAACTTGAGGCCGAAGCGCGCGCGGTCGCCGTAGCCGAGCCAGAAGATGCGGGCCGGCAGTCCCTGGAAGGCCACCTGCTCGCCGGCCATGCGGATCCACCGGCAGAGTGCCTCGTCGCCGGCGAACATCTCCAGCGCGGCGCGGTCGGTGACGCGGATGTCCTCCGGATCGCCGGAGAGCGCGACCCAGCGGAACGGGCCCTTGCCTTCGCAGAAGAGCGGGCGGATGAACGCGGGGACGAACCCCGGGATCTCGAACGCGTCGGCCACGCCGGCCCGCACCGCCTGCGCGCGGATGTTGTTACCGTAGTCGAACACGACGGCGCCGCGATCCTGCAGCGTGCGCATGGCCGCCACGTGGCGGCCCATGGCGGCAACCGAGCGGCGCTCGTACTCCGCCGGGTCCGATGTGCGGAGCCGTGCGGCGTCCCCGAGCGACAGGCCGTCCGGCACGTAGCCGACCAGCGGGTCGTGGGCGGACGTCTGGTCCGTGACGACGTCCGGCGTCAGTCCCCGGCGGACGATCTCCGGGAGCACCTCCGCGGCGTTGCCGAGCAGGCCGATCGAACGGGCCACGCGACCGGCCGTGTACTCCTGTGCACGGGCGAGGGCCGTATCGAGATCGTCGGTGGCTTCGTCGAGGTAGCGGCTGGCGAGCCGCCGTTCGATGCGCGTCGGATCCACCTCGATGACGAGCGCGACGCCCTCGTTCATCGTCACGGCGAGCGGCTGCGCGCCGCCCATGCCGCCGAGTCCGGCCGTCACGGTGAGCCGGCCGGCCAGCGTCCCGCCGAAGTGGCGGCGGGCGAGCTCCGCCAGCGTCTCGTAGGTGCCCTGGAGGATGCCCTGCGTGCCGATGTAGATCCAGCTCCCGGCCGTCATCTGCCCGTACATCGTGAGGCCGCGATCCTCGAGATCGCGGAACGTCTCCCACGTGGCCCACTTCGGGACGAGGTTTGCGTTGGCGATGAGCACGCGCGGAGCGTGGGCATGGGTGCGGAAGATGCCGACGGGCTTACCGGACTGGACGAGGAGTGTCTCGTCGTGGCCCAGTGCCCGCAGCGCGCGGACGATCGCGTCGAAGGCGTCCCACGATCGGGCCGCCCGTCCGGTGCCCCCGTAGACGACGAGATCCTCGGGCCGTTCCGCGACCTCGGGGTCGAGGTTGTTCATCAGCATGCGCAGGGCGGCTTCCTGAGGCCAGCCTTGACACGTCAGCGAGGTGCCGCGGGGAGCGCGGATGGAGCGGGTAACCGTAGTCATGTGCAGCGAGCGTGGCCGGGCGGGCGAATTCGCGAAGATAAGAAACTAAGCACCGTGGCGCATCTTGTCAAACTGAAAATGGAAAACGAAATCAGTTGACAATCGCGCGCGTCGCGTGTTCGAGCGCACCTGTCTCGATCAGCGCGGCAATCGCATCGAGATCCGGCGCCGGCGGCCGGTCGTCGGTGAGCATCGGCACGACCGCGCGCACCGCCGCGTGCGCGCCCATCAATGGCGCCGTGCTGACGAGCGGCGCACGCAGGTCGACGGCCTGGCACGCACAGAGAATCTCGACGGCGAGCACGAGGCGCGCGAGGTGCAGCGCGCGCTCCGCCTTGAGCGCCGCGCCCATGCTCATGCTGACGTGGTCCTCCTTGTTGGCCGACGTGGGAATCGTGTCGACCGACGCCGGATGGCAGAGCGTCTTCAACTCCGACGTCAGGGCCGCGGCCGTGACCTGCGCCATCATGAAGCCGGACTGGAGGCCGCCGTTCGCCGTGAGGAACGCCGGCAGGCCGCTGTGCGCGGGGTTCACCAGGCGCTCCGAGCGCCGCTCGCTGATGGTCGCGAACTGCGTGACGGCCATGGCCAGCAGGTCCGCGGCCAGCGCGACGGGCGCGCCGTGGAAGTTGCCCCCGGACACGATGTCACCCGTGAGGGCGAAGACCATCGGGTTGTCGGTGGCGGCGTTCATCTCCACGCCCACCATGTGACGGACCCAGGTGAGCGCTTCCCGCGCCGCGCCGTGGACCTGCGGCACGCAGCGTTCGGAGTAGGCGTCCTGCACGCGCCCGCAGGCGGCGTGCGAGGCGTTCAGGGGGCTCCCCTCGATGAGCCGCCACAGGTTGTCCGCGGACGCCGCCTGGCCCTCGAAGGGGCGGGCGGCGTGGACCCGCGGATCGAACGGCTTGCGGGATCCGAGCAGTGCATCGATGCTGAGCGCCGCGGTGATGTCGGCGGCGCGGGCCAGCCGCGCGGCCCCGGCGGCGGCCAGCGCCAGCACGGCGGCCGATGCCTGCGTGCCGTTGATGAGCGCGAGGCCTTCCTTGGCGCCGAGCGCCACGGGCGCGAGGCCGGCGTCCGCGAGCGCCTGTGCGCCCGGCACGGTGGTGGTCCCGTCGAAGACCTCGCCCTCGCCGATGAGCACCAGCGCGAGGTGGGCCAGCGGGGCCAGGTCGCCGCTCGCGCCGACCGAGCCGCGGCTCGGCACGCGCGGGTGCACGTGCCGGTTGAGCAGGGCGAGCAGCGCCTCGAGCGTCGCGATCCGGATGCCGGAGTGTCCCTTGGCCAGCACGTTCGCGCGCAGCGCCATCATCGCGCGCACGGCGCGCACCGGCAGGGGCGCGTCCACGCCGGCCGCGTGGCTCCGGACGAGATTGACCTGCAGGGCCTCGAGGTCCGCGCGCGCGATGCGCGTCTCCGCGAAGTTGCCGAAGCCCGTGTTGATGCCGTAGACGGCTGCGTCGCCGTCCGCCTTGTCGTCCACGACCTGCCGCGCCGCGGCCACCCGGGTCCGCGCGTCGGGCGCGAGCCCGACGGGCGCACCTCCGTCGGCAATCTGTACCAGCTGATCGAGTGTCAGGGTGGCCCCGTCGAGGAGGATCATCGTTCGTAGGATACAGTAGGACGCATGAACATTGCGGTGCTCGGCGCGCAGTGGGGCGATGAAGGCAAGGGGAAGATCGTCGATCTCCTGACGCCGCATTTCGCCGTCGTCGCGCGCTACCAGGGCGGCCACAACGCCGGCCATACGGTCTATGTCGAGGGGCAGAAGTTCGTGCTGCACCTGATCCCGTCGGGGATCCTCCATCCCGGCGTGGTCTGCGTCATCGGCAACGGCGTCGTCGTCGATCCGACGGCGCTCTTCGCCGAGATCGACATGCTCGAGGGGCTCGGGATCACCATCGGCGATCGGCTCCTCATCAGCGAGAAGGCCCACCTCATCCTGCCGTACCATCGCGAGCTCGACGTGCTCAGCGAGGCGCGGCGCGGCGAGCGACGCATCGGCACGACGTCGCGCGGCATCGGCCCGGCCTACGAGGACAAGATCGGCCGCCGCGGCATCCGGATGTGCGACCTCGTCGACACGCAGGCGCTGGCCGATGAGGTCCGTGAGAACGTCCACGCGCGCAACCAGATCATCCGCGACTCGACGCTCGACTGGCGTGCGGTCTACGAGGAGCTGCTCGCGCAGGGCGAGCGCATGCGGCCGTGGATGGCCGACGTCTCCCTGTACCTGGCCAACGCGATGGCGGACGGGCGGCGCGTCCTCGTCGAAGGGGCGCAGGGGACGATGCTCGACATCGACCACGGCACCTATCCGTTCGTCACCTCGTCCAACGCGTCGGTCGGCGGGGCCTGCACCGGACTCGGCATCCCGCCGAGGGCCGTGCACGGCGTCCTCGGCGTGGCCAAGGCCTACACGACACGCGTCGGTGAGGGGCCGCTGCCGACGGAACTCTTCGGCGAGGCCGGCGCGCGGCTGCGCGAGAGCGGGCAGGAGTACGGGGCCTCCACGGGCCGTCCGCGCCGCTGCGGCTGGTATGACGCCGTCGCGGTGCGCTACGCCGTGCGGATCAACGGCATCGACGCGCTGGCCCTGACCAAGCTGGACGTGCTCGACGACCTGCCGGTGATCGAGATCTGCACCGGCTACGCCGTCGGCGACCGCATCCTCACGGAGTTTCCGGCCGACCTCAACACGGTGGGGCCCTGCACGCCCGTCTACGAGCAGTGGCCGGGGTGGACGAAGCCGACGAAGGGGGCCACCCGGTTCGAGGACCTGCCGCCGGAGGCGCAGCGCTACGTCGCGCGGCTGGAAGAGGTGAGCGGAGTGCCGGTGGGGCTGATCTCGACGGGGTCGAACCGCCACGAGACGATCGTCCGCCGCGAGAGCATCGCGGGGCAGTGGTTCCCGGAGCCGTCAGCCCGTTCGGTCTGACCCGTTGCCGTTGTCCCGGTGGCGCTCGGCGAATCCCGCCAGCGCGTCCGCATCGCCGGTCGAGAACCGGACGCCGGCCCTGTAGCGCGGCGCCTGGCCGTTCGGCATCTCGAACGACGCCCATTGCACGGCGCCGGCGCACCGGAGCCCGCCCTTCTCTTCGGAGAAGGCGACGCGCACACGCTGGTTCGGGCGCAGCACCACGCGCGAGAGCAGTTGCGCGCCCTGCGACGAGAGATCGACCAGCACGGCCGGGTTGCCGTCCACGGTGACCGACAGGTTCTCCGTCATGCGCACCCGCGGCGCCCGCCGCGTGGACTTCTCGTCGCGCGGCGTGACGGGCGCGGCGGCGGGACCCTTGTCCTGAGCAGCGGTCGGGGCGGCGGCCTGCGCGGCGGCCACCTTGATCCCCGTGCCACTCTTCTTCCTGGGTGCCGGCGTGCCGTCCGCGGCCAGTACGCGGAGATCGCACTGCGCGAGCGACGGTTCCTTCCGGATCCGTCCGACGATGCCCGCACCGCGGGAGGAGGCCGCGAACTTCTGCTCGATGACGACAATGGACGGCTGGTGCTGAAGGATGTACTCCAGCGCCTCGGTGGACGCCTCGTCCGTGAAGCTCCTGCAGGTCGCGTGCTTGTCCACCCGATCGCTCAGCACGGACAAGGCATCGGCAGGGCCGATCAACACAATCACCGACACAACAGCACGAGTGTACACCAGCCGCTGCGGGCCGTGGCGGCCGGCGGCGCCCGATTGTCGTGCGATCGCACGGAGCCCTCTCGTAGAATAGCGGGCGTGTCGTCCGACTCGCCCGCGCTGCGGTGCCGCGGCCTCGTCAAGCGCTACCCGGACATCACCGCCGTCGACGGCCTGGACCTCGAGATCGCGCGCGGTGAGTGCTTCGGGCTGCTCGGCCCGAACGGCGCCGGCAAGACAACCACCATCGAGATCCTCGAGGGCCTGCTCGCGCCCGACGCGGGTGACGTCGAGGTGCTCGGCCGCCGCTGGGCGACCGACAGGGCCGAGCTCCGCCGGCGACTCGGCGTGCAGCTGCAGGAAACACAACTGGCGGACAAGCTCACGGTCGAGGAAACCGTCCGGCTCTTCCGGTCCTTCTACGACGACGGTCCGGGCGTGGCGGAACTGCTGGACCTGGTGGAGCTGTCGGCCAAGCGGACGGCCTGGGTCGGCAAGCTCTCCGGCGGGCAGAAGCAGCGCCTCTCGGTGGCCTCGGCCCTGGCGGGCCGGCCGGAGCTGCTCTTCCTCGACGAGCCCACGACCGGCCTGGACCCTCAGTCCCGCCGCCAGCTCTGGACGATGCTGGCGCGCTTCAAGGCGGAAGGGCGGACGATCCTGCTGACGACCCACTACATGGACGAGGCGCACGTGCTTTGCGATCGCGTCGGGATCATGGATCACGGACGGCTCATCGCGCTCGGGACGCCCCGCGCGCTCGTGGCGTCGCTCGGCGCGGAGCACATGGTCGAGTTCGCCGTCGGCGACGGCACGCCGCCCGGCGACGATCGGCTGGGCCGCCTGCCCGGGGTCCTCGACGTGCAGCACCGCAACGGACATGTGGCGCTCGCGACAAGCGAGCTGCACCTCACCGTGCCGGCGCTGCTCGATGCGCTCCGCGAGGCGCAGGCCTCGCTCACGCTCCTCAACACGCACAGCGCCACGCTCGAGGACGTGTTCGTGTCGCTCACCGGGAGGCACCTCCGCGATGGCTGACCGCGGCGGCGCATCCCATCCCCTGCTCGAGCTCACGCTCTCCCGGTTTCGCGAGTTCCTGCGGGAGCCGGAGGCGGTGTTCTGGGTCTTTGCCTTCCCGGTGATCATGACCTGCGCGCTCGGCGTGGCCTTCCGGTCGCGCGGTGCGGAGCCGGTCATCGTGGGCGTCGTCGAGCAGGACGGTGCCGCGGCCATCCGGCAGGCCCTCGATGACGCGGGCGGGTTCACGGTCCGCGACGTCCCCGCCGCGGACGTGGACCGGGCCATCCGCGACGGCCGCGCGCCCGTGGTCGTCGTCCCGGGCACGCCGCCGGCCTACCGGTTCGATCACGCGCGGGCGGAGAGCCAGGTGGCGCGGCTGGCCGTCGATCGCGCGCTCCAGCGGGCCGCGGGCCGCGTGGACGCGTTCGACGCGGACGAGCAGCCGATCGAGGTGGCCGGCTCCCGGTACATCGACTGGCTGGTGCCCGGCCTGCTCGGCATGAACATCATGAGCACCGGGCTCTGGGGCGTCGGCTTCTCGATCGTGCAGGCGCGGATGAAGAAGTTGCTCAAGCGGCTCATCGCCACGCCGATGTCACGCGCCGCGTACCTGGCGTCGCACGTCCTCAGCCGCCTGATCTTCCTCGCCCTCGAAACGACGGTCATCGTCGGGTTCGCGTGGCTGGTGTTCGGCGTGGAGGTGCGCGGGGGACTGGCGGCGCTCGCCGGGCTGGCCCTGATCGGCGCGCTCAGCTTCGGCGGCCTCGGCCTGCTCATTGCGAGCCGCGCGCGCACCATCGAAGCGGTGTCCGGGCTGATGAACATGGTGATGCTGCCGATGTGGGTGCTCTCCGGCGTGTTCTTCGCCTCGAGCAACTTCCCGGACGCGATGCAGCCGTTCATCCGGGCGCTGCCGTTGACGGCGCTCAACGACGCGCTGCGCGCGGTGATGAACGAGGGCGCCCCGCTCACCGCGCTCGGACAGGAGACCGCGATCCTGCTGGCGTGGGGCCTGGCCTCGTTCGGCGCGGCGCTCCGGCTCTTCAGATGGCAGTAGACGACGGACGATCGCCGGACGTGTAGTGCGCGAGCAGCAGCTGCTGTGAGTCCACGGCCGCGGATCCGGGCTCGGGCGCGGCGCGGACATAGGTGCCGTCCGTCTGCAGTTCCCACGCGCGATTCGTGTCCGCCACGATCGCCGAGAGCACCACGTCCTGGAGGTGGGCCCGGATGTCCGGGTCGGCGATCGGGCAGAGGACTTCCACGCGCCGGTCGAGGTTGCGCTCCAGCAGGTCCGCGCTCCCGATGTAGATCTCGGGGTGGCCGGCGTTCTCGAAGAAATAGATCCGCGAGTGCTCCAGGAACCGCCCGACGATCGAGCGGACGCGGATCCGATCGCTGATGCCCGGGATGCCCGGACGCAGGCAGCAGAGGCCGCGGACGATCATGTCGATGGGGACGCCGGCCTGCGAGGCGCGGTAGAGCGCCCGGATCATGGCGGGGTCCGCCACGCCGTTGTTCTTGATGACGATGCGGGCGGGCCGCCCGGCGCCCGCGTGCTCCATCTCCCGCTCGATCAGGGCCCGCAGGCCCTGGCGCAGGCCCACCGGGGCCACCAGCAGCGCCCGGTACGATCGCTGGCTCGAGTAGCCGGTCAGCGAGTTGAAGACCTCCGTCACGTCATCGAGGAGCGCGTCGTCCGCGGTGAAGAGGCCGAGGTCGGTGTAGACCTGCGACGTCACGCGGTTGTAGTTGCCGGTCGCGAGGTGCGCGTAGCGGCGGATGCCGTCGGCTTCCTTGCGGACGACGAGGCACAGCTTGCAGTGCACCTTCAGGTTCACCAGGCCATAGACGACGTGGATGCCGGCCGATTCCAGGCGGGTGGCCCAGGCGATGTTGTTGCGCTCGTCGAAGCGGGCCTTGAGCTCCACCAGGACGGCCACCTGCTTGCCCTCTTCCGCCGCCTCGATCAGCAGATCGATCAGCGGGGAGTTGGCGCCGATGCGGTAGAGCGTGATCTTGATGCCGATGACGCCGGGGTCGGCGACGGCGGCGCGGAGGAACGTCTCGACGGAGGTGAACGAGTCGAACGGGTGATGAATCAGGAAGTCCTGGTCCGCGATCTGCTCGAACACGCGGCCCGCATCGTCCGGCGCCCAGAGCGTGTGGGGCGTGAAGACCGGATCCTTGAGGGCGGGGCGGTGGAGGCGCGTGAGCGCGTGGAGATCGCCGAAGCCCATGCGCTCCGACGTCCGCATGACGACGTCCTCCTCCACCTCGAAGTTCTCGATGAGGATGCTCAGCACGCGGCGCGGCATGTCGGACTCGACCTGGAGGAGCGAGAGCGCGCCGTAGCGGAGCTGCTTGAGGCCGCGGTCCACCGTCTCGAGCAGGTCGTCTGCCTCGTCCTCCTGGATGACCATGTCCGTGTCGCGGATGACGCGGAAGAGGTGGGCGCTCTCGACCTGCGTGCCGGGGAACAGCTCCTGCACGTTGCGCCGGATGACGTCTTCCAGGAAGACGTGGGTCAGGCCCGGCTGCGACGACAGGTGCTCGGGCAGCGGGATGAAGCGCGGGAGCATCCCCGGCACCTTGACGCGGGCGAACTTCGTGCGGCCGCCGTGGCGGACCCGCACGGCGAGGTTCATGCTCAGGTTGGAGATGTACGGGAACGGATGGCCGGGGTCGAACGCCAGCGGTGTCAGGACCGGAAAGATCTGCGCCTTGAAGTAGGCCGACAGCCAGGTGTCGACGGCCGGCGTATAGGCGGCCGGGTCCATGAAGTGGACGCCCTCGGCCGCGAGCTGCGGGCGCAGCTCGTGGACCCAGCAGGCGATCTGTTCGTTCATCTGCGCGACGGCCCGCTCGCGGATCGCCGCCAGTTCCTGTTCCGTGCTCAACCCGTCGAAGGACGTCTCCTCGATGCCCGCGCGGAACTTCTTGAGGATGGTCGCGACGCGGACCATGAAGAACTCGTCGAGGTTGGTCCCGGCGATCGCCAGGAACTTGACCCGCTCGAGGAGCGGATGCCCCGGGTCCCGGGCCTGGGCGAGGACCCGCCGGTTGAACTCGAGCCAGCTCAGCTCGCGGTTGATGTAGAGGGCCGGGGCGCTGAGATCCTGCGGGTCGAGTGTCGACCAGTCGACGGGCGCGGGGCCCGGGCTCTGGGCGGCCGGCGTGCGCCGGCGGCGGCCGCGGCGGGACGGCAGGGGAACGCCCGGGGACAACGGCACGCGGGTAGCTTACCAAACGGATGTAACACGCCCGGGCTCAGGTCAACCACAGCAGGACCGCGAAGACGATCACGGCAGCCGTCACCACGCGCTCCAGCCAGGCATGTCCGCGCAGCACGGCCACCCGCACGCCGATCAGCCCGCCGGCGAGGTTCCCGGCGCCGAGCGCGAGCCCGCGCGGCCAGTCCACCGCCCCGGCCCCGGCGAAGATGGCCAGCGAGAGCAGGGTGATCGTCAGGATGGTCAGGACCTTGATCGCGTTGCCGCGCACCATGTCGAACCCGGTGGCGCTGGTCATGGCCAGCACGAAGAACCCGACACCGGCCTGGATGAACCCCCCGTACAGCCCGACGAGGAAGAAGCCGAGCGCGCCGGGCCAGCCCATGTGCGGCATGCGCTGCCCGTCGGGCGGCCCCTGCGGGCGGGCCTGACGCTGCCGCCAGACGGAGAGAAGCGTGATGCTCACCATGGCCGTGGCGAGGATGCGCGTGAACGCGAAGTCCGGCACGCGCAGCGCTCCCCAGGTGCCGAGTGCCGCCCCCGCCAGTGCGGGCACGACGGCCGCGGCCGCCCAGCGCCAGTCCAGGGCGCCGTGCCGGTGGTAGCCCCATGTGCCACTGAGGTTCTGGGCGAGGACGCCGACGCGGTTGGTGGCGTTGGCGACCGTCGCGGGCAGCCCGAGGAAGAGCAGCAGGGGCAGGGTGAGGAACGAGCCCCCGCCTGCGACGACATTGATGGTGCCGGCCACGAGACCGGCGGTGGCCAGGAGCGCCAGTTCGAGCGGGTAGGGCACGCGCGGCGATCGTAGCCGATCGGGGCCGGCTGACGTGGTGAGGGCCCGGAATGCGGGCACTTTCGGCCCGCCGGGGGCCCGGCCCGCGCATTGGCCACCCATAAGCGCATAAAATGTGTAGAATCCTGTCGGATCGGATACCGCAGGTGGCGCAACCCGCACAGAACCAAGGAGGCATCGTATGTCGCTGACCCGTCGGCGGCTCTTTCAGCAGCTCACAACCCGTGAAGGGTCCACGTCTCACGAGTGGATTTCGGCACGCGGTCGGGAGGCCGGTCTGATGGAGTCTGGCGAACAGGCCATGCCAGCAGGCGTGAAGCCCGTCCGCATTGCCAGCAACGAAAACCCGCTCGGTCCGGGGCAGCACGTGCTCGATGCCCTGGTCGGCAAGTTCCCGGAAGCCGCGCGTTACCCGTTCAATGCGAAGCAGACGGAAGGGGCGCTCATCGGCGCGCTCGCCACGTCGCTCGGCGCCAAGAACGAGAACGTGCTCCTCGGCCCCGGATCAGGTGAGCTGCTGACGCACGCCGTTCGCGCCTTCACCTCCCCCACGAAGCCCCTGGTCACCGCGTGGCCGTCCTTCGAGAACCCGCGCGACACCGCCCAGAAGATCGGGTCGGCCATCCGCGAGGTCAAGCTCGACGACCAGCTGCGGATCGACGTGCCGCAGATGGTGGCCGCTGCCAAGGGCGCGGGCCTGGTGTTCTTCTGCAATCCCAACAACCCGACGGCCACGGTGCACAACCGGACGACGGTCACGGACATGGTCAAGGCCATCCGTGCCGCCTCGCCCGACACGGTCATCCTGATCGACGAGGCGTACCACGACTACGTGACGGACGCGTCCTACCAGACGGCCATGGACCTGGCGCTCTCGACACCCAAGGTGTTCGTGACGCGTACCTTCTCCAAGGCGTTCGGCATGGCGGGGCTGCGCGTGGGCTACGCGGTGGGTGACCCGGCGACGGTCAAGTCGCTCGCGGCCTACAAGATGCCGTACGCGCTCGGCACGCTGTCGCTCGGCGGCGCCATCACGGCGTTTGCCAACACACAGCACATCGAGGCCGAACGCGCCCGCAACACCGCCGTCAAGGCCTTCGTCGTCAAGGCGTTTGCCGACATGGGCTACCAGGGCACGGACTCGCAGGGGAACTTCATCTTCGTGAACCTGCGGCGCCCGGCGGCCGGCTTCCGCGACGCGTGTCGCGCCGAAGGCGTGCTGGTCGGACGCGACTTCCCGCCCTATGAGGCCACGCACTGCCGCATCTCCATGGGCACCATGGAAGAGATGCAGCGCGCCGTGGGGGTGTTCAGGAAGGTGCTCGGCAGCACCACGACCACGTCCAGCAAGGACGGGCGGTAAACCGTGTCCAAGGTCAAGGAGGTTTCCACCATGTCGCTCTCGCGACGTTCGTTCGTTCAGACGCTGGGCGTCGGCGCTGCCGGGATGTGGATCGGATCGCGCGGACGCGAAGGCTCGCTCTTCGGATCCGAGCCCCTGTTCGCCCAGGGGCCGGCGCCGTCGGTCATCCTGTCCAGCAACGAGAACCCGCTCGGCTGCCATGCGGACGTGCTCGCCGGCGTCCGCCGCTCGTTCACCGAAGCCGGCCGCTACCCGTTTGCCACCATCGCGGAGGTCTCGGACCTCGTGGCGAAGAAGCACGGCGTAAAGCGGGAGAACGTCCTGCTCGGCGCCGGCTCCACGCAGATCCTGCGCACGTCCACGCACGTCTTCACCTCGAAGACGGCGGGCCTCGTGGCGCCGATTCCGGCGTACGAGGAGTGCGCGGACTACGCGCGCCTGATGGGCCACCCGCTGACCGGTGTCAAGCTGACGCCGGATCTCAGGATGGACATCGACGCTCTGCAGGCGGCCTCCAAGGGCGCCGGCCTCGTGTTCTTCTGCAACCCGAACAACCCCGTCGCGACGGCCGTCACCGCCGCCGACACCCGGAGCTACATCTCCACGCTGCTCAAGGGCTCGCCGGACACGACCGTGCTCGTGGACGAGGCCTACTTCGAGTACGCGACGATGCCGGGCTACGAGACGATGATCCCGCTCGCGGTGGACAACCCGCGCGTGGTCGTGGCGCGGACGTTCTCCAAGTGCTTCGGCATGGCCGGCCTCCGCGTGGGCTATGCCATCGGGCACAAGGACACCATCGCGAAGATGGCAGCCTGGGACGGCTCCGGCCAGATGAGCGTGCTCGGCCTCGAGGGCGCGCGCGCCGCGCTCGCCGTCCCCGAGCAGTGGGTCAAGGAGGAATCGGCGCGCAACGCCGAGGCTCGCAGCTTCACCCAGAAGTGGTTCGCGGATCACGGGTACACGCCCACCGATTCGCAGACCAACTTCATGTTCGTCGACATCAAGCGCCCGGCCCGCGAGTTCCGCGAGGCCTGCCTGGCGCAGGGCGTGCTCGTCGCGCGGGACTTCCCGCCCTACGAGAAGACGCACTGCCGGATCTCCGTCGGCACCATGGCGGAGATGCAGAAGGCCGTCGCGGTCTTCCAGAACGTCCTCTCCCAGCCGGCCAAGGCGGCCGCCTAGCAGGGGACGTCAGCACCACACGGCACGGCCACCGGCACACGGGAGCTGCACGCCGAACGGACAGCCACACGAACCGGGTTTCTGTCTCGCGCACGCGGGCACGGAAACCCGGTTTTGCTTTCTTGCGAGGAGGACGCGCCATCCCTCGACCCGGCCACCCTCATCTCCCGGGCCCGCCGCCCTGACCCGCCTCGCACGGGTCATCGGGCTCTCCCACGCCACGGCGCTCGTCGTCGGGACGATCCTGGGCGCATCGGTGTTCGTCCAGGCGTCGGAGATCACCGCGCAGGTGGGGTCCGCCGCGGGGGTGCTGCTGGCGTGGCTCATCGCCGGCGTGCTCACGCTCCTCGGGGCGCTCGTGTGCGCCGAGCTCGCCTCCGCGTTCCCGCGGACGGGCGGGGTCTACGTGTTCCTCCGCGAAATCTACTCGCCCGCCCTGGGCTTCCTCTGGGGATGGGCCATGTTCTGGATCATGCACAGCGGCATCGTCGCGGCGATTGCGACGGTGTTCGCGCGCTATGCGGGGACGTTCGTGCCGATGGGGGAGACGGGGACGCGCGTGACGGCGGTCCTGGCCATCCTCGCACTCTCGGCGGTCAACTACGTCGGGACGCGGGCCGGGACGCGCGTGCAGTCGGGCATCACGCTCGCCAAGGTGGCGGCCGTCGGGTTGATCATCGGCGCGGGCTGGTGGCTCGTGCCATCCGGCCCGCCGCCGGCGGAGGCCGCGGCCGGGCTCGCGCCGGTGACGCCGGGCGGGCTGATGCTGGCCGTCTCCGCGGGCCTCTTCGCCTTCGGCGGATGGCACATGGTCACCTACACCGCCGAGGAGACCGTGGATGCGGAGCGGACGATTCCGCGCGCGCTGATGCTCGGCATCGTGGTCGTGACGCTGTGCTACATCGGGCTGAACGCGGTGTACCTGCGCGTGCTCTCGGTGCCGGAAGTGATCGCGTCATCCCGCGTGGCGGCGGACACGTTCGACCGGCTCGGGCCCGGCGGGGGCAACGTCATTGCCGGCCTCGTGATGCTGAGCGCCTTCGGCGCGCTGAACGGCATCATCCTCCTCGGGCCGCGCGTGTACTACCAGATGGCACAGGACGGCCTCCTGTTCCGCTGGGCGGGCGCCGTGCACCCGCGCTTCCAGACGCCGTCGCGGGCCATCCTGCTGCAGGCCATCTGGTCGTCCGCGCTGGTGTGGACCGGGACCTACCGGGCGCTGTTCACGCGCGTCATCTACACGGAGTGGATCTTCTTCGCGCTGCTGGGCGTCGGGATTCTGGTGCTGCGGCGCCGGTCCGGCTACAATCCGGCGTGGCCGATGCCCCTGGCTCCCGTGGCGCCGCTCCTCTTCGTCCTGGCGTCACTGGCCATCGTCGTCAACCAGCTCCGTGCGGACCCGGCGGAGAGCGCTGTCGGCCTGGCGCTCGTCCTGTCCGGCCTGCCCGTCTACTGGATCTGGGCCCGTCGATCCGCCGCGGTCCAGCGGCCGGGGCCATGAACGGCGGCGCCGGACACGTGCCCGTGACCGTCGCGGTGTGCGTCGTGCCTTCCCGTCATCCCATTCCCGGGGTTCCGACATGATCATCGACTTCCACAATCACTACTACCCGCCGGAGTACCTGGATGCGGTCAAGGCGGGACGCTCGCGAATTCGCATCGACTACGACGCGGAGGACAACCCGCGGCTCCACTACCCGGGCGACTACAACATCCTCGTGCCGGGCCACCGGGACCTGGACGTCCGTGAGACGGTGCTGGCCGGACACGGCGTGGACCTGCAGGTGGCGACATTCACGACGCCGGGCACGCACATGGAGGAGCCCGCGCTGGCCGTGGAACTCGCGCGCGCCGTCAACGACGCGTACGCCGCGGAGCGGCAGCGCCGCAAGGCGTTCACCTTCCTGGCCACGCTCCCGCTCAACGATCCGGCGGCGTCCGTCGCGGAGCTCGAGCGCGCCATGACGACGCTGGGCCTGCCGGGCGCCATGGTGTTCAGTAACGTGAACGGCGTGGCGCTGGCCGACGCGCGGTACGAGCCGTTGTGGCGCGCAGCCGACGAACGCCGGGCCGTCATCTACATCCATCCCGCG
Source organism: uncultured Bifidobacteriaceae bacterium (assembly GCA_964619705.1). Classification (GTDB taxonomy): domain Bacteria; phylum Acidobacteriota; class Vicinamibacteria; order Vicinamibacterales; family UBA2999; genus VFZN01. The sequence continues at coordinate 54,177 of CAZUGF010000011.1, forward strand.
CACCCGCTGGGCGTGGAGGCGATGGAGCAGTACTGGCTGATGCCGCTCGTCGGCTTCCTGATGGACACGACGCTCGCCGCGGCGCACCTGGTCTTCGCCGGCGTCCCGCGCCGCTATCCGCGCATCACGTGGGTGCTGTGCCACATGGGCGGCGCCATCCCGTATCTCGCCGAACGGCTGGATCGGGGCTACGAAGCCTTCGCGGACTGCCGGGCCCACATCGACAGGCCGCCGAGCGACTACCTGCGGGAGTTCTACTACGACACGGTCAACTTCGACCCGAAGGCGATGGCCCTGGCGTCCGCGTTTGCGGGGACGGATCACATCCTGGCCGGGAGCGACTACCCGCACCAGATCGGATCCATCCCGAAGATGCTGGAGTCCATTCGCGCGCTGGACCTGCCGGAAGGGGAGCGCCGTGGCATACTCGGCGGGAACGCGGCCAGGATTCTGAACCTGTAGTGAAGCGGGTGCGTCCACGCGGCCGCACCGGGAGGCGAGACGATGACAGGAACGTGGAAGAGCGTGTGCGTGGCAGCCGCCATCTGCGCGACGACGGGCGTGGTGGATGCCCTGCAGCAGCAGGCCACGCCCAGCCGGCGGGAGCCGCAGTTCGAGAACAGCGAAGTGAAGGTGTGGAAGTCCATCATCCACCCCAATCAGCCCCTCGCCCTCCATCGGCACGATCACGGGCGTACGATCGTCACGCTCAAGGGCGGCACGCTCGACGTCGTGGACGCCAAGGGGGCCACGACGCAGAAGATGGTGTGGGAGACCGGCAAGGCCTACTGGCTCGACGCGGATCCGCCGGGAACCGAGCACGGCGACATGAACCGCGGCACCGAGACGATGGAAGTGATCGTCGTCGAGTTGAAGAACGACGTGAAGCCGTAGGCGGCGCGGGGGCCGGTCTCCGCACGCTACTGTGATCGGCCCCGCGCGGTGATCGGCCACACGGCCTCGACCGTCTCGCCGCGGATGCCGTAGATCTGGTCGTACAGGTTCACCACCGGATCGCAGTGCGGCACGATCATCTCGATGCGGTCGCCCATCCGGTAGCGGCGCGCGGCCTCCGTGTAGCTGATGACGCCGAACTCATCCGAGCCGGCGTTGTAGTCCATGCCCGGCTCGCCGACGACCCCGGCGCGCGGCGTGTTGAGGGTGAGCGCTTTGGCTCCGGCATCGGTGGTGAGGCGTCCGGGAAAGCGGTTGTTGAGGATGGTGGCCACGACCGTCAGCGACGGCTCGAAGTCCCGATAGACCGCGTCGCCGTCCTCGCTGCCGATGGCCAGGTACTGCATGTCCATGAAGACGTAGCTCCCGACCTGCACGTCGGTGAAGCCCGGCGTCTGGTGCTGCACGCTGTAGGTGCCCGTCCCGCCGCCGCTGAAGATGTCGGTGCTGAGGCCCGCGCGCGCCATCCGCGCGCGCGTCTCGGCGTTGGCGGCGACACCCTCCAGTGCCCGGGCCTTGCGCGCGGCAAACCCGTTGACGTGCTGCGCACCGCCGTCGTAGGAGAGCAGGCCGCGCAGCGTCAGGTTCGGCAGCGTATCCACGAGCGTCGCGAGTTGCAGCGCCTGATCGCCCGCCGGAATCCCGCTGCGCGTCCCGACGGCGACGTCGATGACGACATCCGCGGTCACGCCGGCCTCGGCAGCCGCGGCGGAGAGGTCCCGCGCGTTCTGCTCCTCGTCCACCGCCTGGATGAACCGGGGGTTCCGCTTCGCCAGCTGCATGGCTCGCCGGATCTTGCGCGGCGACAGGTTGGCGGTGGTCATGCAGATGGGCTCGATGCCCTCCGCGGCGAGGGCCTCGGCCTCACCCAGCTTGGCCGTGCAGATGCCGATGGCGCCGGCGGCGAGCTGCAGCCGCGCAATCGCGGCGCACTTGTGCGTCTTGGCGTGCGGACGGGCGGCAATGCCGTTGGCCGCGAGGCGCGTCTGCAGCGTCTTGATGTTCCGCTCCAGACGATCGAGGTCCACCGCGAGCGCGGGCGTATCGAGGTCCCACTTGGAGATGCCGACGTCCGCCGTGTCGATGCGGCGCATCTCCGCGGCGGTGTAGCCCTTGACGGGCCGGGGGATCCAGATGCCGGCGGCCGCCGTGCCGGCGGTCGTGAGGAAGGCGCGGCGGGAGGACATGCGGCACATTCTAGTCCCCTGGAACCACGATGGCTCACGTAATTCCCGGGCGGCGAACGGCCCTACTGCTCGGTCATGACGTAGCGCGTCAGCATCGGGTTGAGGTGCATCAGCAGGTCGTAGACCGATGCGCCGCAGGCGGTGGCCACGTCCTCCGGCCGCGAGCCGTCCTCCCAGTCGAAGAAGGTGGCCACGTCGCCGGCCCGCACCGCCTCCTCGGCGCCGATCTCGACGAGGGTGTGGCTGGCGGAGACGGACGCGATGACAGGGTAGTGCCGGCCGTTGATGCGGACGCGCGCGCCGCTGGCTGCGGCACGGGGCCAGCCGTCCGCATGGCCGACCGGGAGCGTGGCGATCCAGGTGTCGCGCGTGGCCATGTACGCACGGTCGTAGCCGGCGCTCGTGCCCGCCGTCAGTTGCTTCACGTACACGACGCGCGCGCGGAGGGCGGCGGCCGGCCGGAGATCGAGGCGGCCCCCGGCGCGCGCCGCCGTGCGGAACGCCGGCGACGGATAGACCCCGTAGAGCACCATGCCGGTCCGCACCATGTCCAGCCACGCGTTGTCGTGCTGGAAGAACGTGTAGCTCGACGCAGCGTGGCGGCGTCCGAGCGCGATGCCCTCGCGGGCGAGCCCGCCGGTGAGCGCCGTGAACCGCGCCAACTGCTCCTGGTCGAACGCCAGGTCCTCCGTGAAGGTCATCATCACGCCGGCCAGGCGGACATTCCGTCGCGCCGCGAGGTCCCGGATGAGCGCCGCGGCCTGGCCGTGGGGCACACCGACGCGGCCGATGCCCGTGTCCACGCACACGTGGATGTCGAGCGGGCGCGCCAGCGATGCGGCGGCCCGTTCCAACTCCGCCCCGATGGGCGTGTAGACCATCGGCATGACGTCACGCGCCGCCATCGTCTCGAGGTCTGCCGGCGTGAACGGCCCCATCAGCAGCACGGGCTTCGTGATCCCGCGATCGCGCAGCGTGATCGCCTCGTCCAGCTTGACGACGGCGAAGCCGTCCACGTCCGGCAGTGGCTCGAGCAGCCGCGCGGCGGTGGCGACGCCGTGGCCATAGGCGTTGTTCTTGACGACGGCGAGGATCGGCCGCGCACCCGAGGCACGGGCGACTTCGCGGACGTTGTGCGCGAGGTGGGCGGGGTGTACTTCGATCCAGGGGTCGAAGCCGTCGGTGGGTGCCTGTGCGGGCTTCGATTGCCGGGCGAGGGCAATACGGGGAGGCACGGCCGCCGCCAGCGTGCCGAGCGCGGCGGTGGACAGAAAGGCACGTCGGTTCACGAGCGGAGTATAGCGCCGTGCGCGTGGGGCGGCGAAGGCCCTCCAGGCCCGCCGCGCTAGCGTTCGGCGTCCGCGGCGGTTGTCCGCAGCAGCAGCGCGTCACCGTTCTGCAGGGACCAGCGTGCGAGTGCGCCGCCAAAGGCCGGGTGCGTGCGCAGTGACGCGAAGGCCGGGTCGCGCCGGAGCCAGTGCTCGTTGTAGTAACAGGGCCGGCTGAACATCGTCTCCAGCGTGGCGAAGGCCGCGTCGTGCAGGCCGGCTTGCGCCTGGATCCGGGCCAGCAGGTAGAGGTAGAGCGGGCCCTGTGTGGCATCCTTGCTGACGGGCAGCAGCGCCACGGCGCGCTCGGCATGGTCGATGGCCTCCGCCGTGCGGCCCAGGCCGATTGAGACGAGTGCCAGGGCGGCAACCACCTGAAAATCGTCGGGCGTCCGCTGCAGCCTGCGATCCAGTTCAGCCCTGGCGGCCTCGTAGCTCCTGGCCGCGGCCTCGGGCCGGCCCATGCTCTGGTAGACCTGTCCGGCCAGCACCGCGGCGGGGAAGCGGAAGTTCGGCGCCATCCAGGCACCGGCCTCGTCCATCGAGTCGATCAACTCGAGTGCGCGTTCGTGGCGGCCGTCGAACCACTCCAGCCGCGCGAGCAGGCCCTTGGCGCGGGCGTCGGCCGGCGTCCGCGACTCGAGGGCGGCCTCGAGCAGTGCCCGCGCGCCGGCAATGTCACCGGTCTCGGTGAAGAGCGTCCAGGCTTCGGGCGTCAGCACGCCGGAGCGGTTGGCCGCCCGTGCGATCCCGATGAATCGGCGCGCCTCGGGGAACTGCCGCAGGTGCAGGTAGTGAACGGCGATGAGGTCGGCCGTCGACACCGGGTCGATCGCGAACGCCCGCTCGTAGTTGGCCCTCGACTCGCGCCAGTGCCCCTGCCGCTGGTCGAGCCAGGCGATGAGCTGCAGGATCTCGGGCGAGTTCGGCAGGCCGAGGGAGGCGATGTCCAGTTCACGGCGCGCTTCTTCGTACCTGCCGTCGGTGAACAGCATCTGCGCGAGGCCGACGTGACCGTCAGGCAGCGCGGGATCGAGCGCGATGGCCGTGTGCGCCGCGCGGTACGCGTCCTGTCTGACGGCCGGCGTCCTCTCGGTGGCCGTCCGGTACAGCGACGCGTAGGTGCGCGCCAGCCAGCTCCAGGCGAGCGCGAATCGCGGGTCGCGGGCGACGGCCTCTTCCAGTTCCAGGCGTGCCTGTCCGAGGTTGGCCGTGTCCGACGCGCCCTGCTGGTAGGCGGACATGCCGCGAAGGTACGCGGTATACGCGTCCACGTCCCCGGTGGGCCGCGCATCCACCAGGCGGCGCTCGCGGGCGTCGAGCACCACCTGCATGGCGCCGGTTACCTGATAGGCGAGGTCGGCCTGCACGTCGAAGAGATCGGCGAGGGGTGTCTCGTACTGCTCGCTCCACACCGTCGTGTCGTCGGCCGCCCGGATCAGGTGTGCCGAGATCCGCATGCGCGTCTGGTCCGAGGCGTGGGTCCACCGGATGGCGCCCTCGATGACATACGCGACGCCGAGCTCGGCGGCGATCTGCCGCATGCGCTTGCCGCCGCGATCGTAGGCACGGGCGGTCGTGCCCGAGAGCACGGACATCCGGTCCAGCCGCGCGAGACGGCTCGTGATCTCCTCCGTCATGCCGGCGACGAAGGACTCGTCGGCCGGTCCGCCCAGGTTGATGAACGGGAGCACGGCGACGCGGATCGTGCCGGATGCTGCCGCATCGGCCGGTCCCTCGTTCCACAGCCGGGACGCGGCGGTGACGGCCAGCACCACGACCGACAGGGCCGCGGCGGCGGCCCACCACGCGGTGCGCCGTGCCGGAGGGCCGGGTGTGGGTGCCACGGACGGATCCGCGCCGCTCGGTGTGCCGCTGTCCGGCGCAGCGGGGCCGGCGTCCGGCGAAGGAGCGGTGCGCTCCACGACCGTGCCGACGAACCGGTAGCCGCGCCTGGGGACCGTCTCGATGAACGGCGCCCCTCCGCTGCCCTCGCCGAGGGTCCGGCGGAGCAGCGAGATGTTCTGGGCGAGGTTGTTCTCCTCGACGAAGGCATTTGGCCACACGAGCCGGAGCAGTTCGTCCTTCGTGACGAGGGTGCCGTGGCGCTCGACCAGGACCACCAGCGTTTCGGTGGCCTTCGGCGTGAGCGGCAGCGGGCGTCCGTCGAGGAACAGCACCTTCTGCGCCGCGTCGAGGCGGAAGCGGCCGAACTCGTACCGGGATGGGCGGGGGACCATGGCGCTGACGAGTCGATTTCAGGGAATTTTCAGGATTCTCTCAGGTCGGGCTAACGACTTCAAGCCGCCCCGGGGCCAGCCTGCCACACATACGGAGCGCGCGCTCCGATACGGAGGATTGCATGAACACGAGGATTCGCTGCTGTATCACCGCTGTCGCCGTCATGACGGGCGTGCTGGCCGTCCAGGTGCAGGCGCAGGTGCCGGGCCAGATCCGGGTCGACGGCCACGTTCACGACTTTACCGGGGCGATGACGCCACCCGACCCACTGGGCCCGTGGCAGATCGACGGCGACTGGACGGTGACCTATTCCATCGCGTCGGGCACGGTCGACTTCGTCGCGTCGCTCAACATGATCCGCTCCGACAACACCACGCGTGCGGCCCACACGCATCATGTGCGGATGAGCGGCGCCCAGGTGACGGAGATCGCCGGCGGGTACCGCATCACGGGCGCGGCGTCGATCACGTCGAACGGGGCGCTGGCCGGGTTCTCCGGTTCACCCGTCGAGATCGACCTGACGGGCGGCCCGGCACTGGCGTTTGCGACGGTGAAGGTGCGGTTCGGCGGAGCGGCCGCGGCGCACTTCGGCGAGGCGCCGCTCGGCGGCGTGGTGGTCCTGCAGTAGACGGCAGTACGCATCCCGGGGGCCTTGCGTTCCTCGTCCTGTCGTCGCCGGCCAGCCGGCCGGCGCCGCCGCGGAGGTGCGCGCGAATGCGCGCGACGTGCTCAGCGAATGGGCGACGAGCTGAACCCGGGCGGCTGGTGACGCGTCAGCCGAGGAACGCAAGGGCTCGAGATCCAACGCGTGGGCGTTCTTGCCGTTCCGGCGGCACGTGGTGCGCCAGGGGACCCATTCGAGCTGATCACAAGCCGCA